>NZ_LFLT01000004.1 GCF_001189955.1 Herbaspirillum chlorophenolicum | reverse complement strand
GTCAAAAAAATCCTGATTGTCAGAAACGATCGTATTGGCGACATGATTGCCACTACAGCGTTAATCAGGAATCTGTCCAGGTGTGGTTATGCGGTCTACGTATCTTCCAGGAAGTCTTCTTTAGACATCATTCAATATAACCCTCATGTCAGCGGCACATTTGTGTATGACGACAGTAGCTTGGGGGCATGGCTCAACACAATCAGGGCGGTCAGGAAAGACAAATTTGATCTGGCAGTTGATGTCAGATGTAACCGGTATGTTGATATCAGGAATATTGTGTTTTGTTCATATATAAAAACACCGATCCTGGCAGGCTTTAATAAAAGTAATCTGGCGACGTTTAATTTTCCTATTCCCTACTATTCCCCTGAAAGTCACGTGACTGCGCAGTTACGCACATTACTGGACCAGCTTCACGTGACAGCGGATGACCTGCACTATGAGCTGTTTGTCAGTGACGACATCAGGCAGAAGGCCTTGTCTTTCCTGCAGTCTCTGGACGATGCCGGGGGGAAAAAGATTGCCGTGTTCAATCCTTTTGGTAGCGTTGCAGCACGGTTTTTGTCGGATGAGCAGATTGGTATTGTGTGCCAGTTACTAAGCACTGAATACCACATTGTGCTGATTGGAGAAAAAGACAGTATTCAACACTTGGAGGCATTGGATCATGTCTTTCTTTTTGATTCGCAAAGTGTACTGGATGTCATACCACTGATTGAACTGTCAGATATCGTGGTAACGGTAGATACCGCGATTGTGCATATGGCAACTTGCCATCAAAAAAACACGATAGCTTTTTATATCGATACGGTGCCTGTCGCACCGGTAAGTACAGATATTAAAGTCGTGCGTTCTCATGAGATGTTTTTGTTGAATAGTAAACTTGAAGATTATTTTCAGGATAAAAAGTACATCACAAAAGCAGCGCCAGACAGGACAATCCCTGTCAATCATCATGTATGGGCACCTAACAATCGTCATGCGCAACAGATTCTGTTTGACAGTGAGCCGATCCGGGATGTGGACAGCGCATTGTTTCAAACAGAAGTTGCCAAATCCCTGAAAGCGATCCATGAAGGGGAAGAAAAATATTGCCTGCAATCCGAAAAGAATAATGATCAGGACACGTACGTGTCTGCATGGCAGAGGAGTCCGAGATATAAAAATGCCTAGTGTGTACAGACTGGGCATTCATGGGGAAAACGGATAGGACGGGAGAAAACTACGGCTTGTTGAAGGTATGGCCGCAGTCCTGGCATCCATGATTGTTGAGTGCGTTGTTGTCGATGGCTTCGCCGACAGCGCCGCCGAACAATGCACCCGTGAGCGCGCCAGCTTTTAACGGTATTGGCGTCGGCCTCGTTCTGCTGGCGCTGGTTTTCTTTTTTGTGTTGGTTGGGGCGATGCCTTGGTCGACCAGCTTGCGAGCCACCAGGCCGGGATGGCGAGCTTGGGCATCGATTTTGGCGGTATGTGGGGACACTGCTAAAGATGCTGGATTTCAACGGATGTTAAAACACGTCCGGAAACAAAAAAGCCGCTGAGTCACTGGGACAGAGCGGCTTTTGCGAACAACTACGAACTTCTCAAAACATACTGTTGGCGGAGACGGAGGGATTCGAACCCTCGATACAGGTTTAAGCCCATATGCTTCCTTAGCAGGGAAGTGCCTTCGACCACTCGGCCACGTCTCCACACTGCAGGCAGTTACTACGTTGCCTCAGCGAAGTCACGCATAATAGCTTCTCAACTGCGTTTGGTCAATCGACGGTTTGCAAAAAATCGCCGATTTGTCCGCCGGACTTTCCGTGTTGCGGTTACTTGGCGCTGTCCAGGTCGAACGCCTTGTGCAGGGCGCGCACGGCCAGCTCCATGTACTTCTCGTCGATCAGCACCGAGATCTTGATTTCCGAGGTGGAGATCATCTGGATGTTGACGCCTTCTTCCGACAGCGTGCGGAACATCTGCGATGCGATGCCGACGTGGCTGCGCATGCCTACGCCCACCACCGAGACCTTCGATACCTTGGTGTCGCCGTTGATGGCTGCGGCGCCGATGTGGGCCTTGACGCTGCTGTCGAGTACTTCCACTGCCTTGGCGTATTCGGCGCGCGGCACGGTGAAGGTGAAGTCGGTCTTGCCTTCGACAGATTGGTTCTGGATGATCATGTCGACTTCGATGTTGGCGTCGGCGACCGGACCCAGGATCTGGTAGGCGATGCCCGGACGGTCAGGTACGCCGAGCACGGTGATCTTGGCTTCGTCGCGGGAAAATGCGATGCCGGTGATGGTTGCTTGTTCCATGTTGGTGTCTTCCTCAAACGAAATCAGGGTGCCGGAGACGGTCTCTTCGGCGAGCGGCATGAGCGGGTCGGTCAGCGACGACAGCACGCGGGTTGGCATCTTGTAGTTGCCGGCGAATTCCACGGAGCGGATCTGCAGCACCTTGGAACCCAGCGATGCCATTTCCAGCATTTCCTCGAACGTGACGGTGTTCAGGCGGCGCGCTTCGCTGACCACGCGCGGGTCGGTGGTGTAGACGCCGTCGACGTCGGTGTAGATCAGGCATTCGGCGGCCTTGATGGCGGCGGCGACTGCCACGGCCGAGGTGTCGGAACCGCCGCGGCCCAGCGTGGTGATGTTGCCGTCGGCGTCAACGCCCTGGAAGCCGGTGACGATGACAATCTTGCCGGCGTTCAGGTCGCGGCGCACCTTGGCGTCGTCGATCGAGCGGATGCGCGCCTTGGTGAAGGCGGAGTCGGTCTTGATCGGCACTTGCCAGCCGGCGTAGGAAACGGCTTCCTTGCCCAGCGCTTGCAGCGCAATGGCCAGCAGCGCCACGGAAGCCTGTTCGCCGGTGGAGGCCAGCATGTCCAGTTCGCGGCCGTCGGGCTGGGCCATGATTTCTTTGGCCAAGCCCAGCAGACGGTTGGTTTCACCAGACATCGCCGAGGGGACGACGACGATCTGGTGGCCTGCGTCGTGCCATTTGGCAACGCGCTTTGCGACATTCTTGATGCGCTCTGTCGAGCCCATCGAAGTGCCGCCGTATTTGTGAACGTATAAAGCCATAGGGATAAAAATAGGTGGCCCGACTTTGACGAACAACCGCTAGCTAGGCCGGAGGGAACAAACCCTTGACTTTACATCTGGTGCGTCAAAATCTCAAGGAAAAGCTTGCCTGACAAGGCTTTCTGATGAGGTTTTGTATGTTGCGATGCAGCAAAACATCCCGTGGGCAAGGTCCGGGATGCGCAATTTGGTGGGATTGGCCTCAGGCAATGCAAATTGCGTGCAAAAGCGCGATACAAAGAGGGAGGCGAGGGGAGTTGAAGAGGAGGGGGCACCAGCTGTCATGCGTTGCAGGTCTCGCAGGCGGCATGGCAGTTGGTGCTGCCGTACTGATGTGAGGCTTCGGTACTGCGTACTTCCTGTTACCCGTTTTTCAGCCCGGTACCGGTGGTTCGGACGCGCGGTGGCGGAACGCTGCCGTGAGGCTGAATGGCGGTCGTGCGAAAACGTCTATCAGGCGCCGTTGTACAGGCTGTCGGCCTTGCTGCTGCTGGCTTGCTGCACTTCGTTTTCCACTTGCTGGCGGCTCAGGTGAGAGCTGGCCTGGCGAACGATAGGGTATTCATTGCGAACGGCGAGTTCGCCGTTGGCACGGGCGCGTTGCAGTTCAGCCTTGACGTCGGCGCGAGTCTGGGTCGACACGAAAGCGGTTTCAGGTGGATATGGTGCTTCTGCCAGGGCGGCGCCAGCGGCGACCAGGAGAGCGGCGGCAACGGTAATGTTCTTGATGTTCATGATCTTGTCCTTCTTGTGTTGGTAAATTGATAAAAATCCGCAGGCACCTTAGCCGGTAAGCGGCTCCAGCCAACATGCGCAGTTCCTTCGGAGTCGGCTGGAAACGTTGTCTGTTGCATTCGTCCAACCGATGAACCCAGTCTAAATGTTGCCTATCCAAAGAAAAATGGGTTTAATCGGAATTGACTATTTCTCTATCTGGAACAATCGGGGGCTTGAAATATGGATCGGCTGCAATCAATGCGGGTGTTTTCCAAGGTGGTGGAGCAAGGGAGTTTCGTGCGCGCAGCGGAAATCCTGGAGATTTCCAACGCCGTGGCTACGCGGTTTATCGCCGACCTGGAGGCGCACCTGGGGACGCGTCTGCTGAACCGTTCGACGCGCCGCCTCTCGCTGACCGAGTCCGGGCAGGCCTATCTGGAACGTGTGCGGCTGATCCTGGCCGAGATTGATGATGCCGAAGCGCTGGTCTCGCTCGATACCAAGACGCCGGGCGGAACCCTGGCTGTCTATTCGCATGCGGGGTTCGGGCAGTCGCAACTGGGCGGGCTGCTGTCCGGATACTCCCAGGCCTACCCGGAAGTGGTGCTGGACGTGACCCTGTCCGACCGCGCCATCGATTTGGTGGAAGAAGGGATCGACATTGGTTTTTTCAGCAGCATGCAGAAGGTCGATGCCAGCATGATCGTACGCCAGCTGGGTATCGCCAAGGTGGTGCTGTGCGCCTCCCCTGGCTATCTGGACAAGCATGGCGCCCCGCAGAATCCGGAAGACCTGTCGCGCCATTGCTGCCTGAATTTTTCGCATGAGTATCTGCGCCACCATTGGCATGTCAACACGATCAACGGTGTGCTGGATGTGCCCATCGTGAGCAAAGTGGTGTCCAACAGCGGCGTATTGCTGCGGGAGTTCGCATTGACAGGCATGGGTATCGTGCTGCGGCCGTCCTTTTCGCTGGGCGACGATTTACGCAGCGGCAGGCTGGTGCGGGTATTGTCGGACTTCGATATCGGCCAGGTAGGTATTTCGATGGCCTATCCCAGCCGCCGCCTGTTGTCGGCCAAGGTACGCAGTTTCGTGGAGCATGTCAGCGCGCTTTATCCGCATCCGGAGAGCGATCCTTGGCTGGCCTGAGCCGGCAATGGGTCAGATGACGTCGGCCAGTTTGGCCAGCAGGTTGCACTCCTCCTGCCAGGTGCGGCGCTCTTCGGTGCTGATGGCCTCGCGTTGCAGATCGGCATCGCTTTTTTCCAATTGCGAGAGCAGGATGCGTTCCGCCAGCCGGGTGTCGGGCTCCATCGGGCCGAAGAAGGCGACGGTGGCGCCGCGTTCGATGAGCAAGGTGGGGAAGTTGTCGATGTCGAGATCGCCGACCAGGTCGGCCTGGTCTTCGATATCGATCCAGACGAAATGATGTTGCGGATAACGCGCCGCCCAAGCGTTGAAGGCAATGTCGTACTCACGGCAACTGCCGCACCAGGCCGCGCACAGGCAGGCGACGACCCAGGTGTCGTTGCGCAGGGCGTCTGCCAATTGGCGGCGGTTGGTCTGGTCTAATTTCTGGTAGGACATGGCGTCGCTATTCTACCCGCTTCGGCAGCCGTGGTTTTGCCCAGGAACAAACCGGGCGCCGGCGCTTGCGAACAGCGCGGGGAAAAGCCAGCCTCACGGTAAAATAGCGGGATGTCCACGATTTTAGCCATTGAAACATCCACCGAGCTCGCATCGGCAGCGCTGCTGCATCAAGGCGAGCTGATCGCGCGCGAATCTGCCGGTGCGCAGACGCATTCCGATTCGATTCTCCCCATGATCCAGCAATTGCTGGCCGAAGCAGGCATCGCCCTCTCCCAGTGCGATGCGCTGGCCTTCGGCGTGGGGCCGGGGTCTTTTACCGGCGTACGCACGGCCTGCGGCGTAGTGCAGGGGCTGGCCTTCGGCATCGACCGGCCGGTGGTGCCGATCGTCACGCTGGAAGCGGCGGCCCAGGCTTGCCGGGCAGCGCATCCCGATGTTCGTGAAGTCTTGCCCATCCTCGACGCCCGTATGGGAGAGGTGTATTGGGCGCGCTATCGTGCAGGCGATCATGGCGGCTGGGAAATGCTGGCCGAACCGGCATTGTCGGCGGCCGGGCAGGTTGGCACCGCGGGCAAGCCGGTGGCGTGCGGTAACGGCCTTGCCGTCTATGCGGCGCACTTCACACCGGATTTCTGCGCCAACGAATTCGCGGCCGCTTATGCGCAGTTCATGCCGCATGCCCGCCATGTGGCGAGCCTGGGCCTGTTCCATTTTGCTCAGGGACGCGCCTTGCCTGCGCAGGAGGCGCAACCGCTCTACCTGCGCAACAAGGTCGCACTGACTACTGCCGAACGCGAGGAGCGCGATGCCTTGAAGGGTGCGGCATGACCGCGTCGGTCGAGAGCAGTGCAGGGCTGTTGCCCGGATTGGAGGCACGGTTCGGGCCGCTGCAGTTCGCGCCGATGACGACAGACGACGTGGATGCGGTGGTCGAGATTGAAAATGCCGTCTATTCGCATCCGTGGACCCGCGGCAATTTCCTCGATTCGCTGTACAGCGGTTACCAGGCGCAGACCCTGCGCGATGGCGCACATGTCTTGCTGGGCTATTTTCTGGTCATGCTGGCGGTGGAAGAAGCTCATCTGCTCAACATCAGTGTGGCTGCCGCGCACCAGCACCAGGGGTTCGGCCAATTGCTGCTCAATCAGGCCACCGCGCTTGCGCGCAGCAATGAGATGCGCACCATGCTGCTGGAAGTACGAGAGTCGAATACGCATGCGATCAAGGTATATAAACGCTATGGCTTTTCCGAAATCGGTCGGCGCAAGAACTACTATCCGGCTGAGAACAATACCCGCGAAGGGGCTATCGTCATGAGTCTCGCGCTATGAGTGAAGAATTGAAGAACGAGGAACAATACGGTTCCTCGCTGGCATTGCTGGATGCATTGGGCATCGGTCCGGTGTGGGTGCGGCGCGATCTGGCTGTAGAAGAGGCCGTGACTGCAGAAGGCGCAGCGGCCGCAATTGCCGAGTTGCGTCAGGAAGCGCCGGTGCCGGAGGCTCCTGCCCCGCGTCCTGCCATTCAGGCGCCGGCAGTCGGCCATCTGGAGAATGCCTTTGCCGCGTCTCCGGCAACCGCTCCTGCATCGCCACCGGTTGCACGCCCCATGCCGGCTGCGCCGTCGTTGCCGCGTACGCCCGAGCGTCGCGGCGCGCCCCCCGAAGACGATGGCGGGCCGCCTCCATGGCTGGACGAGATGGATTTCGCAGCATCGATGGAGCCGCTTCTGGTGCCCCATGACGATGAGGAAGACAGCGCGCCTGCGGCAGTCGATCCGATGATCGCCAGGATTGCCGCCATGGAGTGGCCTCAGCTCAAGGAAATCGTGGCCGACTGCCGCCGCTGCGGCTTATGCAATGGCCGCAAGAACACCGTCTTCGGCGTCGGCGACGAAAAGGCCAAATGGCTGTTCATCGGTGAAGGGCCGGGACGCAATGAGGATATCCAAGGCGAGCCATTCGTCGGACCGGCCGGCAAGCTGCTCGACAACATGCTGGTGGCGATGGGCTTGAAGCGTGGCGACAATGCCTACATCGCCAACATCGTCAAATGCCGCCCGACCGATGACAACGGACGCGACCGCCCGCCGTCGCCGCAGGAAGTGGCGGCCTGCCTGCCTTACCTGCAACGCCAGATCGCGTTGATCCAGCCGACGGTGCTGGTGGCGCTGGGCAAGACCGCCGCGATCTCGCTGCTGGGCCTGGATCCATCGACACCGGTATCCAAGCTGCGCGGTACCGTGCATCGGTATCAGGATCTGCCGCTGGTGGTGACCTACCACCCCGCGTATCTGCTGCGTACGCTGGGCGACAAGAGCAAATCCTGGGCTGACCTGTGCCTGGCGATGACGACCTGCGAACGCCAGTCGGTGCAATGACAATGGGCGACGATATTCAAATGATTGTCCAAGGCGAAAAAGACATAGCGGCTGCTCACTTATCGCTCGATTTGGACGTGCTAAACAGGCTTTATCATCCTGATTTTATTATTGCTCAACCCGATGGAACTTTCGAAAACAAGACCGATGTTCTAGCCTCTTATGGCAGTGGGGAAAGACATTGGACTTTAGCGGAAGTGGATCAATTAACGGTCAAGGTTTCCGGAGATAGCGGAGTGGCTTTTGGCCGTTGGCGAGCCATCGGGACAAACAAAGAGTTGCATTTCAATTACGCAGCGAAATTTTGTTCGGTTTGGGTAAAGACGAACCATGGTTGGCAAAACTTTGCATATCAATCCTGCGAAATCCCATTTGAATAAGCCTGCATGATGGCCGACGCCCGGGAGTGTCCTGCTTCAGTGAACTGCCAGGCGCGGTTCCATGAGCGCTGGCCGGCGCTGCGCGATCCGCATGCGCGCGCGCTGGCCTGGCTGCTGGATGCGCCGGATCTGATGGCCGCCGATGCGCCGTGCTGGGAAGGACGTATCGCAACCCTGGGGCCGGTCGGCGAAGAGGTCGCCGCATGGTTGCGTGCGCTGGAGCAGGATCCGCAGCTAAACCGGCAATTGCACGACTACATGGCGCGCCAGCCTTCCGCGCGGCTGGGCCGCTATGCCGAGAAACTGCTCGGTTTCTATTTGCAGCAGCGCAGGCAACTGGTTGCCGCCAACCTGCAGGTGCGCAACCATGGCGCTACCCGCGAGACCCTGGGCGAATTCGATTTTCTGGTGCGGCGCCCTCATATCGATTCCGGCAACGGGCTCGAGCATTGGGAATTCGCCACCAAGTTCTACCTGCTCGAACAGGTTTCTCCTCAATCCGATCCATCAGGCGAGCTGCCGCCCGATGCCTTCGTTGGCCCCAACCTGGCTGATTCGCTGGGCCGCAAGATGCGCAAGATCATGCAGCAGCAGTTGATGCTGTCGCGCCATCCCGCAGCCGCTGGTGTGTTGCCGGAGCCCGTTGTGTCCGCGCAGGCGCTGGTCAAGGGATGGTTGTTCTATCGCGAGCCGTTGTCGTCGTTGCCGCCCGTGATGGGGATTTCGGCCGATCATTGCCATGGCTTCTGGAGCGACGCGGCGGCTTTGCGGGAGCGCTATGCAGAGCAGTCAGGCCAATTGCACTTCCTGTTACTGCCCCGGCTGGAATGGCTGGCGCCGGCGCGCGCCGATATCGGCCGCACGCTGGGAATGGATGCTTTGCAGGAGCAGTTGGCTGAGCGCTTTAATGCGGAGCCAGCGCCGGTCATGCTGGCGGTATGCAGAGGTCCAGAGGAGGGCGAAGGGAGCGATGTCTTCGAAATCGGGCGTGGCTTTATCGTACCTGACGGCTGGCAGCAGCGAGCGGCCGAGCATGTCAGGCATGCAGTAATACGGATTTGAGAAGGGGTAAGGAGAGGATGGCACGCCACGCGTGCCGAAGCCTCAATGGTGGTGCTTGTCTTCGCCGATCAGCGCGAGCGAATCGTGTTCGCGCTGGTTGGCCGCGTGGCGGCGCATGATCAGGTACATGATCCCGGCCACGAAGGAGCCGAAGATGATGATCACGGTGTTCACATCCAGGTTCATGCGCACCATGAAGGCGTACAGCACCAGCATGGTCAGCACCGAGAGGTTCTCATTGAAATTCTGCACCGCGATCGAGTGGCCGGCGCTCATCAGCACGTGACCGCGGTGTTGCAGCAGCGCGTTCATCGGTACCACGAAGTAACCGGACAATGCGCCGATGATCACCAGCAACGGATAGGCAATCCAGATCGAGGAGGTGGTGGTCATCAGCATCACCACGATACCCATGATGATGCCCAGCGGCATCACGGACAGCGATTTCTTCAACGGCACGAAACGGGCGGCGGCCATCGCGCCCAGCGCCACACCCACGGCCACGATGCCTTGCAGGATAGCGGCCTTGTCCAGCGGCATGTGCAGCGACTTCTCGGCCCATTTCAGCACGATGAACTGCAGCGTGGCGCCGGCGCCCCAGAACAGGGTGGTCACCGCCAGCGAGATCTGGCCCAGCTTGTCTTTCCAGAGTGTGGTGAAGCAGCCGGCGAAATCGATGATCAGGCGGATCGGGTTGCGTTGCTGGTGTTCGTAGCGGGCGCCGGTATCGGGGATGCTGAGGTTGAACAGCGCGGCGATGATGTAGATGACGGAGATGATGCAGAGTGCCGCTTCGGTGGGCGTATCGATGGGGAGGTCGATGAGGGGGAAATCGAAGCTGAGGATGACCGAGGAAACATGCGGATTGACCAGCGCGCCGCCCAGTACCGTTCCCATGATGATGGAGCCGACCGTCAGGCCTTCGATCCATCCGTTGGCGGCTACCAGTTTTTCCGGTGGCAGCAGTTCGGTGAGTATCCCGTATTTCGCCGGGGAGTAGGCCGCCGCCCCGAATCCGACCACCGCGTAGGCCAGCAGGGGGTGGACGGTGAAAAACATCATGCCACAGCCGACGATCTTGATCATGTTGGTGATCAGCATCACCCGCCCCTTGGGGAAGGCATCGGCGAACGCGCCGACGAAGGCGGCCAGCAACACGTAGGAGAGGACGAAAAAAAGCTTGAGCAGTGGAGTCATCCACGGCGGGGAGTGCATTTCGGCAAGGAGAGCGATAGCGGCGATCAGCAGCGCGTTATCGGCGAGCGACGAAAAAAATTGCGCCGCCATGATGGTGTAGAAACCGCGATTCATCCCTGTCCAAAATGTAACAAATTAGCTCCGGCTAGCTTTATACCATGAAACCATGGCGTGCCAATGATAAGTCTGACCTGAAAGATATTCGTCCGGTAAAATGCCCGCTTGTTCCCCGGCAGGGCAAACTTCCGGGCGATTTGCGGCGCAGCAGCCGGTTTCCGGCCCGGTTCGCGGTATTTCTCGCATTGCCCCGCCTTTGTCCATCGCTTAATTCGCCCATCGTTCATCATGCCAAGACCGATCGTCGCCTCCATCAGCATTTCTGCCCTTCAACATAATCTGGCCGTTGCCCGCGCCCATGCACCTGGTGCCAAGGCCTGGGGCGTGGTCAAGGCCAATGCCTACGGACACGGGCTGGAACGCGCCATGCGCGGCTTCGCCCAGGCCGATGGCCTGGCGCTGATCGAAGTGGACTATGCGGTGCGGCTGCGCGAACTGGGCTGGAAGAAGCCCATTCTGCTGCTGGAGGGATTCTTCGATGCCGATGACTTGCCGCTATTGGCCCGGCACGACATCCAGTTCGCGGTGCACTGCAACGAACAGATTGCCATGCTGGAGGCTTTCGCCACTGAGGTCGGACTGCATGCTCATCTCAAGATGAACAGCGGCATGAACCGCCTTGGTTTCAAGCCCGATGTCTACCGCGCCGCCTACGAGCGGCTCAAGCAGATTGCTTCGGTGCGCAGTGTCACGATGATGACGCATTTTGCCAATGCCGATGACGCCGGCAATCCGGACTTGTCGCTGCAGGAGCAGGTCAAGCGCTTCAATGTCGGCACGCAAGGTCTGGTGGGGCCGAAGAGCCTGTGCAATTCGGCGGCCGACCTGCTGCACGGCGAACTGGCCTTCGACTGGGTGCGCCCCGGCATCATGCTGTACGGCGGCACGCCCGGCGGCGGCAGCGCGGCCGACTTCGGCTTGCGCCCGGCCATGACGCTGGAGAGCAAGATCATCGGCGTGCAGGACATCGCGCCCGGCGAGGCGGTCGGTTACGGCAGCCGCTTCGTGGCTGACAAGCCAATGAAGGTGGGGGTGGTCGCCTGCGGTTATGCCGACGGTTATCCGCGCCATGCGCCCAATGGCACGCCGGTGGTGGTTGATGGCGTCAAGACCGGCACGATCGGCCGGGTGTCGATGGACATGATGGCAGTCGACCTCACCGGCGTGCCGGGCGCGGGTATCGGCAGCCGCGTGCTGCTGTGGGGCGAAGGCTTGCCGATCGACGAGGTCGCATTCGCGGCCGGCACCATCGGCTATGAACTGATGTGCGCGCTGGCGCCGCGCGTGGCTGTGCGCGAAGTAGCGTAACGGGGAAGCGCGGAACACGCGGATTCATCCGCACGAAAGTTTTATCAATGGACGCGTTCGCACGGGAGGCGTTCATATCAAGATCATATTCGCAAGGGAAATCAGGAATGAATCAGGCGCTTGTTCTCAACGTGGCGGTATTTGCCGTCCTCTTGCTGCTGCTGACGCAAACCCGCCACCGGGGCTGGAGCCTGGCGCAGAAGGTGCTGGCCGGCTTGGCGCTGGGCGTATTGTTCGGCCTGGGCTTGCAATTGGCCTATGGCGAAGGCAGTGACATCGTGCGCGCGTCCATTCCCTGGTTCAATATCGTCGGCAACGGCTATGTGCAATTGCTGCAGATGATTGTCATGCCCCTGGTATTCGCGTCCATCCTGAGTGCGATTGCCAGGCTGCACTCGGCCTCTTCGCTGGGCCGTATCAGCGTGCTGGTCATTGGCACGCTGCTGCTGACCACGCTCGTCTCCGCACTGGTCGGGGTGCTGATGGCCAATCTGTTTGGCCTGACGGCCGAAGGGCTGATACATGGCGCGCGGGAGGCCGCCCGCCTGTCGACTATCGAGAGCAGCTATGCGGGCAAGGTTGCCGACCTGAACATGCCCCAACTGGTGCTGTCGTTCATTCCGAAAAATCCGTTTGCCGACCTGAGCGGCGCCAGCCCGACGTCGATCATCAGCTTGGTGATCTTCGCGGCCTTCCTTGGCGTGGCTGCGCTGCAACTGCTCAAGGACGATGAGGAAAAAGGCCGGCGCCTGCTGGCAGGTATCGACCTGTTGCAAGCCTGGGTCATGAAGCTGGTGCGCCTGGTCATGAAGCTCACGCCGTATGGCGTGATGGCGCTGATGACCAAAGTGGTGGCCAGTTCCAATCTCCAGGATATCGTCCAGTTGGGCGGTTTCGTGGTCGCTTCCTATCTCGGCCTGGCGATTATGTTCGTGGTGCATGGGGTGCTGCTGTCGGTATTCGGCGTCAATCCGCTGCGTTTTTTCCGCAAGATCTGGCCGGTGCTCACCTTCGCCTTTACCAGCCGTTCCAGCGCGGCCACCATTCCGCTGAACGTGGAGGCGCAAACCCGCCGCCTGGGCGTGCCGGCGTCCATCGCCGGTTTCTCGGCATCATTTGGCGCCACTATCGGCCAAAACGGGTGCGCGGGGCTGTATCCGGCCATGCTGGCGGTGATGGTCGCGCCGACCGTAGGCATGAATCCATTGGACCCGATGTGGATCGCCACCCTGGCGCTGGTGGTGACCGTCAGTTCGGCCGGTGTGGCAGGTGTCGGCGGCGGCGCCACGTTCGCCGCACTGATCGTGCTGCCGGCGATGGGGCTGCCTGTAACGCTGGTCGCGCTGCTGATTTCAGTGGAACCGTTGATCGACATGGGGCGCACCGCCCTGAACGTCAGCGGCTCCATGACCGCTGGCACCATCACCAGCCAGGTAATGGGGCAAACCGACAAGTCCGTCATGCACGACGATGATGTAGTAGAACTGGCACAGTAACGCCACCATCTTCTTATCGAATAACAAGGATCAGACAAGATGGCGAAGGCGAAGACCAATTACACCTGCACCGAGTGCGGCGGCATCAGCAACAAGTGGGCGGGCCAGTGCCCGGCGTGCGGGCAGTGGAATACCCTGGTCGAAACCGTGATCGAGACGGCCGGCGTGAACCGCTATTCCGCGCAGCCGCAAGGCCTGGCCCAGACCGCACCGGTGCTGAGCCTGGCCGATATCGAGGCAATCGATGTGCCGCGTTTTAGTACCGGCATCGAGGAATTCGACCGTGTGCTGGGTGGCGGCCTGGTGCCGGGCGGCGTGGCGCTGATCGGCGGCGATCCCGGCATCGGCAAGTCGACGCTGCTGCTGCAGGCGCTGGCCAATATCTCCAAGCTGAAGAAGACGCTGTATGTGAGCGGCGAGGAATCCGGTGCGCAAATCGCCTTGCGCGCCAAGCGGCTGGCGGTCGATGCGCGCGATCTGCAGTTGCAGGCTGAAATCCAGCTCGAAAAAATCCTGGCGACACTGGCCGAGCACAAACCGGAAGTGGCCGTGATCGACTCCATCCAGACCATCTATTCCGATGCGCTGACTTCCGCTCCCGGTTCGGTGGCGCAGGTGCGCGAATGCGCGGCGCAATTGACGCGCGCGGCCAAGACCTCAGGCACCACCATCATCATGGTCGGCCATGTCACCAAGGAGGGCGCGCTGGCCGGCCCGCGCGTGCTGGAGCATATCGTCGATACCGTGCTGTATTTCGAAGGCGATACCCATTCGAGTTTCCGCCTGGTACGCGCCTTCAAGAACCGTTTCGGTGCGGTCAACGAGCTGGGTGTGTTTGCCATGACCGAAAAGGGCTTGAAAGGTGTGTCCAATCCCTCGGCTTTGTTTCTTTCGCAGCATGACACCCAGGTGCCGGGTTCATGCGTGATGGTCACCCAGGAGGGGACGCGTCCGCTGCTGGTGGAGATCCAGGCGCTGGTCGATACTTCCCATGTGCCCAATGCCCGTCGCCTGTCGGTGGGGCTGGAGCAGAACCGGCTGGCGATGCTGCTGGCGGTGTTGCACCGCCATGCAGGCATCGCCGCGTTCGACCAGGACGTGTTCATCAATGCCGTGGGCGGCGTCAAGATAACCGAACCGGCGGCCGACTTGGCGGTGCTGATGGCGATCAACTCATCAATGCGCAACAAGCCGCTACCGCGCGGCCTGGTGGTCTTCGGGGAAGTCGGCCTGGCTGGCGAAATCCGTCCCGCGCCACGCGGGCAGGAACGTTTGCGCGAGGCGGCCAAACTGGGTTTCTCGATTGCCGTGATTCCCAAGGCCAATGCGCCCAAGCAGCCGATCGAGGGCCTGAAGGTGATCTCAGTGGAACGCATCGACGATGCCTTGCAGAAGTCGCGCGAGATTGACAGTTACGGCGATTGAAACGCCTTTGATTCTTCGGAAGAGAGAGGCGGCAGTCAGCCCGGTACGTCGTAAGTGACAATGATCTGGTTCATGTCGCCCTTGACCGGTCCTCCCGGCAGGTACCCGCCGCCTTTGACCCGGTAATAGAGCATGAACGGCCGGGTGGCATCCTTCCCATTGAAAAAGTCTGTGTTGCCGGTGTTGGCGTCTGTGACGGTCCAACACGTTCCGGCATCCTGCCAGCACAGGATGGCTTCGAATCCCGGCGGTTTCCTGTCCACGCCATAGCGCCATGCCACCTTGTTGATGGTGGCGCCGGCAGGGATTTTCTCGACCACCCGGAACTGGGTAGCGTAATCGGCGTTCTTGGCGCGGATGTCAGGGCCGGGGGCGTCCGATGCATAGGAACCGATCGGCCCGGATTTCGGGAGGACGGGGATTGGCGCAGGGGGCGGCGCCGGTTGCGCCGGGGCGATGATGACCACCGGTCTCGTGGTGTCGCCCGTGGAAGACGGGATGCTGAGATTGCGGTCGACATAGCTCTGTGCACCGGCTGTGCATGCAATGCCCAGTAAAGCTGCCGGCCATAACGACGGCCTGGCGTGCCGTGCAATGTGGTGCAATGGCCGGCTGCGTTCAGCCATGGCGGCGGTGGTGCAGCAGCGGCAGCGTAATCTGGATCACCAGTCCGCCGTGCGTTTCGTCGTGGCCTTTCAGAACCAGTTTGCCGTTATGGCGCAGCACGATACGGTTGACGATCGCCAGCCCGAGGCCTGAACCATTGGCCTGGCCGCGCGCTGTGTCGAGGCGCGTGAAGGGACGCAGCAGGCGTTCGCATTCGCTGTCGGGCACGCCCGGGCCATGGTCGGCGATTTCGACCACCACATTGTGGGCCTCGATGCGGCTGCGCAGATCGATCTCGGCGCAGTCGGTGCCGGGCGTCTTGCCGTAGCGGCGCGCGTTTTCCACCAGGTTGTTGAATACCCGCGCCAGTTCGGTGCTGTCGCCTGCGATCTCGGCGCTGGGGACGATCGATGTGCTGATCTTCACGTCGGTAAGGCGAGTGGCGTTGGCGGCCACGTCCTGCAGCAGGCCGGAGATGTCAATGGCATCCAGGCTGTTGGCGTCGAAAGGTTTCGCGTAGTCGAGGAACTGGCCGATGATGCTGTCCATCTGCGCCAGGTCGGAATGCATGCCGTCGCGCGACTCGTCGGACAGGTTTGCCATTTCGACTTCCAGCTGCATGCGCGCCAGCGGCGTGCGCAGGTCATGCGAAATGCCGGCGAGGATCAGCGCGCGGTCCGATTCGACGCGGTTGATGTCGGCCACCATCTGGTTGAAGCTGCGGTTGGCCTCTTCGATTTCCGTCGGCCCCGATTCCGGCAGAGGGTCGGGTTGCCGGCCCTTGCCGATGGCGCGTGCAGCGGCGGTCAGGCGCGCCAGTGGCTGGTTGATGAGAGTGGAGATGAACACCGCGCCGATCAGCGACAGGAACAGCGCGATCGAGCCCCAGCCCAGCCATTGCAAGCTGGAGGTGCGGTCGAGCCGGCCGCGGTCGAGCATCAGCCAGTACTTGTCGCCATCGATGTTGAAACTGATCCAGAAGCCTTCGACATCGTTGACGCTGGAGGCAAACAAGGTATTTTCGTCCAGCGTCTCGCGTACGTAGTATTCGAGTTCGGGGACGATGGGCGAGTCTTCCGGCGGGACGATCTTGTCGGTCTTTTCCAGCGGATAGATGCGGATGCCTTCGTTACTGGCCAGGTCGAACAGCAGTTCACGCCGCATCTCGGGCGCCGAGTGCGTCAGTGCCGCACGGGTGATGGTCACCACCGACACGATCTGCGCGGCCAGCTGCTCTGCGCGCGGGCCGCGTTCGACCATGCGGAAACTGGCCACCCACGCCACCATGCTGGCGGTGATCAGGAAAGTCAGGAGGAAGAAGGTGCGCCAGAACAGGCCGTTGCTAAACCATCCTGATTGGGTACGGGCTTTCATCGGCGAACGGCCTGAGCAGCAGTGAAGGTGAAGCGGGGGATCAGCGCGGTTTTCCTTCCGGAATGAACACGTAGCCCAGGCCCCAGACGGTCTGAATGTAGAGCGGGTTGGCCGGATCGGGTTCGATCAACTTGCGCAGGCGCGAGATCTGCACGTCAAGGCTGCGGTCGAATACTTCGTATTCGCGGCCGCGCGCCATTTCCATCAGCTTCTCGCGCGACAGCGGCTGGCGCGCATTGCGGGCGAACACTTTCAGCACAGAGAATTCGCCAGTGGTCAGCGAGATGGTCTCGCCGTTTTTCTTCAGCGTGCGGGTGCCGAGGTCCAGCACGAAATCGCCGAACTCGAAAGTCTCTGGCGTTTCCGACGGCGCGCCGGGCAGCTCGTCGGGACCTTTACGGCGCAGGACGGCGTTGATGCGTGCCACCAGTTCGCGCGGATTGAATGGCTTGGGAAGATAGTCGTCGGCGCCCATCTCGAGGCCGATGATGCGGTCCACGTCTTCGCCTTTGGCGGTCAGCATGATGATGGGCGTCTGGTCGCCGGCGCCGCGTAAGCGGCGGCAGATGGCGAGGCCGTCTTCGCCCGGCAGCATCAGGTCGAGCACCAGCAGGTCGTAACGCTCGCGAATCCACAGCTTGTTCATGGCCTGTGCGTTTTCCGCAGTCACGACGTTGAAGCCTTGCTCGGTCAGATAGCGGCGCAGCAGATCGCGCAAGCGAATGTCGTCATCCACCACCAACACTTTGAATTGATTGGCGGATGTTGTCGTATTAGTATTGTTGCCGTTGGTAGAGTTCATGGTGCCTATGGTAGCGTCTCCGCGATTTTGAGCAAGTCGTGGCCGAGTATTCATTACAAAGTGTTACATCCCTTACCTTAATCATCTTATACCATCGCGGCCTGCGCCCTACACTGGAATCGCGCCGAAGGTATTCGGTTTTGATTCTCCGAATTTGTGGAAAAACGCGTTATGAAGATTGCAGTAGTCAACAAGCTCTGTCTGGCCGCGGTGCTGGCGCTGGGATTGGTGTCTGCCTCGATGGCAGCCCCTCCGCAAGGCGGTCGGCCGATGCCGGGACCGCAGGGCGACTTCAGGCAGCGCAGCATGGAATTTGGTCCGCAGGATCGTCGCAATCAGATGGACAATGAGCAGGAACAACGCCGCAGTGGAAAGCTGAGCCCGGATGAACGGCGCGAATTGCGGCGCCAGATCAATGAAGTCGGACAGGACATTTATCGCGGCAAACGTTGATGGGTGGAAACAAAAATCGCTGCGCTCTCTTCATGCCGCGATCAAACTGTGGCGGATCGAATACAGCAGATCGCAGTCAAGCGGTAATTTTATGAAAAGAAAAGCCCGGACGAAAACCTCGTCCGGGCTTTTTGTTTTTGCGCTGCGCATAGGCGAAGCACCTTAGGTCTGATGAGCCTTTCCAAGCTTCTTCTCCAGACGATGCTGCAGCGCTTCGAAGCACAGGCTCAAGGCCCAATAGATACAGGCGGTGGCGATGTACAAAGGCAGCGGGCGGAAGGTGACCGCGATGACTTCCTTGGTCGCCAGCATCAGTTCGGTAACGGTAATCACCGACACCAGCGAGGTGTCTTTGATCAGGCTGATGAGGGTGTTGCTCATGGCCGGGACGGCGATGCGCACCGCCTGTGGGACGATGATGAAGCGCAGCGTCTGGAAATAGGTCAGACCGATACTGTAGGCGGCATTCCACTGGCCATGCGTCACGCCCAGGATGGCGCCGCGCAGGCTTTCAGACAGATAAGCGCCGGCATTGAGGCTCAAGGTCAGCACACCGGCCGTCAGCGGCGAAAACTCGATGCCCACGCTGGGCAGGCCGTAATACACGACGAAGATCTGAACCAGCAGCGGCGTGCCGCGCATCAGGCTCACGTAGAGCGCTGCGGGCCAATGCACCGGGCGCCACGGAACGATGCGCGCCACCGCGAGCACGAACCCCAGGGCCAGCCCGCCGATCATCGACGACAACGCGAACAGCAAGGTATAGCCGACGCCCTTCATCAGCGTGGGAGCGGCTTGCTGCAGCAGTTCTACGATTTCCATAAGCGTTCGATATAAAAAATTATCCCCGCGATGCGGGGATAGTTTGCTTCCTTTGTCCAAGGGAGAGACAAAGGAAGGTCGGGGCCCGCGGCCGCCGCAATTGCGTTGCGCAACCGCCGACGGCCAAGCGCGCCTTATTGTGCTTTCGGCGGCTGGCTCACGTCAATGCCGAACCACTTCTCGGACGCTTGCTTGAAGCTGCCGTCAGCCTTGATGTCGGCCAGGGCCTTGTTCAGCGCCGCCTTGAACTCAGGATTATCCTTGCGGAACGGAATGCCGATCTTGTCGACCGCGCCTACCGGGTTGCCACCCTTGAGCGGCAGCTTGGTCGACTTCAGGATATAGCTCACCAGCAGGCTGTCGTTCAAGGCCGCGTCGATGCGGCCTGCAGCCAGGTCCGCCAGGTATTCGGGCGAACCCGGATAGGTACGTACATCGATACCCGGCACGCTCTTGGCCTTCTGCTCGAAGTTGGTGCCCTGGCCCAGGCCAAGCTTCTTGCCCTTCAGGTCTTCCAGGCTGTTGAACTGGCGCGTCTCATCCTTGCGCACGATCAACTGTGCGCTCGACAGGGTGTACGGATCGGAGAAATCGAAGGCTTTCTGGCGCTCGTCGGTGATGCCGACCTGGTTGATGATCACGTCATACTTGCCGGCGCCCAGGCCTGCCAGGATGCCGCTCCACTCGGTGGTGGTGAATTCGGGCTTGACGCCCAGCTTGGCCGCCAGCAGGTTGGCGACATCGACCTCGAAACCGGTCAGTTGGCCAGTCTTCGGATCCTTGAAATTGAACGGGGGATAGTTGCCTTCCAGCGCGACTTTCAGCGTGCCGCGGCTTTTGACCGTCTGCAGCAGGTCAGCGGCGGAGGCCGACAGGCTGGATGCCAGCAGGGTTGCGCCAGCAGCGGCCAGCAGCCATTTCTTGAAGTTCTTGTTCATCGCATGCTTCCTTTCTGAATGAATGCTGCGGAAAAAGCAGCCAGGTCGCAATGATGCCTTCGTTTTGCCAAAGTACAAGGGCTCGCTTCATACATTGATGTAGAAAGCTTATGTACCGGGCTGCTGATGCCGGAAGGTGGCCAAGTTATCGCATTTAATCGGTCGCGAACCGGGGGACACCGCCGCCATGTAGCGTCAGGCTTGCAGCTGCTCCAGCGCGTCCTGCTGTTCCAGCCATTCGTTCTCCATCTGGTCGAGTTCCTTGATGCAATAGGCCTGGTCGGTGATCAGCGTCTTCAGTTCTTCCTTGTTGGCGGCGTCGTAGATGTCCGGGTGGGCCAGGCGTGCGTCGATCTCGGCCTTGCGGGCGTTGAGCTTGGCGATCTGCTCGTCGAGCCGCTTGATGCGCTGCTCGATCGGCTTTTTCAGCGCGGATATCTTTTGCCGCTGCTCGGCTTCCAGTCGTTTCTGTTCCTTGCGGTCGGCCAGCGATACGACCGGCTCGGGCTCGGTCGCAGCCTTGCCCGGAAAGGGCGCCGACGGCGCAGCGGCGGTGCTGTCGTTGCGCGCAGCCAGCTTGGTCTTGAACAGCCAATCCTTGTAGTCGTCCAGGTCGCCGTCGAAGGGCTGCAACTTGCCTTCCGCCACGATCAGGAACTGGTCGGTGGTGGCGCGCAGCAGGTGGCGATCGTGGGAAACCAAAACCAGCGTGCCTTCGAACTGCGCCAGCGCCATGGTCAGCGCTTCGCGGGTTTCGAGGTCGAGGTGGTTGGTCGGCTCATCCAGCAGCAGCAGGTTGGGGCGCTGCCAGACGATCAGCGCCAGCGCCAGGCGCGCCTTCTCGCCGCCGGAGAACGGTGCGATCGACGAGGAGGCCATGGTGCCGTTGAAGTTGAAACTGCCGAGGAAGTTGCGCAGTTCCTGCTCGCGCACATCCGGCGCCAGCCGGGTCATGTGCCACAGCGGCGACTCGTCGTGGCGCAGCATCTCGACCTGGTGCTGGGCGAAGTAGCCGATCACCAGTCCTTTGCCCAGTCGTGCGGTTCCCGACAGCGGGTCGATTTCGCCCGCCACGGTCTTGATCAGCGTCGACTTGCCGGCGCCGTTTACGCCCAGCAGGCCAATGCGCTGGCCGCTTTGCAGCGAGAAGTCGATGCCGCGCACGATCACTTTTTCTTCGTCTGGTTCGCTACCTTTGCCTTCAATGCGGTAACCCGCATTGACCTTCTCCATCACCAGGAGCGGATTGGGCGCCGACAAGGGTTCGCGGAATTCGAACGAGAACTCGGCCGCCGCGCGCAGCGGCGCCAGTTCTTCCATCTTGGACAGCGCCTTCATGCGGCTTTGCGCCTGGCGCGCCTTGGAGGCCTTGGCCTTGAAGCGGTCGATGAAGGACTGCAGGTGGGCGCGCTGGCGCTGCTGCTTTTCGATCATGCCCGCCATCAGCTCCAGCTGCGCCGAGCGCTGGCGCTCGAAGGAGGAGTAGTTGCCGGAGTAGCGCTTCAACTTGCGGTCGTCGATGTGGACGATCACGTTGACCACGCCGTCGAGGAAGTCGCGGTCGTGGGAGATGATGATCAGCGTGCCCTGGTAGCGCTTCAGCCAGTCTTCCAGCCAGATGATGGCATCCAGGTCCAGGTGGTTGGTCGGTTCATCCAGCAGCAGCAGGTCGGACGGGCACATCAGTGCTTGTGCCAGGTTCAGGCGCATGCGCCAGCCGCCCGAGAAACTGGCCACCGGGCGCTCCATCTGTTCCAGCGAAAAGCCCAGCCCCAGCAGCAACTGCTCGCCGCGCGAGCGCACGGTATAGGCATCGGCATCGGCCAGCGCCGTGTGCAGTTCGGCGATGTGTGTGCCATTGGCTGCGCTTTCGGGCTGCGCCTCTGCATCGGCCAGGGCCGCTTCCAGTTCGCGCAGGTGGACGTCGCCATCGATGGCATATTCGATGGCGGAGCGGTCGAGCGCGGGCGTTTCCTGGGCTACATAGGCCATGCGCCACTTGGCCGGGAAGCCGATATCGCCCTGGTCGGCGTGCAGCTCGCCGCGCAGCATGGCGAACAGGCTGGATTTGCCGGCGCCGTTGGCGCCGATCAGGCCGATCTTGTCGCCGGGGTTGAGGGTCAGGTCGACGTTCTCGAACAGCGGCTTGATGCCACGCGCGAGGGAAACTTGCTGGAAACGGATCATTGGTCAGTCAAATCGGAAAAAAGCGAGGCGGATCAGCCCAGTTGCAGCTGTTCGGCCGTCAGCAGGAACACCATGTCATCGCCGGCGCTGGTGGTGAGCCAGGTCAGTTCGAGGTCGGGGAAGGCGGCTTCGGCGAATTCGCGCTCGTTGCCGATCTCGACCACCAGCACGCCGTTCTCGGTCAGGCGCTCGGCGGTGCCGGCCACGATCTTGCGCACCAGGTCCATGCCGTCCTCACCGCCGGCCAGCGCCAGTTGCGGTTCGCGCAGGTATTCCTGCGGCAGCTTGGCCATCGAACCGGAATTCACATATGGCGGGTTGCTGATGATCAGGTCGTACTTGCGCGGGGCCAGCTGGGTGTAGAGGTCGGACTCTACTAGCGTGATGCGGTCTTGCAGGTGGTAGTCGGCGACGTTCCTGTGCGCCACTTCCAGCGCATCGGCCGAGATGTCGACGGCATCGACCTGGGCGCCGGGGAAGGCGTCGGCCAGCAGGATGGGCAGGCAGCCCGAACCGGTGCACAGGTCCAGCACGTTTTCGATGGTTTCCGGATCCTGGATCCACGGCGAGAAATGGTGCGGGATCAGTTCGGCGATGAAGGAGCGCGGCACGATCACGCGTTCGTCCACATAGAAGCGGTAAGCGCCCAGCCAGGCTTCGTTGGTGAGGTAGGCGGCCGGCACGCGATCCTTGCTGCGGCGTTCGATGACGCGCATGACGGTTGCGATCTCGTCGGGCAGCAGGCGCGCGTCGAGGAAGGGATCGAGCTGGTCCAGCGGCAGTTTCAGCGTATGCAGGATCAGGTAGGCGGCCTCGTCGAAGGCGTTGCTGCTGCCGTGGCCGAAGAATAGCTGCTCGGTGTTGAAGCGGGTCACGGCGTAGCGCAGCAGGTCGCGCACGGTGGAGAAATTGTTGGATGTCATGATGTTGATCTCTTGTTGAGCCCGATAGTCCTGATCACTCGAATGACGCACATGCTTGTCGTCCCGACAGAAGCCGGGACCCAGTGGCGTTCGTTGCATATCGAAATATCGAAAAACGTCACTGGATCGCCGCCCTCGCGAGGATGGCGGAGAAGTGCAAGGCGCTTCCGGGCTTGGCGCCCTGGGACTTAGCCCAGCAGGTTTTCCAGCGTCTTGCGGTAAATGTTCTTCAGCGGATCGATATAGCGCACCTCGATGTGCTCGTCGATCTTGTGAATGCTGTCGTTGGGCGGGCCGAACTCGATCACCTGCGGGCAGATCTGCGCGATGAAGCGGCCGTCCGAGGTACCGCCGGTGGTCGACAATTCAGTGTCAAGCCCAGTCTCGTCCTTGATCGCTGCCGACAGCGCGGCGCTCAAGTCGCCGCGCGGCGTCAGGAAGGGCAGGCCGCCGACGGTCCACTTCAGGTCGTATTCCAGGCCGTGCTTGTCGAGGATGGCGTGCACGCGTTGCTGCAGGCCTTCCACGGTGCTGGCGGTGGAAAAACGGAAGTTGAAGTCGATCACTACGTCGCCCGGGATCACGTTGGAAGCGCCGGTGCCGCCGTGGATGTTGGAAATCTGCCAAGAGGTCGGCAGGTAGTACTCGTTGCCGGCGTCCCATTGTTCGGCCACCAGCTCGGCCAGCGCGGGCGCGGCCTGGTGGATCGGGTTGCGCGCCAGTTGCGGGTAGGCGATATGGCCTTGGATACCCTTGACGGTCAGTTTGCCGGACATGGTGCCGCGGCGGCCGTTCTTGATCATGTCGCCCAGGGTCTTGGCCGAAGTCGGTTCGCCGACGATGCAGTAATCCAGTTGTTCGCCGCGGGCCTTCAGCGCATTGCAGACGATGACGGTGCCATCGACGGCCGGGCCTTCTTCATCGCTGGTGATCAGGAAACCGATCGACCCCTTGTGGCCCGGGTTGGCCGCGATGAACTCTTCGCAGGCCACCACCATGGCGGCGATCGAGGTCTTCATGTCGGAAGCGCCGCGGCCGTACAGGCGGCCGTCTTTCAGCGTCGGCTGGAAGGGATGCGACTGCCATTTCTCGACCGGGCCGGTCGGTACCACATCGGTGTGGCCGGCGAACACCAGCAGCGGCTGTTCGCTACCCTTGCGCGCCCACAGGTTGGTGACGTCGCCGGATTGGATCGTCTCGCAAGTGAAGCCCAGCGGCGCGAGCAATTCCGCCAGCCGCGCCTGGCAGCCTTTGTCGTCGGGAGTGACGGAGGAGAGGGAAATCAGTTCCTGGGTCAGGGCCAGCGTCTTGCTCATGATTTATTTGTCGAAGATATGTTGATACTGGTCGGCCTTGAAGCCGACGTGATATTGCTTGCCGTCGAACAGCACCGGGCGCTTGACCACCGACGGGTTCTCGACCATCAGCGCCACTGCGGCGGCGTCATTGGTGACCGCAGCCTTGCGCTCGTCAGGCAGTGCGCGCCAGGTGGTGCCCTTGCGGTTGACCAGCACGTCGCGTTCGACATCCTTCAGCCAGGCTTGTGCCTGCGCGGCGTCCAGCCCGGCCTTCTTGAAATCGTGGAAGGTGTAGGCGATGCCTTGCTCGTCCAGCCACACGCGGGCTTTCTTGACCGTGTCGCAGTTGGGGATGCCGTACAGCGTGATGTCTTTTGCCATGCTCTTTTACTCGTTCAATGCGGGGCGCTTCAGAACACGACGCCGCGCCGGTGTGCGTGACAACCGGCGCGGCGCAGGGGTACAACTTTGCGTCAGTGATTACTCGCCGCGCAGCAGTTCGTTGATCGAGGTCTTCGAACGGGTCTGGGCATCGACCTTCTTGACGATGATCGCAGCGTACAGGCTGTACTTGCCATCCTTGGACGGCAGGTTGCCCGGCACCACGACGGAGCCTGCCGGCACGCGGCCGTAGTGCACTTCGCCGGTTTCGCGGTCATAGATCTTGGTCGACTGGCCGATGTACACGCCCATCGACAGCACCGAGTTCTCTTCGATGATCACGCCTTCGACGACTTCCGAACGGGCGCCGATGAAGCAGTTGTCTTCGATGATGACCGGGCCGGCCTGCACCGGTTCCAGCACGCCGCCGATGCCGACGCCGCCGGACAGGTGGACGTTCTTGCCGATCTGGGCGGCCGAGCCGACGGTGGCCCAGGTGTCGACCATCGCGCCTTCATCGACGTAGGCGCCGATGTTGACGTAGGACGGCATCAGCACCACGTTGCGGCCGATGAAGGAGCCGTGGCGGGCAACCGCCGGCGGCACCACGCGGAAGCCGCCCTTGGCGAAATCTTCAGCGGTGTAGTTGGCGAACTTGGTCGGCACCTTGTCGTAGAACTGCGGGTAGCCGGGCGCGCCGGACGACACCACCACGTTGTCTTCCAGGCGGAAGGACAGCAGGATGGCCTTCTTCACCCATTGGTTGACTTCCCACTGGCCGACGCCTTGACGGTTGGCGACGCGCAGGGTGCCATCGTTCAGGCCTGCGATCACTTCAGCTACCGCATTGCGGATGTCTGCCGGAGCGGTCTTGGGGGAGAGGCTGGCGCGGTCTTCCCATGCCTGGTCGATGATTTGCTGAATGGACTGTGTCATGTTGATGTCGATGAACGGTTGGGTGAAAAATAAAAACGGATTGCAGATTGCGTTGGGCTTATTTGCCGGCGGTCAATTTCTTGACGAAGGCGACGATGCGTTGCGCCGCCTCCAGGCATTCATCCACTTCGGCCACCAGGGCCATGCGGATGCGGCCGGCGCCCGGATTGATGCCGTGCGCCTCGCGTGCGAGGTAGCTGCCCGGCAAGACCGTGACATTATATTCGGCGTACAGGCGGCGGGCGAATTCCTCGTCGCTGATGTCGACCAGCTTGCCCACGCGCGCCCACAGGTAGAAGCTGGCGTCCGGCAGAGCCACGTCCAGCACTTCCCGCAACAGCGGCGTCACTTGCGAAAACTTGGTGACGTATTTTGCGATGTTGTCCTGTACATGCGTCTCATCCTTCCATGCCGCCACCGAGGCCGCCTGGATCGATGGGCTCATGGCGCCGCCGTGATAGGTGCGGTAGAGCAGGAATTTCTTCAGGATGGCGGCATCGCCTGCCACGAAGCCCGAGCGCATGCCCGGCACGTTGGAGCGCTTGGACAGGCTGGAGAACGAGATCAGGCGCGGATAGCCGGTACGGCCCAGCTTGTGCGCCGCTTCCATGCCGCCCAGTGGCGCTTCTTTCTTGAAATAGATTTCCGAATAGCACTCGTCGGAGGCGATCACGAAGCCGTAGCGGTCCGACAGCGCGAACAACTCCTTCCAGTCCTCCAGCGACAGCACGGCGCCGGTCGGGTTGCCCGGCGAGCACACGAACAGCAGTTGCACGCGCGCCCATACCTCTTCCGGCACCTGGCTGAAATCGGGCGCGAAGTTGCGCGCCGGATCGGAGTTGACGAAATAAGGCTGGGCGCCGGCCAGGTAGGCCGCGCCTTCGTAGATCTGGTAGAACGGATTGGGGCACATCACCAGCGCGCCGGGCCGGGTCGGATCGACCACGGTTTGCGTGAGCGAGAACAGCGCTTCGCGCGAGCCATTGACCGGCAGCACTTCGGTCGCCGGATCGGGACGCGCAATACCGTAGCGGCGTTGCAGCCAATCGGCAATGGTGCCGCGCAGGACTTCGCTGCCCAAGGTGGCAGGATAAGTGGCCAAGCCCGTGAGATTGTCGGCCAGCGCCTTCTGGATGAAGGGCGGCGTCGGATGCTTGGGCTCGCCGATGCCCAGGCTGATGGGGCGGTAGTCGGGATCGGGCGTGACGTCGGCAAAC
Organism: Herbaspirillum chlorophenolicum; assembly: GCF_001189955.1. Taxonomy (GTDB): domain Bacteria; phylum Pseudomonadota; class Gammaproteobacteria; order Burkholderiales; family Burkholderiaceae_D; genus Herbaspirillum; species Herbaspirillum chlorophenolicum. The sequence goes on along the minus strand of NZ_LFLT01000004.1, from coordinate 140,265 downwards.
AGCTTCTTCAGCTTTTCAAAGGGGTAGGGCTGTAACTGGTCGAGTAAGGGATTCACGGTGCTGAACTGGAAAGATCCTGTGGGCCGGGCCGGTATGCCGCCGACGGCCTTTGGCAAAGTGCAGGGGAAAGCTGAGAATTATACCGTCATTAACAACGCCCGATGAATCGGCGCCGCTGCGCAAGGAATTGATAAAACGGCATGGAAATGGCGGGGGAAGGAATATCGAGGAGGTGTGTTGTCAATTATTCAATCGCAACAATCGCGGGGGCGATGGATATGTATTCATGGGATTGTCGGGCTTGCTTGTGGCGTATCGTTGCATCTCGCCAAAAATAACTATTTCCGGCGCTCTTTTGCGCCGGTGGCCTGTTCCGGAGAAAAACAATGAAAAGCCTCAAAGCACAACTCCTGTCCGCGCTGGTCGTGATGTGGATCGGTTTGCTGATACTTGTCGCCTGGTCCGCCATCAGCGGCCGCAACAACATGATCGAAGAGCGCAAGGACGGTTTGCGCCGTGTCGTGGAAGCCGCCAACGGCGTGGTGAACAGCTACGTGGCCGACGTCGCCGCCGGCCGCCTGTCCTTGGCCGATGCCCAGAAGTCGGCGCTGGAGCGCATCGGGGCCATGCGCTACGACGGCGACAATTACCTGTTCATCTTCAATTCGGAGCCGGTGGTGCTGATGCTGCCGTCCAACAAGGCCATGGTCGGCAAGAACGTGGCTGACCGCAAGGATTCCAACGGCAAGGCCTACTATGCCGAGATGGTGAAGGTCGGCAAGGCGGACAAGAAGGGCTTCGTCGAATACATGGGCCGCTTGCCCGGCACCGATGACAGCAACCGCACGCCCAAGATGAGCTATCTGGTCCACAACGAGCAATGGGACTGGTACATCGTCACCGGCGTGTTCCTGAGCGACGTGCAGGCGCAATTCCGTTCCGAACTGTTCAAGCTGCTGGGCATCCTGCTGGTGGTGGGCGTGCTGGTCTCGGCCATGATGCTGGCCATCATCCGCCGTATCACGCGCAGCCTGGGCGGCGAGCCGGCCTATGCGGTCAATATCGCCACGCGCATCGCCGCCGGCGACCTGACCGTGCGCGTCGATACGCGTCCCGGCGACAGCAAGAGCCTGTTGTATGAAATGGCCTCGATGCGCGAACGCCTGGCCGCCGTGATCAAGGGCATCCACCAGGGTACCGACGCCATCGACATCGGTGCGCGCGAAATCGCTGCGGGCAACCTCGATCTGTCTTCCCGCACCGAACAGCAGGCGGGATCGCTGGCAACCACCGCGTCCAGCATGGATTCGCTCACCTCAACAGTGAAGCAGAACGCCGACAACGCGCGCCAGGCAGGCCAACTGGCCAACAGCGCTTCCGATATCGCCAGCCGCGGCGGTGAGGTGGTGGGGCAGGTGGTGCAGACCATGGAAGGCATCACCGAAAGCTCGCGCAAGATTTCCGACATCATCGGCGTGATCGACGGTATCGCCTTCCAGACCAACATCCTGGCGCTCAACGCTGCGGTAGAAGCCGCGCGCGCCGGTGAGCAGGGCCGCGGTTTCGCGGTGGTGGCTTCCGAAGTGCGCAGCCTGGCCCAGCGCAGCGCGCAGGCGGCCAAGGAGATCAAGGCCTTGATCGAGGATTCGGTGCAGCGTGTGGGCAGCGGTTCGGACCAGGTGGCACGTGCAGGCGAAACCATGGGGGAAGTGGTGTCTGCGGTACGGCGCCTTACCGACATCGTCGGCGAGATTTCGGCGGCATCCGAAGAGCAGCGCAATGGTATCGAACAGGTTAACCATGCGATCGGCCAGATGGACCAGGTAACGCAGCAGAACGCGGCATTGGTCGAGCAAGCCGCCGCCGCCGCCGGTTCGCTGGAGGAGCAGGCACGCCGTCTCAAGCAGGCGGTGGCCGCCTTCCGCGTCGAAGATGGCGCCGATCAGGGTGTACCGATGGCGCCCGTGAAATCACCGGCGCCTGCGATGAGCCGTCCTGCGGCCGTTGCCAAGCCTGTTGCACCTAAGGTCGCAGCCAAGCCGGCAGTTGCAGCGGCGCCTTTGCCGGCGCCGAAGCCCGCACCTGCCAAGGCCAAGCCAAGTATCAACGATGATGAGTGGGAGACCTTCTGATTTTTCCCGGGAAAAGGTGAAAAGGCAGAAAGAAAAACGCCGCGGTTAAAACCGCGGCGTTTTTTTTTGCGCTGCCAGGGAAATACTCGTTTCAACCGCCATAAGTCTTGATCGGCCTCCAGTACTGCTGGCTTACTTGGTAGAGCGTATAGGGCGGATTGGCCTGGCTACCGTCGGAGGTGAAGGAAATGTTGCCCGAGATGCCTTTGTATTTCATCTTGTGCAGTTCGGCAATGAGCAGCTTGGGATTGGCTGAGTCCAGGCGCCGAATTGCTTCGATTGTCATGCCGACCGCATCGTAGGCGAACATGGTGTAGGCGCTGATGGCTGTTTCGAAGCGGCTGCGATAGGCTTTCTCGAACTCCGCATAACCAGGCCGCTTCTCCGGCGGCAATCCGTGTATCAACAGGTAGGAGCCGTCCGGATAAGGGCCGGCACGCGGAAATTCGACGTTGACGCCGCCGCCGGTCACAAGCAGTTTGCAGCGCAGGTCCAGGCGCTGGAAGTTTTGCAGGAAGGCGCTTATCTGGGGACCGACGCCGGTAAAAAACAGGAGCTCGGGATCGCTGCTCTTCAGGCGCGACAGCGGGGCGTTGAAATCGGAGGTCTTGGGTGTGACGGAGTCGCGCGTCACCAGTTCGACGCCCAGGGATTTGAGGTTCTGGATGAAACCATCTGCCAGTGCCGCGCCGAGTTGGGTTCCATTCTCCAGTACGGCGATACGGCGGGCGCGAACGATGCTGGCGGTGGCCTCGGCCAGGTGCCCGGTGGTGATATCGGTGTGGCCGGGCATCTGGAATACGTTGGTGTAGCCGGATGCCGTGATGACGCGTCCGGTAGACGTAGGGGTGATCATTGGAATGCCTGCCTCGGCATAAATGGGCAGGGCGGCGACGCTGGTATCGGTCGTGTCGTGGCCGATGACCGCAGCCACTTTGGCGGCGACCAGGGAGTTGGCGGTGATGCGCGCGAAGTTCGGTTCCGACTGGTCGTCCGCCAGCCGCAGGGAAAAGCGCGTGGGCTTGCCGCCGATCACGATGTTGCGCTGGTTGGCTTCCTCTATCGCCTGCAATGCCCCGTCGCGCGAGCTGAAGCTGATGTTGGTTTGCAGCTTGGCGCCCAGCCCGCCGGCAAAGCCGAGCACGATCGATTGTTCGTTATCGGCGGCCAGTGCCCAGGGCGGCAGCGGGCCCAGCAATGCCAATGCGCCGGTTTTCAGAAGATGGCGTCGCTTGATGATGACCTGTTCCTCTGCCGTGGCGGCGTGTGTGGTCGGTACAAGTGTGAGCAAGGCTTGCGCGTCGGCGTCCCCTGGTATTCGCCGCCGCATCCCGGATTCCTTCATTTGTCTGCCTCCCCTGGCATGACGAGTTGGAAAGTTCCGTTTCGGAAAGTATTGCATCGATAGTAGCATCAATCCGAATTTCAACTGTTCAATGTTTTTTGTCGTTGAGCAGGTGCCTGGCCGATACCGTTGCAGCGTTCGCCATGAGGCAAATGCCCCGCTATTTGGCCGGGTCGGGGGCTGGCGATGTTATGATACCGGCCTTTCCGGAAGCAAATTTTCCGCTTTCTTCCAACCAGTTTATTTTGTCGATAACGTGCGTCTAACTTCCATTAAATTGTCGGGATTCAAGTCCTTCGTCGAACCTACGCATTTCCAGGTTCCGGGGCAGCTGGTGGGTGTGGTCGGGCCGAACGGCTGCGGCAAATCCAATATCATCGATGCCGTGCGCTGGGTCCTGGGCGAATCCAAGGCCTCCGAGCTGCGCGGCGAATCCATGCAGGACGTCATCTTCAACGGCTCCACCCACCGCAAGCCCGCCGGGCGCGCTTCGGTCGAACTGGTGTTCGACAACGCCGCCGGCAAGGCCGCTGGGCAGTGGGGGCAATACGCCGAGATCGCCGTCAAGCGCACGCTGACCCGCGACGGCACCTCGTCCTATTACATCAACAACCAGGCGGTGCGCCGCCGCGACATCCAGGATATTTTCCTCGGCACCGGCCTGGGGCCGCGCGCCTACGCCATCATCGGCCAGGGCATGATCTCGCGCATCATCGAGGCGCGCCCCGAAGAGCTGCGCATCTTCCTGGAAGAGGCTGCCGGCGTGTCCAAGTACAAGGAACGCCGCCGCGAAACCGAGAACCGCCTGCACGACACCACCGAAAACCTGACCCGCCTGGAAGACATCCTGCGCGAGTTGAACGCCAACCTCGAAAAGCTGGAAGCGCAGGCCGCCGTGGCCAAGAAATTCCACGAGCTGCAAGGCGACCAGGAAGAGAAGCAGAAGCTGTTGTGGCTGCTGCGCAAGAACGAAGCCAAGAGCGAACAGGAAAAGTTCTTCAAGGAAATCGAGCGCGCCCAGATCGACCTGGAAGAGCAGACTGCCAAGCTGCGCCACGTCGAGGCCGAACTGGAGCATATGCGCCAGGCGCACTATGGCGCCGGCGACCGCCTGCACCAGGCCCAGGGCCACCTGTACCAGACCAACTCCGAGATCGGCAGCCTGGAGGCGCAGATCAAGTTCGTGATCGAATCGCGCAACCGCCTGCAATCGCAGTTGAATTCGCTGACCGCCCAGCGCGACCAGTGGCAGCGCCAGGGTTCGCAGCAGCAGGATGAGCTGGCCGAGGCCGAAATCGCGCTGGAAGAGTTTGGCATGCGCGTCGAACAGTCGCAGCAAGCGGTGCAGGATGCCAACGAGCGCCTGCCGGCGCTGGAACAGGCCTGGCGTGAGTCGCAGCTGAAGACCACCGAATCGCGCGGCAAGATCATGCAGGTGCAGCAGCAGATCGAGTTGCAGTCCACGCACCAGCGCAACGCCTCCAACATCCTCTCCGGCCTGGCCTCGCGCCGCGAACGCCTGATGCAGGAAAAGAACGGCTTGAGCATGCCGGACGATGTGCACCTGTCCAACCTCAGGTTGCAGCTGGAGGAAAAGCAAGCCTCGCTGGAAGAGGCCGGCATGTACCTGGAAGAAGCGCAGGAACAGGTGCCGCGCCTGGAAGAGGAGCGCCGCGCCGCGCAGGAACTGGTCAGCAAGGAAACCTCGGCCAACGCCCAGCTGGAAGCGCGCCTCTCCGCGTTGAAGCAACTGCAGGAAAGCGTGCAGGCGCAGGGCAAGGTCCAGCCTTGGCTGGAGAAGCACGGCCTGGCCGAGCTGCCGCGCCTGTGGCAGAAGCTGCATATTGAATCGGGCTGGGAAACTGCACTGGAAGCGGTGCTGCGTGAACGCATGTCGGCGCTGGAAATGTCCAACCTGGACTGGGCCAAGGCCTTCTTTTCCGACGCGCCGCCGGCCAAGCTGGCGCTGTACGCACCCAATGCCGGTATCGCCCAGCCGGCGCCGCAAGCGGCCAACGGCCTCAAGCCTTTCATCAACCTGCTGCAACTGAGCGACCCCGGCCAGCGCGCGTTGATGAACGACTGGCTCAAGGACGTGTATGTGGCCGACGACACCGCCATCGCTTTTGCCGAGCGAGGCAACCTGCCGCTGGGCGGCGTGTTCGTTACCCGCCAGGGACATGTGGTGAGCCAGTCCAGCGTGCGTTTCTATGCATCGGATTCGGAGCAGGACGGCATGCTGGCGCGCCAGCAGGAAATCGAGAACATCACCAAGCAGCAGCGTGCGCAATACATGCTGGCCGAAGAGGCCAAGGGCCGGGCGGTACGTGCCGAGGCATCCTTGTCCGCGGCCTCGCAGCGCCTGCAGGAGCTGCGCCAGCGCGTGGGCAGCCTGACCCAGTCGGCACACAGCCTGCAGATCGAAGTGATGAAACTGGCCGAAGTGCAGGAGCGCTTCAACCAGCGCAGCACGCAGATCGCCACCGACCTCGAAGAGATCGGCATGCAGGAAGCTGAACAGCAGCAGGTGCAGGCCGAGTCCGAGGCGCGTTTCGAGCAGCTCGATATCGAATTGGCAGAGCTGCAGGAGCAGCATGAGAACGGCCAGACCGATTACCTGGGCAAGGAACAGCAGTTGAACGAATCGCGCACCCGCTTGCGCGAACTGGAGCGCTCTGCGCAGGAAACCGAATTTGCGGAGAAGTCGCAGCGCAGCAAGATCGAAGAATTGAAGCGCAGCATCGCCACCGCGCTGGAGCAGGCGGCACAACTGTTCGCCAGCATGCAACAGGGCAGCCTGGAACTGGAAAGCCTGGACGACCAGGCGGCCCAGGCCGGTTTGCAGGAACTGCTGGATCGCCGCAGCGAGCAGGAGCGTGCGCTGGCCGATGCCCGCCACGAACTGGACCAGTTGTCGCAGCAGTTGCGCACGCATGAGGAAAACCGCATGCAGGCCGAACGCAGCCTGCAACCGCAACGCGACCGCATCACCGAGCTGCAGCTGAAGGAGCAGGCTGCGCGCCTGAACCAGGAGCAGTTCTCGGAAGCACTGGCGCAAACCCAGGCCGACGAGGCCGCGCTGTCCGAAAAGCTGACCGCCGACATGCGGCCGTCCTATCTGCAAGGCGAGGTGACCCGCCTGACCAATGCCATTGCCGCGCTGGGTGCAGTCAACCTGGCCGCGCTGGACGAACTGGCGACGGCCTCCGAGCGCAAGCACTTCCTCGACGCACAGCATGCCGACCTGAACGAAGCCATCACCACGCTGCAGGACGCGATCCACAAGATCGACATAGAAACCCGTGGCCTGCTGCAAGATACCTTCGACAAGGTCAACCACCATTTCTCGGAACTGTTCCCGGTGCTGTTCGGCGGCGGCCAGGCCAAGCTGATCATGACCGGCGACGAGATCCTGGATTCCGGCGTGCAGGTCATGGCGCAGCCGCCCGGCAAGAAGAACGCCACCATCCACCTGCTGTCGGGCGGTGAAAAGGCGCTGACCGCGACGGCACTGGTGTTCTCGATGTTCCAGTTGAACCCGGCGCCGTTCTGCCTGCTGGATGAGGTGGATGCGCCGCTGGACGACGCCAACACCGAGCGTTTCGCCAATATGGTCAAGCGCATGTCCGAGCACACCCAGTTCCTCTTCATCTCGCACAACAAGATCGCGATGGAGATGGCGCAGCAACTGATCGGCGTGACCATGCAGGAGCAGGGCGTATCGCGCATCGTGGCGGTGGACATGGATTCGGCCGCCAACTTCTCCAGCGCAGAGCAGGCCGCCTGAGGCCGTCCTTGGGGACGGCCCTTTGCGCCTTTGTCGGCTTGACAAGGCAGGGGGTGGAACACTACCCTGAGAACCTTGTCATACAGCCCGGCCTGGAGCGTTTTCCCAGGCTGTATTTGCCGGATCTGACGTGCTTTTTACGGCTTTCGGGCCATGAAAAATAACAACATTTATTCCTTCAATGAGTAGCTTTATCGAGCCGAACATGTCTTGCCGTGCAGCCACCCGGGCCGCGGCTTTTCCGCCAGCCACACTGAAGGGGCAAGCAGCATGATGGATCTTCAGACCAGCCTGATCGTGATCGGCGGCGTCTTCGTCGTCGGCGTCATCTCCTACAACAAGTGGCAGGAACACAAGGCGCGCAAGACCGTAGAGCGCGCCTTTTCTTCATCGCACGACGATGTGCTGATGTCGCCGCAAGACCAGGACTCGCCCCAGTCGCCGGCAGCAGAGCACGCGACCGATTTTGCGCCAGCCCCGGAAGCGGCAGGCGACCGCATGGAACCCGCCTTGTACGACCTGCCCGAGCGCAACAAGCCGGTGACGGCGCCGGTCAAGGCTTATCTGGACCAGGCCGAATTCGAGCAGCGAGAACCTTATATCGGCGAGGCGTCGCCGGCGGCCGACGCCGCACTGGCCGAGACCTTGGCCAATGCGCCGCAATCGACGGTGGCGCAAGTCATCGCCGGTGCTGAAGAGCAGATCGAGTCGGTGCCGGCCTTCGCGCCGCCGCAGCAAATGCAGGCCCCTGTGGCGTCCAAGCCCAAGCGTGAATTGCCGGTGGACGAACTGATCGACTGCAACATCCCGATCGCATTGGAACACCCGCTGCGCGGCGACAAGCTGCTGCCGGCGCTGCAGAACCTGCGCCACGTGGGCAACAAGCCGGTGCATTTCATCGGCCGTACCGCCGAAGGCGAATGGGAAGCCGTCGGCCACGGCGGCGTCTATACCGCTTTGCTGGCCGGCGCCCAGTTGGCCAACCGCAGCAATGCGATGAATGAAATCGAGTATTCGGAATTGGTCATGCGCCTGCGCGACCTGACCGATTCGCTGTCCGGCGAACCCGAGCTGCCTGACATGCCGGACATCATCAAGACTGCCCAGGCCCTGCACCAGTTCATCGCCGACCACGATGTCCAGTTGAGCGTGAACGTGCGCACCAATGGCGCGCCGTGGAGCTTGGCGACGTTGCTGGCGGCGCTGACCCGCCAGGGCTTCGACCGCCGCACCGAAGGCTACCTGGTGATGCAGGATGGCGAGGGCGAGGTTCTCTTTGCGCTTTCGACCAACGCTACCCAGGCCGACGAGACTACCGACCGCCTGACCTTGCTGCTGGACGTGCCGCGTGTGGCGCCTTCGCGTGACGGCTACGGCGCGCTGGTGGCCTGCGCCCGTTCGCTGGCCGTGCGCCTGGGCGGCACCATGGTCGACGACAGCGACCAGATGCTGTCCGATGCCGCGCTGGCCGATATTGCCGAGCAAGTGGCGGCGTTCTACAGCGCCATGGAGTCGGCCGACATTCCCGCAGGATCAACGCGCGCATTGCGCCTGTTCAGCTAAGGGGCCGTGCCCCAGGCAATTCAAGATGCAACCAGATTTGTTTTCCGCAGGTCCCCCCCCCGCAGGGGCGGCGGACTGGCTGGTTCGTGCGCATGCATTGCGCGACGAACTGAACCGCCATAACCACGCTTATTACGTGCTGGATGAGCCCAGCATTCCCGATGCCGAATACGATCGCCTGTTCCAGGAGCTGCAAGCGCTGGAGACGGCGCATCCGGAGCTGGCAACGCCAGATTCACCGACCCAGCGCGTAGGCGGCGCGCCCCTGCCGCAGTTTGACCCGGTGCGCCACGATATCCCGATGCTGTCGCTGGGCAACGGTTTTTCCGACGAGGACATCGAGGCCTTCGACAAGCGCGTCATGGACGGCCTGGAGACGCTGCAGGAAGTGCGCTATGCGGCAGAGCTGAAGTTCGACGGTCTGGCGATCAGCCTGCGCTACGTCGATGGCCTGCTGGTGCAGGCGGCTACCCGCGGCGACGGCACCACCGGTGAGAATGTCACCGCCAACATCCGTACGGTGCGCGCCATTCCCCTGCGCTTGCACGGGACCAAGATTCCTGCGGTGCTGGATGTGCGCGGCGAAGTGCTGATGTACAAGCAAGACTTCGCGCGCCTGAACCAGCGCCAGCGCGATGCCGGCCAGAAGGAGTTCGCCAACCCGCGCAATGCGGCCGCCGGCAGTCTGCGCCAGCTCGACTCCCGCATCACGGCGCAGCGCACCTTGCGCTTTTTCGCCTATGGCATTGGCGTGCTGGAAGGCATGGACATGCCGGCTTCGCATTCCGCGCTGCTGGACTGGTACCAGGAACTCGGTTTGCCGGTGTGCAAGGAGCGCGCAGTGGTGACCGGTGCGGCCGGGTTGCTGGCCTTCTTCCGTGGTATCGGTGAAAAGCGTGAACAGTTGCCTTACGAGATCGATGGCGTGGTCTATAAAGTGGACCGCCTGGACCAGCAAAAACACCTCGGTTTCGTCTCGCGTGCGCCGCGTTTTGCGCTGGCGCATAAATTCCCCGCGCAAGAGGCGCTGACGCAGGTGCTGGAGATCGAAGTCCAGGTCGGCCGCACCGGCGCCATCACTCCGGTGGCGCGCCTGAATCCGGTGTTCGTGGGCGGCGTCACCGTCACCAACGCCACGCTGCACAATGAAGATGAGGTGCGCCGCAAGGATATCCAGATCGGCGATACCGTCATCGTGCGCCGCGCCGGCGACGTTATCCCCGAGGTAGTGGCGTTCGTGCCGGAAAAACGTCCGGCCGATGCGCGCGCCTTCGTCATGCCTACCGCATGCCCGGTCTGCGGTTCGCCTATCGTGCGGCTGGAAGACGAAGCCATCGCACGCTGTTCCGGCGGCTGGCTGAAGTGCTCGGCGCAGCGCAAGGGAGGTTTGCAGCATTTTGCTTCGCGCCGCGCCATGGATATCGAAGGCCTGGGGGAGCAACTGGTGGAGCAACTGGTGGACAGCAATATTGTCACCACACCTGCCGACTTGTACCGTCTCGGGCTGCTGGCGCTGGCCACGTTAGACCGCATGGCCGAAAAGTCGGCGCAGAACGTGCTGGATGCATTGCAAAAGTCAAAGGCTACTACGCTGGCCCGCTTCATCTATGCCCTGGGGATCCGCCATGTGGGCGAGGCCACGGCCAAGGAGCTGGCGCGCCATTTCGGCGGCCTGGATAAACTGCTGGCGGCCAGCGAAGAGCAATTGCTGGAAGTGGCCGATATCGGCCCGGTGGTGGCCAGCTCCATCCGCGCCTTCTTCAGCGATGCGCTCAATGTCGAGCTGGTGGAGCAGTTGCGCGCCGTGGGCGTGCATTGGCCGGAAACCGAAGGCACCGACAGTGGTTCCAAACATTTGCAGGGCAAGACCTTCGTGCTGACCGGCACCTTGCCCAACATGTCGCGCGACCAGGCTGCACAATTGATCGAAGCGGCCGGGGGCAAGGTGACCGGTTCGGTATCGAAGAAGACCAGCTATGTGGTGGCGGGCGCCGAGGCCGGCAGCAAGTTGGCCAAGGCCGAGGAACTGGGCCTTCCCATCCTGGATGAGGACCAGCTCAAGGCCTTGTGTGCCGAGATGTCATGAAAAGAACATAATTTGTTGTTCAAGATGTATTACACTCCGCCCGACTCTCGTCAACCGACGCAGATCGGGCTCGAAAAAAGATTACCTATCCTCAGGGAGCAATAATGATCAAGAAGATCAAGAAAGCCGTTTTCCCGGTTGCCGGACTGGGCAGCCGCTTTCTGCCGGCGACCAAGGCGCAACCCAAGGAAATGCTGCCTATCGTCGACAAGCCGCTGATCCACTACGCCGTTGAAGAGGCAGTGGCCGCCGGCATCACGGAGATGGTGTTCATCACCGGCCGCAACAAGCGCGCCATCGAAGACCATTTCGACAAGGCCTACGAGCTCGAAAGCGAACTGGAAGCGGCGGGCAAGCAGAAACTGCTGGAGATCGTGCAGAACGTGGTTCCCAAGAACGTCAATTGCATCTTCATCCGACAATCGACTCCGCTGGGCCTGGGCCATGCCGTCCTGTGCGCGCGTCCGGTGGTGGGCGAAGAGCCGTTCGCGGTGCTGCTGGCCGACGACTTCATGGATACCGACAGCGGCGTCAGGCCGGTGCTGGCGCAGATGACCGATATCTACGCCCGCGAAGGCATGAGCATGCTGGCGGTACAGGAAGTGCCCAAGGCCGAGACCAAGCAGTACGGCATCGTCAGCGCCACGCCTTATCAGCCTGATCTTGAGCGCGTCAATGCCATCGTCGAAAAGCCGGCGCCGGAAGATGCGCCCTCGACGCTGGCCGTGGTCGGCCGTTATGTGCTGAACAACCGCATTTTCCATTGCCTGGAAAACATCGGCCGCGGCGCCGGCGGCGAGATCCAGTTGACCGACGGCATCGCCAAGCTGATGCAGGCCGAGTCGGTGCTGGCTTACCGCTACCAGGGCCAGCGCTATGACTGCGGTTCCAAGCTGGGCTACCTGAAGGCGATGGTGGCCATGGGCATGAAGCACCCGGAAACCGGCCCCGAGTTCAGCGAATACCTCAAGGAACTGGGCCGCAAAGCCGGATAAGGTCTGCGGCGGCCGCTGAAGCAGCGGCCCGCGGGATCGGCGATAATGCTTGCAGGCGCCCGGTTTTGCCGGGCGTCATTCTTTTGGGAGCAGCAAAGAGATGGCCATCCGCGACATCCTCAAAATGGGCGACCCGAGCCTGCTGCGCCAGGCGCAGCCCGTCACTCAGTTCGGCACGCCAGAACTGGCGCAACTGGTGGACGATATGTTCGAAACCATGCGTGCAGTCAGCGGCGCTGGCTTGGCGGCGCCGCAGATCGGCGTCGATCTGCAACTGGTGATCTTCGGTTTCGGCAGCAACCAGCGCTATCCCGATGCGCCGCCGGTACCGGAGACGGTGCTGATCAATCCGGTGCTGACCCCGTTGTCCGATGAAATCGAAGACGGCTGGGAGGGCTGCCTGTCGGTGCCCGGCATGCGCGGAGTTGTGCCGCGCTGGAGCAGCCTGCGCTATCGGGGCTACGACCTGGACGGCAAGGTGATCGACCGCACCGTCGATGGTTTTCATGCGCGTGTGGTGCAGCATGAGTGCGACCATCTGCAAGGTATCCTTTACCCGATGCGCATCCGCGATTTCTCGCAATTCGGCTTTACCGAAGTGCTGTTTCCGGAACTTGATCCCAAGCAGGACGACTGAGCGCCTTCCGCGTTACACGCCATCCCGGCGGCCGTCGTTTTCCCTGTATCAATTCTTCGTAGTCAAAACCTGAATAGACAACGGCCGGCAGCGAAATCTTCGCTGCCGGCCGTTCAGGCCTTACCTGATACCCGTTTCAGGCTTCGGCTACGCGCATGTTGATGTGCGCCAGCGCTTCATCGATCTGGTCGATCAGGATCAGGCACAGGTCGCCATCCTTGAGCGATGCCAATGCGGTATCGATGGCCAGGAACTCGCCATAGATCTCCTTGATGTCGCTGGTGCGAGTGGCTTTCTCCAGGCCCTGGCGCAGCAGCGCGATCACTTCGCCGTCGACGCGGCCGCGCTGGCACTGGTCCTGGTACAGCACCACTTCGTCGAAGGCATCGCCCAGCATTTCGGTCTGCTGGGTGATGTCGGCGTCGCGGCGGTCGCCGGCGCCGCTGATGACCACCGAACGGCGTTTGGAGGGCATGCTGTCGACGGCCTTGATCAGCGCCTGGATGGCGTCCGGGTTGTGGCCATAGTCGGCAATCAGCGTGGCGCCCTTGTAGTCGAACAGGTTGAAGCGGCCGGGGGCAGTGTCGCTGTCGCTGATGAAGCTGTTCAGGGCTGCGGCGATGTGTGCCCAGTCCAGGCCCAGTGCCCAGGCGGCGCCGACCGAGGCCATCACGTTCTCGACCTGGAAGCCGATGCCGCCGTTACGCGTGAGCGGGATGCCGGACAGCTTCAGGCGCTGCTCAAAGCTGCCTTGCGCGGCGACGATGGCATCGCCGTCGCGGTAAACGATGCGGTGTCCCTGGGCGCGGTGCGTGGCCATGATCGGATGCTGGGGATCTAGGGCGAAGAAGGTGACCGAACCCGGGCAGGACGAGGCCATCTTCGCCACCATCGGGTCGGCCGCGTTGAGTACGGCAGTGCCGGTGGGCGCCACGTTCTCGACGATGACGCGCTTGACCACGGCCAGGTCCTCCACCGTGCTGATGTAGGACAGGCCGAGGTGGTCGCCCATGCCGATGTTGGTGACCACGGCGACATGGCAGCGGTCGAAGCCCAGGCCTTCGCGCAGCACGCCGCCACGCGCGGTTTCCAGCACGGCGGCATCGACATCCGGGTGGAACAGCACGTTGCGGGCGCTGCGCGGGCCGCTGCAGTCGCCGGTGTCGATGCGCTGTTTGTCGATGTAGACGCCATCGGTATTGGTCATGCCCACGCGCAGGCCGGTTTCGGCCAGCAGGTGGGTGATCAGGCGCACGGTGGTGGTCTTGCCGTTGGTGCCGGCTACGGCCACTACTGGGATACGGCCGTCGTCGCCGTCTTCATACATGGTCGAGACGATCGCTTCGCCGACATCGCGGCTCTTGCCGTAGGAGGGCGAGAGGTGCATGCGCAGGCCGGGCGCGGCGTTGACTTCGACGATGCCGCCGCCTTGTTCTTCCATTGATGCATGCACCGAGTTGCACACCACGTCGACGCCGCAGATGTCGAGGCCGACCATCTGTGCCGCAGCGATGGCGCGCGCGGCCATGTCGGGGTGGACGTCGTCGGTGACGTCGGTGGCGGTGCCGCCGGTGGAGAGGTTGGCGTTGTTGCGCAAGACCACGCGCACGCCCTGGGCCGGAATGGCTTCAGGGTCGAGATGCTGGCTGGCCAGCACCGAAATGGCGATGTCGTCCAGGCGGATCTTGGTCAGCGAGGTAGCGTGGCCGTCGCCGCGCAGCGGGTCGGCATTGACCTGGTCGATCAGTTGGCGGATGGTGTGCACGCCGTCACCGATGACTTGGGGCGGGTCGCGGCGCGCTGCGGCCACCAGTTTGTTGCCGATCACCAGCAGGCGGTAGTCATGGCCATGAAGGTAGCGCTCGACGATGACCTCGTCGCTGATGCGCGCGGCATTGGCGAACGCCTGCTCGATCTCGGCGCGGCTGCTGATGTTGACCGCCACGCCCTTGCCCTGGTTGCCGTCCAGCGGCTTGATCACGACGGCGGCGCCGATTTCTTCAGTGGCCTTCCAGGCGTCTTCGGCGGTGGTGACTACGCGGCCGTTGGGTACTGGCACGCCGGCCGCGTGCAGCAGCATCTTGGTCAGGTCCTTGTCCTGCGCGATCGATTCGGCGATGGCGCTGGTATTGCTGGTTTCCGCAGCCTGGATGCGCTTCTGGCGGCTGCCCCAGCCGAACTGCACCATGCTGCCCTGGGTCAGGCGGCGGAACGGGATGCCGCGCTTGATGGCGGCATTGACGATGGAGCCGGTGCTGGGGCCCAGGCGCACGTCCTCGTCCAGCTCACGGATGCGCGCCAGCGCGTTGGTCAGGTCGAACGGCGTATCGGCTTGCGCGGCACGGCACAGCTCCAGCGCCAGGTTGAAGGCCAGGCGGCCGACTTCCTCTTCGCTGTATTCCACCACCACCTGATAGACGCCGGTCTCGATGGTGGAGACGGTGCGGCTGAAGGTGACCGGGCAACCGGCCTGGGACTGCAGCGCCAGCGCGGCGGAGGCCAGCGCATGGGCCATCGACACGACCTGCTTGCCGCCGTCGGGCTCAAGGAAGCCGATCTGCGGGAAGCGCGCACGCAGGCGTACTTCGAAGCCGGGCATGTCGTCCACTACCTGTTCCGCAGCGGGACAGGAGACGATGGCTTCAATGGCGGTGTGTCTGCTCCAGAGGTTGGGGCCGCGCAGTGCGCGTATGCGTGATACGTCCATGGACAATTTTCCTGAGTGTCTCTTGAGTGGTGTGCTTGCTGGTTATGCGGGTGTCGTGCTGCGTGCGGAGTCCCGGGTTCAGGCGGCCTGCGTCTTGAACTTGAACCCTTGCTGTTCGGCCTGCTCGGTGCCGAACAGCTCGATGCCGGCACGGATCACTTCGGGGCCGATGCCCAGCGCCCAGGCGGCGCCTACCGCAGCCAGGACGTTCTCGACCTGGTAGGCCACGGCGCCGTTCTCGGTCAGCGGGATGGCATCCACCGAACTGACCTTGAACTCGCGCTCGCCTTCGGCCTGGATCAGGTCGCCGCCGCGCAGGAACACCGCGCGGCCGCCGTCCTTTAGGTGGGCAGCCAGCAATGGGGACTCGGGGTGGACGCCGAAGAAGATCACTTCGCCGTCACACAGCTGGGCCATGTCGGCCACCAGCGGATCGTCGGCGTTGAGCACGGCCGCGCCGTCGGGCAGCACCAGGTCGACCTGGGTACGCTTGACCTTGGTGGCCATCTGTTCGGCATTTTCGATGTAGTACTCGGGCAGGCTGTCGTCGGGGTCGATGTTGGCGACCACGCCGACCAGGCAGCGGTCATAGGCCAGGCCTTCGGAGAGGATGGAGACGCTGCCATTCTCGAACACGGCGGCTTCCACCGCGCGGTTCAGCAGTACGCGGTGCGCGGCGCCCCAGTTGGCGCGGTTGCCGCGTTCGACCACGCGTTCGCCGAAATACAGGCCATCGCCGCAGGCCAGGCCGACGTGCTTGCCGGAGAGGTGGATGATGCGGGCGATCAGGCGCGAGATGGTGGTCTTGCCGTGGGTGCCGGTGACGCCGACGATGGGGATGCGGCCGTTTTCGTCTTCACCGAACAGGTTGTTGACGATGGCTTCGCCCACCGGGCGCGGCTTGCCTTCGGATGGCTTCAAGTGCATCAGGAGGCCGGGGCCGGCATTGACTTCGACGATGGCGGCGCCCTGGTCGGCCAGGGGGCGCGAGATGTCTTCGGCGACGATATCCACGCCGGCAATATCTAGGCCGACGATGCGCGCGGCCAGCGAGGCAGCGGCGGCGACGCTGGGATGAACCTTGTCGGTGACGTCGGCCGAGACGTTGCCGTTGCGCAGCAGCAGGATACGGCGGCCGGCGGCCGGCACCGATTCCGTGGTCAGGTTCTGGCGCTGCAGTTCCAGTACGGCGGCCGGTTCGCGTTCCAGCAGCACGGGATCGAGCAGGTGTTCTTCCAGCAGGCCGCGACGCGGGTCGCGGTTGAGCTCATCGAGCAGATCCTGCACCGTGGACTTGCCGTCGCCGATGATGAAGATCGGTTCACCGCGCGCAGCCGCGGCCAGCTTGCCGCCGACGATCAGCAGGCGGTGCTCCAGGCCCGGCACATAGCGCTCGACCAGCACGCCGCTGCCTTCTTCCAGGGCGGCCTTGTAGGCGGTTTCGATTTCTTCGCGGGTGTTCAGGTCGATGAAGACGCCACGCCCGTGGTTGGCGTCGCAAGGCTTGACCACGACCGGCAGGCCGATGTCTTCGGCGGCGTCCCAAGCATCTTCCGGGCTGTTGACCAGGCGGCCTTCTGGGACCCGTACGCCGCAGTTTTCCAGCAGGGTCTTGGTCAGGTCCTTGTCGCGCGAGACGCTTTCGGCGATGGCGCCGGTCTGGTCGGACTCGGCCGTCCAGATGCGGCGCTGCTTGCAGCCGTGGCCGAGCTGGACCAGGTTGCCTTCGGACAGGCGGATGGTGGGGATGCGGCGCTCGTCGGCGGCATCCACGATGCAGGCGGTGCTGGGCCCCAGGCAGAGCTTGTCGACCATGCGGCGCAGCTTGGCCAGTGTGGCGTCGAGATCGTAGGGCTTGTCTTCGATGGCGGCCATGACCAGGTCGCGTGCGGCGTAGAGGGCGGCGCGGGTGACGGTTTCATGGCGGGCGCGCACGACTACCTTGTAGACGCCGCGCACGTTGGTTTCGCGCGCCTTGCCGAAGCCGCCCGGCAGGCCGGCCAGGTTTTGCAGTTCCAGCGTGACGTGTTCCAGGATGTGGCCGGGCCAGGTGCCTTCTTCCAGGCGCTTGACGAAGCCGCCGCGGACTTCATAGCTGCAGCGGTGTTCGATCAGGGTCGGCAGCCAGGTGGTCAGGCGCTCGTTGAACCCGGGCAGGATATTGGACGGAAAATCTTCCAGTTCGCCGATGTCGATCCATACTTCGAGGGCCGAACGGTAGGTCCAGATGTTCGGACCTTGCAAGGGCAGGAAACGGAGGAATTCGATATTTTTCATGTCTGGATGATGTGCCGCGTAATGTGCCGGTTGTTTGTTATTGCTGTTGCGCTAGCGCTTTGTTGCTTATTTGTAATTTGTGGTCAGTATTTCGTCAGAATAACCCATGCCCCCACTAACGCATCGGAGCACAATTGGTTTACTGTCGCGGCAAAAAGCTGGTGGCGCGGGCTTCTCGGCGAGTATTGTCTCAGACTGTTTCCCGTCCATGGCGTGAATTTCGCCGTGCCGCGGCCGTTGTCGCATCCTGTGGGAAAGGGTTCCCGGCGATCCCGCTTTGCGTCCACCGTTTTGGGGTGTCTTGCGTTATGAACGCCAGTGGGCGCTATAATCGCGCGCTGCTCATGGCCGGATAACGCTTCCGGCCGCGCTCCGACTTTGTACTTTGCAGATTGCCAATCGCTCGCATCGGGCCCAACGTTGCCGTTAAATGACTACTGATTCTCTTCCTTCCGCCATCGCCAGCTTGCCCGAACGCTGGGGAACGGAAATCGCAGCCCGCCTGACCGCCAACGAAAAGATCGTGGCCTGGCTGGAGTTGGATCTCGATACGCAATTGCAATTCCGGTCTTCGCTGGTGGTTGCCACCGAAACCCGGCTGCTGGCCAATACGCCGGAAGGCACTGTCTGGCAGGAGTGGGCCTACCGTCCCGAACTTTCCTTGAAGCATGTCGACCATGCCGGCGTCGGCACGCTGGAGCTGTGCGATGACCATGGCCGCCTGGCCGCCTGGCGCTATACGCTGGCGCAGAATCCGCAGGCGCTGCGCCTGATCAAGCTGTTCGAGCAGCAGCGCGACCTGGTGGCATCCGGCGTGGCGCCGGAAGAAGAGGGCGGCGACATCTGCCCGCAGTGCAAGGCGCCGATTCCCGAAGGGCAGGAAACCTGTGCCATCTGCCCGGAGTTAAAGGAAGCGCCGCCATCCACCTGGGCGCTGTTTCGCCTGTCGCGTTTTGCCAAGCCATACAAGGGAGCGCTGCTGCTGGGCTTCCTGCTGACGCTGGCCTCGACGGCCGCCACGCTGGTGCCGCCGTACATGACCATGCCGCTGATGGACAACGTGCTGATTCCGTTCCAGAACGGTGCGCCGATCAATACCCATCTCGCCATGCTGTATCTCTCCGGCCTTTTGGGCGCGGCTTTGCTGGCCTGGGGACTGGGCTGGGCGCGTACTTATATCCTCGCGCTGGTGTCCGAGCGCATCGGCGCCGACCTGCGCACCAGCACCTATGAGCACCTGCTGCGCCTGTCGCAAGAGTACTTCGGCGGCAAGCGTACCGGCGACCTGATGGCGCGCATCGGCTCCGAGACCGACCGCATCTGCGTGTTCCTGTCGCTGCACCTGCTGGATTTTGCCATCGATGTGCTGATGATCATCATGACGGCGGCCATCCTGATTTCGATCAACCCGTGGCTGGCGCTGGTTACCTTGCTGCCGCTGCCGTTCATTGCCTGGATGATCCATGTGGTGCGCGACCGCCTGCGCCACGGCTTCGAAAAGATCGACCGCATCTGGTCGGAGGTGACCAACGTGCTGGCCGATACCATTCCCGGCATCCGCGTGGTCAAGGCCTTTGCGCAGGAAAAGCGCGAGGTGGCGCGGTTCCGCGAGGCCAACCGCCACAACCTGGTGGTCAACGACCGCGTCAACAAGATCTGGTCGCTGTTTACCCCGACCGTGACCTTCCTGACGGAAGTCGGCTTGCTGGTGGTGTGGGTGTTCGGCATCTGGCAGGTATCGAACAACCAGATCACGGTGGGTGTGCTGACCGCCTTCCTGGCTTACATCAGCCGCTTCTATACGCGGCTGGATTCGATGAGCCGTATCGTGTCGGTGACGCAGAAGGCCGCTGCCGGCGCCAAGCGCATCTTCGACATCCTCGACCACGTTTCCAGCGTGCCCGAGCCGGCCAACCCGGTGCACCTGGAGAACGTGAAGGGCGCCATCGAGGTGCGCAACATCGGTTTCCGCTACGGCAATCGTGCGGTGATCCGCAACATGAGCCTGTCCATCGCGCCGGGCGAAATGATCGGTCTGGTCGGCCATAGCGGCTCCGGCAAGAGCACGATGGTCAACCTGATCTGCCGTTTCTATGACGTCTCGGAGGGGGCGATCCGCATTGATGGCGTCGATATCCGCTCGCTGCCGATTTCCGAATACCGCCGCAATATCGGCCTGGTGCTGCAGGAGCCGTTCCTGTTCTTCGGCACCATTGCCGAGAACATCGCTTACGGCAAGCCCGAGGCTACGCGCGAAGAGATCGTCGCCGCCGCGCGCGCGGCGCATGCGCATGAATTCATCCTGCGCCTGCCGCAAGGCTACGATTCGCTGGTGGGCGAGCGCGGCCAGGCATTGTCGGGCGGCGAGCGCCAGCGCATCTCGATCGCGCGCGCATTGCTGATCGATCCGCGTATCCTGATCCTGGATGAGGCGACCTCGTCGGTCGACACCACTACCGAGAAGGAAATCCAGAAGGCGCTGGACAACCTGGTGCAGGGCCGCACCACGATCGCCATTGCCCACCGGTTGTCGACGCTGCGCAAGGCCGATCGCCTGGTGGTGCTGGATCGCGGCCAGGTAGTGGAGGTCGGCAACCATGAAGAATTGATGGCGCGCGAAGGCCATTACTACAAGCTGTACCAGGCGCAGGCGCGCAATCCCGACGGCGAAGCGGAAGTTTCGGTCAGCCAGGCCGAGGGAGGAGAGTGAACATGACCATGATCCCAACAACAGCAGCAGCGACGCCGCTGGCGTCCATTGCCTTGCGTCGCAACAGCTTCGGCCGCCTGATCTTCATCGGCGCCGATGGCGTCGAGAGCGAAAATGTGATTCCGGTGCGGGCGTTTCCGATCGGCGCGCCGGACCATGGCATCTCCATCGTCAGCAGCGACGGCCATGAACTGGCTTGGATTGAACGCCTGGAGCAGGTGAGTGCGGA
Source organism: Herbaspirillum chlorophenolicum (assembly GCF_001189955.1). GTDB lineage: Bacteria > Pseudomonadota > Gammaproteobacteria > Burkholderiales > Burkholderiaceae_D > Herbaspirillum > Herbaspirillum chlorophenolicum. The sequence continues at coordinate 119,797 of NZ_LFLT01000004.1, read as the reverse complement.
AGTGCGCGGCTTGATCGAAGAGGAGCTGGCCAGCCGCGAATTCATGCCGGAGATCCTGCGCATCGTCGGCGTCTCGACCTATGCCACGCCCAGCGATTGGACGGTGGAAACCAGCCGCGGCATCACGACCTTTACCCTGAAGGGCGAAGAAGATATCCGCCGCCTGCCGCAATCGGCCCTGCTGATTGCCGACAGCCACAGCATCCAGTTCCTGGTGCGCGACCAGAAGGCGCTGGACAAGCATAGCCGCAAGATACTGGATCGTTTCCTCTAAGCTACCCTCTAGCCGCCGCCGTCCAGGCGAAAGTTGGGACGCGGCGTGACGCCGGTTGCAATCAGAACTGCTCGTCCGGCCGCAAATAACGCCATTGCCCGGTTGGCAGTTCGCCCAGCTTGACGCCGCCGATACGCACCCGCTTCAGGCCGATCACCTTCAGGCCGACCATGTCGCACATGCGGCGGATCTGGCGCTTCTTGCCTTCGTTCAGGACGAAGCGCAACTGATCCTCGTTTTGCCATTCCACCTTGGCTGGCTTGAGCGGCTTGCCATCCATGATCAGGCCATGGTTCAGCCGTTTGAGGTCATGCTCGGGCAGCTTGCCGGGGCGCGTGTACTTCACGCGCACCAGATATTCCTTGTCGACGGCGGAATCCTCGCCGATCAGGTGTTTGGCAATGCGGCCGTCCTGGGTCAGCACCAGCAGGCCTACCGAATCGATGTCCAACCGTCCCGCCGGCACCAGGCTGCGCAATTGCTTCGGATGGAACTGCATTTCGGCGGTGTCTTCTTCCCAGCGCGACTCGGCGTTGACCAGCACTACCGCAGGTTTGTAGCCGTCCTCGGCCTGGCCGCTGACATAACCCATGGGTTTGTTGATCAGGATGGTCACGCGCTGGGACTGTTCGGCACTGGCCTGGCGTTCCACGGTGACTTTCTGGTGCGGCAGCACCTTGCTGCCGAGTACCGACACCACTACGCCGTCCACGCGCACCCAGCCTTTTTCGATCCACTCGTCGGCTTCGCGGCGCGAGCACAGGCCGAGTTCGGACATGCGTTTGGAGAGGCGGACGGGTTCTGTCATGAGGGGCCTTGCAAATACGTAAAGATGCCGGCAGGCGGCGAGGATGAGATTGTACGGCTTGGGGGCCGGCGCGCCAAGGCTGGGCGCCGGCCGATGATCATGGTGGAGCGGGTCAGATGCGCAGGGTCTTGAGCAGGTCGGTTTCCAGCATGATCTGGTTGCGTGGCTGGTTCAGTCCCGGGCCGTCGATCAGGAACACGTCTTCGACGCGCTCGCCCAAGGTCATTACCTTGGCGGTGTGAAGGTTGATCTTGTACTTGGCCAGCACGTTGGAGATCGAATACAGCAGCCCGGCCCGGTCGTTGGCCGAGACCGACAGCAGGTAGTACTGGCCGCGCTCGTCGGGGCGCAGGTCGACCGCCGGGTTGATCGGGAAGGTGCGCGACAGCCGCGACAAGCGCGCCTTCGATGGGGCCGGCAGCGGCGCATCCGACTTCAGCAGTTCGCTCAGTTCATGCTCGATCAGGTTGATGATGTCGCGATAGTTCTTGGCGAATACCGGCGCATTGATCAGGAAGGCGTCCAGCGCGTAGTTGCTTTGCGTGGTGTGGATCTTGGCGTCGAAGATGCTGAAGTTCTTCTGGTCGAAATAGCTGCAGATGCGCGCAAACAGGTCGGGGCGGTCGGGGGTATAGACCGCGACCTGCACGCCTTCGCCGATGGGGGCCAGGCGGCAGCGCACCAGGGGCACGTCGGTGTCGATCTTGTCGTAGAAGCAGCGGGTTTGCCAGGCGATGTCGGAGGCGTCGTGGCGCAGGAAGTAGGCGACGTCCAGCTGTTTCCAGAACTTCTCATGGGCGTCGGCCGGCAGGCCGTACAGGCGCAGCGTCTTGATGGCTTCCTGCTGGGTGTTCTTCAGCTCGCGGTCGGCCGATGGCGCTTCGCCGCCCAGTACGCGCAGCGTCATGCGGTACAGGTCTTCCAGCAGCTTGCCTTTCCAGGCATTCCATACCTTGGGGCTGGTGCCGCGGATGTCGGCCACGGTCAGCAGGTAGAGCGCAGTCAGGTGGCGCTCGTCCTTGACCATTTGGGCGAATTGCGAAATCACGTCGGGGTCCGACAGGTCCTGTTTCTGCGCCACATGCGACATGGCCAGGTGCTGTTCGACCAGGAACACGATCAGTTCGGTGTTTTCTTCGGAAATGCCGTGCTGCTCGCAGAACTGGCGCGCATCGGCCATACCCAGCTTGGAGTGGTCGCCGCCGCGGCCCTTGGCGATGTCATGGAACAGCGCCGCTATGTACAGTACCCAGGGCTGGCCGAAGTTGGCGATCAGTTGGCTGCAGAAAGGGTATTCGTGGGCGTGCTCGCTCATGGTGAAGCGGCGCACGTTGCGCACCACCATCAGGATATGCTGGTCCACCGTGTAGACGTGGAACAGGTCGTGCTGCATCTGGCCGACGATGTGGCGGAAGTTCGGCAAATAACGCCCCAGCACGCTGGTGGCGTTCATGCGGCGCAGCGCGTGCATGATGCCGCGCTTGCCCTGGATGATCTGCATGAAGAGCCGGTGGTTTTCCGGATTGCTGCGGAAGGCGTTGTCGATCTTGAAGCGGGCGTGCCACAGCGCGCGCATGGTGCGCGCCGACATGTCCTTGAGTTCCGGATGCTCGGCCAGCACCAGGAACACTTCCAGCATGGCCGAGGGCGTCTCTTCGAATACGTCTCCATGCGCAATATCGACGAAGCCGTTGACCTCGTTGAAGCGGTCGTTGATGCGTTTGGGGACGACCTGCTGAGGGAACAGGTGGGCCTCGATGTTTTGCAGCAGGATGGTGTTGAGCTGGGTCACCGCTTTGGCGGCCCAGTAGTAGCGCTGCATCAGGTATTCGCTGGCGCGGCGGGTGTCGGTGGTCTTGAAGCCGAAACTTTCGGCAATCGGTGTCTGGATGTCGAACACCAGGCGGTCTTCGCGGCGGTTGGTATAGATGTGCAGGCGGATGCGGATGTCCTTGAAGGCGCGCTCCTTCTGGCGCAGTTGGCGCGCTTCGGTGGGCGTCAGCATGCCGTGTTCGGCCAGCTTGCCCCAGGAGTCGCCCAGTCCGGCCGCCTTGGCCACCCACAGGATCACCTGCAGGTCGCGCAAGCCGCCGGGGCTTTCCTTGCAATTGGGTTCCAGGCTGTAGGGGGTATCTTCATATTTGACGTGGCGCTGGCGCATTTCCAGCGTCTTGGCCTGGAAGAAGGCCAGCGGGTCGAGCGCGGCCTGGTAGCGCTCCTGCAGTTGCTTGAACAGCTTGCGGCTGCCGGTGACCAGGCGCGCTTCCAGCAGGCTGGTCTGCACCGTGATGTCGGCAGCCGACTCGTCCATGCATTGGTCGATGGTGCGGATGCTGTGGCCGATTTCCAGGCCGATGTCCCAGAACAGTTGGACCAGCGACTCCAGTTTCTCTTTTTCTTCGCCTTCGGCCGTTCTGGAGAGCAGGATCAGCACGTCCACATCCGAATGCGGGAACAGTTCGCCGCGGCCGTAGCCGCCGACGGCCACCAGGGCGGCATCGGAAGGCATCCCCAGTTCCGTCCAGGCCTGCGTGAGCGCTTCGTCGACATTGCGGCGCAACTGGGTCAGCAGTTGTTCCGTCTTGTGATTGGACTGGAATGCATCGATAGCTTGCTGGCGCGCGGCCTTGAGCTGTTTTTTGAGCGTGACGGCTAGTGTCGGCATCGGCTTGAATTTGTGGTTGGCGAAGGGGTGCCCGCTTGCTGTCGGCCTGTCGGCCGCGTCCCCAGGCGGCTCGCTTTCCTTAGCAGGTTTCATGCCGAATACCCCGCGGACGTGTGAAATGCCGCTGTTGATCCTGAAACGCTTCGGCGGAAATGACGATGACCGGACTGTCGCTCATCGTCATTTCCGCCGGAGGTGGTGGTAGCTTGGGGATGCGGTCAGGCGGGAGCCGTTGCCAGGTTCTGGATGAAGGCAGGCGGCGCCGGCATGCCGGGCGAAACAGTCAGCACTTCAAAACCGGTCTCGGTGACCAGCACGGTATGTTCCCACTGCGCCGACAGGCTGCGATCCTTGGTCTTGATGGTCCAGCCATCACCCATTTCGCGGATTTCGCGGCGGCCGGCGTTGATCATCGGCTCGACGGTGAAAATCATGCCGGCCTGCAATTTTTCCAGCGTACCGGGGCGGCCATAGTGCAGCACTTGAGGCTCTTCATGGAACACCTTGCCGATGCCGTGGCCGCAGAATTCGCGCACCACGCTGTAGCCGGCCTTTTCGGCATGCTGCTGGATGACGTGGCCGATATCGCCCAGATGCGCGCCCGGCTTGATCTTGGAAATGCCCAGCCACATGCATTCATAGGTGATGTCGGTCAGGCGGCGCGCCAGGATGGACGGTTCGCCCAGGTAAAACATGCGGCTGGTGTCGCCGTGGTAGCCGTTTTTGATGACCGTGATGTCGATATTGAGCACATCGCCGTTCTTCATGACCTTGTCGCCAGGAATGCCGTGGCAGATCACGTCGTTGAGCGAGGTGCAGATGGCCTTGGGGTAGGGCGTGTAGCCGGGCGGGCAATAGTTGAGCGGGGCCGGGATGGTGCCTTGTACATTTGTCATGTACTCGTGGCAGAGGCGATCGATCTCGCCGGTGGTCACGCCGGGTTTCACGAAAGGGGCGATGTAATCCAGTACTTCGGCGGCCAGGCGGCCGGCCACGCGCATGCCTTCGATGTCTTCAGCGGTCTTGATGGTGATGTTGCCCATGTTGTATCGTAATTCGCAGGAAAATCGTCAAGTAGGGATTATAGTCGAGAGGCTGCCGGCGCGCCGGAGGCGGCAGCATTCCAAGTTGAAGTGATGCTTGAATAAAATGGCGTAGTTAAGTATAATCTCGGGCTAACCTGAAATCAGGTTGGAGGGCAATATGGCTGGTGCAAGCCGCATGTTGTCTTATTGAAATGTATTTTTGAAACGCGAATCCGTTCGCCAAAGGGTGTCTGGCTGCATGAGCCGGATGACCGAGCGGATTCCAGACCTAACCCTGGAGAAATTCATGTCCGTTACCATGCGCGAAATGCTGGAAGCCGGTGTCCACTTCGGTCACCAAACCCGCTTCTGGAACCCCAAGATGGCCCCGTTCATTTTCGGTCATCGCAACAAGATCCACATCGTCAACCTGGAAAAGACCCTGGGCATGTACCAGGAGGCGCAAAAGTACGTGCGTCAGCTGTCGGCCAACCGCGGCACTATCCTGTTTGTCGGTACCAAGCGCCAAGCGCGTGAAATCCTGGCTGCTGAAGCGCAACGCGCTGGCGTGCCTTACGTCGACCAGCGCTGGTTGGGCGGCATGCTGACCAACTTCAAGACCATCAAGACCTCGATCAAGCGCCTGAAGGACATGGAAGCTGCCATCGAAGACGGTTCGGTCGAAAAGCTGTCGAAGAAGGAAGCGCTGCTGTTCAGCCGCGAGAAAGAAAAGCTGGAAAAGGCCATCGGCGGCATCAAGGATATGGGCGGCATTCCTGACGCCATCTTCGTGATCGACGTCGGCTACCACAAGGGCGCCATCACCGAAGCCGCCAAGCTGGGCATCCCGGTCATCGGTGTGGTTGATACCAACCACTCGCCTGAAGGCGTGACCTACGTCATCCCGGGTAACGACGATTCCGCCAAGGCGATCGCTCTGTACGCTCGAGGTGTGGCTGACGCCGTGCTGGAAGGCCGTGCCAATGCCGTCAACGAAGTAGTCGAAGCCGTCAAGGGCGACGAGTTCGTCGAGGTCAGCGAACAGGCGTAATTCCGCTTTCGCTGGTGCAGTACAAAAAGGGGTGACAGCGATACGCGCGGTGGCCCCTTTTTTTTGAGTCAATTTTCGAGCCAATTTTGGATTAAGGCGCGTTGCCTCAGGCAGCGAGCCATCAAGTCAGGAGAAATAGTATGGCGGCAATTACCGCAGCAATGGTAGGCGAACTGCGCGCAAAGACCGATGCACCGATGATGGAGTGCAAGAAGGCACTGACCGAAGCCGACGGCGATCTGGTCAAGGCTGAAGAGCTCCTGCGCGTCAAGTTGGGCAGCAAGGCCTCCAAGGCTTCCTCGCGCATCACCGCCGAAGGCGTGGTCGCGACCTACATCAACGGCAACGTTGGTGCCCTGATCGAAGTCAACTGCGAAACCGACTTCGTGACCAAGAACGAAGAATTCATCGGCCTGGCTGAAGCAGCAGCCAAGCTGGTCGCCGAACAGAACCCGGCCGACGTAGCTGCCCTGGGCGCCTGCAAGCTGCCTGACGGCAAGACCCTGGAAGAGCTGCGTACCGAACTGATCGGCCGCATCGGCGAAAACATGTCGTTCCGCCGCTTCCAGCGTTTTGAATCGGCTGCCAAGCTGGTGTCCTACCTGCACGGCACCCGTATCGGCGTGGTCGTCGAGTTCGATGGCGCCGACGTGCAAGTCGGCAAGGATGTGGCAATGCACATCGCCGCCATGAAGCCGGTCGCCCTGTCTGCCGAGCAAGTGCCGGCCGACCTGATCGAGAAGGAACGTTCGGTTGCCTCCCTGAAGGCTGCCGAATCCGGCAAGCCGGCCGACATCGCTGCCAAGATGGTCGAAGGTTCGGTGCAAAAGTACCTGAAGGAAGTGTCGCTGTTCAACCAGGCTTTCGTGAAGAACGACAAGCAAAGCGTCGAGCAGATGCTCAAGGCCGCCAGCTCTACCGTGAAGTCCTTTGTGATGTACGTGGTGGGTGAAGGCATTGAGAAGAAGCAGGACGACTTCGCTGCCGAAGTGGCAGCGCAAGTGGCTGCGGCGAAACAAGCTCAGTAAGCGTTGTAAAAGAAAGCGGGCCGAGAGGCCCGTTTTTTTAAGCTCAACCGGAACTTTTGGAGTGGGCGGCATCTATTGTCATGGCTTTGGCAGATCCACATGGCAAAGCAGGCAGTGGCAATGGGTGTTGATCGGTTGTAGGAAAGACTGGCGCAGCAGTACAGGCATGCAAGTGTCCGCATTTTTCCGCGACGGGAACGCGCCATCCCGTCCAGGCGAAAAAAGGGCGGGCCAATCAACAAGCAATAATTCAAATCGGATAGAACACGGAGCCCTGCAATGACAACACCTGCTTACAAGCGCGTACTCCTCAAACTTTCCGGCGAAGCACTGATGGGCGACGACGCCTACGGTATCAATCGCGCGACCATCGAACGCATGGTCGCGGATGTGGCAGAAATCAGCAAACTGGGTATCGAACTGGCCATCGTCATCGGTGGCGGCAACATCTTCCGCGGTGTGGCGCCGGGGGCGCAAGGGATGGACCGCGCGACCGCCGACTACATGGGCATGCTGGCCACCGTCATGAATTCGCTGGCCCTGGCCGACGCCATGCGCCAGGCCGGCCTGACCGCCCGCGTGATGTCGGCCATCGGCATCGAACAGGTGGTCGAGCCTTATGTGCGCCCGAAGGCGCTGCAATACCTGGAGGAAGGCAAGGTTGTGGTGTTCGCCGCCGGCACCGGCAATCCTTTCTTCACCACGGATACCGCAGCAGCGCTGCGCGGTTCGGAAATCGGCGCGCAGATCGTGCTCAAGGCCACCAAGGTGGATGGCGTCTATACCGCCGATCCGAAGAAGGACCCATCGGCCACCCGCTACGCATCGATCTCGTTCGACGAGGCGATTGCCAAGCACCTGCAGGTGATGGATGCCACGGCATTCGCACTGTGCCGCGACCAGAAGTTGCCGATCAAGGTGTTTTCGATCATCAAGCCGGGCGCCCTCAAGCGCGTCGTGATGGGCGAGGACGAAGGTACGCTGGTACACGTCTGAGGCCTTGTGGCAAGCAAACCGGCCACACCCTCGGTATTCCCGTTTACAATGCCCCCGCATTGGGCATTTGCATTCAAGATAAGTTATTGCATCAAAGGAGAGCAGCATGAGTGTCGCTGACGTCAAGAAGAACAGTGAACAAAAGATGAGCAAGTCGATCGAGACTTTGAGGGCCAACCTGGCCAAGGTTCGCACTGGCCGTGCCCACACCGGCCTGCTGGACCAGGTGATGGTGGACTACTACGGCAGCCCGACCGGCCTGTCGCAAGTGGCCAACCTGACCTTGATCGACGCCCGCACCATTGGTGTGCAGCCGTACGAAAAGAAAATGGTGAGTGTGGTGGAAAAGGCAATTCGCGAAGCCGACCTGGGCCTGAACCCGGCTACCCACGGCGAACTGATTCGCGTGCCGATGCCGGCGCTGACTGAAGAACGCCGCAAGGAAATGGTCAAGCTGGTCAAGAGCGAGGCTGAGGATGCCAAGATCGCCATCCGCAATATCCGCCGTGAAGGCAACGAAGGGCTGAAAAAGCTGGTCAAGGACAAGGTGGCATCGGAAGACGACGAGCGCCGTGGCCAGGAAGAGATCCAGAAGCTGACCGACAAGTTTGTCGCCGAGATCGACAAGCTGGTGAGCGAGAAGGAAAAGGACGTGATGACGGTGTAATCCGTTATACCTCGTGCAAGGCTTGCATGATGCGGCCGCTGGATGGCGGCCGCATCATGTTGCAGAAGTAAAACTAAAAGGAAATGTGCGGCGGAGCGGCCGGAGGGGCAGGGGAATACTCCCGGTTCCCAGGTTTGTCAAAGTTCCCATAGCCCGCTACCATGGTGCGGCCGAAAGCCATTAATGCACTAAATAATTCTTCATGAAGCATCAAAGCTCAACTCTTGCGGTTCCGGATATTTCCGCGGTTCCGCGTCATGTTGCCATCATCATGGACGGCAATGGGCGTTGGGCAACCAAACGATTCCTGCCGCGCGTGGCGGGCCATGCCAAAGGCGTGGATGCGGTGCGCGCCATCGTCGAAGCCTGCGCCGTGCGCGGCGTCGAATTCCTGACCCTGTTTGCGTTCAGTTCCGAGAACTGGCGCCGCCCAGCCGATGAAGTGTCGGTGCTGATGCGCCTGTTCATGACGGTGCTGGAGCGGGAAGTCGGCAAGATGTCGCTCAATGGGATTCGCCTGAAGATCGTTGGCGACATGAGCCGTTTTGACCCCAAGCTGCAGGAAATGGCGCTGCGAGCAGAGGCGCAAACCGCCGATAATCATCGCCTGACCTTGACCGTGTGCGCCAACTACGGCGGCCGCTGGGATGTCATGCAGGCGGTGTCCAGGATGGTCAAGGATAATCCCGGCGCCCACGACTTTTCCGAAGGGCAGCTGGCGCCTTACCTGGCCATGGCCTATGCGCCCGAGCCGGATCTGTTCATCAGAACCGGCGGCGAGCAGCGCATTTCCAATTTCCTGCTGTGGCAACTGGCGTACAGCGAGCTGTATTTCACGGATACCTTTTGGCCGGACTTCGATGCCGAGGCGCTCGACCTGGCCATTGCCTCGTATCAACAACGCGAGCGCCGTTTCGGGCGCACCAGCGCACAAGTGCTGGACAAGAAAAAGGCTTCCTGATGCTCAAGACGCGTGTCATCACGGCGTTGATCCTGCTGGCAATCCTGTTGCCTATCCTGTATTTCGATTACTTCCCCGCATTTGCCATGGTGGTGCTGGTGTTTTTTGCCGCCGGCGCCTGGGAATGTTTTCGCCTGTTCAAGAGCCCGCGTCCAGCCGTCTGGGCGGTGGTGTGGACCCTGGCTTTCAGTGTGATCCTGTTTTTCAGCGGCTTGCCCAGTGTGCGCCCGCTGTATGTCCTGTGTGTGGTGCTGTGGGCGATACGTTTTGTGCCGGCACTGGGGCTGGGCCTGCCCAAGGCCGAAGTGTTCGCCAACCGGCTGCTCAACGGCACCTACATGCTTTCCATCCTGGGCTGCTTTGTCGCCATCGTCGACTTGTTCCAGCGCTCGCCGCTGTACTTGCTGTCGGTGATGGCAGTGGTCTGGGTGGCCGATATCGGCGCTTATTTCTCCGGCAAGGGCTTTGGCCGTCACAAGCTGGCGCCATCGATTTCTCCCGGCAAGTCGTGGGAAGGCGCCATCGGCGGCTGGCTGGCAGTGCTGGTGATCTCGGCTGCGGTGGCGATGTCGGTCGGCCTGGGCGAGACTTTCCAGTTGCGCCTGTATGACCGCTGGGGCTGGCTGGGCTTCGTGGCTGCGCTGAGCGTCATGGTCGTGGCCAGCGTGGTGGGCGACCTGTTCGAATCGCAGCTCAAGCGCCGCGCCGGCATGAAGGACAGCAGCAACCTGCTGCCGGGCCATGGCGGCGTGCTGGATCGTATCGACGCACTTATCCCGGTGCTGCCGCTGGCGGCGCTGATTGACCTCTGGCTGGCGGCAGCCTGAGCGTCCCGACCTCTCAACCCGGAAATTCCATGCAGTCCATCAGCATCCTCGGCTCTACCGGTTCCATCGGCGTTTCCACGCTTGACGTCATTGCACGCCATCCTGAGCGTTACCGCGTCTATGCCTTGAGCGCCCATTCGCGTGTGGCGGAACTGGCGGCGCAGTGTGAACACTTTCGTCCGCAGGTGGCGGTGGTGGGTTCGGCTGAGGCGGCAGGCGAATTGAATGCATTGCTGCGCGCTAAGGGATTGTCGACCGAAGTCGCCTATGGCCCCGAGGCATTGTGCGATATTGCATCGGCGCAGGGCTGCGATATGGTGATGGCCGCCATCGTCGGCGCGGCAGGATTGGCGTCGACCTTGGCTGCGGCCAGGGCCGGCAAGAAGATCCTGTTGGCCAACAAGGAGGCGCTGGTCATTTCCGGCCAGTTGCTCATGGATGCAGTGGCTGCGCATGGCGCCTGCCTGTTGCCCATCGACAGCGAACACAACGCCATCTTCCAATGCTTGCCGCCGGGCTACACCCGTTCAATGCAGGCGCACGGGGTGGAAAAGATCCTGTTGACCGCGTCCGGCGGCCCGTTCCTCACCCGCGCTGTCGCCACGCTCAACGACGTGACCGTGGAAGAGGCGGTAGCGCATCCGAAGTGGGTGATGGGACGCAAGATTTCGGTTGATTCGGCCACCATGATGAACAAGGGGCTGGAAGTGATCGAGGCGCACTGGCTGTTCGGTGCGCCGGCTGACAAGATCGAAGTGGTGATCCATCCGCAAAGCGTGATCCACTCGATGGTGTCGTATTCGGATGGATCGGTGCTGGCGCAGTTGGGCAATCCGGACATGCGCACCCCGATCGCATCCGCCCTGGCTTATCCTGACCGTATCTCTTCGGGCGTGACGCCGCTGGATTTGGCGCAGATCGCCCAGTTATCATTCAGTCAACCCGATTTCGGCCGCTTTCCGTGTCTGAAACTGGCGTATGATGCCTTGCACGCCGGTGGCACGCTGGCTGCGGTGCTGAACGCCGCCAACGAAGTCGCCGTGCAGGCTTTCCTCGATCGCAAGATAGGGTTCAGGATGATCGACCAACTGATCCAGCGGGTGATGTCCGCGATTCCCAACCGGCAGGCGGCGGATGTAGGTACGCTGCTGGAGCAGGATGCCGCTGCCCGCGCCCATGCCGAGGCCTTGATTTCACAATGACGTTGCTGCATACCCTGATCGCATTTTTCGTCGCGCTCGGCACATTGGTGGTGGTGCATGAGCTGGGCCACTATCTGGTGGCCCGCTGGTGCGGCGTCAAGGTGTTGCGTTTTTCCGTAGGAATGGGGCGCATTGTCTGGTCGCGCCGGTTCGGCCGGGACCAGACCGAATGGGCTTTGTCCATCCTGCCGCTGGGCGGCTACGTCAAGATGCTCGACGCGCGCGAGCAGGATCTGGAAGGCATCCCTGAAGAAGACCTCAAACGCGAATTCACCCGCCAGTCCGTATGGCGCCGCATCGCCATCGTGGCTGCCGGCCCGGCGGCCAACTTCCTGCTGGCGATCCTGCTGTTCGCAGGCTTGTATATGCATGGCGTGCCCGAGCCGGTGCCCACGCTGCGTGCAGCGGCGCAATCGACGGCGGCTTACCAGTCCGGCTTGCGCGGCGGCGACCGTATCACGGCCATCAATGGCGAACCGGTGCATGTCTGGTCGGAAGTGCGCTGGAAGCTGATGCAATTGGTGCTCGAAAAGGCCGATGCCCGTGTCGATGTCGAACGCCCTGATCCGAACGGGCCGGGCAAGCTGCTCAATACGGTTACGCTGCGCCTGAATGAAGTCGGCAGCGGCGACCTGGAAGGCGATTTCCTGTCCAAGCTGGGATTGGCGCTGGCGCGGCCGCCGGCGGTGTTGGGCAATATCCTCGATGGCCCGGCCAAATCGGCCGGCCTGCAGACAGGGGACAAGATCCTGGCGATCGACGGCGAGCCGGTTCGGGATGGCTTGGCATTCGTTGAAAAGGTGCGCGAGTCCGCAGGCAAGCGGCTGATGCTGCATGGTGTAAGAGGAAATTCTGCATTTGATGTGGCGGTGGTTCCCGACAGCGTGGCAGACAGCGCTTCCGGCAAGCAGATCGGCCGCATCAAGGTTGAAGTGCCGCTGGCGCCCGAGATGGCGACGATCAGCGATGGCCCGCTGGAAGCGGTGGCCAAGGGCGCGCGCCGCACCTGGGACACCAGCATCATGACGGTCAAGATGATCGGCAAGATGATCGTCGGCCAGGTGTCGTGGAAGAACATTACCGGCCCGATCACCATTGCCGATTATGCGGGCCAGACTGCCCGCGTCGGCCTGGTCAGCTACCTTAGTTTCCTTGCTTTTATCAGTATCAGCCTGGGCGTGATGAATCTCTTGCCGATCCCGGTTTTAGATGGCGGTCATTTGCTGTATTATGCGCTGGAGATTTTGACAGGGCGGCGCGTTTCCGAGCGGTTTGGGGAAATCGCGCAGCGTGCCGGCCTGGGAATACTGATGGCACTGATGCTCGTGGCTGCATTCAACGACATCGTCCGCTTGATGTTTCAAGGATAAATCCGGGCTGTTGCGGGCATTGGCGAGTGAAATCGCCAAGGTTTGCAAGAAAGACCGGATTTTTTACATTTGCCGGCCAACCCCCATGGCAGTTGTTAAGCAATTGGCAATGGATCTGGAATCCGTTTTCAATTGCTTGCCAGCATCTTGTCAGGCAGTGCCGAGGCGAAAACACTGTTGATGAACGATAGATGAAAATACACCCTGCGCACCATCCCATTCCGACTTTTTCCCGTCGCCTGATCGCCGCAGCAGCATTCGCCTTGTGCTCCAGCCAAGCCATGGCCGTGACGCCGTTCGTGGTCAAGGACATTCGCGTCGAAGGTATCCAGCGTACCGAGGCGGGTACCGTTTTCAGCTACCTGCCGGTACGCGTGGGCGACACCTTCACCGATGAAAAAGGCACGGCGGCAATCAAGGCGCTGTACGCCACCGGTTTCTTCCGCGACGTGCGCATCGAGTCCGAAGGCGATGTGCTGGTGGTGCAGGTGGTCGAGCGCCCGGCGATCGCCAGCGTCGACTTCTCCGGCATCAAGGAATTCGACAAGGAACAACTGACCAAGGCGTTGAAGGAAATCGGCGTCGCCGAGTCCCGCATTTTCGACCGCTCGCAGGTCGACCGCGCCGAGCAGGAGCTCAAGCGCCAATACCTGTCGCGCGGCCTGTATGGCGCCAAGGTGTCGACCACGGTGACCCCGGTCGAACGCAATCGCGTGGCGATCAGCTTCACGGTGGATGAAGGCGAAGTCTCGCGCATCAAGCAGATCAATTTTGTCGGCAACAAGGTGTTTTCCGACAGCACGCTGCGTGACCAGATCAAGCTGACCACGCCGGGCTGGTTCACCTGGTACACCAAGGCCGACCAGTATTCCAAGGAAAAGCTGCAGGGCGACATCGAAACCCTGCGCTCGTACTACCTGGACCGTGGCTACCTGGAGATGCAAATCGAATCTACCCAGGTATCGATCACGCCGGACAAGAAAGACATCTACATCACCGTCAACATCAAGGAAGGCGAGAAGTACACCGTCTCCGGCGTCAAGCTGGAAGGCGAGATGTTCGGGATGGATCAGGAACTGGCCTCGCTGGTGCAGTTGAAGCCGGGTGATATCTACTCGGGCGCCAAGCTGACCGACAGCACAAAGAAGATCGGCGAGCGTCTGGGCAACTTCGGTTACGCGTTCGCCAACGTCAATGCCAACCCCAATGTCGACCGCGAGAAGAAGGAAGTCGCCTTCACCATCATGGTCGATCCGGGCAAGCGCGTGTATGTGCGCCACGTCAATATCGCCGGCAACACCAAGACCCGCGACGAAGTCATTCGCCGCGAATTCCGCCAGTTCGAGGATTCCTGGTACGACGGCGAAAAGATCAAGCTGTCCCGCGACCGCGTGGACCGTCTGGGCTACTTCAAGGAAGTCACCCTCGAAACGCCGGAAGTCCCGGGTACCAGCGACCAGGTCGACGTCAACATGAAGGTGGAAGAAAAGCCGACCGGCAACATCATGCTGGGCGCCGGCTTCTCGCAATCGGACAAGCTTAGCCTGACCGGCTCGATTTCGCAGGAAAACGCTTTCGGCAGCGGCAATACCGTCGGTATCGACGTCAATACCAGCTCGCGTTATCGTACGATCTCGGTGTCGACTACTAACCCATACTTTACCGATGACGGCATCAGCCGCACCTATGAAGTCTATCTGCGCACGATCCGCCCGTCGGTGTATGCGACTGGTGACTATCGCGTGAAGACCCTGGGCGGCAGCGTCAAGTTCGGTGTGCCGTTCTCGGAACTGGATCGCGTGTTCTTCGGCGCGGGCGTTGAAAATACCGACGTCAGCACGGACTCCACCAGCCCCTCGCTGTATCGCCAGTACGTGCGCGATTTCGGTGGCGCCGGCGGTGCAGGCTGCGATGTGACTTCGTCCTCCAATAATTGCGGCATTGGCAGCGCCCGCACCACCAGCATTCCGCTGACCATTGCATGGCAACGCGACGGCCGCGACAGTGCGCTCGTGCCGACCACCGGCCAGTACATGCGCGCCAACATGGAAGTCTCGTCGCTGGGCACGCTCAAATACTATCGTGCCAGCTACCAGCACCAGTATTTCCAGCCTTTCTTCAGCAAGGCGGTAACGCTGGCGCTGAACGGCGAACTGGACTACGGCCGCGGCTTTGGCGGCAAGCCGTACCCGGTGTTCAAGAACTATTATGCGGGCGGTATCGGCACCGTGCGCGGCTATGAAGCATCGTCGCTGGGCAGCCTGAAGGACCAGTATGGCGACTCCATGGGCGGCGCCTCTCGTTTCTATGCCAATGCGGAGTTACAATTCCCATTCCCGGGTTCGGGCCAGGATCGTACTTTGCGCTGGTTCACGTTCTTTGACGGCGGCAACGTCTTCGCCGATGGCCAGAACATCAAGTTCAACGACCTGCGCTATTCGGCAGGTGTGGGCATCAGCTGGGTATCGCCGATCGGTCCTTTGAAACTGAGTTTCGGTAAGCCGTTGAACCTGAAGGATGGCGACAAGTCTCAATCCTTCCAGTTCCAACTGGGTACCGGCTTCTAAATTTGAAGCGGGTATCATTGAATTTTGTAATACGGAGAACAATCTTGAAGTTCATGACTAAATCGTTTTTGTCCCTGCAGGCCATCGTGATGGCCGTTGGCCTGATGAGTTTTTCCGCTGCGCACGCGCAGGAAAGCTCGAAGATCGCATTTGTCAGCACCGAGCGCATCTTCCGCGAAGCGGCGCCGGCCAAGGCGGCCCAAACCAAACTGGAGCAGGAATTCGCCAAGCGCGACCGCGAACTGCAAGACATGGCGGCACGCCTGAAGGCACAGTCGGACAAGCTGGACAAGGACACCTCCGTGCTGTCGGATTCGGATCGCGCCAAGCGCCAGCGCGACCTGTCCGATCTGGACAAGGAATTCCAGCGCAAGCAGCGTGAGTTCCGCGAAGACCTGAACCAGCGCCGCAATGAAGAACTGGCCGTGGTTCTGGAACGTACCAACAAGGTGATCCGCCAGATCGCGGAAGCTGAAAAGTACGACATCGTCTTCCAGGAAGCCGTTTACGCCAGCAAGCGTATCGACATCACCGACAAAGTGCTGAAAGAACTGGCAAAGTAACCGGTTTGGCATGGATGCGGGCGCGAGGGCGGTGACGTCTTCGCGCCCGCATGCCAATTGGTGGTTCACTTGTTGGCAGAACTCGGATGCCGGACAGCGGCAATTTCGTTTTTGATGTAAGGCATATCCAAGATGAGTATTCGGCTGGAACAATTGGTCGAGCGCTTGGGCGGACAGTTGAAGGGCGATGCGGGCATTGAGGTCCATGGCATCGCACCGCTGGATGCCGCCGGCTCCTCCCATATCACGTTCCTTTCCAATCCCAAATTCCGGGCCCAGGCTGACCAGACGCAGGCCGCTGCGCTGATCCTGTCCGAGGCCGACGATGTCCAGGTCCAGTCCTATGCTGGAGCGCGCATCGTCACGAAGAATCCTTACGCGTATTTCGCCCGTGCGGCGCAGTTGTTCCAGCGCCTGGACGAGGTGGTGCCGCCTGCCGGCATTCATCCCAGCGCGGTGGTCGACCCGGCAGCCCAGGTGGCCGCCAGCGCCGTGATCGGCCCGTTGGCGGTAGTTGAAGCCGGTGCAGTGATTGGCGAGCGTGCGCGCATCGACGCCGGCAGCTTTATCGGCCGCGATGCCAAAGTGGGCGACGATACGCATTTCCATGCGCGCGCCACGCTGCATCACGCTTGCGAAATCGGTGCGCGTGGCATTGTGCATTCAGGCGCGGTCATTGGCGCCGATGGTTTCGGTTTTGCCAACGAATCGGGCCAATGGATCAAGATTCCGCAAGTCGGCCGCGTGATGATCGGCGATGACGTCGAAATCGGCGCCAACACCACCATCGACCGCGGCGCGCTGGCTGACACCGTGATCGAGGAGGGCGTCAAGCTCGACAACCAGATCCAGATCGCCCATAACTGCCACATCGGCGCGCATACCGCCATTGCCGCCTGCGCCGGTATCGCCGGCAGCGCCAACATCGGCAAATATTGCTCGATCGGCGGCGCGGCCATGATCCACGGCCATATCACCATCGTCGACCGGGTGCATGTGTCGGCCGGTACGCTGGCGTTGCGCTCGATCCTGGAGCCGGGGCAGTACACCGGCTTCTACCCTATCACCGAACACCGGGATTGGGAAAAATCCGCCGCATTGGTGCGCAATCTGGGCACGATGCGTGAGAAAATCCGGGCGTTGGAGAAAACGCTCAAATCGCTTACCCCCAATTCAGAGAATCAAGAAGAGAATGAATAGTCCCGATATCAAAAAAGTCCTCGATATCAACGAGATCAAACAGTACCTGCCGCATCGCTATCCGCTGCTGCTGGTGGACCGCGTGCTGGACTGGGAAAGCGGCAAGACCATTACCGCCATCAAGAACGTGACCGTCAATGAAGAATTCTTCAACGGCCACTTCCCGCACAAGCCGGTCATGCCCGGCGTGCTGATGATCGAGGCGCTGGCGCAGACTGCCGCACTGCTGTCCTTCCTGACCGAAGGCCGCAAGCCCGATGAAAACACCGTGGTCTATTTCGTCGGCATCGATAACGCCCGCTTCAAGCGTCCGGTGGAGCCGGGCGACCAGTTGAAGATGCAAGTCGAGATCACCCGCCGTGCGCGCGGTATCTGGAAGTACACGGCAGTTGCCTCGGTGGATGGTCAGGTCGCGGTCGAAGCCGACCTGATGTGCACCATGCGCAGCGCCGCCGACGCGAGCCAGAGCGCCTGAGCCGGCCTGCCAAACTGAGCATGGAGGGCCCGGCCGGCGATCGGAATACGATCCCGCCGGGCCCGATTCATTGGGCATGGCGAGATTGCAAGCCCATCAAGAGAACAAGCAGCGAACATCAAGCGAATAACAGGATATGTCGAAGATTCATCCTACCGCAGTGATTGCACCCGGCGCCCAGCTCGATTCCTCGGTCGAGGTCGGCCCTTATGCCGTGATCGGCCCTGATGTGCGCATCGGCGCGGGTACCCGCATCGGCGCCCATGTGGTCATCGAAGGGCATACCACCATCGGCCGCGACAACGAGATCTTCCAGTTCGGCTCCATCGGCGCCGCGCCGCAAGACAAGAAATATGCGGGCGAGCCCACCACGGTCGAGATCGGCGACCGCAATACCATCCGCGAATTCGTCACCTTCAACCGCGGCACCGTGCAGGATGCCGGCGCCACCCGCATCGGCAACGACAACTGGATCATGGCCTATGTCCACCTGGCGCATGATTGCCAGTTGGCCAACAATATCATCCTGGCCAACAATGCCACGCTGGCCGGCCACGTCCACCTTGGCGATTATGTGTTCCTGGGCGGTTTCACCACCGTGCACCAGTTCTGCCATATCGGCGCGCATGCGATGACCGCCTTTACCGCCGCCGTCAGCCAGGACGTGCCGCCTTTCGTGACTGCCGCAGGCAACCGTGCGGTGCCTGCCGGCATCAACAGCGAAGGCCTGAAACGGCGCGGTTTCACCAGCGAACAGATCATGGAGATCAAGCGCGCTTACAAGGTGATTTACCGCTCCAACCTGCCGCTGGAAGACGCCAAGCAGGAACTGGCGCAAATGGAGGCCAAGTCGGCCTCATCGGCCGAGCACATCCGCCTGCTGCGCGAATTCATCGAATCCTCGGCCCGTGGCATCATTCGCTGAACTGACGCGCAAGCAATCCATCGCTCTGGTGGCCGGAGAGAGTTCCGGCGACTTGCTGGGCAGCCGCTTGCTGGCAGGCCTGCGTGAACGCCTGCCGGATGTCCGGTTGCACGGCATCGGCGGCGAGCACATGATGGCGCAAGGCTTCACCAGCGATTGGCCGATGGACAAGCTGACCGTGCGCGGCCTGTTCGAAGTCATTCCCCGTTATCGCGAAATCAAGGGCATCCAGGAAGACCTGCGCGACCGGCTGCTGGCCGACCGACCGGATGTCTTCGTCGGAGTGGATTATCCGGGCTTCAACCTGGGCCTGGAAGAGCAACTGCGCAAGGCAGGCATTCCCACCATCCATTTCATCGGCCCCCAAATCTGGGCCTGGCGCGGCTGGCGCATCAAGAAGATTGCGCGCGCGGTGTCGCACATGCTGGTGATCTTTCCTTTTGAGGAAAACATTTACCGCAACGCCGGCATCCCGGTGACCTATGTCGGCCATCCGCTGGCCGAAGTGATCCCGATGCAGCCCGACATGCCGGCGGCGCGGGCGCGGCTGGGACTGAAGCAGGATGCCCGCGTGGTGGCGATCTTGCCAGGAAGCCGCATGGGCGAGCTGAAGCATAATGGCGACGGCTTCCTGGCGGCGGCGCGTTTGCTGAAGCAGCGGGAATCCAGCTTGCAGTTCGTGACTCCCATGGCGGGCGACAGGCAGATGGCCTTTTTCCTGGAGCAGATCCGCCTGGGCGGCTATGAAGACCTGGAAATCAAGGTCATTTCCGGCCAGTCCCATTCGGCCATGGAAGCGGCAGATGCGGTGCTGGTGGCCTCAGGCACCGCATCGCTGGAAGTGGCGCTGTATAAAAAGCCGATGGTGATTTCCTATAAGGTCATGTGGGCCTCGTACCAGATCATGCGCCATATGGGCTATCAGCCATGGGTCGGGCTGCCGAACATCCTGGCGCGGGAGTATCTGGTGCCGGAGCTGCTACAGCACGACGCCACGCCGCAAGCGCTGGCCGATGCCATGTGGCATCAACTGGACGACCATGCGCAGCAGCAGCGGCTGGTGCACCGCTTTACCGACATGCATCATGCGCTGCTGCGCGATACCAGCAGGGAAAGCGCCAAGGCCGTGTGCGAAGTGATCGGCTCCCGGGCCAGGTAGTAAAGCAGCACCAACAGCCTCATTGTTTTAAAGAAAGAAGACCATCATGCCCAAAGCGGCGCCCCAGACGTTGTCCCTGTTCGATTACACCGGCGAGATCATGTGCGGTGTTGACGAGGCCGGCCGCGGCCCGCTGGCCGGGCCGGTGTTCGCGGCTGCCGTGATCCTCGATCCGGCACGCCCGATCCAGGGATTGCGCGATTCCAAGAAGCTCTCCGAAGCCGCACGCGACAGCCTGGCGCTGGAAATCAAGGCCAACGCCGTCGCCTGGGCCATCGCTTCCTGCAACGAGCAGGAAATCGATGAACTCAATATCTTGCACGCCAGCATGCTGGCCATGCGACGCGCGGTCGAAAGCCTCGCCACGCTGCCCACGCTGGCGCTGATCGACGGCAACCGTTGCCCGGTCATGAGTATCCGCTGCGAAGCCATCGTCAAAGGCGACGATAAGGTGCCGGCGATTTCGGCAGCCTCCATCCTCGCCAAGACCGCGCGCGATGCGGCGCTGATGGTGTTGCACGATACTTATCCGCATTACGGCTTCGACCGCCACAAAGGCTATCCGACCACCTTGCATCTGGAACGCCTGCGCCTGCACGGCGTCTCGCCGGTGCATCGCCGCTCTTATGCCCCGGTCAAGGCTTTGCTGTCGACGCAAGCGTGAGGTTGAGGCCGCCAGCATGAAACTCATCACCTCCAAAGACAACCCGCTGTACAAGGAGCTCAAGCAATTGGCCGCCAGCAGCCAGGCGCGCCGACGCGCCGGGCAGACGCTGCTGGATGGGGTGCATCTGGCGCAAGCCTGGCTGCAGCATCGGGGGGCGCCGCAACTATGCGTGGTGGCGGAAAGCGCGCAGCATCATCCGGAAGTCGCCCCCATCCTCGCCGAATGCGAACGTAGCCGGGCGCAATGCCTGGTCCTGAGCGATAACCTCTATGGCGCGGTCAGCCAGGTGGAAAACGGCGTCGGGCTGCTGTTGCTGGTCGCCACGCCCAATCCCAAGGAGCCGCAGGTGCTGGAAAAGTCGGCGGTGCTGCTGGATGGCTTGCAGGATCCGGGCAACCTTGGCTCCGTGCTGCGCAGTGCTGCTGCCGCCGGCATCGGCCAGATATTCTGCACGGCCGGCACCGCCGCCGCATGGTCGCCCAAAGTCCTGCGGGCGGGCATGGGGGCGCACTTCGTGCTGGATATCTACGAGAGCGCCGACCTTGAGCGTTTGTGCGCAGGCAGCCGGATCCCGGTCCTGGCGACCAGTTCGCATGCGGCCCAGACCATTTACCAGTGCGATCTGGCCGGCGAGGTCGCCTGGCTGTTCGGCCATGAAGGGCAGGGCGTGTCACCGCATCTGATGGAGATGGCCTCGCAGGAAGTGGTGATTCCGCACCTGGGGGAAATGGAGTCGCTGAATGTGGCCGCTGCGGCGGCCGTGTGCTTCTTCGAGCAAGTGCGCCAACGCACTGCCGGCGACTGAACGGCGCAGTGCGCACGTTGCAAGGACATGGATTCACTCCCAGACGATAGCCACAGCCTGTTCGGCTTTTTTCGTGGCGACTGGTGTTTCAAGCGCACGGTCTGGGGCGCGCAGGACGCGCCTCAGGCTCAAGCCGAGGGCGAGTGTGCATTCATGGCGACGGAGGTAGAGGGCAAGCTGCTCTACCGCGAGCACGGTGCCTTGCACATGCTGCCGTTGCAGCTGCCGGGCCGGCCCATTCCATTTACCCGTGCATTCGAGTACCTGTTCGGCGAGGAGCAAGTGCAGGTCTTCTTTGCCGATGGCGAGCGCGTGGGCGTGCCGTACCAGCAGTATGTGCTGAAGGGAAATTTCCTGGCGCCGGCGGCCGAGCATATTTGCGGGCCGGATTGCTATACGGCCGCCTACACATTGCATGGCGAAGGGCACTTCACCATGGAAACCTTCATTCGCGGCCCGAAGAAGCATTCACGCCTGCTGACGGAGTATCAGCGGCGCTGACATGCCTTTTGGCCGCATGCCGAACGCCGCTGCACACCATTCTTGTCAGCGGGGTTCCGGCTTGATTTCCTGCAGGATCGTTGCAGCGATCTCTTCAATCGACTTCGCAGTCGACGACATCCAGCGGATGCCTTCGCGGCGCATCATCTTCTCCGCCTCATTGATTTCATAGCGGCAATTTTCCAGCGCGGCGTATTTGCTGCCGGGACGGCGTTCATTGCGCACCTCGGCCAGGCGTTCCGGTGCAATGGTCAGGCCGAAGATCTTTTTCTTGTGTACCACCAGGCCGCTGGGGAGCTTCTCGCGTTCGAAGTCTTCCGGGATCAGCGGATAGTTGGCCGCCTTGATGCCGAACTGCATCGCCAGATAGAGGCTGGTCGGCGTCTTGCCCGAGCGCGACACGCCTACCAGGACCACATCCGCTTCCGAGAGGTTCTTGTTGGACTGGCCGTCATCATGCGCCAGCGAGAAGTTGATGGCTTCGATGCGGTTCTTGTATTCCTCCGAATCGGCAGTGTTGTGGCTGCGGCCGATGGTGTGGGTGGATTTCAGCCCCAGCTCCTGCTCCAGCGGTTCGACAAAGGTCTGGAACAGGTCCATATGCATGGCCTTGGCGTTGCGGATCACGGCCGACAGTTCCGATTTCACCAGGGTCGAAAAGACGATGGGCAGCTTGCCGTCGACCTGGGATGCTTCATTGATCTTGCGTGTGGCGTCGTGGGCCTTGTCCACGGTATCGATGAAGGGCAGGCGTACTTGCTTGAAGCGCAGCTCGAACTGGCTCAGTACTGAATGCCCGAGTGTTTCAGCAGTGATCCCGGTGCCGTCGGAAACGAAGAACACAGTACGGTTGGCTGCAACGGCCGGCGCAGTGCGCGGGAGGGGCATGGGATCGAGCATAATGTTGTCAGAAATAAAGATAAAAAAAGGGTGCTGCGATGAACAAAAATGGTTTCACGCGGTACAATGCCTGGCAACTGATCGAGCAGCCCATCCTGAATGACCATCCATCGCGTGCGTAATTTGACCGAGTATCTTGCGATGTTTGCATTGGCAAACGTCCTCGGTGCGTGCGCGCGTTTCTTCTGGTCCCTGGGTTCGTCTCTCATGCCGCTACTGTTGCCGCCGTCGTCGCAGAATAACAAAAATCAACAGACGCATGCTGCGCCCGCGAAGATTTCTTATCATCAAGCTAGGGGTTGTCATGTCCAACGCAGCAAATACCCAGGGGGCTGTATACGTAGCCTCGTTTGAAACTCTTCGCATGACGGACGTTGAGTCCGTCGGCGGCAAAAACGCATCGCTGGGTGAAATGATCAGCCAGCTGGCCGGCGCAGGCGTTCGCGTGCCGGGCGGTTTTGCCACCACTGCGCAAGCCTTCCGCGATTTCCTCGAGCACAGCGCCGACGGTGGCCCGACACTGGCCAAGCGTATCGCCACGCGCCTGGAAGGACTGGATATCGATGACGTGCGTTCACTGGCGCAAGCCGGCGCCGAAATCCGCCAATGGATTGTCGATACCCCATTCCAGCCGCGCTTGGATCAGGAGATCCGTTCCTTCTACGACAAGCTGGTGGCCGACTCCACCAGCGAGATGTCGTTCGCCGTGCGTTCTTCCGCCACTGCGGAAGACTTGCCGGACGCATCCTTTGCAGGCCAGCAAGAAACCTTCCTCAACGTCGTCGGCATCGACAACGTGCTGGAAGCGATGAAGCACGTATTCGCCTCCCTGTATAACGACCGCGCGATTTCGTACCGCGTGCACAAGGGCTTCACCCACGCCGAAGTGGCGCTGTCGGCCGGCGTGCAGCGCATGGTGCGTTCGGATGTGGGCGCGGCTGGCGTGATGTTCACCATCGACACCGAATCGGGCTTCAAGGATGTGGTCTTCATCACTTCCAGCTATGGCCTGGGCGAAACCGTGGTGCAGGGCGCCGTCAACCCGGATGAGTACTACGTCCACAAGCCGATGCTGGAACTGGGCAAGCAGCCGGTGATCCGCCGCAACCTCGGCTCCAAGCTGATCAAGATGGAATTCACCGGCGAAGCCAAGGCTGGCCGTTCGGTCAAGACCGTCGACGTGCCGGTCGAGCTGCGCAACCGCTATTCGCTGGACGACGCCGAAGTGGTCGAGCTGGCCAAGTACGCCACCATCATCGAGAAGCACTATGGCCGCCCGATGGACATCGAATGGGGCAAGGACGGCCGCGACGGCAAGCTGTACATCCTGCAGGCCCGCCCGGAAACCGTGAAGTCGCAGCAAAAGGCGACCGATGCCCAGCAACGCTTCAAACTCAAGGGTTCGGGCACGGTGCTGGCTACCGGCCGCGCGATTGGCCAGAAGATCGGCGCCGGTCCGGTGCGTGTGATCAGCGACCCGGCCGAGATGGAACGTGTGCAACCCGGCGACGTGCTGGTCGCCGACATGACCGACCCCAACTGGGAGCCGGTGATGAAGCGCGCTGCGGCCATCGTCACCAACCGCGGCGGCCGTACCTGCCACGCGGCGATCATCGCCCGTGAACTGGGTGTGCCGGCCGTGGTCGGCTGCGGCGACGCCACCGATGTGCTGAAGGACGGCACGCTGGTGACCGTGTCCTGCGCCGAAGGCGACGAAGGCAAGATCTATGACGGCCTGCTGGAAACCGAAGTCACCGAAGTGGCGCGCGGCGAATTGCCCGAGATCCCGCTGAAGGTGATGATGAACGTGGGCAACCCGCAACTGGCGTTCGACTTCCAGTCGATCCCCAATGGCGGTGTCGGTTTGGCGCGCCTGGAATTCATCATCAACAACAACATCGGCGTGCATCCGAGGGCGATCCTGGAATACCCGAACATCGATGCCGACCTGAAGAAGGCGGTGGAATCGGTGGCACGCGGCCATGCCTCGCCCAAGGCCTTCTACGTCGACAAGCTGGCCGAAGGCATCGCCACCATCGCTGCCGCGTTCTGGCCCAAGACCGTGATCGTGCGCCTGTCCGACTTCAAGTCGAACGAGTACAAGAAGCTGATCGGCGGTTCGCGCTACGAACCGGACGAGGAAAACCCGATGCTGGGTTTCCGCGGCGCCGCCCGCTACCTGGCAGCGGACTTTGCCGAAGCATTCGAAATGGAATGCCAGGCCATGAAGCGCGTGCGTAACGACATGGGCCTGACCAACGTCGAGATCATGGTGCCGTTCGTACGTACCCTGGGCCAGGCGGAGAAGGTCATCGGCCTGCTCGGCAAGAACGGATTGAAGCGCGGCGAAAATGGCCTGCGCGTGATCATGATGTGCGAAGTACCGTCCAACGCCATCCTGGCCGAACAGTTCCTGGAGCACTTCGACGGCTTCTCGATCGGCTCCAACGACCTGACCCAACTGACCCTGGGCCTGGACCGCGACTCCGGCATGGAATTGCTGGCGGCCGACTTCGACGAGCGCGATCCGGCTCTGCAGGCCCTGCTGACCAAGGTGATCTCGACTTGCCGCGAGAAGGGCAAGTACGTCGGCATCTGCGGCCAGGGCCCTTCGGACCATCCTGACTTTGCGCAGTGGCTGATGGACCAGGGCATCGAGTCGATCTCACTGAACCCGGACACGGTCATCGACACCTGGCAGGCGCTGGCCGGCAAGAAGTAAGAAGCGCAGCCGGCGGCGTTGACCGCTGCCGGCATGCCTTGAATACCAGGCGAACATGAAGGCGCGGACAGAAATGTCCGCGCCTTTGTTTTTGCGCGCACTATTGTGGGGTAGACTAATGCCGCCTTTGCCTGAGAATCTGTTCAAAGGTAAAACCGGCGCATCTTCATGAAGGAAACGCACATGACCGACTGGGCTATCTGGTTCGTGGCAGCGGGCGCACTGATCGCCGCCGAACTGTTCTCCGGAACCTTTTATCTGCTGATGATCGCACTCGGCCTGGCTGCCGGCGGTGTAGTCGCGCTGGGCGGCGCGCTGCTCGAATGGCAATTGCTGGCGGCGGCCGTGGTGGGTATCGTCGCGGTGCTGCTGTTGCGCCGCAGCCGTTTCGGCCGCCTGCGCAAAGGTAATGCCAATGCCGACCCGAACGTCATCCTCGACATCGGCCAGACCGTGGAAGTCGCGGCCTGGACTGCGCACGGTGATCTCCAGGTGGCGCGCGTGCCTTACCGCGGCGCCCAATGGGATGTGGAACTGGAAGCCGGGCATCACCCTTTGCCTGGTACATATGTCATCCGCGAAATCCGCGGCAGCCGGCTCATCGTCGCGCCGCGCTGATCCATTTTTGAACCACTGAAGGAGAACTCCATGCTGGGAAGCGTAACCCTGGTTATTTTCTTTATTGCCATCGTGTTCGTCATCCAGACGGTCAAGGTGGTCCCGCAACAGCATGCCTGGGTGGTAGAGCGCCTGGGCAAATACCACGCCACGCTGGCGCCGGGCCTGAACATCGTGGTGCCGTTCATCGACCGCGTGGCCTACAAGCACATTCTCAAGGAAATCCCGCTGGACGTGCCGCCGCAGGTCTGCATCACCAGGGACAACACCCAGCTGCAGGTGGACGGCATCCTGTATTTCCAGATCACCGACCCGATGCGCGCGTCCTACGGCTCGTCCAATTACATCGCGGCGATCACGCAGCTGGCGCAGACCACACTGCGTTCGGTGATCGGCAAGATGGAACTGGACAAGACCTTCGAAGAGCGCGACCACATCAATACCGCCATCGTCAGCGCGATCGACGAGTCGGCCGAGAACTGGGGGGTGAAGGTACTGCGTTATGAGATCAAGGATCTCACCCCGCCCAAGGAAATCCTGCACGCGATGCAGGCGCAGATTACCGCCGAGCGCGAGAAGCGCGCGCTGATCGCCGCTTCCGAAGGCCGCAAGCAGGAGCAGATCAACATCGCCACCGGCGAGCGTGAGGCTGCCATCGCCAGGTCTGAAGGTGAAAAGCAGGCATCGATCAACCGTGCCCAGGGGCAGGCCGCTGCGATCCTGGCGATTGCCGAAGCCAGTGCCGAAGCGATCCGCAAGACCGCGGCCGCGATCCAGTCTCCGGGCGGATCGGATGCCGTGAACCTGAAGGTGGCCGAGCAATACGTGGCGGCTTTCGGCCAGTTGGCCAAGACCAACAATTCCATCATCGTGCCGGCCAACCTGTCGGACATGAGCGGACTGATCGCTGCAGCGCTGCAAGTGGTCAAGAGCCAGCCGAAGTGAGGCTGCCGGGTTCGATATCGCGGAGATTGGCCAACAGGAATCCTGCAACGAAGGAAGTCACGATGTTCAGCCGTATCCGCCGCCTGTTGCCGGCAGCCGTGTCCATTGCATTGATTGCCGGAGGCGCATCACTGCCGGCCCATGCACAGTCGCAGGATGCTGCGCTGGCTGCGCGGGTGGATGAGAAGATGGGGCAATTGCTGGGGCAGTACCCAATCCCCGGCGCCAGCATCGCCATTGCCTACAAGGGGGAATTCGTCTATCAGCGCGGCTACGGCATGGCGGTGACTGAAAGCAATACGCCGGCGACGCCGCAGACGGTGTTTCGCATCGCCAGCGTCTCCAAGACGATCACTGCGGTGGCAATACTCAAGCTGTTCGAGGATGAGTTGCCGCAGGCGCTGGATCGTCGGGTATTCGGGCCGGACGGCTTGTTGCCTGATGCCGCCTATCCTGAATTCGCCGAGCCGCTCGACCCGCGCGTGCTGAAAGTGACGTTGCGCGAATTGTTGCAACATACCGGCGGCTGGGGCGCGAGCGACTACGATCCGCAATACGATCTGGTCAATATCGCCCGCACGATGAACGTACCGGCGCCGGCCTCGGCCCGCACCGTCATCGCCTACATGCTGAAGCACCGCTTGCTGGACGTGGCGCCCGGCACCGAAGTCAATTACAGCAATTTCGGTTACAACATCCTCGGCCGCATCATTGAGCACAAGAGCGGCAAGCCTTATGAGCAGGCCGTGCGTGATCTGGTGCTTGCGCCCGCAGGTGCTGTCAGTGCGGTGATCGCGGCAGACAAGCGCGTGCAGCGCGTGGCCAACGAGGCCGTTTATTATGACGATCCACGCTGGCCGCCAGTGCCCGACCAGGATGGCAGCGGGGGCACCGGCCCCGAGTCGTATTTCGGTTTCCATCTCCAATCCATGGATGCGCACGGCGGCTGGGCGGCGACGGCGAGCGACCTGGTGCGGTTTGCCGATGCCTCACTGGGGCGCGGCAAGTCGCCTGCGCTGCTCAAGCTGCAAACGGTGGCATTGATGATGCAACGCAATTCCGCCATGCCGGACAATAACAATGGGCTGGGCTGGGTAGTCACCAGGATGAATGGGGTGAACATCCTTTCGCACAGCGGTGCGCTGACCACGGGCACTTATGCTTACCTGCAGGCGCGTGAAGACGGCTGGTCGTGGGCCGTGCTGTTCAACCATCTGCCAATCACCTATCCGCCCGAAAAGGGCGTGGCTGAGCTGCAAGCCTTCCAGGTCGAGGTGCAACGAGGCCTGATGGCAGCCATCATCAACAAGCCCGATCCTGAGCCGGCCAAGTAGGGCCGCAAGAACGCCTGAAAGGCAAAATGCCCATGCCTCCAAAGAGGCATGGGCATTTCAATTTGCGCCGTCCTGGCGGACGCCAGGACCCAGCTTTGGGCCTGCGTTCAGGCGTCCAGCGTCTGACCCTTGGCTGGTTCGTCAGCCATGAAGGGCAGCGTGATATCCACACGCAGGCCGCCGTCCTTGCGATTGGCGGCGCGGATGAAACCGTTGTGGGCTTCGACGATGCGCCGTGCGATGGAGAGTCCCAGGCCATGGCCTGAGCTGTTGCTCTTGGTTCGGCTGCTGCGGAAGAACAGTTCGAAGATGCTGTTCAGTTCGTCTTCCGGCACGCCGGGGCCGCGGTCAAGAATCGAGAGATGCAGCAGCTTGTTGATTTCATCGACCTGGGTATGGATTTGTACGGTGGTATCGAGCGCGGTGTGCTTGATGGCGTTGCGCAGCACGTTCTCGATAGCGCGATAGAGCAGTTCCGGATTGCCCTTGACCTCCACCGGGCAATCGATCTGGCCCTCGATATGCTTGCCGTTGGCGCTGGCCTCGAAGCTGGCGTCGTTGATCATGTCGGCAAGCATGGGCTGGATCGCGATGTTTTCTTCCATCGAGCCGGGCACATTGGCTTCCAGCCGCGACAGCGTCAGCAGCTCGCCTACCAGCTTGTCCATGCGTACGCTTTCGCGTTCGATGCGCTCCAGCGTGATCTCCAGCTTGTCCTTGTCCTGCACCCTGGCCAGGCCGATGGCGACTTGCAGCCGCGCGATCGGCGAACGCAATTCATGCGAGACGTCATGCAGCAGCCGGCGCTGGCTCTCCATCAGCGTGCGCAGCTTGGCGGTCATGGCGTCGAAGTCGCGCCCGAGGTCGGCCAGCTCGTCGCTGCGCGAACTCATGACAGGTTCGAGTTCCAGGTCAAGGTTGCCGGAAGCAGCCTGGGCAAAGGCGTTTTTCAGGTGGCGGATCGGGTAGGAGAAATACCAGGCCAGCAACAGGGCGAACACCATGCTGGCCACCATTGCCACCACGATCGGCATACTGGGGAAGAACAACGGCTGTGGCCCGCGGTCGCGCATGCGGCGCGGCTCGCGTCCGCCAGGTCCGGGGCCGCCGGGGCCGACGAATTCTTCGGGCGGAGCTGGAATGAATAGCAGGTAGCTATGGCCATTGGCGGCCTTCACCAGTTCGACTACGCGCCGCCCTTTTTCCGTCTTGAGTACGGCGCGCGCTTCTTCCACCAGCTTGGGCGAGACTTCGCGGCCCATCAGGTCCTTCATGTTTTCATCCACCGCATACAGCTTCAGGCGGTGCTCGCGGCCTTCGTTGATCAGGCTGCGCAAGGCTTCCGCGCCGCCGAACTGCAAGGTTGCGGCGGCCGAGCGGATCATGAAGGAGGCCGGGGGGCTGAGGTCGATTTCGGAGCTGTGGCTATTGCGTTCCAGGTTCTCGATCCAGAACAGCACGCCCACGCCGAAGGTGGCGGTGATCTGGGCGATCGCAATGAAGAAGAAGAATTTCCAGAATAACCGACCCACTTTATTCCTTGATGAACTGATAGCCCAGTCGGTAGACGGTCTGGATGCAGCTCTTGTCGCTGCCCAATGCGGCGATCTTCTGGCGGATGCTGGAGAGATGCACGTCGATGTTGCGGTCGAAGCGCGCCAGCGGGCGGCCCAGACCTTGTTCGGACAGATGCTGCTTGCTTACCGGCTTGCCGGCGTTGCGCGCCAGCACCTCGAGCAGGTTGAATTCGCTGCTGGTCAGTTCCAGCGGGCGGCCGGACCAGGTCGCGCGGCGTTGTTCCGGCCACATCGACAAGGCGCCGACGGCCAGCGGGGAGTAGGGCGATTGCTCGGTACTTTCGGCGGTGGAGCGACGCAGGATGGCGCGGATGCGCGCGGCGATTTCGCGGGGCGTGCAGGGCTTGGGAACGTAATCGTCAGCGCCCAGTTCAAGGCCGATGATGCGGTCGGTATCGTCGCCCTTGGCGGTCAGCATCACGACCGGCATGCTGCTCTTGGCGCGGATGCGGCGCAGCGTGTCGACCCCGTTCAGGCGCGGCATCATCACGTCCAGTACGGCGATGGCGTATTGGCCGGTCAAGGCTTCGGCAGCGCCTGCTTCACCGTCATAGGCGACATTGACTTCAAATTTTTCCTGCTCGAGGTATTCCTTGAGCATATCGACAAGCTCAACATCGTCATCGATCAAAAGCACTTTAGACATTGCTGCATTCCATTCTTGAGTTGCCCTGCATTAATGCCGCGGGGCGTCGGCAGTCGCTAATATGCCGTAAAAGGTTTTGCAGAAGTGTTTCAGAACGTCTTTACAATTGCATCTTTACATTCATTTACCCAGCGATGGCGAACATTTTTTGGGGCCGATGTTCGGATTCCTTTGTTTCAATATTGCAAGGATTCCAGTAGGCGAATATTGCCATTGCGGTATCGTCCCGGCGGGAAAAAGCGCCGCAGTTCCAGCGATAAATGAGCTTCCTGATCGCGCCTGACAAAACTTTACTCCGTTTTACCGGATTGGCGCGAACTTAACATGCTGCGCTAGCCGATACTTCTTCCATATCGACGGGGGCGATGCGCCTGCATCGCAAAGACAAAAGGGGGTCATCATGGCTATCAGCAGCGTATCGAGCAGCAATTACACCATCGCCGACCTGAGCGGGCTTTCGGGTACCGGTTCGGCCACGTCCAGCGCCTCCATGCGCACGGATATGCCGCCACCTCCGCCGCCGCATGGGGGTGGCAAGGGAGGCGGCCTGCTGGGTGCGCTCAAGGATGTGCTGGAGTCGCTGGGCATCGACCTTGATAGCGATACTGCTGCCACCAGTGCAACCAGCGCCTATTCATTGACGTCCGCATCGTCGGCCGGTACCGGCAGCGTCGACTCCAAGCTGGATGCCTTCCTGCAGCAACTGATGGCGACGCTGCATGCGCAAGGCAGCGGTGAGTCGTCGCCGAGCAGCGATACCAGTTCGGATGGAAGCAATACGGCGACCGATGCGACGACGGTGACAGCCTCCTCCTATACCCCGGCAGGCAATCCGCCGCCACCGGGCGGCGGACTTGAAGCCGATCTCAAGAGTCTCATCTCCAAGCTCAGCAGCAGCGGTAGCGACGGGGCGGATGGCACATCCAGCGCGGGCAGCAGCTTGTCTTCACTGGAAGGCAGCTTTGGCAGCTTGCTCAGTTCGCTGGGCGTGTCCGGCGACAGCACGTCGCTATCGAGTTTTCTGCAAAGCTTGCAGAGCAAACTGGCCGACGGCAAGAGTGCCGGCAATCTGATCGATACGACAGCGTAACGCCCTCACTACTGAGGTTTGCGGATGCCGCCCCCGTGCTAATCTGGCCGCATGAATAATTTGGATGCGGCCAGGCTGGAGCAGTTGATGTCCCTGATGTGTGACGCCATCGCGCTAGGCGGTGCCGGCATGCATGAGCCTGCCCTGGAAAAAGTGGCGGCAGGCTTGACCATCGAACCGGAATTCATTCCCCTCCTGATGCAACGCGGACGCCTGCAGGAGCAGGCTGGATATTTTCAGGCCGCAGTCGCCAGTTACGAGGTTTGCCTGGCGCTTAGTCCTGTGCTGGCCGATGCCAAGGCCGCGCGCACGCAGGCTTTGCATGCGCTGGTCGGGCAATGCGACCACGAGTTATTACTCTCCCCATCCTTGCAGGCCAGTCTCCGCAAGGCGGAGGCATTGTTCAAGCTTGGGCTGCCGGAACAGGCGCTTGAGGCGATTGCTCCGGCAGTAGCCGCCATCCCCTCCGATTTCCCCGTCCTCAACCTGCACGCCGATATCCTGCTCCGGCTTAATCGCCATGAGGAAGCGCTGGCCTGCTACGAGAGCGAGGCGGCGCTCGACAGCGGCGCCGACATGGCGCTGATCCAGTTCAACCGCGGGAATGTGTTGCGCCAGATGGGGCGTTTTGACGATGCGCTGTCGTGTTATGAACAGGCCGTCTCCCGGCATCCCGGCTTTGCCGAGGCGCGTGTGGCGCGCAGCCATTTGCTGTTGATGGCAGGCCGTTACGAGGAAGGCTGGCGCGAGCATGAGGCAAGGCGCTCGATCGCACGGATTCGCCGTGCCGACGTGCGCAGCCCCAGCGTGCAATGGCAACCGGGGATGGTGCTTGCCGGCAAGACAGTGCTGCTGTGGGCCGAGCAGGGACTGGGGGATTCGCTGCAATTCGCCCGCTATATTCCAGACGTGGTGCAGCGGGCGGAACAAGTCATCGTCTGCGTGCCGCCGGAATTGCTGCCGCTGCTGCAGCCATCCTTTCCGGCATGCCGCTTCGTCGACAACGACAAGGCGCTGCCTCCCCACGACGTGCATGCGCCTTTGCTCAGCCTGCCGCTGCTGCTGGACCGGCCGGATCCGGCGCAAGGCTCGCTGAAGCCGCATCTGACGGCAGATCCGGTACGTGTGGCGGACTGGGCGGCGCGGCTGGGCAAACGCGGCAGCTCGTTGCGGCGTCCACGCATCGGCATCGTCTGGGCCGGACGGCAATATGGCGCCGTCAACCATACGCGCGACCTGGCCTTGGCGCAGTTGAAGCCGGTGCTGGATGCCGAGGCCGATTTCATCTCCCTGCAGCAGTCGGTTTCGATGCCTGACCGGCAATACGCCGATACGCTGCACAATCTTCAGATCTTGCCGTTGAAGGATTGGGGCGATACGGCGGCGCTGCTGGCCAATCTCGATCTCGTGATCAGCGTAGACAGCGCGGTGGCCCACCTGGCTGGCGCGCTGGGCATGCCGGTATTGCTGATGCTGCGGCTGGAAGGCGAGTGGCGCTGGGGGCTGCAGCCCGATCGCAGCGCCTGGTATCCAGGCATGCGGCTGTTTCGCCAGCGGGAGCGCGGCAATTGGGGCGGCGTGGCGGATGAGGTCGCCGCAGCTGTGCGTGCGCTTGCCGCGCAATGAAAACGGCTGCACAAGGCAGCCGTCATCTGTTTGCCGGAAGAGGCTGGCGCATCAGCGCCGGTGCTGTTTCATGGCGGACTGGATTTCACGCTGGCTGTCGCGCTGCTTCTCGGTCTCGCGCTTGTCGTGCTGCTTCTTGCCCTTGGCCAGGCCGATGTCGCATTTGACGCGCCCTTTGCTGTAATGCAGGTTCAATGGCACCAGGGTATAGCCGGAGCGTTCCACCTTGCCGATCAGCTTGCTGATCTCGGCCGCGTTCAGCAGCAGCTTGCGGGTGCGCAAGGTTTCCGGGTGCACGTGGGTGGAGGTGCTGGTCAGGGCGCTGATGTGCGCGCCGAACAGGAATACCTCGCCGTTGCGCACGATTACATAGGCTTCTTTCAATTGCACGCGGCCGGCGCGTATCGATTTGACTTCCCAACCTTGCAGGACGATACCCGCTTCGAATCGCTCCTCGATGAAGTAATCGAAAAAGGCTTTTTTGTTGTCAACTATGCTCATCTAAGGAAAACTCGTCCCGTCGGTTTAAAATTATTACTTTGTGATTTTATCAAACGGACCACCCTCGATGGCAGTCGTACACAAAACCGTCTTGATCAACTATAGCGCGGAGCAGATGTTCAACCTGGTGGACCAGGTCGAGAACTACCCGGAATTCCTGCCCTGGTGCGGGGGAGTGGAAGTGGCCGAGCGCGGCGAACACAGCCTGACGGCCAAGCTGAAGATCAATTACCACGGGCTGAAACAGTCATTCAGCACCCAAAATACCAACGTGCGCCCCACCAGCATGACCATGCGCCTGGTGGAGGGGCCCTTCAAGCATTTCGAAGGGCGCTGGCATTTCAAGCCGCTGCGCGAAGACGCCTGCAAGATCGAATTCGACATGGAGTATGAATTCTCCAGCCGTCTCCTCGAAGGCGTGATCGGCCCGGTGTTCAGCATGATCGCCAACAGTTTCGTCGATTCCTTCTGCAAGCGCGCCGAACAGATATATGGCTGATCCGGTCCGTTTGCAAGTGCAGATCTGCTATGCCGCCCCCGGTTTGCAGGTGTTGAAAGACGTCGAAGTGGACGAGGGCTGTACGATCCAGCAAGCCATCATGGACAGCGGCTTGCTGCGTGAGCAGCCGGCGATCGACCTGACCGTATGCCGCGTCGGCATCTTCGGCAAGGTCAAGGCGCTGGATACGCCGCTGCGGGCGCAGGACAGGATCGAGATCTACCGCCCGCTGATCGCCGACCCCAAGGATTCACGCCACCGCCGCGTGGCGCACAAGGCGCAGCGGTGACAGGCATCCGGCCCCGCACAGGCCGGTTCCCATGCCCATCGCAGGCGATGCTTGCCTGAATTTCAATGAATCTGGCCTGTTTGCCACAGGCCGGGCGGCAAAACTCAACTGTCGCGCGACGCACGCAAAACTTTTCTGTATAATTCGCTTTTGCGCCTATAGGAAACACTATGCGTC
The DNA here is from genome assembly GCF_001189955.1 of Herbaspirillum chlorophenolicum. Taxonomy (GTDB): domain Bacteria; phylum Pseudomonadota; class Gammaproteobacteria; order Burkholderiales; family Burkholderiaceae_D; genus Herbaspirillum; species Herbaspirillum chlorophenolicum. Next base: position 85,137 of record NZ_LFLT01000004.1, on the reverse strand, counting down.
TTCTCCAAAAAGCACTCACGTTCGATGATGTGCTGCTCGTCCCGGCTTTCTCGGACATCCTTCCCAAAGATACTTCGCTCACTACGCGCCTCACGCGCAACATCACGCTGAACATTCCGCTGGTCTCTGCGGCGATGGATACCGTGACTGAAGCACGTCTGGCTATTGCCATGGCGCAAGAAGGCGGCATCGGCATCATCCACAAGAACCTGACGCCCAAGGAACAGGCGCGCGAGGTTTCCAAGGTCAAGCGTTTCGAATCCGGCGTGGTGCGCGACCCGATCACCATCCCGCCGACCATGAAGATCCGCGACGTCATCGCACTGTCCAAGCAGCATGGCATCAGCGGTTTCCCGGTGGTCGAAGGCAAGAGCCTGCTGGGCATCATCACCAACCGCGACCTGCGCTTCGAAGAAGAGCTGGACGCCGAAGTGCGCGCCAAGATGACTCCGCGCGAGAAGCTGGTCTACGTCAAGGAAAACGGCGCCAGCGCCGATCCTGAAGAAGCCAAGCGCCTGATGAACAAGCACCGCCTGGAGCGCGTGATGGTGGTCAACGACGCTTTCGAGCTGCGTGGCCTGATCACCGTGAAAGACATCGAGAAATCGACCGAACACCCCTTTGCCTGCAAGGACGAACACGGCAAGCTGCGCGTGGGCGCTGCAGTCGGCGTCGGCCCGGACAATGACGAGCGCATCGAGCTGCTGGTCGCGGCGGGCGTGGACGTCATCGTGGTCGACACTGCCCACGGCCACTCGGCAGGCGTGTTGAACCGCGTCAAGTGGGTCAAGACCAAATTCCCGCACGTCGAAGTGATCGGCGGCAATATCGCCACCGCAGCTGCGGCCAAGGCGTTGGTTGAGCATGGCGCGGATGCCGTCAAGGTCGGCATCGGCCCCGGTTCCATCTGCACCACCCGTATCGTTGCCGGCGTCGGCGTGCCGCAAATCTCGGCCATCGCCAATGTGGCGGATGCCTTGAAGGGCACCGGCGTTCCGGTCATCGCCGACGGCGGCATCCGTTTCTCGGGCGACGTGGCGAAGGCGCTGGCCGCCGGCGCATCGGCCGTGATGATGGGCAGCATGTTCGCCGGCACCGAAGAAGCGCCGGGCGAAGTGATCCTGTACCAGGGCCGCAGCTACAAGTCCTACCGCGGCATGGGCTCGCTGGGTGCGATGGCCGACGGTTCGGCCGACCGCTACTTCCAGGACGGCGACAACACCGCCGACAAGTTCGTGCCGGAAGGCATCGAAGGCCGTGTCGCCTACAAGGGCTCGGTGGTTGCCATCCTGTACCAACTGGTGGGCGGCGTGCGCTCCTCCATGGGTTACTGCGGTTGCGGCAGCATCGACGATTTCCGCGAGAAGGCGGAATTCGTCGAGATCACCTCGGCCGGCATGCGCGAGTCGCATGTACACGACGTACAGATCACCAAGGAAGCCCCGAACTACCGCGCCGAGTAATTCCCGATGCGGCCACAGCCCGACAGTCCTCAGGCAAGATGCCGGACTGCCGGGCTGTTGATTTTTTGCAGCAGCCCCCATTCCATTTATCAACGCAGCCATTCCCCATCGCCATGTCTACGCACTCGAAAATTCTGATCCTCGACTTCGGTTCCCAGGTTACCCAGCTGATCGCGCGTCGCGTGCGCGAAGCCGGCGTGTTTTCCGAGGTTTTCCCGCATGATGTGACCGATGAGTTCGTGCGCGGCTACGGCGCGTCCGGCGTCATCCTCTCCGGCGGTCCCAACAGCGTCACCGAAGGCGACACCCCGCGGGCGCCGCAGGCAGTGTTCGAACTGGGCGTGCCGGTGCTGGGCATCTGCTACGGCATGCAGACCATGGCTCAGCAACTGGGCGGCAAGGTTGAAAACGGCAAGCTGCGCGAATTCGGTTACGCCGAAGTGCGCGCGCATGGGCATACGGCTTTGCTCAAGGACATCGCCGATTTCACCACGGCCGAAGGTCACGGCATGCTGAAGGTGTGGATGAGCCACGGCGACAAGGTCAATGAAATGCCGGCCGGCTTCAAGCTGATGGCCTCCACCGGCAACTGCCCGATCGCGGGCATGGCCGACGAAGAGCGTCGTTTCTACGCAGTGCAATTCCACCCTGAAGTCACGCACACGCTGCAAGGCAAGGCCTTGCTGAGCCGCTTCGTGCTCGACATCTGCGGCTGCAAATCGGACTGGAACATGCCCGACTATATTGCCGAAGCGGTTGAATCCATCCGCAAGCAAGTCGGCACTGATGAAGTCATTCTCGGCCTGTCCGGCGGCGTCGACAGCAGCGTGGCTGCCGCGCTGATCCACCGCGCCATCGGCGACCAACTGACCTGCGTGTTCGTCGACCATGGCCTGTTGCGCCTGGACGAAGGCAAGATGGTCATGGAGATGTTCGGCAAGAACCTGGGCGTGAAGGTGATCCACGTGGACGCCACCGACCAGTTCATGGGCCACCTGGCCGGCGTGACCGACCCCGAAGCCAAGCGCAAGATCATCGGCCGTGAATTCGTCGAAGTATTCCAGGCCGAATCGGGCAAGCTCAAGAGCGCCAAGTGGCTGGCGCAAGGCACGATCTACCCGGACGTGATCGAAAGCGCCGGCAAGGGCAAGAAGACTGCCCACACCATCAAGAGCCACCACAACGTCGGCGGCCTGCCGGAAACCCTGAACCTGAAACTGCTGGAGCCGCTGCGCGAACTGTTCAAGGACGAAGTGCGCGAACTGGGCGTGGCGCTGGGCCTGCCGCCGGAGATGGTGTACCGCCATCCGTTCCCGGGCCCGGGCCTGGGTGTGCGTATCCTCGGTGAAGTGAAGAAGGAATACGCCGACCTGCTGCGCCGCGCCGATGCTATCTTCATCGAAGAACTGCGCAACACCAAGGAAGCCGACGGTCAAAGCTGGTACGAAAAGACCAGCCAGGCTTTCGCAGTCTTCCTGCCGGTCAAGTCGGTGGGCGTGATGGGCGATGGCCGCACCTACGAATACGTGGTGGCCCTGCGCGCCGTGCAGACCCAGGACTTCATGACCGCGCACTGGGCGCACCTGCCGCACGAGCTGCTGGGCCGTGTGTCCAACCGCATCATCAACGAAGTGCGTGGCTTGAACCGCGTGGTGTACGACATCTCGGGCAAGCCGCCGGCGACGATTGAGTGGGAGTAACGCGGGGCGTGCAGCGGCGTAACTCGGTCCGCTGCGCAACTCAAGGCTCAAAGTACAAACATTGCGAGATATTTACTGGAGCAGCGCTATGGCCGAGCGGCAGATATCGAGTGTGGTCGCCATCATTCCCTGCAACGACCTTGATGCAGCGGAGCGATGGTGGAACGGGCTAGGCTTCTTCAGGCCGGTCGATCAAGGCTACGAAGAATATCGCATGCTGTCGGATGGCGCCGGCGGCGAAGTGCACTTGCAGCCGGCGGTGGAGGGCTGGCTCACGCCGGGGAGCAACCCGTTTGGCGTCTACGTCTACACTCCCCGGGTGCGCGACCTGGCCGCGGCGATGTGCCCCGAGATCATCGAGCCGAGCCGCGCGGCCGAGCACAAGCCGTGGGGTATGTATGAGTTCGCGCTAAACGGCCCGGATGACCTGCTCGTCCGCATCGGCTGGCCGAGCCGGCTGATGGCGGAATAGGCCGGACGCCGGCGCAAGTCTCTATGTCGCAATAACGAGGCATAGCTGATGCAAATCTTGCATTTCATAACGTCTGCGGATTTCCGGGATTGGTTGGAGAGCAACCATGCGGAATCAGAGGGCATATGGTTGCGCATTTTCAAAAAAGACGCGCTTGAGAAATCCCTGACCTATGTTGAAGCGCTTGATCAGGCGCTTTGCTATGGATGGATTGATGGTCAGAAGAAGTCCTTCGACAAACTGTCATGGTTGCAGAAATTTACGCCAAGACGCCCCAAAAGCGGGTGGTCGAAAATAAACACTCAGCATGTGGAACGCCTTGTCAACGCCGGAGCAATGACTTCCGAAGGCATGAAAGCCGTTGAAGCGGCAAAGGCCGATGGTCGATGGGACATCGCCTATAGTTCATCCAGGAGTGCTAGCCCGCCTGAAGATTTTCTGAAAGAGTTGAGTAAAAATAAAAAAGCAGAGGCATTCTTTAAAACGCTAAACAAAGCGAATGTTTATTCGATTGTTTATCGTCTTGAAACGGCAAAGAAGCCGGAAACCAGGGAAAAACGAATGAAGATGATTCTTGCCATGATGGAGCAAGGCAAAGCATTCCATCCTTAACGTGACGATGACGTTGGTGCTTGATCTTTCAGGCTCAGGCAACCACAGGCAATAAAGACGCATAAGCCCGCGAGTTTCGCGGGCTTTTTTCATATGTCAGTCCCATGAGCTGTTGAGCAAGACGCAGGCGTTTTAACGCTGTTGGCTAGTCACGGCTCATTGGACAGTCGTCGGGACGTGCTCGGCAAGAAACTCGACAAACGCAGCCACCGATGGCAGCAGGCCGCGGCGAGAAGGCATTAATACACTCATCGTCGCCAGGCCCGCTATCCATTGAGGCAACACGCGAATCAACTGGCCCCGCTCAACTTCGCGGGAGCCGACGTAACCTGGTAATGCAACGATGCCTAAACCCGCACAGGCGGCGGCTTTCAGGGTTGCCATGTCATCGCTCAGAAGAGTGGGCGTGAACGGAACTGCGACGACTTGATCGGGATGGTGTGCATCGCGAAGGTGCCAGGTATGGCTCTCCTGCGCACCGCCAAGTGCGATGCCGTCGTACTCTGACAATGCAGCGGGTTCGCTGGGCATGCCCTTGTGGGCGAGATAGTTTGGGCACGCAAACAGATACCAGGGGATCTGGGCGATGGAGCGCTGAATCAATGACGAATCGGGCAGCGGCTGGGTATGCGCGCGCAGGCAGAGGTCGAAACCTTCATGCACAGGGTCGACATAGCGATTCGTTGCATGCTGAACGATGCGCACACGCGGGTACGTCGCCATGAAGCGGGGAATCAGTTCAGCCAGGGCCAACTGTGCAAACGCCACAGAACAGGTAAAGCGGATAGTGCCGTTCGGCTCCGTGGTGCGGCTTCGCACGACGTTTTCCGCTGCATCCGCTTCGACCAGCATGGCCAGCGCATGGCGATGAAACTCCGCGCCGATCTCTGTCACGACGAAACGCCGCGACGTGCGCTGAATCAGCCGTGCGCCCAGCGACGCCTCCAGCGCGAGGATGCGCCGGCTGATGCTGGACTTTGGCATGTCGAGCGCCCGTGCCGCGGCTGTGATGCCCTGGTGTTCGACCACCTGGACGTAGTAGTAGACATCATTCAAATCTAGCATCGCCGCCTCCTTCAGTGTGCGCGGTAATCGAAGTCTGCATCAATTCATCGTCCCATTTTATGGACGATGGCTCTCATTTTCCATAATTGTTCTTTAATTGTCCACGTTCTAATATCCATTCCAAGCCGATATGCAATCAACCCATATGCCACCGATAGGAGATCACGATGAACCGTCGTCAATTTATCAACCAGTCCAACGCAGTAGTCGCTGCGGTCGCGCTCGGTGCTGGCACCGCCGCTACCGCCGCAACCCCCAAGTCCCAGTCCACCAAGGAGAAGCTTGAAATGAACTCACCCCATCTTTACGAACGCCTGACCCGCGACAACGCCGTCTTGCTGCTGGTTGACCATCAGGTCGGCCTATACAGCGGCGTGCGAGACATCGAAACGCTTGAGCTCAAGCACAACGTTGTCGGCTTGGCCAAAGCCGCGCTGGCACTGAAGGTGCCGGTTATCGTCACCACAACGACTGAAAACATGTGGGGTCCATTGATCCCCGAACTGGCCGGAGCTCTTCCGGGTGTGAAGCGTATCGAGCGCACCACCGTCAATGCCTGGGACGAGCGCCGCGTTGTCGATGCGGTCAAGGCAACCGGTCGCAAGAAGTTGATCGTGGCTGGCGTTTCGACCGACGTCTGCCTCGCTTTCCCGGCGATCTCGGCAATTGCCGACGGCTACAGCAGCTATGCGGTGATCGACGCTTCCGGCGGTTTCAGCAAGACGCAGGTCGAGATGGGCGTAGCGCGTATGCAGCAGGCCGGCGTAATTCCTGTTGGCTACTCGAACGTCGCCGTTGAAATTCTGGGCGACAACGCCGCACCGGACGCCGAGGCCGTCTACGCCGCGCTCGGCATACCTTTCGCCGGCCTGGTCTACGGCCTGAAACAGTACTTCTCGCGCAACTGAACCGACGTTTCCTTTTGACATGATGCGATGCCTATAGCCGTCGCGCCCCACCAGCTAACCATTGGAGAACCCTAATGAACCTCAAGACTCTGGCCGTCGCCACGGCTATCGTTACATCCTTGGCCTCCACGGCCAATGCCGCCGATCAGACACAAACCTCGCAAGCCATCAAGAACGTCGTGCTCGTTCATGGCGGGTTCGTCGACGGTTCCGGCTGGCAGAAGGTCTATAACATCCTGAAGAAGAACGGCTATAACGTCAGCATCGTGCAGAACCCGACAACGTCTCTCGCGGACGATGTCGCGGTCACGAAGCGAACCATTGCGCGGCAGGATGGGGGCGTGGTGCTGGTGGGGCATTCCTACGGCGGTGCGGTGATCTCTGAAGCCGGCACGGACCCGAAGGTACAAAGGCTGGTCTACATCGCCGCATTCGCCCCGGACGCGGGCGAGTCGGTCCAGTCGCTGACCTCCAATCCGGCTCCTGGCGCGCCGGTCCCGCCGATCCTTGCGCCCCAGGACGGATTCCTCTTTCTCGACCGTGCGAAGTTCGCGGCCTCATTCGCTGGTGATGTCCCGAGCGACGAAGCCGGCTTCATGGCGGACTCCCAGGTACCGTGGGGCCTTCAGGCCGCAGGCGGCGCCATCACCGTCCCGGCCTGGAAGTCGAAGCCGAGCTGGTACCTGGTCGCCACCGACGACCGCATGATCCCGCCGCCGGTGCAGCGCATGATGGCGCAGCGCGCTGGCGCGACGGTCAGCGAAGCCCCCGGCAGCCACGCGATCTACGTCTCGCAGCCGGAGGTGGTTGCGAAGATCATCGAGCAGGCTGCGCACGGCCAGAAATAGTTGTTATTGATGCCTCGGAAAATGGAGGGCTGTTGCTGAGCTCCGGTGCACTGTTCCGGAGCCGCGTCGCAAAACCGGATAGGGCATATCTGTGCCATATCCGGCTTCAACGCTCAGATTATTCGTAGGCGGAGGTGTTTGCAGACAGCATCGGTGTATTGCACCGCACCGGAGTGGCGACAGATGACCGATAATAGCGGCCATATCATTTTTAGCGCCATTTTCAGAATTCCCCCATGGAAATTAAGGTCAACTTCCTCGACAAGCTGCGTCTTGAAGCCAAGTTCGATGACTTCACGGTCGTAGCCGACCAGCCTATCCGTTATAAGGGCGACGGCTCGGCGCCTGGTCCCTTCGATTATTTTCTGGCCTCATCGGCCTTGTGCGCGGCTTACTTCGTGAAGTTGTACTGCAACACACGCAATATTCCTACCGAAAATATCCGCCTGTCGCAAAACAATATCGTCGATCCGGAAAACCGTTACCAGCAGACCTTCAAGATCCAGGTCGAGCTGCCGGCCGATATCTCGGAAGCGGATCGTCGCGGAATCCTGCGCTCCATCGAGCGCTGTACGGTGAAAAAGGTAGTGCAGGAAGGCCCCGAGTTCGTCATTGAAGAAGTCGAGAACCTGGATGCCGATGCGCAGGCCTTGTTGACGATGAAGCCGGCTGACGATGCCAGTACCTATATTCTGGGCAAGGACCTGCCGCTGGAGCAGACCATCGCCAATATGTCGGGCTTGCTGGCGGGCCTGGGCATCAAGATTGAAATCGCTTCGTGGCGCAATATCATTCCCAATGTGTGGTCCTTGCATATCCGCGATGCGCACTCGCCGATGTGTTTTACCAATGGCAAGGGAGCAACCAAGGAAAGCGCGTTGGCATCGGCGCTGGGCGAGTATATCGAACGGCTCAGCAACAACCATTTTTACGCCGGTGCGTTTTGGGGCGAAGACATTGCCAATGCAGAGTTTGTGCATTACCCGAACGAGCGCTGGTTCAAGCCTGGCCGCAAAGATGCGCTGCCGAAAGAGATCCTGGATGAATACTGCCTGGAAATTTACAACCCCGATGGCGAATTGCGCGCCTCGCACCTGGTCGACACCAATTCCGGCAATGCAGAGCGCGGCATCTGTTCGCTGCCGTATGTGCGGCAGTCGGACGGCGAGGTGGTGTATTTCCCGTCCAACCTGATCGAAAACCTGTTCGTCAGCAACGGCATGAGTGCCGGCAATACGCTGGTCGAAGCGCAGGTGCAATGCCTGTCCGAAATTTTCGAACGGGCGGTCAAGCGCGAAATCCTGGAGGGCGAAATCGCCCTGCCTGATGTGCCGCAGGAAGTGCTGGCGAAATACCCCGGCATCCTGGCCGGGATCAAGGGCCTGGAAGAACAGGGCTTTCCGGTGCTGGTGAAGGACGCGTCGCTGGGCGGGACCTACCCGGTGATGTGCGTCACCTTGATGAATCCGCGTACAGGCGGTGTGTTTGCCTCGTTCGGCGCGCACCCGAGCTTTGAAGTGGCGCTGGAACGCAGCCTTACGGAATTGCTGCAGGGGCGCAGTTTTGAAGGCCTGAACGATTTGCCTCAGCCCACCTTTGAAAGCAATGCGGTGACTGAGCCGAATAACTTTGTCGAACACTTCATCGATTCCAGCGGCATCGTGTCGTGGCGCTTTTTCAGCGCCAAAGCGGATGTTGAGTTTGTCGAGTGGGATTTTTCCGGCCAGGGGGAAAACTCCAATGCCGAGGAAGCCGCAACCTTGTTCGGCATTCTGGAAGAGATGGGCAAAGAGGTGTACATGGCGGTGTACGACCAACTGGGCGCCACAGCTTGCCGCATTCTGGTGCCCGGTTATTCGGAGATTTATCCGGTAGAGGATTTGATCTGGGATAACACCAACAAGGCGCTGTTGTTCCGCGCCGATATCCTGAATTTGCATCGCCTGGACGATGCCAGCCTGGCGGCGCTGCTTGAGCGTCTGGAGAACAGCGAGCTGGATGAGTACTCCGATATCGCCACCTTGATCGGCATCGAATTTGACGAGAATACGGACTGGGGCCAACTGACCGTGCTCGAGTTGAAGCTGCTGATCAATCTCGCCCTGAAGCAATTCGAGACGGCGCAGGAGCTGGTGGGCGCCTTCCTGCAGTACAACGACAACACGGTCGAGCGCGGATTGTTTTACCAGGCCTTGAATGTGGTGCTGGAGGTGCTGCTCGATGATGAACTGGAAATGGACGACTACGCGGTCAACTTCCGCCGCATGTTCGGCGATGCCCGGATGGATGCGGTAATGGGATCGGTGGATGGCAGCGTGCGCTTCTTCGGGTTGACGCCAACGAGCATGAAGCTGGAAGGGCTCGACAGGCACCACCGCCTGATCGATAGCTACAAGAAATTGCATAAGGCGCGGGCCGACGGAGCGGCTACCATATGGCAACTTCCTATCAAAAAAACACGATAGTTTTTAAGGGGAAGAAACGCATTGCCTGCAATCCGATAAGGAGAATGTGAATCGCTAACGGTTTTGTGGTGCCGAATACGACCGTTCACGATCTGTTGATGTCCTGCCCGGACGAGTAAACGGTGCGCCTCAAAAATGCCTGTGGAGGCACTGTCCGAGGCGACTGGAAGAGTGCAGCGTACTGGCTCCGCAACGCGCCGGAGATGGCACAACGGCATGGCATGATGAGTGTCTTTCCCTCGTGGTCGAAATACGTAAAGGAAAATGGCATGAAGCAGACAGCACAATCCAAATCGGAACAACAACGTCGGAGCGCCGTGATCACGCATGTGCCCGTTGCGGATGGGCAGTTGACTTTCATCGACAACCGGGCGTCGGCGATAGCACAGGGAAAAATTTCGGACATGATCGCACGCAGTCCGCGCTCAGCCGCACAACGCAAGCAGGTGCAGGTCATCGAGGGCGATACCGCACAGCGAAAAGCGGCAGACGGAGAGGAATTGGAAAAGGCCGGGACCGCCCAGCTCGCCGTCAAGCCGGAAGAGGAATACCCGTTGCAGGGAAAATTCGGGAGTGTGCAAAAGGCAAACAGCACCGGCCTCCCGGACAACTTGAAGTCCGGCGTGGAAAGCATGTCCGGCCTGTCGATGGATGACGTGAAGGTGCATTACAACTCCTCCATGCCGGCACAACTGCATGCGCATGCCTATGCACAGGGTACGGAGATCCATCTGGCTCCCGGTCAAGAGCAGCATTTGCCGCACGAGGCCTGGCATGTGGTGCAGCAAAAGCAGGGCAGAGTGCGCGCGACGACCCAGGCCAAGGGTATCGATGTGAACGATGATCCAGGCCTGGAGCTGGAGGCGACCACGATGGGCGAGCGGGCCATGCAATTCAAGGCGACAGGAACCTCACCCCTGCTTTCCACGACGTTCATGCCGGGGCGGCAACCGATGCAACTCGCCCGCTACATCAAAAGCATCCAGAATCCCGGCGACATGGACAATGAAGTCCTGCGCCTGACGCATGCCTCACCGCTGGACACCGATACATTCGGCGGCACCGATGCCGCTTCCTGGAATAACCGCCCGATTGATCTGAACCGATGGCTGGCAGGCGGCGCAGGTAACAGCACTACGCACTACAACCCCGGCCAAAACCAGTACTACTCGCCGGTCGGTTATATCGTTGAGGTGTCACAAGATCGCGTACTGGGCAACTATGCCGGTGATGGCAGCACTTCGACACTGAACTCGGACAGCGCGCGCTATTGGCAAGCCGTGGAGGCTATCCGGTTAGCGCTGAGGGGCGATGCGGCCGTCAATGCCGCCATCAACGGCAATGGTTACACCGCCGATTTCGCCGCTCCGGTGACGGACAAGGCGACAGCGATCGTCTTGACCGGATGGATCGAGGACTTCCTTGCGAACGGGGCAGTCGGCGCCGACGTGAAAGTCGCCGCGAAAGACATCATCAAGGCAGAAGCCAGAGCTGCATTGATCGCGCACTACTCCAACACGGGAAATTATCCGCTCGGACCGGGCGGGCCGGGGGTGCTGGCTGGACTTGAGGCACATCTGCAGGGGCTGGCGCCAGGCGCGGCTTACCATAACGCCGCGCAGGGGCCGCATGGCCGCGATAATAAATATACCGAGTCGCAGGTGCATGCCGAACTGGCGCATGTGGTCGGCACTTTTTATGCGACAGAACTGGGCGACTATCCCCCCTTGATCAATGCCTCGTGGCGTATGGGCGCTCCGGCATGGCTGAATGACCGGCGTACGGCGGCTGAACAGTTCAAGCAAAAATTCGCCACCGCTGGCAATGCGAACGTCAATGTCATGACACTGACTGCCGGCGCGCTGACGAATGCGGCGGCTTCCTGGGGCACCCGTTTGACGCGCGGATTCTTGAACTGGGTCGTGCCTGCGGTCGGTATTGCGGTGGTGGCCTATGCTTCCCTGCCATATTTGCAGCAATTGTTTAACCAATATCTGGCGGCAACCCAGGGAAATGCGGAATAAGTCAGTCCGCTCGCTCAACAATCACATAGTGCTTGCGCACCGGCTCGACGACTTCGAAGATACCCTTGAAACCCCCGGGGATCACGAGGGCATCTCCCGGGCCGGCTTCGGCGGCATGGCCTTGTTCATCGATGACGCGGCAGCGGCCTTCAAGCACGTAGAAATATTCATCCTTGTTGGGCGCGAAAGCGATACGCCAGCTGCCTTTTTCGCAAGACCAGATGCCGGCGCTGACTTCGCCGCCGGCGTTGGTGAAATGATTCCAGGTCGTGCGTTTCGGATTGCCTTCCAGCCTGCGCTCTTCACGCGGATGGTCGTATTCAGGAGCCGGGGATTGATGGCGAAACTCGGTGATGGCAGTCATGGTCATGGCGGAAGTCATCGGTAAACTGGCCGGCAGTTTAACAGGCGGCAGATCCTCTGCCCGCGCATCTCAACGCGTTTTCTTTTTCGCCTTGCTGGCCAGGTTCAGTTGTGCAGCGGCACGTACCAGAGCCTGGAATGCCGGCTTATCCAGCATCATGCCTTCGTGAATATCGATTGCCCGTCGCGTATTGCCTTCCAGCGATGCATTGAACAAGCCGGCCGGATCGTCCAATGAGGCGCCCTTGGCGAAGGTCAGCTTGATGTAGTTCTTATAGCTCTCGCCGGTACAAATGATTCCGCCGGCTTCCCACACCGGCACGCCGCGCCATTTCCATTCCTCGGTGACCTCCGGCAGCGCCTCCTTGATCAGGGCGCGCGCACGCGCCAATTGTTCGCCTCGCCAGCCGCCTAGTTCAATGATGCGGGCATCAATCAGGCTGGAGGGTGATTGCGGTTCGCCGGATATCGGGTTGGCCATGCGGTCTCTCTCCTGTTTGTTCACCGATTCTATCCGGGCACGCCACCGAAGCGAAGCTCTTCCGTACAAGCAGGGCGGGCACTGCAGCCTATACGCGGGAGTTGTGGCCGGGCCCAAGTCTGCCTTACAATTGAAAATAATTCGCATTTACATAAAATGAATTCCATAACGGACGGCGCCTCTCAGGTGTCGGCAGGGAGCAGTCATGGCGGGCGCCGAATCTGTGTCGCAGCAGCAATTGAGTTCGTTCTATCGCAGCCACCACGGTTGGCTGCATGGCTGGCTGCGCAAGAAGCTCGGCTGCGGTCACCATGCTGCCGACGTCGCGCATGACACTTTCCTGCGCATCATCGCCTCGCGCGATGTCTTGCTGGGCATGCGCGAGCCGCGGGCCTTTCTGACCACCACCGCCAAGCGCTTGTTGGTGGACAGGGTACGCCGCCAGGCAATCGAGCAGGCCTATCTCGCAGAGCTGATGCTGCTGGCAGACAGTTCGCACGGTTATCCCTCGCCTGAAGAAACTCTGCTGGCCGTGCAGGCGTTGCAGCAGATCGCGGCGGCGCTGGAGGGATTGGCTGAGAAACCGCGCGAGGCCTTTCTGCGCCATTACCTGGACGGTCAGCCCCATGCCGAAGTGGCTGGTGCGCTGGGCGTGTCGACCAAGATGGTGCAGAAATATCTGGTCAAGGCCTTGCTGCATTGCCGCCATGCCTGCCCGGCGCTGGATGAGGCACAAGCCTGAAGCGGGCGATTGAACATGGATCATTCTTCCCGGGGCGCGCAAGCCGATGCCATCGAACAGCTGGCAGCCGAATGGATCGTGCGGCTGGGTGCGGGCAATGCCGCCGAAAAACGGCGGGCTTCCGAGGCGTTTGCGGCCTGGAAAGCGGCCGATCCGCGTCATGCGCAGGCCGCAGCCGGCATGGAACAGTTCCTGGCGCAGTTCGCGCACGCCAGGCCGCCTGCGGGCGGAAGTGCCCGGCCCGCACGTGCGGCGCTGGATGCCGGACTGGCCAAGCCGCCACGCGCTCGTACACGGCGGGCCGCAGCGGCCCTATGCCTGGCGCTGGCTTTGGGCGTACCTGCCTGGCTGGGCTTGCACGCCTATCCGCCTGCGGTGCTGCTGGCCGACTTGCGTGCATCCGGCGGCTGGCAGACCCATATGCTGGAAGACGGCACCCGCATCGTGATGCGCGGCGGCAGCGCGGTGAACCTGCATTACGATGCAAAGCGCCGGGCGGTACGGTTGCTGCGCGGTGAAATCCTGGTCGAAGTCGCGCATGACGCCGCACGTCCGTTCCTGGTCGAGACCGCGCAAGGCAGTATCGAAGCGTTAGGCACGCGCTTCGTGGTACAGGAAGAGGGGGCAGTCACCACCTTGTCCATGCTGGAATCCAAGGTCAGAGTGAAGTCCGTGCGCGATGTCGGCGACTCCGGCGTGGTGGTGCAAGCCGGCCAGCTTGTGCGCATCGGCAGGGACGGTGTCGGCCCGATCGAGCAGATCGATGTTCGCAGCATCGCCGATGCCTGGCAGTATCGGCAACTGGTGGTGAGCGACCGACCGCTGGCCGAGGTGCTCGACCAGCTGGCGCGCAACCGGCCCGGCTTCATCCGCTACGACCGTGCGCAGCTTGAGGGGATACGGGTATCGGCGGTGCTGCCTCTGGACGATACCGACCGTGCGCTGCAATTGCTGAAGAATAATTTCCCGGCGCTACGCATCCGCAGCTTCTCCTCATGGCTGGTATGGGTCGACGCGCCTGCATGATCATTTTTGCGAAAATCTGGCGTGGATGGTTCCACTTCGGCGTTTTCAAACGTCAAGGGAGCAAGAACAATCATCGGAACCACATCCATGCCTTGCGATCGCCTGCATTCCCATTATTCGGCTAATTCCTCGTCTTCCCGCCGCCGCGTCATGCGCTTCCATCCTTTGATGCTGGCCGTGCGCGTCGCCTGCCTGGGCATCGGGGCCAGCACCGTCGCCGCGCCGGTCCAGGCCCAGGTGCGCCAGGTTGCCTCCTACGACATTCCCGCCGGCCCGCTGGCCGATGCACTCAACCGTTTCGCGCAGCAAGCCAATGTCGCCATCGTGATGGATGCGAGTAGCCTCAAGGGCTTGCAGTCGCAGGGGCTGAAAGGCAGCTATTCGGTGGAAGAGGGCTTCGGCGCCTTGCTCAAGGGAAGCGGCCACGCCGCAGCCCGGACGGCGGCCGGCTACGTGGTGCGTCCGGCTGCAGCGGGCGCCGTGGGGGCCGCTGCACCCTTGCCGGAGGTGCGGGTGAGCGCCGATGCGGAAACCGACATTGCCGGCGGCGGCTACGTGGCGCGCCGTGCCGTGACTGCCACCAAGACCGATACGCCGCTCCTGGAAGTGCCGCAGTCGGTGTCGGTGATCACCGCGCAGGAGGCGGAGGACAAGGGCGCCACCACACTCACCGATGCCTTGGCGCAGACGCCGGGGGTGCTGGTCAATCCCTACGGGTTCGATTCTCGCGCACCCGACTGGGTGATCCTGCGCGGCTTCGATGGCTGGTATACCGGCAGCTACCGCGATGGCTTGATCCAGAACGTCGGCCTCACTTTCCTGGGTGTGCAGACTGAAATGTATGGCCTGGAACGCATCGAAGTGCTGCGTGGGCCGTCGTCCGTGATGTTCGGCAAGGGCGATGCCGGTGGCGTGGTCAACCGCGTGAGCAAGCTGCCGTCGGCCGACGCCCCGCGCGAGATCGTGGCGCAGCTGGGCAGCTTCGACCGCCGCCAGATAGCGGCCGATGTCGGCGGCAAGATCGACGAAGACGGCAAGCTTCTGTTTCGCGTGGTGGGGCTGGACCTGGATACCGGCACCCAGGAGCAGTACCCCAATGGCGAGCGCATGAAGCGCAAGCGCCAGTATCTGGCGCCCTCGCTGCGCTGGCAGATCTCGCCGCAGACCTCGCTGGTGCTGCAGGCCGAGATATTGCGCGACGACGCTTCCGACGATGTGCAGTTCGTCACCGGCGCCAACGGCCAGCCGACATCGGTGAAGGAGGGCGATCCGACCTACAGCCGTATCAAGACCAATACCGACGCCTTCGGCTATCAATTGGAGCATCTCTTCGGCGGCGGTTGGGCGCTGCGCCAGAAGGCGCGCTACGCTTACCGCAGCATGGACAAGCATCATATCCAGTCGTCGCTCGATACCGACGGCGTGACCCTGCTGCGCCAGGCGCGGCATGACGTCGAATCGGTCAACGACCTGGCCATCGACACTTCGCTGTCGGGCGACGTGATGTTGGGGGCGACTGCCCACAAGCTGCTGGTGGGCGTGGATTACAGCCGTGCGCGCGCCAACTGGCGGCGGGACACCGGGGCCGCGCCCAGCCTGGATATGAACAACCCGATCTACGGAATCACGATCCCCGAACCGCAAACGCCGGCCGGCGATATTCAGCAGACCAGCACCCAATTGGGTATCTATGCCCAGGACCAAGTGGCGTTGGGCGAAGCCTGGCGGCTGACCGTGGGTGGCCGCTACGACAGTGTCAAGTCCGACAACAACGATCGTTTCAACAGCATCCGCACCACCCAGAACGACGAAGCCTTCAGCGGCCGCATCGGCATCAACTACCTGGTCGGCAACGGCTGGGCGCCGTATGTCAGCCACGCCGAATCCTTCTTGCCCAATGTCGGCGTGGATGCGGCTGGACGCGCCTTCACTCCCAGCCATGCGCGGCAGGACGAGATCGGCATCAAGTACATGCCGGCCGATGGTTCGGTGTCGTTCTCCGCAGCGCTGTTCGACCTGAATAAATCCGGCGTGGTCAGCTACGACCCGAATACCTTCGAGGCGCGCCAGATCGGCAAGGTCCGTTCCCGCGGACTGGAGCTGGAAGGCAAGGCAGCGCTGACCAAACGGCTGAAGATGACCGCCAGTTTTACCGCCCTTAACATGCAAGTGCGGGAAAGCGCCGACCCATCCGAGATCGGCAAGATGCCGATCCTGACGCCGCGCCGCAGCGCCACGCTCTGGTTCGACTACGCGGCCGATGCCTGGCTGCCGGGGGTGAGCGTGGGAGCAGGCGTGCGCCACTTCGGCAAGACCTGGGACGATGCGGCCAACACCAGCTCGCAGCCGGGCTACACGCTGGTTGACGGGGCATTGCGCTATGAAACCGGCCCGTGGAAGTTCGCCCTCAATGCCACCAATCTCTTCGACCGCCGCTATTTTGTCGGCCACGCCTACGGCAGTTTCTATCGTGGCGCCGAGCGCAATATCATGCTGACGGCAAAATACAGTTTTTGAACGGGTAGGGGGGAAGCACGCAATAGGCAGGAGGGCAAACGGTCTTTCCCCGGTTACGTTTTGAATTGATTATCAATGGAGCGAATGCGGATCAACGGGTAGAATTCAAATAAGAATAATTATCATCTTTACGTGTTGCGCAATGACTTGCTACCGTGCCGCTCCTTTGAATTCAACGCAAAAACCACCACTATCATGATCATGACGACAAAGAAAAATGCCTCATTGCCGATGTCGGTATCCAGTCGCCTGGTTACCGGCCGCAAGCAGCTGATGACGGCCGTCGCACTGACCGCTTCGCTGGCGCTGGCCAATCCCGCTTATGCCAATTACCTGTGGCTGGAGAAAGATAGCGCGGGCGGGCAGTCCAATGGACGTTTCCGCGTCTATTCCGGCGAACTGGCCAAGCGCGATGTGTCCATGCCGCAGATCGACATGCCAAAAGCCTTTCCATCGGATGAGGCCGCCAGCCTGCCGGTGACGACGGTGGGCGACCACTTGCAGATCGACAAGGCGCCGGCAGGCGGCGACCTGCGTTTCTCCGCGCGCGAAATTACCGGCAAGAACACCGTAGTGTTCTACCAGGCCCGCTATGGCCGCGGCGAGACCGAGGCCGTCAATGACCTCGAGCTGGTGCCTACCGCACCGGGCGGCAACACTTTCCGGCTGATGTGGAAGGGCAATGCGGTGGCCGCTTCCCAGGTCAACGTCGAGACATCCGAAGGCTGGCGCCGTGTGCTGACGCCTGCCAAGGATGGCACCGTCACGCTGGGCACGCCGTTTCCGGGTTTGTACGTGCTGGAAGTGACGGCCAAGGTGAACGGTTCGGTCACCATCGACGGCAAGGAATTCACGGACGTGCGCCACGTGGCCACGCTCAGTTTCGAGGTGGCGCAATGATGACTCACGAGGAACAGGCTTAAGGCCTCTTCCTCACGTCAGGCAGCACGCAGGCTTAGCCGGTGGATATCGGCCGTTTCCAGCACGCCTTTTTCGCCGCCGTGTCGGACGGCTTCCAGCATGGCCTTGCCGATCAGTTCGGTGGTCAGGATCTTGTCCGGCCAGAGTGCGCGCAGCAGGGGCAGCAAGGGCTGTAGCACCGGATAGAGCAAGCGGTAGGCTGGCGTCTTCGATCGCACACCATGCATCGGGATGATGGCGCCGGGACGGAACATGCAGGCATGCGCAAAACCCTGGCGCAGCAGCGCATTCTCTGTCGCACCCTTGACCCGCGCCCACATGCTCTTGCCGCGCTCGCTGCTGTCGGTACCGGCGCCGGAGACGTAGATGAAGGTCATGCCCGGATTCAGCCGCTGCAATGAGCGCGCCGCCGCCATCGTGAGGTCATAGGTGATGCGGGCATATTCATCCTCGCGTATGCCCAGCGATGACACGCCCAGGCAAAAGAAACAGGCGTCGAAACCGGCCAGTTCGGACTCGATGGCGCGATAGTCGAACATGTCGGCATGCACCAGTTGGCGCAGTTTGCTGCTGAGCGCCTGGTTGAAGCCGGCGTCCAGCCTATCCTTGCGGAACAGGCTGGTGTCGGCCGGGCCGCGCCCCACGGTGGTGACCTGCGTGACATCGGCGGCGACCAGGCATTCGCGCAGTACACCCAGGCCGACCATGCCGCTGGCGCCGAAGATCAATACTTTCATCGTGTTTCCTTTCATTGCGGGATAGGGCGTGGTGCATGCTGCGGCTTATTCTGCCGGCAGTTCGGGGACCGGGAGATCCGAATAGCCGGTCGACGTGGTGACGTGTTTCCAGCGCTCGGCGTCGGCTACGCGCTGCTGGTCGATCAGGCCGAAGTAATGCAAGGCATCCTCGCCCAGCATCAGGTGCATCGGCGGGGCCGGATGCACGGCCAGCTTCAATACCACCTGTGCCACGCGCGCAGGATCGCTGTGCTCGGTGCCGGCCACGCCGCTGAGCATCTTCATCCACTTGCCCACTGACTCCTCATAATCGGGCATCACATCGGGGGCATTGCCGCGCGCGCGTTGGGCCCAATTGGTGCGCATGCCGCCGGGTTCAAGCGCAGTGACCTTGATGCCCAACGGGGCGGTCTCCATCGCCAGCACTTCGGTAAACCCGCCCACGGCCCATTTCGCTGCCTGATAGGCGCTCAAGCCCGGCATCCCGATACGTCCGCCTACCGATGACACATTGATGATATGGCCGCTGCGCCGTGCACGCATGAAGGGCAGCACTGCGCGCGTGACGTCGACCACACCGTAGAAGTTGGTATCGATCTGGGCACGGTAGTCGGCTTCGCTCATCTGTTCGAAGGGCAGCATCTGGCCATAGCCGGCATTGTTGACCAGTACGTCGATCTGGCCATAGGCAGCGATGACTTGCTCCACCGCGCGGCCGATGGCGGGGCGGTCGGTGACATCCAGTGGCACCGGCAGCAATCGGTCGGGATAGCGCTGGACGAGATCCGCCAGTTGCGCCGGCGTACGCGCTGCAGCAACTACTTTGTGGCCGGCGGCCAGCGCGGCTTCGGTAATGTCGCGGCCGAGGCCGCTGGCGCTGCCGGTGATGAACCAGACTTGGGAGGGATGGGACATGATTGATTCCTTTCGTTGGTTGATATGATGCTCAGTTTTATGAGTGTTTAATCACTCATTTATTGCCATGTAAAAGAAGCGGAACAATCCGCTTCACCGTTAATGCCGACCCAGGGGACGGCTAGTCATTTGCCGCCAATGGCATTCCAGAAGGCGATGAAGCCTGCCTCGCAGTACTTCTCTTCCTGGTCGGGGTGGCGCAGCAGGAAGTCAATCGTCATGTCCGCCAGCGAACTCATGATGGCGCCGGCGAAATCCGGCGACTGGTCGCGCAGCATGCCGATCGACACGCTTTCGGCGATCAATTCGCTGATCTCGCAAAAGGCTTCGGCACCCTTGGCGCGGGTAGCGGGCATGACCGCAGCCGATACCGACAATTGCTGCATCACCTTGCGCCGCGCCGGATTCTGGGCGCCCCAATGCACATAAGCGTGCCACACATGCCGCACCCGCTCGCGCAGCGGCGCGCCGTGCGGAAAACCTTCCATCATCGTCGCGTGCAGCGTGGACTTCACCTCCAGGTAGAGCTGGTTCAACAACTCGTCCTTGGTGATGAAATAGGTGAACAGCGTGCCTTCAGCCACCCCGGCTGCCTTGGCTATCTTGGAGGTTGGCGCGCCCGTGCCCAACTCGGCAATCACCTGGACGGCGGCGGCGAGGATGGCGATGCGTTTGTCTTCGCTTTTAGGGCGGGCCATGTTTGCTTTTGAAATAATGAATGAGTAAGCACTCATTTTATGTGGGCTTATTCGAAATAGCAAGCCCCCAATGAAGCATCTATGCGTATCCGAAACAACAAGGATGTAGCCGCTGGCAGTAGCCGGCGGCTGCGCCAGGCCTGTCGTCCCGCTATAATGTCGCCCTTGGACGTTCGGAAAATATCCCGAAATATCAGGCGCTTAGGAAATCCTCCGGCAGTTGGGGGCTTCTTTCAGCCCGTTTTATGCCTTCCCGCACCGATATCGTGACTTACAGCATCAAAGAAATCTTCTACACCTTGCAAGGCGAAGGCGCCCACGCAGGTCGTCCGGCGGTATTTTGCCGTTTTTCCGGCTGCAATTTGTGGACCGGGCGGGAGGAAGACCGCAGCCGCGCCATCTGCCAGTTCTGCGATACGGATTTCGTCGGCACCGATGGCGAGAACGGCGGCAAGTTCAAGTCGCCGCAAGAACTGGCCGCCAGGATAAACAGCCTGTGGCCGGCGAGCTATGCACCCAGCAAGTACGTGGTGTTTACCGGCGGCGAGCCGCTGCTGCAGCTTGATGGGCCGTTGATCGATGCCATGCATGCCGCCGGTTTTGAGATTGCCATCGAGACCAATGGCACCATCCCGGTGCCGGCCGGCGTGGACTGGATCTGCGTCAGCCCCAAGATGGGTTCGGAGCTGAAGGTGAAGCGGGGCAGCGAACTCAAGGTCGTGGTGCCGCAGGCCGGACAACCGTTGGCCGAGTACGAGACGCTCGATTTCACCCACTTCCTGCTGCAGCCCATGGACGGGCCGGATGCCGCGGCCAATACCAGGCTGGCCATCGAGATGGTCAAGGGCAATCCGAAGTGGAAGCTGAGCATCCAGACCCACAAGCTGCTCAATATCCCCTGAAGATCATCCCGATCCCATACCCGGCATGGCCAATCCGCTGACGCGGGGCCGTGCCGATTGATTACAATCGCTTATTGCCGCCCGGTGCGCATGCTGCGCCTTGTGCGCCGGGGCAGGCTTCCCTCTCAGAAAACCATTCATGCTGACGATCACCCGCAAACTCGAATTCGATGCCGGCCACCGCATCCCCGACCACAAGAGCCAGTGCCGCAACCTGCACGGCCATCGCTATACGCTGGAGATCACGCTGACCGGCGCGGTGATCGACATCGAAGGCAACTCGGACAATGGCATGATCATGGACTTTTCCGACATCAAGTCGCTGGCCAAGGAACATCTGGTCGACGTCTGGGACCATGCCTTCCTGGTCTATGAAAAAGACACGCCGGTGCGTGACTTCCTGGCCAGCCTGCCGGGCCACAAGACGGTCGTCATCGACAGCATCCCGACCGTGGAAAACCTGGCGCGCGCCGCGTTCAATATCCTCAAGGCGGCCTACAAGGACCGCTACGGCACCGGACTGCACCTGCAAAAACTGGTGCTGCACGAGACGCCCAATTGCTGGGCTGAAGTCACTGCGGATTGATACCGATGGATGAGGCCATGCAAACCGAAGACGACCTGCGCCATATGCGCGCCGCGCTGGACCAGGCAAATAACGCCTGGGCACTGGGCGAGGTGCCGGTCGGCGCGGTGGTGGTCAAGGACGGCGTGGTGATTGCCAGCGGTTTCAACCAGCCCATCGGCAAGCACGACCCGACCGCGCATGCGGAGATCATGGCGCTGCGCATCGCTGCCGAAAAACTGGGCAACTACCGCCTGCCGGGCTGCGAGCTGTATGTGACGCTGGAGCCTTGCGTGATGTGCTCGGGCGCCATGATGCACGCGCGTCTGGCGCGGGTGGTGTACGGCGCGGCAGATCCCAAGACTGGCGCGTGCGGCTCGGTGCTCAACCTGTTCGAACAGGAAAAGTTGAACCACCATACTGAACTCCTGGGCGGCGTGATGGCCGAAGAGTGCGGCCAGCTGCTGAAGGATTTTTTCGCCATGCGGCGCGAGGAAGTGAAGCGGCAGCGCCTGCTCGACGCCGCCGAGGCGGGAGCGGCAGAGCTGGCCGAGGATACCGAAGCGGCCTTGCATGAGCAAACCAATGACGAAGGTGAGCGTGAATGACTGAAGCAGCGCCGGCCGCAGGCCGTGAACTACTCGATGGACTGGTGCCTGCCGGCACGGGGGTGGCGATCGTCGCCCCGTGCGGCCATGCCGGCGATCCCGCCGGCGTGGATCGCGGCGTGGCCCTGCTGGAATCGCTGGGATGCCGCGTACGTAATTTCTACAGCCACCAGACGCGGTTCCAGCGCTTCGGCGCCACCGACGAGCAGCGCGCAGCGCAACTGATGGCAGCAGCGGCCGACCCGGACATCGATGTGATGCTGTGCCTGCGCGGTTCCTATGGCATCAGCCGCATCCTGCCGGTGCTGGATATCCCCGCACTGGCCGCCAGCGGCAAGCTGCTGGTCGGCTACAGCGACGTCACCGCGCTGCAATTCGCCTTGCTGAAGCTGGTGGGCATGGCCGGTTTCCAGGGCCCCATGCTGGCTGGTGATTTTGGGGCCGAGCAGCCGAACTGGCAGGCATTGGCGACGTTCTGGAAAACCCTGACTTCACCGCAGACTGTGGTGCGCAACTACACCGGCCCGGCCGGCGCCGACCGGGCGCCCAACGGCGACCGCTGGACCGACCCGCAAAGCCCTGTCCTGCAATGCGAAGGCAAGCTGTGGGGCGGCAACCTGGCAATGGTGGCGCACCTGGTCGGCAGTCCGTGGTTTCCGCAGGTCGATGGCGGCATCCTGTACCTGGAGGATGTCAACGAGCATCCGTTCCGCGTCGAGCGCATGATGCTGCAACTGGAGCATGCCGGCGTACTGGCACGGCAAAAGGCGATCGTGCTGGGCGACTTCTCCTGCTATCGGCTGGGGGAGGTCGACAACGGCTACGACTTCGGCGAGATGCTGGCCTTTTTACGCAAGCGCATCGCCACGCCGATCATCACCGGCTTGCCGTTCGGCCATGTGCGCGACCTGGTTACGCTACCGGTGGGCGCACACGCGGCACTGGACTCGAAGGGGGCCGAAGGCTTCGCGTTGACGCTGTCGGGTTACCCGACATTGCATGCACGCTGATTGTCACTGTTCCTTGATTTCCACCTTCACCGCATCTTTCTCCACGGTGATCTTGCCCGGTTCGAAACGCTTGCCGTTCATTTGCAGCTGCTCGGGCGTGAAGGTATAGACCGCGTAGTCGCGCAGCAGCTTGTCGGCGGCGGCATTGCCCAGTGCGCTCAACTGCTGGCCATATTGCGGCAGCAGGTCTTGCGAGTCGACGTTTTCCACCTTGGGCGAATCCAGCCGCAGTGAACGCGTGGCGGCATCGTACTTGAAGCCGCTGCTCATGGTCAGTGCGGCATTGACCGGCCTGGCCAGCAGCAACGGGTTGGCGATTTGCGCGTCGACCACGGTGGTCAGGCGGTTCTTGGCCGGATCCATTCCCAGCCGCGGGTTGCTCAGGGTGACCTCAAAAATTTCCATGTAACGCAGCTTGCGCGGAAACTGCGGCGCGATCGCCGTCTCCAATTCCTTTTTTGACACACTGTATTCGCCGGTCCAGATGTTGTAGGCAGCATGGCTGGCCGCGGCAAGTCCCATCCCAGCGATGGCAAAAGCGGTGAGGGCGGCAGGAATGGTGCGGCGGGGCATCTTTTTTGCTTGCGTCATATCGTCTTCATTTCAATGCAGCGAAGCCGCTTGGAGTCGGTGCGGTCGGCTAAAAATCCCGGCCATTGTAGCTTCCAGGGGCGGATGTGCATGTACAGCGCTTGCCGTCGGGAAAGTTGGTGCCGCATCTTGGATTGCTGATCGGCTCGCAGAAGGGCTGCAAGGCAAGCCGGCACTGGCTCGCAGTGGTAAAATTGCCGTTTTCGCTTGTTTTGGCGCGCTTTGCGGCAATGTCCGCTTTTTGCCGCGCGCAAGTTTCATTTTAGAAAAGGTTTTTCGCAGTGCTATCCACCGCTAACATCACCATGCAGTTCGGCGCCAAGCCGTTGTTTGAGAATATCTCCGTCAAGTTCGGCGACGGCAACCGCTACGGCCTGATCGGCGCCAACGGCTGCGGCAAGTCGACCTTCATGAAGATCCTGGGCGGCGACCTCGAGCCATCGGCCGGCAACGTCAGCCTGGACACCAACGAGCGCCTGGGCAAGCTGCGCCAGGACCAGTTCGCCTATGAAGAAATGCGCGTGCTGGATGTGGTGATGATGGGCCACGTCGAGATGTGGGCGGCGATGTCCGAGCGCGATGCCATCTACGCCAATCCGGAAGCCACCGACGACGACTACATGAAGGCCGCCGACCTGGAAGCCAAGTTCGCCGAGTACGACGGCTACACCGCCGAAGCGCGCGCGGGCGAACTGCTGCTGGGCGTGGGCGTGCCGATCGAACAGCACCAGGGACCGATGAGCAACGTCGCGCCTGGCTGGAAGCTGCGCGTGCTGCTGGCGCAGGCGCTGTTCTCCAATCCGGACATCCTGCTGCTGGACGAACCGACCAACAACCTGGACATCAACACCATCCGCTGGCTGGAAGACGTGCTCAACGAGCGCAATTCCACCATGATCATCATTTCCCACGATCGCCACTTCCTGAACCAGGTCTGTACCCACATGGCCGACATGGACTACGGCACGCTGAAGGTCTACCCGGGCAACTACGACGACTACATGCTGGCCTCGTCGCAGGCGCGCGCGCAGCAATTGGCGGTCAATGCCAAGGCCAAGGAAAAGGTCGCGGAATTGCAGGACTTCGTGCGCCGCTTCTCGGCCAACAAGTCCAAGGCGCGCCAGGCGACATCGCGCGCCAAGCAGATCGACAAGATCAAGGTCGAGGATATCAAGCCGTCTTCGCGCGTGAACCCCTTCATCCGCTTCGAAGGCGAGAAGAAGCTGCACCGCCTGGCCGTGGAAACCCAGGGCATCGCCAAGACCTACGACCGCGACATCTTCAAGAACTTCAGCATCATGGTCGAAGCCGGCGAAAAGATCGCCATCATCGGCGCCAACGGCGCCGGCAAGACCACCTTGTTGCGCAGCATCGGCGGCGACGTTACCGGCCTGCATCCGGATTCCGGCCTGGTGAAGTGGGCTGAGAACGCCAACGTCGGCTACATGCCGCAAGACCCGACCGAAGAATTCGCCAAGGGCGAGACCCTGACCGACTGGATGGGCATGTGGACCCAGGAAGGCGACGATGACCAGGCCGTGCGCGGCATCCTGGGTCGTCTGCTGTTCTCGGGCGATGACGTCAAGAAATCGGTCAAGGTGCTGTCCGGCGGCGAGAAAGGGCGCATGATGTACGGCAAGCTGATGCTGGGCCGCCACAACGTGCTGCTGATGGACGAACCGACCAACCACATGGACATGGAGTCGATCGAATCGCTCAACATCGCGCTGGAGAAATACGCCGGTACGTTGATGTTCGTATCGCACGACCGGGAATTCGTATCTTCGCTGGCGACCCGCATCCTGGAAGTGAAAGACAATGAAATCGTCGACTTCCAGGGCAACTATGAAGACTACCTGGCCAGCCAGGGTATCCAATAACCTGCAGAGCCATCCCACTGCCATGCAAGCAACAGCAACCAAGGTCGTCGAATTCGAGCGGCCGCAAATGGAGACCGGCGGGAGTTGTACCGCCAGCGCCTGGGCCAAGGTACCGCCGACGCCCAGCGTAGAGGAGCGCGCCAGCCTCAAGGCGCGCATCAAGCAACTGCTC
Organism: Herbaspirillum chlorophenolicum; assembly: GCF_001189955.1. GTDB lineage: Bacteria > Pseudomonadota > Gammaproteobacteria > Burkholderiales > Burkholderiaceae_D > Herbaspirillum > Herbaspirillum chlorophenolicum. Next base: position 59,452 of record NZ_LFLT01000004.1, on the reverse strand, counting down.
AGGGAAAAGCAAGCGGTGCTGGTGTCGCACTATTACGTCGACGCCGACCTGCAAGACCTGGCCGAGGAAACCGGCGGTTGCGTGTCGGATTCGCTAGAGATGGCGCGCTTCGGGCGCGACCATCCGGCCAAGACCCTGATCGTGGCCGGCGTGCGCTTCATGGGCGAGACCGCCAAGATTCTGAGCCCGGAAAAGCGCATCCTGATGCCGGACCTGGATGCCACCTGTTCGCTCGACCTGGGTTGCGCCCCGGACGAATTCGCCGCCTTCTGCGACCAGCACCCGGACCGCACCGTAGTGGTCTACGCCAACACCAGCGCCGCCGTGAAGGCGCGCGCCGACTGGATGGTGACCTCGTCGATCGGGCTGGAAATCGTGCAGGCGCTGCACGCGCAGGGCAAGAAGATCTTGTGGGCGCCCGATAAGCATCTGGGCAGCTACATCCAGAAGCAGACCGGCGCTGACATGCTTCTGTGGCAGGGTTCCTGCCTGGTGCACGATGAATTCAAGGGCACCGAGCTGGAGCTGATGCGCGCCGCGCATCCCGAGGCGCTGGTGCTGGTTCACCCGGAGTCGCCCGCGGCAGTGGTGGCCCAGGCCGATGTGATCGGTTCGACCTCGCAGCTGATCGCCGCCGTGCAGGCCTCCAATGCGCCATCGTTCATCGTGGCGACCGATAACGGCATCTTGCACAAGATGCGCCAGGCCGCGCCCGGCAAGCTGTTCATCGACGCGCCCACGGCCGGCAACAGCGCCACCTGCAAGAGCTGCGCGCATTGCCCCTGGATGGCGATGAACGGCTTGCAGAATTTGCTGCACGTTTTGGAAACCGGAGCCAACGAGATTCACGTCGATCCCGCTGTCGGCAAGCAAGCCGTGGTGTGCATCGACCGCATGCTGGATTTCGCAGCCAAAAAGAAAGCCAACGTCCGCCCTTCGGCGCGGCTTGAAAACGAACAGACCCTGTTTGCAGGAATCGGCCCAGCATGACACTCCACGCCATCAAAACCAGCCCCAGCAGCATCAGCGCCACCAGCAGCCTGCGCAACCCCTTCGCACCGTTCGATACCGCGCTGCATGCCGCTTTCGACGCCAACGTCAACCAGGCCATCGCCGAGGACGTGGGGGATGGCGACTACACCGGCCTCCTGGTGCCGGAGAACGAATTCGTAAAGGCGCGCGTGATCGTGCGCGAAGCCGCCGTGCTGTGCGGAGCGCCCTGGTTCGAGGCCGTCATGACCCGCCTCGATCCGCGCCTGCAGATCAGCTGGAGCTATGCCGAAGGCGACCTGATGCAACCCGACACCGAGGTCTGCACCATCGAAGGCCCGGCGCGCGCCTTGCTGACCGCGGAGCGCGGCGCCTTGAATTTCCTGCAATTGCTGTCGGGCGTGGCCACCGCCACCCGGCGCTACGTCGATGTGGTGGCCGGCACCCGGGCCAGTATCCTCGACACCCGCAAGACCTTGCCCGGCTTGCGCCTGGCGCAGAAATACGCGGTCCGCGTAGGCGGCGGCGCGAACCAGCGCCTGGCGCTGTACGACGGCATCCTGATCAAGGAAAACCACATCGCTGCGGCCGGCGGCATCACCGCCGCGATGAACGCCGCGCAGAAGCTGGGCGCAGGCGTGACCATCCAGGTCGAGGTGGAAGACATCGCGGAACTGAAGGAGGCACTGGCCGCCGGCGCCGTTTCCATCCTGCTCGACAACTTCTCGCTGGACATGATGCGCGAAGCGGTAGCCTACAATGCCGGCCGCGCCGTGCTGGAGGCTTCCGGCGGCATCAACATGGAGACCGTGCGCGCGATTGCCGACACCGGCGTGGACCGCATTTCCATCGGCAGCCTGACCAAGGACATCCGCGCGGCGGATTTCTCGTTGCGCGTGATCGGCTGAGTATCGGCCGTTTGCGCTGCCGAAAAAACGCCGCGTCCAACGCGGCGTTTTTTTATGGCCCGCCCTGCGAGTTCCGTCGGCATCTGCCGTTTTCCGCTACGGCAGCCGCGAGTCTGCCTGATAGAATGGCCGGCATTGCCGCGGCCGAGATCGCGCAGGCATCGCCACCTTCATTTCCGGGGACTCCATTGTGAAATCAAACAATCTTGTTGCGCCATTGGCGTGGGCTGTCGTGTATTTCCTGTTCGGCTTCGCGTCGCATGAGCTCAACGGGGCATTCATCGCCAGCGGCTATATCTGGCTGCCGGCCGGCATCACCGTCGGTGCGCTGCTGCTGACGCCGACCGCGCGCTGGTTCCCGTTGCTGGTGCTGCTGGTGGCGGCCCAGGTGCTGCTGGGCTGGATCGAGCAACGCGAACTATGGCGCATGATGCTGTTTTCGTTGGACGAGATCGGCGTGGCCGCCATTGTCGTGTGGCTGGTACGGCGCGCACCCTTCCCGATGGAGGGGCTGTTCTTCGTGCGCGGCCTGCTGATCATCGGCGTGAGCGCGAGCGTGGTCAGCGGCATTTTCGGCGCCGCCTGGTTCCAGCTGACGCAAGGCTTGTCGTTCTTGCAGACCCTGCGCATCTGGGCGCTGTCCGACCTGGTCGGCATCCTGATCATGACGCCGGTGCTGGCCGGTTGGTCGCAGTTTCGCGCGACCCGCTCCGGCGGCATTGCCCGCACGGAGTTCCTGCTGGGCCTGGCTTCCTTCGTCGCCATGGTCGCGTCGGCTTACATGGCCTTCGACAGCCACATCGACCGCCTGGTATTCGATGTCCAATTCTCCACAACTTACGTTCCCCTGTTTTTCATCGCGCTGGTGACCCTGCTGTGGGGCGGGCGCGGCGGCGCGCTGTCGGTGGCGGTGCTGTCGCTGATGGCCTTCGTCTACAACTCGCTGGGCCGCGGCCCCTTCGTCGAGCTGGTGCAGCTGCATTCCAGCAATGCGTTGCTGGAGCTGCAGGTTTACCTGGCGGTGGCGTCGCTGCTATCGTTGCTGATCAGTGCGCTCAAGACTACCCGCGAGCAATTGCACGAGGATGTCGCACGCTGGAAAAACGAGGTCGAGCTGTCGCTGTCGGCCAGCCGCCAGCTGGCTTATACGCTCGATCCGCAGCAACTCGTCTTCACCTGGAGCGGCGATGTCGAGGCGCTGCTGGGATCTCCGGCGACGCAGTTGCATACGCTCGATCAGGTACTCCGGCGGGTGTCGCCGCTGGACCAGGCGCGCCTGCGCCAGCGCTGGCTGGACGGGGATGACGGCGATGAGCGCGCCGACATGCCGTTTCGCCTGCAAGACGGCGGCGCAGTCGTGCTGGATAGCAGCCGCAGCCTGCTGGACGCCGAAGACCGGCTGGCGCTGGTGGCCGGCGTCTGGCGTTTCTCCGACAAGGCGCAGGATACGGCTGAAGGCCGGGGCGTGTAATGAGCGGCCGTGTCGGCGCCTTGCTCATTCATGGGCTGGGCGGTACCCAGTACGATCTGGGCTCGCTGAACAAAATCCTGAAGAAGGCCGGGGTGGAAACGCACGCCATTACCCTGGCCGGCCACGGCACCACGCCGGAGGATCTCGTGAGCGTGCGCGCCGAGCAATGGATAGACGCCGTGGTGGCGCAATACCGCGAACTGCAGCCGCAGTACGACCAATTGCATATCATGGGGATGTGCATGGGCGCGCTGGTAGCGTTGGCGCTGGCCGAGCGCGTCCAGCACAGCGCGGCCCAGGGCAAGCTGGTGACGCTGGCGCCGCCGATCTATATCGACGGCTGGTCCACGCCCTGGTATGCCATGCTGCGTTCGCTGTTCTATCTGATTCCCGGCGTGGCCGCGCGCATGAAGGTGGAAGAGGGCGAGCCCTACGGCATCAAGAACACGCTGGTGCGTGCCGTGGTGAAGGCCAAGTTCGAGCGCGGCGACAATTTCCATTACCGCTGGGTGCCGCTGAGCTGCGTGCGGCAGGTGGACCGCCTGCGCGCCTGGGCCATGGGCGGCGCTAGGAACATCAAGGCGCCCACGCTGGTGGTGCATGCGCGCGAGGATGAGCTGACCAGCCTGCGTTCGGCCGATTACCTCAAGGGGCAGATCGCGGACGCGCGCGTGGTGGTGCTGGAAAACAGTTACCACATGATTTGCGTGGACAATGACCGCGACCAGGTGGCCAACAGCATCCTGGAGTTTTTCGGCTTCCCGCCCCAGGAGTTCCGCCCCCGCAGGCGGGAGCGGGGCGGCGATGCCGCCGGCGAAGCGCCGCCGCAAGACTGAGGCAGTACCACATCAGGCCAAGGTCAGAACACCCGGCCTAACTGCATGTACACGTTCCACACGCCGCGTTGCCCCACTGCGACGCCGAAGTAGATCGGCCCGACCGCGCTATTGCCGCCCAAAAAGACGCTGGCGCTGGTCTTGTAGGGGCCATCGCCGAAATTCTCCTTGCTTTGCCAGACGTTGCCCGCTTCCAGGCTGGTGCCCAGCACAGGGTTGCGCAAGCCGGCCAGGCTGTATTGGTTGAGGTCGCGCAGCCAGGTCAGGCGGGCGTACAGCAGGTAGTTGCCGGAGAATTGATCCTGCGCGTAGGCCGACAGGCGCTGGAAGCCCCCGAGCGTGAATCCTATGCCGTTGCTGCCCAGGCTGTTTTCGTTGGCGGACAGGCTGCGTGCACCTTCCAGGGCGACGTTGATGGTGTTGACTCCACTGCTGAAGGCCCATAAGCCCTTGGCCTGGATGTCGGAATAGCGCGCGTCATTGTTGCCGAAACCACGATTGACCTCGGCATAGGCGTAGTAACCCTTGCGCGGGAACAGCACATCATCCAGCTGGTCGATGGTCACGCGCAGGCGGGCCGTGGGCTGGCTGTCGCTGCCGCTGGGGAAGTTCACGCCATAGCCGAGCGGATAGTCGTAGTTGGGCGAGTAGCGCTGATGGCGATAGTTCACGCCCAGCCGCACCTCACCCAGGCGCGCCAGCGGCAATCCCAGATCGACTCCGGCGATGGCGGTGTCGAGGCGATATTCGTTGACCGGCGATGCCTTGACATCGCTGCCGTCGGAATACAAATCCAGATAGCGGCGGCTGAACTCCAGATAGGGGGCGATATAGGCTCCGGTGCTGCCCCAGATCGGCTGGCGCAATTCGCTTTGCAGGCTCAGGCGCGTATTGCCCAGTACCAGGTCGTTGCGCCATTCGAGTCCGCTGGCATTGATCCACGGATAGCGGTGGCCGATCTGCAGGTTGTAGCCACCGCGGCCGTTGAAGCTGTTGGACAGGCCCAGGCCGAACAGCAGGTATTGCGGCCCCCAGGATTTCGCTTCCGCGTCGATCACCAGCACGTTGCTGCCGTCGCGCGTGATCATTTCCTGCGTCACGCCGTTGAAGTCGCCATTGGTCGACAGCGCCGACAATTGGCGGTTGAGGTCGGCGCCATCGTAGATGTCGCCTTCCTTCACTGTCAGCTTGCTGCGTACGTAGTCGGTGGGAATGCGCGTGTTGTTGTGTATCTCGATGGTGTCGATGCGCGTGCCTTCGGCCAGCGTAGTGCCGTTGTGTGCACGCTCGGCCTGATAGGCCTGCCATTGCGCGGGCGACATTGACAGTTCGGTAAGGCGGGCGTTTTGCTGTTGCGCCGCGTCCCAGCCGGCGTTGATGCCATCCTTGCCGCGCGCGAAGTCGGTGAAGGACATGCCCGCCAGCATCGGTTCGATCAGTACGTCCGACTTGCCGAGCAGGGCTTTTTGCGCCTTCACGTTCTGTTGGATCAGGATGCCCACCATCTGCTGCGCCACCGCGGTCGGCGACTGCAATTGCGCAGCGTCTTGCAGCGGGGTGGCGATATTGACCGCGATCACCACGTCGGCGCCCATGTCGCGCGCGGTCTGCACCGGCAGGTTGCTGACCAGCCCGCCATCGACCAGCGTGCGCTCGCCGATGCGAAACGGCGCGAACAGCCCCGGCACCGCCATGCTGGCGCGCATGGCACGCGGCAAGGAGCCGTTCTCCAGCACCACTTCGCTGCCTTTGCCGAGATCGGTGGCTACCGCGCGGAAGGGGATCGGCAGATGGGAGAACTCGATATTGGCCGGCAATTGCGCAGTCCAGTTCTGCAGCAGCGACAGCAGGTTATTGCCCTGGACCAGGCCGGAAGCCAGCTTGAACTTGTCGCCGTCAAAACCGGCCGACAGTGAAATCGGGTACTGGAATTCGTCCTCGCGCTGCGATTGCGGCAGGCGCGAACGCTCGCTGCGATCGAAGGCGATATCGGAAAGGTTGGTGGCGGCCAGGCGCTTTTCCAGCTCGTCGGCCGGGATGCCGCTGGCGTACAGCCCGCCGATCAGCGCCCCCATGCTGGTGCCGGCGATGCAATCGACCGGGACGTGCAATTTTTCCAGGTATTGCAACACGCCCAGGTGGGCATAACCGCGCGCGCCGCCGCCGGACAGTACCAGGCAGATGCGTGGGCGCTGCTTGCCCGCAGCAGGCTCGTCGGCCTTGGCCGGTGCACTCGGGATGGCCGCCAGGGCCAGGGTCGCCAGATAAATGAACGGGATGGACAGGCGCAGATGGCTGCGCGGAAATAGGAAAAAGGGCCGTCGCACGGTGGGTATTCCGCAATGAAATAGGGAAAACGGCCAGTTGCCTGAATACGCCTCTCAGGCGGGAAATGGCCGATGATCGATGGCGGATATTACACCAGAGCGGCGATTGCACCGCATCCTGATCAGCTCAGGAATAGTAGGCGCCGGTGGGCGGCTCGGCCAGGAATTCCTTGGCCTGGCGAATGCTTTCGGGCGGCACGTGGCGCAGCGATTCCTTGTGTGCTTCCACGCTGTCCCAGACCTCGACGATGACGATGCGGCGCGGATCGCCGTGGTCTTGCAGCAGTTCGCAGGATTGGCAGCCGGCGGAGGCGCGCACGGCGGGCAGGATGCCCATCAGGAAGTTCTTCAGGTCGCTGGCGTGATGTTCTTGCGCACGGAAGCTGTTGATGCGGGTGATGCTCATGATGACCTCCTTGGCCGTTCGCTGGCGCAGCGCGCCATGCCTGGAGCGTGTTGCGCCGTGCATCCCAAGGCTGGAATGGACTGGGCCCGACACGCTCTTGTCGATGCTAGTCGCGCGCAGGGCGGCATGGCAAGGGGATTCGATGCTGCGCGGCGTCATCGGCCGCGCAGCCGCCGGACGGGCTTATAACCCCGGCAGGATGGTCGGCGTGGCGCGCGGCAGCGTGCGCGGGTAATCCTGGCTGAAATGCAGGCCGCGGCTTTCCTTGCGGGTGAGTGCGCTGGCCACGATCAACTGGGCCACGTCGACCAGGTTGCGCAGTTCCAGCAGGTCGCGCGTGATGCGGAAGTTGGCGTAGTACTCGTCAATCTCTTCCTTGAGCAGGCGGATGCGGTGCTGGGCGCGTTCCAGGCGCTTGTCGGTGCGCACGATGCTGACGTAGTTCCACATGAAGCGGCGCAGCTCGTCCCAGTTGTGGGCGATGACCACTTCCTCGTCGGCATCGGTGACGCGGCTTTCATCCCATTGCGGCACGTCGGCGACGGGCCTTGCGTTGGCGGCCAGTTCCCGTTCGATATCGCTTGCCGCCGAACGGCCCAGCACCAGGCATTCGAGCAGCGAATTGCTGGCCAGCCGGTTGGCGCCATGCAGGCCGGTGTAGGCGGTTTCGCCGACGGCATACAGGCCCGGCATGTCGGTGCGGCCGGCCATGTCGGTGACCACGCCGCCGCAGGTGTAGTGCGCGGCCGGCACCACCGGGATGGGCTGTTTGGTGATATCGATGCCGAACTCCAGGCAGCGCGCCATGATGGTCGGGAAATGTTCGCGGATGAATTCCGGGCTCTGGTGGCTGATGTCGAGGTCGACATGGTCCAGGCCGCGCTTTTTCATCTCGAAGTCGATGGCGCGCGCCACGATGTCGCGGGGGGCCAGTTCGGCGCGTTCATCATGCTCCGGCATGAACCGCGTGCCTGCCGCCGCACCGGCCGACTGCGGCAGCAGCAGGTGCGCGCCTTCGCCGCGCAGCGCTTCGCTGATCAGGAAGGACTTGGCGTAGGGATGGTAGAGGCAGGTCGGATGGAACTGGATGAATTCCATATTGGCCACCCGGCAACCGGCGCGCCAGGCCATGGCGATGCCGTCGCCGGTGGCCGAATCGGGGTTGGAGGTGTACAGGTAGACCTTGCCGGCGCCGCCGGTGGCCAGCACCGTATGGCGTGCGGCAATGGAAAGCACGCGTTCCGACTCCGTATCCTGCACATAGACGCCCAGGCAGCGCGCCTCGGCGCGGGGATCGAGCTTGCGGGCATGGATCAGGTCGATCGCGCAGTGGTGTTCCAGCAGGGTGATGTTGGGATGCGTGCGTACGCGCTGCTCCAGGGTTACCTGTACCGCATGGCCGGTGGCGTCGGCCGCATGGATGATGCGGCGCTGGCTGTGGCCGCCTTCGCGCGTCAGGTGGTAGCCCAGCTCGGCGCTGTCGTCGCGGGTGAACGGCACGCCTTGTTCGATCAGCCATTCGATGGCTTCGCGGCCATGTTCGACGATGAAGCGCGTGGCGCCTTCGTCGCACAGCCCGGCGCCGGCGACCAAGGTGTCGGCGATGTGCTGGCTGTGGCTGTCGCCGGAGTCGAGCACGGCAGCGATGCCGCCCTGGGCCCAGTTGCTGGCGCCGTCGAGCAGTTCGCCCTTGGAGACGACGACGACCCGGTGTTTTTCGGCGAGGTGGAGTGCAACGGAAAGACCGGCCAGACCGCTGCCGATGATGGCGACATCGAACTTCATGATCGTGAGCAACACTGCTGTTGTGTTAGGGGTGGGGCAGTGATTATAACCACCGTTGCGGTGGAAACTGTTTAGAGCGTTTGGGAAGGCGAAAACAAATCGGGCTCCGATTCGCATCGGAGCCCGGAGCAGGGGGCAGCAGCTTGCTATGCGTCCTTATTCGGGAATCACCGGCTTGACCTTGGCCGCAGCCTGCTTGGCGCGGATACGGGCCGATTCGATGTTTTCACCGGCGGCCAGCGCCACGCCCATGCGGCGGCGCTGGAAGGATTCCGGCTTGCCGAACAGGCGGATGTCCGCGCCGGGGATGCGCAATGCATCGGCCACGCCTTCGAAGGCGATCGCGCGGGCATCGTGCTGGCCGTAGATCACGGCGGAAGCGCCCGGGGTCTTCAGCGCAGTGTTGATCGGCAGGCCGAGGATGGCCTTGGCATGCAGTTCGAATTCGCTTTGCACCTGGCTGACCATGGTGACCATGCCGGTGTCGTGCGGACGCGGGCTGACTTCGGAGAACCACACCATGTCGCCCTTGACGAACAGCTCGACACCGAACAGACCCAGTCCGCCGAGGTTCTCGGTGACCTTGCGGGCGATGTCGCGGGCCTTTTCCAGCGCGGCCGCCGGCATCGGATGCGGCTGCCAGGATTCAACGTAATCGCCCTTGACCTGCACGTGGCCGATGGGGTCGCAGAAGCTGGTGATGGTGTCGCCGTTTTCATTGAGCGAACGCACGGTCAGCAGGGTGATTTCATAATCGAAATCGATAAAGCCTTCCACGATCACGCGGCCGGCATCGACGCGGCCGCCAGCTGCGGCGTAGTTCCACGCAGCCTCGACTTCATCGGGGCCATCGATCTTCGACTGGCCCTTGCCGGAGGAGGACATCACCGGCTTGATCACGCACGGGAAACCGATCTGCTGGACGGCAGCCTGCAGCTCTTCCAGGCTGTCGGCGAAGCGGTAGGGGGAGGTCGCCAGGTTCAGGGTCTCGCCGGCCAGGCGGCGGATGCCTTCACGGTTCATGGTCAGCCAGGCGGCGCGCGCGGTCGGGATGACGCGGGCTTTGCCGGCTTCTTCCAGCTTGACCAGCGTCTCGGTGGCGATCGCTTCGATTTCCGGCACCACCAAATCCGGCTGTTCCTTTTCGATCAGTGCCGCCAGCGCGGCGCCGTCGGTCATGTTGATCACGTGGGCACGATGTGCGACCTGATGGCCGGGCGCATTCTCGTAGCGGTCCACGGCGATCACTTCCACGCCCAGGCGCTGCAGCGCGATGATGACTTCCTTGCCGAGCTCGCCGGAGCCGAGCAGCATGACTTTGGTCGTCGATGGGGAAAGCGGAGTGCCGAGTCGGATTGGTTTTTTCATAACGGGAAGGGGGCGATCAGGAACAGACTGATCCGGTGCGAGGAATCGATAACGGCGGGACGATACCAAATCTTGCCGTGTTTGGACAGCCGCATTATTGGTAGTAATGCGGGCTGAATGCACGATATCGGCACAGGCTCCAAGAAATGATTTCCCTTTGGAAATCTTTTAAGGCGAGCCTGCAAACGTCCCCTGGCTCAACTTCTGTGTATGCACCACCAACAGAGCGCAATTGCCGATAAAGTGAAATGGCAGAAAGATATTTCGTTTGCGAATGCCAGCACCTTATTCCGATGAAAATCTTGCGTCGGAACGAATTATTTTTCGTTCAAATGCAAATTAAGCATCGCTCCCGAGAGCGATTTCCCATGTGCATCCAATGCCAATGAGCGAGTGACGCCACCGCCCAGTGCTTTTTGCATGACGAAGTTGAGGGCGCCCAGGTGCGGCAGCGCATGGCGCACCACCTCGCCATGCACGACGCCGGCGAAATGCTCGCGCACACGTTCGGCCGTAAGTTCACGCTCAAGCAGGGCATAGTCTTGCTGGCGATAGACGATCACGGAGATGTTGGAAATGTCGCCTTTGTCGCCGGCGCGGGAATGGGCAATGTCACGCAGCAGCATGTCAGATCTCCTCGAAATGGACCGATGTGTCCACCAGTTCGCGCGGCAGCAGCATGGACAGCACCGCGATCACTTCGCGCGCCGATTTGGTGGCGCCGCCGCCGCCGGCCGGGCCGTTGGTATAGAGCGTCTCGACTTCATTGCCGATGCGCACGGCCTCCTTCATGCCGGCGGTGCGGCCGGCGACGCGGGCGCGCACTTCAAACGGTTCGTGGGCAGCGCCGGCGGCCGACATTTCATCGCCGCAGATGGCGTTGATGCCGATCAGGTCGAAGCGCAATTCGTCGGCTTGCACGCCGGTCAGCTGCAGGCGTTCGCGCACGATGTCCAGCGCCAGTTGCGCGCGTGCCCGGGCGCCCGGGCCGGCATAGGAAATCTGGCCTTCGCCGATGAAGCTGTCGCGGTAGCCCAGCGTAGTCTTGAGCGTGGCAGTGCGGGGGCGGCCGCGGCCACCGCTGACGGCCACGCGGTCCGGGCCGATCTCCGCGATTTGCACTTGAGAGAAATCGGCCACTACGTCCGGCGTGAAGTAACTGCGCGGGTCATGGATTTCGTAGAGTAATTGCTCCTTGCAGGTTTGCGCCGTCACCTGGCCGCCGGAGCCGGCCACCTTGGTGATGACCACGCTGCCGTCGGCGCTGACTTCACCGATGGGGAAGCCCAGCCGCGCCAGTCCTGCCACATCCTTCTTGCCCGGATCGGCGAAGTAGCCGCCGGTGATCTGGCCGGCGCATTCCAGCAGATGGCCCACCAGCGTGCCTTGGCCCAGCTTGTCCCAATCGTCCGCGGCCCAGCCGAATTCATGCACCAGCGGCGCCAGCACCAGCGCCGGGTCGGCCACGCGGCCGGTGACCACGACATCGGCGCCGCCTTCGAGCGCCTCGACGATGGGAGCGATGCCGAGATAAGCGTTGGCCGAGATCAGCTTGTCGCCCAGCGAGGCGACTGGCTGGCCGTTGTCTTCGATGGTGAAATTGCCGCGCTTGAGCACATCCAGCACGTCATCGCCGCTGACGGCAGCGATCTTGAGCTGCTTCAGGCCGATCTCTTGGGCGATTTCCCGGATGCGGCGCGCGGCGGCTCGCGGATTGGCCGCGCCCATGTTGGTGATGATGCGGATGCCCTTTTCGGCGCAGGTCTTGAGTACCGCATGCATGCGTTCGGCCAGCAGCGGGTCGTAACCCTTGGCCGGGTCGGCCAGGCGCGCTTGCTGGCCGATGGCGATGGTGCGTTCGGCCAGGCATTCGAATACCAGGTAATCGATATCGCCTTTCTCGGCCAGTTCCAGTGCCGGTTCGATACGGTCGCCCGAGTAGCCGGCGCCGGCGCCGATGCGCACCACGCGTTGCGAAGAGTCAGTTGTGCTGTTCATGCCGCTATCCAATTCCGTGCAAGACAAATTGCTTTCCGCCGCCGCTTAGAACAGCGGGAACAGGCCCATCACCACGCAGGCGATGGTCATGACGACCGATGCGCCGAACAGGAACGGGATGGTGTATTTCTGGTGGTCGGCCAGTTCGATGCCGGCCAGGCCGCACACCAGGAAGGTCGCAGGTGTGAGCGGGCTGACCGGGAAGCCGGTGGTCATCTGGCCCAGCAATGCGGCCTGCGCCACCTGGATGGTCGGTACGCCCAGCATGTGGCTGACTTCCGCGATCACCGGCAGCACGCCGAAGTAGAACGAGTCCGGATCGAACAGCAGCGACAGCGGCATCGACAGGACACCCAGCACCACCGGGATATGTCCGGCCATCTCGGGCGGCACGAAGCCCACTGCGGTCTTGGCCATGGCGGTGAGCATGCCGGACTTGGTCATGATGCCGGTGAACACGCCGGCGGCGAACAGGATGCTGGCCATCAGCAGCGCCGCCTTGGCATGCGCGTCGATACGGGCGCGCTGCATGTTGACGTCGCGGTAGTTGATCATCAGCGCCAACACCACGCCGATCATGAACATCACCACCGGATCGACCTTGCCGCTGATCATCACGCCCAGCACGAACACGGTCAGCACGATGTTGATCCAGAAGTTTTGCGGGCGGCGGATCTTTTTCTGTTCTTCGGTCAGTTCATGCTGCTGCACAAAGCCCACGTTCGACCCCTTGCCCAGGCCCAGGCGGCGTTCTTCCTTCAGGCCCAGCAGGTAAGACGCGATGAAGACAAAGGTCAGGCCGACCAGCTGGATGGGGATGAGCGGGGTGAAGATGTCGGACACCGGGATATGCAGCGCCGCCGAGGCGCGGATCATCGGGCCGGTCCACGGCAGGAAGTTGACGCCGGCCGCCATCGAGGCCACGCAAGCCAGGATGCGCTTGTCGATGCCCAGGCGGTCGTACAGCGGCAGCATGGCCGGGATGGTGATCAGGAAGGTCACCGCGCCGGAGCCGTCCAGGTGGATCAGCAGCGCCAGCAGGGCAGTGCCGGGCACGATGCGCGAGGGGCGGCTGCCGACGGTCTTGAGGATGCGGCTGATGATGGGATCGAGCATGCCGGCATCGGTGACGATGCCGAAGAACAGGATGGCAAAGACAAACATGCCGGCCACCGGTGCGATCGAGGTCACGCCGGAGACAATGAATTTTGAGGTCTGCAATCCGAAGCCGCCTACCAGGGCCGCGACGATGGGAATGGCGATCAGCGCCACCAGCGGCGACATCTTCTTGGTGAGGATGGCGGTGAACAACAGGACGATCGTGACAAAGCCGAGCAGGGCAAGCATGCGTGTCTCCAGGATTTTTAGTGGCTGTTCTTATTCGATTTCCACTACGGCCGGGCTTGATTCTTCTGTACGGGTCGGGCGCATAGTGAAAGCACTGCGAGTGTAGGTTTTGGCTAATTTTGTTGTAAAGTTGATTTTTTCGATTGATTGATCGGATTATCAGATTAATCGACATCTTCCGGACAACCATGCAAACCAACATCTCGACCCGCCTGCTGCAGGCCTTCCTGGCGCTGGCCGACTGCCGCCATTTCGGCCATGCGGCCGAGCGCTGCCATGTTTCGCAGTCGGCGTTCAGCGTGATGATCCAGAAGCTGGAAGCCGCTGCCGGCGCCCGGCTGTTCGAGCGCGACACGCGCAATGTGACGCTCACGCCGGAAGGGGAACTGTTCGTGGAGGTGGCGCGCCAACTGGTGGCCGATATCGAATCGGCTTTCTCCAACATGAGCGACTATGTGGCGCGCCGCAAGGGCCGGGTCGCCATTGCCGCATTGCCTTCGCTGGCGGCCGGCTGGCTGCCGCCGGTGCTGGCGGAGTACCGACGGCTCTATCCGGGGGTGACGGTGGAATTGTTCGACGCCATTTCAGACCATTGCCTGGACCTGCTGCGCCACGGCAAGGCCGATATTGCGTTGACCGCACCGGGTCCCAATCTCCTGGAGTTCGATACCCGGCCGCTATGCTCCGATCCGTTCTATCTGGTGTGCCGGCGCGACCATAAGCTGGCCGGCAAACGGCGCATCAAGATAAGCCAACTGGCCGGCTGCGAGCTGATCCACCTGGCGCGCTCGACCAGCGTGCGCCAGCATCTGGATGCGATGCTGCATCCCAGCGGGACAGTCAACACCGGGCTCGAAGTGGAGCATCTGGCGACGGTGGCGGCGCTGATCGAAAGTGGCCTTGGCGTGAGCGTGGTGCCTGAGTTGACGCTGTTCCAGTTTCGCCTTCCCAATCTGGTGGCGATCCCGCTGGATGCGCCGGAGCTGGTGCGGCCGCTCCTGATCGTCACGCCCAAGGAACGCAGTCTGTCGATCGCGGCGCAGGGCTTGCTGGCGTTGGTGGAAGAGAAAGCGACAGCGGAAATGGGAAATGCGGAGAAAGGGCGGCCGCCGGCAGGCAAGCGCGGCGCCAAATAAAAAAGCCGATCGGATATCCGGTTCCGATCGGCCCAACGATTGAAGGAATAATTGTTTGCTTTTGATCTCGCCGTCCTGCGCAACCCAAGCTGCTGCAGGACGGCGCCCCCACCATCTACTCCCGATTTAGTCGGCAGCGTAAATGTTGTTGTGAACGCTTTCTTTCACAAAGAACAGACCGATCACGAAGGTCGCCAGGGCGATCACGATCGGGTACCACAGGCCGTAGTAGATGTCGCCCTTGAAGGCCACCAGCGCGAACGAGGTAGTCGGCAGCAGGCCGCCGAACCAGCCATTGCCGATGTGGTAAGGCATGGACATCGAGGTGTAGCGGATGCGGGTCGGGAACATTTCGACCAGCGCTGCGGCGATCGGGCCGTACACCATGGTCACGTACAGCACCAGGATGAACAGCAGCAACAGGACCATCGGCTTGTTCATCTGATCCGGATCGGCCTTGCTCGGATAGCCTGCGGCCTTGATGTCGTCAGCCAGTTCCTTGGACAGGGCCTTGTCTTTCTCAGCGGCTTCTTCCTTGGACAAGGTGGCGGCGTCATACGAAGTGATGACCTTGTCGCCGATCGTGATGGTGGCCACCGAACCCGGTGCGCCGGCCACGTTCTCGTAGTTCACCGATGCGGCCGACAGCTTGGCCTTGACGATGTCGCACGAGGAGGTGAACTTCTTGGTGCCGGTCGGGTTGAACTGGAATTGGCAGTTTGCCGGGTCCGCGGTCACGATCACCGGAGCCTTCTTCAGTGCGGCTTCCAGTGCCGGGTTGGCGAAGTGGGTCAGGCCGCTGAAGATCGGGAAGTAGGTCAGCGCAGCAATCAGGCAGCCGCCCAGGATGATGGGCTTGCGGCCGATCTTGTCGGACAGCGAACCGAAGAAGATGAAGAACGGCGTGGCCAGCAGCAGTGCCAGTGCGATCAGGATATTGGCGGTGGCGCCGTCGACCTTCAGCGATTGCGTCAGGAAGAACAACGCGTAGAACTGGCCGGTGTACCACACCACAGCCTGGCCGGCGGTCAGGCCGATCAGCGCCAGGATCACCAGCTTCAGGTTTTTCCATTGGCCGAAAGCTTCGGTCAGCGGAGCCTTGGAGATCTTGCCTTCGGACTTCATCTTCAGGAACGCCGGCGATTCATTCATCGACAGGCGGATCCACACCGAGATGGCCAGCAGCAGGATGGAGACCAGGAACGGAATGCGCCAGCCCCAATCGGCAAAGGCGGCTTCACCCACCGAGGTGCGCACACCCAGGATCACCAGCAGCGACAGGAACAGACCCAGGGTCGCTGTCGTCTGGATCCATGCGGTGAAGGCTCCGCGGCGGCCTTCCGGCGCGT
Organism: Herbaspirillum chlorophenolicum; assembly: GCF_001189955.1. Classification (GTDB taxonomy): domain Bacteria; phylum Pseudomonadota; class Gammaproteobacteria; order Burkholderiales; family Burkholderiaceae_D; genus Herbaspirillum; species Herbaspirillum chlorophenolicum. The sequence goes on along the minus strand of NZ_LFLT01000004.1, from coordinate 43,531 downwards.
GCTCGGCCACATAAGTGGCGGCGCCGCCGTATTCACCACCCAGCGCCAGACCTTGCAGGATGCGCAGGATGATCAGGACGATCGGCGCGGTGATGCCGATCGAGTTGTAGTTAGGCAGGATGCCGACGATGAAGGTCGACGCGCCCATGATCAGGATGGTTACCAGGAAGGTATATTTGCGGCCCACCAGGTCACCCAGGCGGCCGAACACCAGTGCGCCGAACGGGCGCACGATGAAGCCCGCGGCAAACGCCAGCAGCGCGAAGATGAACGCGGTGTTGGGGTCGGTGCCGGCGAAGAACTGCTTGGCGATAATAGCCGCCAGCGAGCCGTACAGGTAAAAGTCATACCATTCGAAAACGGTGCCGAGAGAGGACGCGAAAATGACCTTGCGCTCCTCAGGTGTGATGCCGCGCGCAGTCGTGTTGACTGATGCTGTCGTCATGCTGGTCTCCTAGTTTTAATTGATTGGCTGATGCATGGCCGAATGGGGCGTTATGCAAGAACGCAGTGGAGATGCCATGACTGTGCGACGCCATCCCCGTTTTTGAATCCGCCGACGATTCCGCCCCTGCGGTAACCGTCAACCGATCCATACACAAACTGCGATATTCGTTCCGCATTGCTTGCGTAATGGCCCACTTGTCCACGCGCCGAGTGTGCGACTCAAAACTTACGCAGGACTTGCTTGAAACTTACACAGGCTTACAGGAAAAGAGCGGCGGAATTGGTTGCGATGCAGCATGGGGAGGCCATGCTGGGCATGCACCTCAGGCGGAAAGGGCTTTTGCGGTGCAGCGGCTGGAGCGGGAGTGCAGACGGGGAATTTCTTGGCCATCAATATTGTTGGCGAAGCCTGATGCCGGGGCTTCTCTTGCATGTCGTCCTGATGAAGGTCAGGACCCGGTGCCGTGCATCGCGTTTCAATGCGCGTTGAGCGGCACCGGGTTGCGTCCTTATGCCAGCGCCGTGACCGGCGCTACGACGGCGTTGCCCGAGGGCAGGGCATCACCGGCCAGCAGCGCCTTCATCACGCGCTCGCCCAACCCGAGGCCGACGCTCATGCCGATACCGGTGTGCATCAGCACGGCCGTGGTCTTGTCATCGATCGGCAGTGCCGAGAACGGACCCGGGCCCTTGCTGCCGTACACGCCTTGCCAGCGTTCGAGCACCTGTACGCGCGTGGCCAGCGTATGTTCGGCCAGGCCGATCATCAACTGGTCGATCTCTTCGCTGTTGAAAGGCGGAGAGTCGGTGCCGTAGTAGTGCGAATCGCCGATGATCAGTTCCTGGTAGGGCGTCGGGCTGACCAGCAGATGGATGCCGTGCTTGTTGAGCAGCGGCGCGGTCTGGTCGATTTCGGCATGCACCGCACGCGCGGTGGGCAGGTCGGAGAAGGCGCCGTAGTGGGTGCAGGAGAGGCCGGTCAGCACGGCGTGCGTCAGCGGCAGCGCGTCTTCGGTCTTCACGCGCAGCATCTGCAGGCGGCATTGCTTCAGGTTCATCGCTTGCAGCTTGTCGGCGAACAGGGTCTGGTAGTCATGGCCGGAACAGATGATCACGCGTTCGGCGCGGAATTCGCCGGCGGTGCTGGAGATGTGTCCATCGCCCACGCCATGCACCAGCGTATTGAAGCGGAAATGCACGCCCTGCGAATGCAGGTAGGCCACCAGGGCCGGCATGGCTTCGCGTGAATACAGCTGCAGGTCTTCGGTGCCATGCAGGGCTGCGAGATGATGGCTGAAACGGCCGTTGTAGAGGGTGTTGAGCTTGTCGCCTTGCAGCAGCGAGGCGCGGTATTCATATTGGCGTGCGCGCACGATCATGAATTCCTGCAGCACGTCACGTTCGGCTTCGGTGCGGGCGAACAGCAGGGTGCCGGCTTCGCGCGCGCTGAAATTGGCGCGTGTCGACAGGTGGAGCCACAGTTCGCGGCTTTCGCGGGCCAGGTCCAGCATGATGCCGGGCGGCTGGCCGGTGACCAGGCCCATGCCGAAATTGCGGATCGATGCGCCCAGCGGAGTACCGGTGCGCTCGAATACGGCCACGCGCAGGCCGCGCTTGACGGCGGCGTAGGCGTGCGCCAGGCCGAGGATACCGGAGCCGACCACGGCCAGGTCGAAGTGGTGGGGATCGGTGCTGTTCATAAATGCTCCATCTGATTCTGTTTGCAAAGATGTCGTTGTTGCGTACCAGGTTCTAAGCGGGCGCTCTGGCGTCACCCGTCGGTTGCTGCTGTTCCTCTCGCGGCCTGCGCCACCGAGCGGTGGCGCAGGTTGTACTACCTTGTTACTGTGCGGCTTATTGCTTCTTCTCAGCCTTGCTTTCGTAGCGCTTGCTCCACTCGGTCAGGATGCGGTCGCGGTTGGTGCTGGCCCAGGTGAAGTCGTTCTTGACCAGGCGCTTTTCGTAGTCGGCCGGCAGCAGCTCGTCCGGCTTGGCGATGCCAGGCATGGCGACCACTGCGAAGTTCTTCTCGTACAAGGTCATGGCTTCCTTGCTGGCGGAGAAGTCGGCCAGTTTTTTCGCGGCTTCCAGGTTCTTGGTGCCCTTGACGATGGCAGTGGCTTCGATGTCCCAGCCCAGTCCTTCGGACGGGAGGATCACGTCGATCGGCGCGCCTTCCTTCTTGGTCTTCACGGCGCGGTATTCAAACGCGATGCCGATCGGGAACTCGCCGGTGGCAGCCTGCTTGCAGGGCTTGGAACCGGAGTGGGTGTACTGGCCGATGTTCTTGTGCAAGGCGTCCATGTAGGCCCAGCCCTTGTCTTCGCCCATCATTTGCAGCCAGGCGGACACGTCCAGGTAACCGGTGCCGGAGGAGGCCGGGTGCGGCATCACGATCTTGCCGGCGTAGACCGGCTTGGTCAGGTCGGCCCAGGAAGTCGGCTTGGGCAGGCCCAGTTTTTGCGCTTCCACGGTGTTGAAGCAGATCGCCGAAGCCCACACGTCCATGCCGACCCAGGCCGGTGGATTGGCGGCGCTGCGGTACTTGGCTTCGATGTTGGACAGGGTCTTGGGGGCGTATGGGGTCAGCATGCCTTCCTTGTCCAGCATGGCCAGGCTGGTGGCGGCCAGGCCCCAGATCACGTCGGCTTGCGGGTTGGCCTTTTCAGCCAGCAGCTTGGCGGTGACGATGCCGGTGGAGTCGCGTACCCACTTGATTTCGATATCCGGGTTGGCCTTCTGGAAAGCGGCCTGGTAAGCCTTGATCTGGTCCGCTTCGAGGGCGGTATAGACCGTCAGCGTGGTGGCGGCATGCGCGGCCTGTGCCGAGAACAGCATGCCGGCGCCGATGACCGATGCGAGCAGTTTGAACAGCTTGGTTTTTTTCATGATGGCCTTTGGATGGGCTGGGTTGAAATAGCGTCCGTAGAACGCCGGATGGAAAACAAGGTTTGGATCAATGGGCGCGTGCGCCGCGCCACGCCTGGGCACGGGCAATCCAGCGGCTGCCGGCGGCGTGCATCAGCAGCGAGGCGGCGGCCGAGGTCAGCAGGATCAGCGTCGACATCGCCGCGGCCGGGCCGACATCGCCGGCGTCGTCCATGTTGAGTACGGCGACCGAGGCCAGCACGGTGTCTGGGCGGTACAGGAAGATCACCGCCGAAACCGTCGTCATCGACGACACGAACAGGTAGCGGAAGATCTCCAGCAGCGCCGGCAGGCACAGTGGCACGGTGATGCGCACGAAGGTCTTGAGCAAGGGCACCTTCAGCGACAGCGAGGCGGCTTCGAATTCAGGATCGAGCTGCTTGAGCGCGGTGACGGCGGTCAGGTGGGCGGTGGTGTAGAAGTGCACCACCGAACACACCACCAGCAGCGCCATCGTGCCGTACAGGAAATTGAACGGGTTGGCGGGATGGTTGAAGAACAGCAGGGTGCCCAGGCCCAGCACCAGGCCGGGCACTGCCATCGGCAGGAAGCACAGGAATCGCAGCATCGGGCCGAGCAAGGCCGGGCCGCGCGTCTTTTCCATCAGCCAGGCGCCGGTGAAGATCACGAGGGTGCCGGCGATGCTGGTGCCGCAGGCCAGCCTGAGGCTGTTCCAGTAGGCCAGCCAGCCGCCGCCGTCCATGTTGTCGAAGTCGTAGTGCTGCAGCGTGAGCTGCAGGTTATAGGGCCACAGCTTGACCAGCGAGGCGCCGATGGCGACTGCGATCATGATCAGGATGGCGGCGGCGAGGATGGTCACTGCCATCAGGTTGGCGCCGTCGCGGCGCCAGTCCGGGCGCGGCACATAGGATTCGGAGCGGCTGCTCATCTGGGCGCGCTGGCGGCGCTGCAGCCAGGCGTCGACAGCAAAGGTGAGCACCGCCGGCACCAGCAGCAACAGGCCGATCAGCGCGCCGCGGCCGAACTGCTGCTGGCCGACCACTGCCTTGTAGGCTTCCACCGCCAGCACGCTGTAGGCGCCGCCGACGATCTTGGGGACGCCGAAATCGGTGATGGTGAGCGTAAATACCAGGCAGAACGCGCCGAAGATGCCATAGCGCGTGGCCGGCAGGGTGACGCTCTTGAAGGTGCGCCAGCGCGACGAGCCCATGGCGGCGGCGGCGTCGTACAGACGGCCATCCGCTTGCGACAAGGCTGAGAGCAAGATCATCAGCGCATGCGGGAAGGTGTAGAACACTTCGCCCAGCAGGATGCCCCAGAAACCGTAGATGCTGCCGTCCATCCATTCCTTGAACAGGCCCTGGTTGCCGAACAGGTAGATCAGCGCGATGCCCGGCAACAGCGACGGCGCCAGCAGCGGCAAGAGCCCGATGCCGCGCCACACCGGTTTGAGCGGGATGCAGGTGCGCTGCAGGGCGTAGGCAAAAATATAGGCCAACGGCACCGTGACCAGCGCGGTGGAAAAAGACACCCACAGGCTGCGGCCCAGCATCGGCAGGAAATTGATATTGGAGAACAGTGCGGTGAACGGCTGCAAGCCGGCCCAGCGGCCTTCCGGTGTGAGCACTGCCTGCATCAGGATGAAGACCAGCGGGCCGGCCATCCCCAGCAGCAGAACGGCCAGCAATAGCCACTTGAGGCCGGTAACCAATAATTGGCTGCGGTCTGCCTTGCCCTGCGTCCGATTGACGGCATTGGCCCCGCCGCTGTGCAGGCTCGGCGTACCCAGGTCGGGCATGGCAGTGGTGGCGGTGGAATTCATCGCGGCGCCGTTTTTCATCAAACGAAGACCTGCAGCGATTGGCGCGGCAGCGCAATCCAGATGCCGTCGCCGCCGTGGATGGCGCCGAGCCGGTCATGCGCGTCGCCCATGACGTCGGCCATCAGCGTCTGCCCTGGCAGGGCATCGGCTGCGAGGGCGATGCGATAGCGGTTGCCGAGATAGATGCGGTCGATCATCCGGGCACGGAAGCGGTTGGCGGCTTGCTCGCCGGGAAACAGGTCGACTGCTTCCGGGCGGCAGAACAGGCGGCCGCTGGACAGTTCTTCTTCCTCCGGCTGGATTTCCAGTTGCAGCGAACCGACCGCGACCTGGGAGCCCGAGATCCGGGTGAAAGGCAGCCAGTTGGACTGGCCGATGAAGTCGGCCACGAAGGGGGAAGCCGGGCGGCGGTAGATCTCGTCGGGCGTGCCGAATTGTTCGATGCGGCCGCGGTTCATCACGGCGATGCGGTCGGCCATCACCATGGCCTCTTCCTGATCGTGCGTGACCATCAGGGTGGTGATGCGGAATTCCTTTTGCAGGCGGCGGATTTCCAGTTGCAGGTGTTCGCGTACCTGTGCGTCCAATGCGGACAGTGGTTCGTCAAGCAGCAGCAGCGAAGGCGAAGGCGCCAGCGCGCGCGCCAGCGCCACGCGCTGCTGCTGGCCGCCGGAGAGCTGGCCGGGATATTTGCGCTCGCTGCCGGCCAGGCCCACCATGCCCAGCATCTCGGTCACGCGCTCGCGCTTTTGCTGGCGCGACAGCTTGCGTTGGGCGGCGGCAGCATTGAGGCCGTAGGCGACGTTGTCTTCCACGGTGAGATTGGGGAACAGCGCGTACGACTGGAACAGGATGCCGTAATCGCGTGCCTGCGGCGGCAACTGCGAGATGTCGCGTCCGCCGGCCTGAAGGCTGCCGGTATCCTGGCGTTCCAGGCCGGCGATGGTACGCAGGAGGGTGGTCTTGCCGCAGCCTGACGGCCCCAGCAGGCAAACCATTTCCCCGTGCCTGACTTCCAGCGAAACGCTGTCTAACGCGGTGAAGGCGCCGAAGCGCTTGTCGATGCCGCGCACCGACAGGAAAGTCTCGCTGCCATCGGTATGGGGCAGATGGTCGGCGTGGGGCGGAAGGAGGGAAGAGGTCTGCATCATCTGGTTGGTCTCGCTGGTGGCGCGGCTGGGCCGCAACGCTGCCGCAATCGTTTGTTATGCTTGCAAAAAATCAGCGCTGTAGCGCATTTGCGGGCGTTGTCGGTCTCAAGGCAAGCGGATGTTACGGTGCAAATATGACTGCTGGATGACAGCTCTCTCTGTGATAGCGGGGTAATATCCGACCTATAGGTTGAAGTTATGGATGGTGTGGTTTACGGGCTGGATGAAGGGAATGGCGGCGCTGATATAGTGTCGACATTCCTGAGCGCGGGCTCGCAAGGCGGCAAGCCGTTGCCGGGCCGCAATCGATGGACATGCCGGGAGAACGAATATGGGTAAAGCAAGGAAGCGAACATATCGCGGGCCATCCCGGCTGACGCTGGCCAGGATCGGCGCAGCGGCATTGCTGGCCGCCTGTTCGGGGCCGCAGAGCACGCAGCAGCAGCGCGACGAGTTGGCCAAGTCCCTCATCGAACAGAAAAAGACCACGCCGGACGGCACATCGACGGCAACTACCACCAATGGCTATAAGCAGGACCTGGCCAAGCGCATCTCGCAGGTGAATTTCACCAGTGTCTATGTCGAGCGCCCGCAGGCGTTGCTGCGGTCGGTGATCGTGGTCAAGTATGTGGTCGACCGCGACGGCAACCTGGTCAAGAGCGAGATCCTGCGCAGCAACCGCGACAAGCAGGCCGAGGCCAGTGCGCTGGGCAGCCTGAAAAATACGGCGCCTTTTCCCAAGCCGCCGGAGGCGTTGCTGCAGCACGGCCGTATCGAATTCTCCGAAAGTTGGCTGTTCAATAACGACGGGCGCTTCCAGTTGCGCAGCGTGGCGCTGGCGCAGATGGGCGAATGAATGCAGGCATCTGCGGCAGGCGCGGGGATGTTGCCCGGGATTGGCATGTGTATAATGTCGCGCGTGCACGACTGAGTGCGTGCGCCTGAGCGGTTGCCGCTCCGCCGGATCAGGGCGAACGTGAGTTCGCCTTTTTTATTACCCGATCCGGGTGGCAGGTGCGCACTTTCATTGACGGATCGTTTATTGATTGGCTATTCATGTTTGAATTCATTCGTACCCACCAGCGCCTGATGCAGTTCCTGCTGCTGCTGTTCATCTTCCCGTCGTTCGCTTTCTTCGGCCTGGAGGGCTACAGCCGCCTGACCGACGGCGACAACGCCGTGGCGAAGGTGGCCGGACAGACCATTACCAAAGAAGAGTGGGATGCCGCGCATCGCCAGCAGCTTGAGCGCATGCGCCAGGCCTATGGCAATCAGTTCGACACCAAGCTGTTCGATACGCCCGAGGCGCGCCGCGCCATCCTCGAAAACCTGATCGCGCAACGCGCGCTGGGCGCCGAAGTGGTGGCCAGCAAGCTGGTGGTGCCTGACCAGGCACTGCAGCAAAGCATCCTGCAAATCCCGGGCCTGACCAAACCGGACGGTACGTTCGATAACGACCAATACCGCGTGCTGCTGGCGGCCCAGGGCCTGACCCCGAAGGGTTATGAAGCCAGCCTGCGCCGCGAGATGGCGCTGCAGCAGCTCAATGCGGCGATCCAGAACACCGCATTCGCGCCCAGGACCGTGGCCGACAACCTGTCGAACCTGAATGACCAGGAACGCACGGTGCAGATGCTCAACTTCAAGCCGGAGAGCTACGCATCCCAGGTCAAGGTGACCGACGAGATGCTCAAGGCCTACTACGACAAGAACGGCAAGCGTTTTGAAACGCCGGAGCAGGCCAGCATCGAATACGTGGTGCTGGATGGCGCTGCCGTGGCTGCGCAGTCGCAGGTGACCGATGACGACATCAAGTCCTACTACGAGCAAAACCAGAAGCTGTACTCGACCGAAGAGCAGCGCCGCGCCAGCCACATCCTGATCGCGGTCAAGAAGGATGCGCCGGCGGCCGACAAGGCTGCCGCCAAGGCCAAGGCGGAAGGCCTGGTGGCCCAGCTGCGCAAGAATCCGGGCGATTTCGCCAAGCTGGCCAAGGCCAATTCGCAAGATCCGGGCTCGGCCGAGAACGGCGGCGACCTGGGCTTCTTCGGCCATGGCGCAATGGTCAAGCCTTTCGAGGATGCGGCGTTCGGCCTGAAGCAAGGCGAGATCAGCGATCCGGTGGAGTCGGACTTCGGCTATCACGTGATCCAAGTCACCGGCATCAAGCCGGCATCGGTCAAGCCGCTCGATTCGGTGAAGGATGAAATCGCCGGCGAGATCAAGAAGCAGATCGCGGCGAAAAAGTATTCCGAGATGGCCGACCAGTTCAATAACCTGGTCTACGAAAACGGCGACAGCCTCAAGGCGGTCTCCGACAAGCTCAAGCTGAAGATCCAGACTGCAACGGGCGTGACGCGTGCGCCCAACCCGGCTGCCGGCGCAGCGCCGTACAACAATGCCAAGTTCCTGACGGCGCTGTTTACCGACGACGTGATCAAGTCCAAGCACAACACCGAAGCCGTGCAGGTCGCCCCCAATACGCTGGTGGCTGGCCGCATCAGCGAATACAAGCCGGTGACCGTGCGTCCGTTCGAGGACGTCAAGGCTGACGTGCAGAAGGTCGTGCTGCAGCAGGAAGAGCAGGCGCTGGCCACCAAGGCCGGCCAGGCCCGCCTGGCGGAACTGCAGGCCAAGGATGATGGCGCCGGCTTCAGCGATGCCAAGGTGGTTTCGCGCGTCAAGGCCGAAGGCTGGAACGAAGAGGCGTTCACTGCCGTCATGAAGGTCGATGCCGCCAAGCTGCCGGCCTACACTGGTGTGGAAATGCCGGGCCTGGGTTATCAGATCTACCGCGTGACCAAGGTCGAACAGCCTAAGACCGTGGATGCGGCGCGCCGCAAGACCGAGCAGGAACAGATTGCCGGTGCGCTGTCGCAGCAGGAAGCGCTGGCTTACCTCGGCTACCTGCGTGAAAAGGCCAAGACCAAGCTGCTCAAGGGCGCCGCCTCGGTCAGCGCCGACGATGCCGCCAAATAAGGCATTCGTACTGCCGGGTACGCCGCAGATGTGAAGCGGCACGTACCCGGCGCCCCATGCAGGCGATAAGATGCATGGGCGCGACAATTAGGTAAAAAATTTATACAGGCCGCTTCTCCAGCGGCCTTTTTTGTTTCATTATTGAGGCGGCGCAGCATTTTTCAGCATGCCTTCCTTGTCATCCTGATCGCAGCTTGCGTCGTTTCAGCGTTATCCGGCTGCCGTAAAGTTATCGCTGCCTCCAGTCGAATTCGAAGGGCATCGCAGAAGAAATTTCCAGATGGAAATGCTTCCGATGCAATGTTTTGCCATTGAATAGTCGACCACTGCTTTCCATGCCAGCCCCAGTCCTGATCATCCAAACCGGCGATCCCAACCAGACCCTCAAAAGCAATTACGGCAGTTACGCGCGGCAGATCCAGTCTGCCGCCGGACTGGCCGACCATGAAACCGAAACCGTCACCGTGTACGAAGGGCAGGCATTGCGTTCGCCCTGTTCCTACCGTGCCGTTTTCATCACCGGTTCGCCCGCCATGGTGACCGACAAGGAAGACTGGAGCGAGCGCACTGCCGAATGGCTGCGCGATGCGGCGGCGGAAGATACGCCGATGTTCGGCATCTGCTACGGCCACCAGTTGCTGACCCATGCCTTCGGCGGCGAAGTCGGCTACAACCCGGCGGGCCGCGCGGCCGGCACCATGCATGTGGAAACCTACGACTGCTGCCGCAAGGATGCCTTGCTCAATGAGCTGCCGACCACTTTCCCGGCGCATATGCTGCACATGCAATCGGTACTGCGCCCGCCCGAGGAGGCGATCGTGATGGCGCGCTCGCCGCTGGACCCGCACCACATGCTCAAGCATGCGGAAAGCATCTATTCGACCCAGTTTCATCCGGAGTTCTCGCCGGCCTTCGTGCGGGCTCATCTGAGTTACTACGCCGATGTCTATCGCGGTTGCGGCATTGATGCCGCGGCGCTGTGCGAGAAAGTCAGCGAAACGCCACAGTCGGCCGGCTTGCTGCGCCGGTTTCTGGACTTGTACGCACGCCACTGAGCGTTACGCGACGCTCCCTGGCCCTTGCCCCCGGTCCCGGTGGCAAGGGTTTTTTATTGCCGATGCGATTACTTGAGGCCGACCAGCGGCTTGAGATGCGGCCAGACGTTATCCAGCAGCATGGCTTGCGCCTGTTCGTTGGGATGGATGCGGTCGGCCTGGAACAAGTCCATGTTGGCGGCGATGCCGTCCATGAAGAAGGGCACCAGCGGCGCCTTGTTCCGTTTGGCCAGGTGCTGGAACATGTCTGAGAAGCGGCGCGTGTAGTCGGCGCCATAGTTGGGGGGAATCTGCATGCCGACCAGCAGCACTTTGGCTTTGTTCTGGCGCGCCAGATCCATCATGGCCTGCAGGTTGTCCTGTGTGGTGTTGAGCTGCAGGCCGCGCAGGGCGTCGTTGCTGCCCAGTTCGATCACGACGATATCGGGCTTGTTCTTTTCCAGCAGGGAAGGGAGGCGATTTTTCCCGCCGATGGTGGTGTCGCCGCTGATGCTGGAGTTGATCACCACGGCATCGACCTTATTTTGCTGCAGGCGCTGCTCCAGCAGCCGGGTCCACCCCGTGCCGCGCGCCAGGCCGTATTCCGCCGAGAGGCTGTCGCCGAGCACGAGCAGGGTTTTTGGGGCAGAATAAGCGCTCATCGCCGCCAGCATCAGGGCGATGCCCGCCAGCAGCCGCAGCCATGCCTTGAGGCCGGTTCGCGCTGCGAATGTCGCCATCCTTCTTGCCTGAATGCCCTGCATGCCCGATTCCGCTGTCGTCATCGCTGCCGATCCTGCCGCCATTTCCGCTGTCCCTGCCATTGAAGTCCTTCAGTTGTCCAAACGCGTTGCCGATGCATCGGCCGAATCCGGCCAGCTCACGATTCTTTCCGGTATCGATTTTACCGTGGCGGCCGGTACCACGTTGGCCATCGTCGGCGCATCGGGCTCCGGGAAATCCACGCTGCTGGGCCTGTTGGCTGGACTGGATACGCCCAGCGAAGGTTCCGTGCGGCTGGATGGCCAAGACATTTTCGCCCTCGATGAAGACGGCCGCGCGGCGTTGCGCAAGCGCAAGCTGGGGTTCGTGTTCCAGTCCTTCCAGTTGCTCGGCCACCTGAACGCGCTGGAAAACGTGATGCTGCCGCTGGAGTTGCGCGGCGACGGCGAGGCGCGCGCCAAGGCCGAGCGGATGCTGGCGCGCGTGGGCCTGGGCAGCCGTCTCAAGCATTATCCGAAATACCTCTCCGGCGGCGAGCAGCAGCGCGTGGCGCTGGCACGCGCCTTCGTCACGGAGCCGCCGTTGCTGTTCGCCGACGAGCCCACCGGCAGCCTCGATGCCGCCACCGGCGAATCGGTGATCGGGCTGATGTTCGAGCTGAATGAGGAACGCGGCTCCACGCTGGTGCTGGTGACGCACGACAATTCCATCGCCGCGCGCTGCGCGCGCACCATCACCATCGCTGCCGGCCGTCTTGCCGGCAGTACCTGAGGTAATATTCAGACCGCTTCCATCGGATCGGCCGGCGGCAGCGGATGTGCGCGCTTGTGCTCGACATAGGCGATGCCCATGCCGCTGGCGCAGATGATGGCGATGCCGAGGAGGGTGATGCGGTCGGGGAATTGGCCGAACACCAGCCAGCCCATGCCCGATGCCGAGATGATCTGGGCGTAGAAGAATGGCGTCAGCACCGAGGCTTCAGCGTGGCGGTAGGCGTTGTTCTGCAGGAAGTGGCCGATGGTGCCGGTGAGCCCGGTGGAAATCAGGATCGCCCATTCGACCAGGTTCGGCGTATGCGAACTCCAGAAGAACGGCACCGCCAGCGTGGACAGCGCGCTGCCCATCAGCGCGCCGTAGAACAGCGTCACCATCGGGTCATCGGCCTGGTTGGCCTTGCGGTTGAGGATGGACATCAGCGCCATCGTGCAAGCCGACAGCAGGCCCAGCGCCACGCCGTGCGGCGGGATGTCGCCGCCGGGACGGATCACGATCAGCATCCCCGTAAAGCCGATCAGCACCGCGATCCAGCGCGAGAGATAAGCCTTTTCCCCCAGCAGCCAGGGCGAAACCGCCAGCACCACCAGCGGCGCGCAGAAATTCATGGCCGTGCCTTCGGCCAGCGGCACGACCTTCAATACCGAGAAAAAGATCAGCGTCGATCCCAGCAGCAGGGCGCCGCGGCCGATCTGCAGGCCCGGACGGTTGGAGCGGAAGATGCTGCGTCCGGTGCGCTTCTGGTAGAGCGGCACCATCGTGGCCGCCATGAACAGCACGTTGATGGTGTAGCGCATCCACGCGATCATCACCACGTGGTAGCCAGAGATGGCCAGCAGCTTGCCGGCCGCGTCCAGCAGGGACAGCGTCCACAACCCCGTGACAAGAAAAATGATCCCCAGCCAAAGCTTAGGTGTGTGTGCGACTCGGAACTGCGGCAGGGCGCTGGTGGACATGGTCTCGGATGATGTTGTTGAACACGGCTCTGATGGCCGGGATGAATTCGCTGGCGGTCAGTCCGACCGGGCCCAGGCCCTGGGCCACCAGGCGGTCGGCGGCGGCGCCGTGGATCCAGGTGGCGGCCAGCGCGGCGGCGCGCAGGGGCCAGCCTTGCGCCAGCAGCGCGCCGCACAGGCCGGAGAGCACGTCGCCGGTGCCGGCCGTGGAGAGCGCCGGATTGCCGGTCGGGTTGATCAGCATCTCGCCATCGGGAAAGGCGATCACGGTGCCGGCGCCCTTGAGGATGGTGATGGCGTTGAAGTGGCGTGCCAGCATGCGCGCGGCCTGGGGACGGTCGTTCTGGATGTTCTGGGTAGTAGTGTCGAGCAGGCGCGCCGCTTCCAGCGGATGCGGGGTGATGATGCTGACGATTTCCCCGCTGCCGCCGCGGCGGTCGTGCAGCTTGTGCTGCAAGGTGGGTTCGGCCGAGATCAGGTTGAGGGCGTCGGCATCGACCACGATATCGGCCTGGCTGTCGAGCGCGCGGGCGAGGATATCGTGCGCATGGCGTGACGTGCCCATGCCGGGGCCGACCACCAGCGCCGCGCTGGCGCCGAACTCGACGCGATCGGCGACGCGGAACATCAGTTCCGGATGCATGCTGTCGTAGGCCGGGCCGTCATCGACAAACGCCAGGTAGACGCGGCCGGCGCCGCCAAACGCCGCGGTGCGCGCCGCCAGTACCGGCGCCCCGGCCATGCCGCGGGCGCCGCCGACGACGATCACGTCGCCATAACTGCCCTTGTGCGAGTTGTTGGCGCGCGGCTTGAGGGATGCCGCAAAATGCGCCGGTCCGTTCAGGACGGCGCGGGTCGGCCGGTAGCAGCCGGGATCGATGTCCAGCGGCTGCAGCGTGATCAGGCCGCTATGGTCCTTGCCCTCGCAGGTATGCAAGCCGGGCTTGTCGCCGATGAACGTAATCGTGTGGGTGGCGTTGACCGCAAGGCCATCGGCGCCGCCGACGATGCTGCCGGTGTCGGCATTGAGGCCGCTGGGGACGTCGATGGACAATACCGGGCAGGGCAGGCCGTTGACGTGGTCGATGATGGCGCGCAGCTTGCTCGTGGGCGCGCGCGTCAAGCCGATGCCGAACAGGCCGTCGATCACCAGTGCCCACGATTGTTCGCGCAGGCCGGCCGGCGTGAGGTCTTCGATGAACTGGATTTCCGCTTCACGCGCACGCGCCAGCGCGCGGCGCGCATCATGGGGCTGCTTGCTCTGGTCGGCATGCAGTTGCACGGCGACTTCGATGCCGGCTTCTTCAAGGATGCAGGCGGCTTCCAGCGCATCGCCGCCATTGTTGCCGGGGCCGGCCAGGACCAGCACCGAAGGCGAGGACTGCGTGGTGGAGGACAGGAGCTGCTGCGCGTATTCGGCCACGGCCGCGCCGGCGCGCTGCATCAGGGTATAGGACGGGAGTCCGGACAAGGCGGTCTGCTCGACTTCGCGGATTTCGGCAACAGAATAGAGCGCGCTCATGGCTGTGATCGCTGGTGCGTTGGTGTTGCGGTGATCGGGATGAACTGCAGAGGTGAGGCATTGCCTCGAAATCATTCTAAGTCAATTGTGCGGAATGCGCTGCACACAGGCTGATGAAAAAAATCGGCGCAGATGAATCCGTGCGCGATTTCGTGTTTGCAGGGAGCAAAAAGAACGCCCCAGACGAGGGCCGGGGCGGGGGAGCAGGGTAAGGATCGGATCAGGCGGCCAGGTCTTGCGGCAGGAAACCTTCCGTATCCACCGCCGACTTCTCGCCGGCGACCATATCGGCCAGCACGCGCGCCGAGCCTACGGCGGCAGCCCAGCCAGTGACGCCGTGGCCGACGTTGACGAAGACGTTGCCGTGGCGCGTCGGGCCAAACAGCGGCATGCCGTTGGGCAGGATCGGGATCGTGCTGCTCCAGAAGTGCGCCTGGTTGTAATTGGCGGCGTTCGGGTAATAGTCGCCGGCGATCTTGAGCAAATTGCGCAGCGCCTTGGGCGGGATCGCCTGCGACGGCGGCATGAAGCCGAGCAGGCCGGTGATGCGGATGCGGTTGCCCAGGCGCGTCATGGCGACCTTGTAGCTGTCATCGAATAGCGCCATGTTGGGCGCATCGTCGGGGTTCTTGACCGGCACCAGCGCCGAATAGCTTTGCAGGGCGCGCATCGGCAGCGGCGTGTCCAGCGGGCGCAGCAGCTCGGCCGTCTGCATGCCGGCGGCCAGCACCACGCCATCGGTGGTCAGGCGGCTGTCCAGGTGCGGCGATTCCAGTTCCAGCACCACGCGTCCACCGAATTCGGGCTGGATGGATTTGACGGTCGAACTGAAATGGAAAGACACACCCAGTTCCTGGGCCGCGTTGCGCATCTGCTTGGCGAACAATACGCAATTGCCGGCGATGTCGTCCGGATAATAAAGTGCGCCGGCCAGGGCGGCTTCTGACGAGAAGGCCGGCTCCAGCAGGCGGATTTCAGCGGTGTCCAGCGTCTTGTGCTTGACCTCGCATTGCTGCGCGCCTTCTTGCAATGACGCCATACGCGCGGCTTCCAGCGGGGTGCGGAACAGATGGAATACGCCGTTGCTGTTTTCGTGCTCCATTGCGTAATGTTCCTGCAACTGGCGCGTGAGTTCCTGGCCATAGGCCGACAGGCGTGTGAGCCGCAGCTTGTTGGCAGCGAAGCGTTGCTGCTGGGCCTGGCGCGTCTGGCGCATCCAGCGGTTGCGCTTGAAGTCCGCACCCGATGCCAACAGGACGCGTGGTTCCTCCTGGAAACGGCCGGCGAAGGTGGCGAAGGCACCTGGCAGGGTCAGCGGCATGGCCGCGCCGGGCGCGAGCAGGCCGGAATTGCCGAACGTGGCTTCTTCCGCAGCATGGGCGCGCCGTTCGATTACGGCGACCTCATACCCCTTGGCGGCCAGGAAGTAGGCGCTGCAAATCCCTGAAAGTCCCCCGCCGATGACGGCGATCTGTCGATGTGTGTTGTTCACTCTGTGTGTCTTGGATGGCGGATCAGGCCGCTGTTGTCATCGTCATCGAATGGCCGCCTTTGTGGTCGCAATGGCAATATAGTCATTCGCGCAAGGCCGGTTTTCCAATGCGGCCGGAATGATACCCCGAAATGCCCTTGCTGCTCATAATTGAAGAGTTTCAAGAACTGCAGGTGTTTTCTGATGAACAACGCGCAAACAGGAACCGCCGATGACAAGCGTGGATCAGAAGGCGCTCCGGAGGCCGCGTCTTTCGTTGCATATTTTATGGCAAGGCACAAATTGCCCCGGTTTGTGACCGAAACCGTACTTGCAGGGGAGTAGCCGGTGCGTACGACAGCCCCTCCCGGCTGCTTGCTTTCAGTGGGCCGAATACCCCTGTCCACTGTATAATTCGGTCTTTGCTAGCAAACGCGCGCACGATCCACCAGATCAGCCCGATGCAGCGCCCTTTGTCCGTGCCAGGCATCTGCCTGTTGCAATGCGGCACCATGGGATGCATCGGCATCGGTGGACCGGTTCCAAGCCGCGCCAGCACCCGTTTTCCCGATTCAAGCTAACTGCCTCGACCTCGCCATGCTGATCTTGCCGGGCTCCAATGCCCTTTCCGCTTTCCGCACCCAACGCCTCCTGTCCCAACTGCAAGCTGTCGATCCTGCCATTACCGGCATTTCCGGCCGTTTCCTGCACTTTGTCGATGCCGCGGGAGCCCTGACCAAGGAAGACGAGGCGCGCCTGAACGGCCTGCTGACCTATGGCGACCCGTTCAACGGCAGTGACGAGGGTGAGACCTTCGTTGCGATTTCCCGTTTCGGCACGATCTCGCCCTGGGCCAGCAAGGCCACGGATATCGTCCACAACTGCGGCATGGCCCATATCCATCGCGTCGAGCGCGGCATCGTCTATCACGTCCAGATCAAGAGCGGCCTGCTGGGCGGCGCCAAGAAGCTCAATGACGCCAGCATCCCGGCCGTGGCGGCGCTGCTGCATGACCGCATGACCGAAACCGTATTGCGCCATCCGAGCGAAGCGTCCGGCCTGTTCACCGAACTGCAGGCCAAGCCGCTGGAATCGGTGGACGTGCTCGGCGGCGGCCGTACTGCCCTCGAGCGCGCCAACACCGAACTGGGCCTGGCCTTGTCGGACGACGAAATCGATTACCTGGTGGAAGCCTTCACCCGCGCGCAGCGCAATCCGACCGACGTCGAGCTGATGATGTTCGCCCAGGCCAACAGCGAACACTGCCGCCACAAGATCTTCAACGCCGACTGGACCATCGACGGCGTGGTGCAGGACAAGTCGCTGTTCGGCATGATCAAGAACACCCACCAGTTGAATCCCAAGGGCACCGTGGTGGCCTACAGCGACAATTCGTCGGTGATCGAGGGCGCGACGGTGCCGCGTTTCTACCAGCGCGGCGCGGGCCGTGGCAACGTGTATGAGGCGTCGGAAGAACTGACCCACATCCTGATGAAGGTGGAAACCCACAACCATCCGACCGCGATCTCGCCGTTCCCGGGCGCCTCCACCGGCGCCGGCGGTGAAATCCGCGACGAGGGCGCGACCGGCCGTGGCGCCAAGCCCAAGGCCGGCCTGACAGGCTTTACCGTCTCTAACCTGATGGTCACGCACGCCGTGCAGCCGTGGGAAAACGCGCGCGATGTGGCGCAGCCCGTGGCCGAGCGCGATGTCCACGCCGATGGCGGCATCTACGGCAAGCCCGAGCGCATCGCCTCGCCGCTGCAGATCATGATCGAGGGCCCGCTGGGCGGCGCCGCGTTCAACAACGAATTCGGCCGTCCCAACCTGGGCGGCTACTTCCGTACCTACGAGCAGAACGTGGACGGCGAGGTGATGGGCTACCACAAGCCGATCATGATCGCCGGCGGCATGGGCAACATCTCGGCCAAGCACACCAAAAAGAACGACCTGCCGGCAGGCAGCCTGCTGATCCAACTGGGCGGCCCCGGCATGCGCATCGGCATGGGCGGTAGCGCCGCCTCGTCGATGGCCACCGGCGTCAATACCGCCGACCTGGACTTCGACTCGGTGCAGCGCGGCAACCCGGAAATGGAGCGGCGCGCGCAGGAAGTCATCAACGCCTGCTGGGCGCTGGGCGATGAGAACCCGATCCTGTCGATCCACGATGTCGGCGCCGGCGGCCTGTCCAACGCTTTCCCGGAAATCACCAACGACGCCAAGCGCGGCGCGCTGTTCGATTTGCGCAAGGTGCCGCTGGAAGAGTCCGGCCTGGCGCCCAAGGAAATCTGGAGTAACGAGTCCCAGGAGCGCTACGTGCTGGCCATCGCGCCCGAGCACCTGGAGCTGTTCAAGTACCTGTGCGAGCGCGAGCGTTCGCCGTTCGCCGTGGTCGGTACCGCCACCGAAGAGCGCCAGTTGAAGGTGATCGACCCCGAGCACGACAACAGCCCGGTCGACATGCCGATGGACGTGTTGCTGGGCAAGCCGCCCAAGATGCACCGCGACGTCAAGCACGTCGCCAAGGAATTGCCGGCAGTGGACCTGACCGGCATGGATCTGGTGGAGGTGTCGCACCGCGTGCTGCGCCTGCCGACCGTGGCCGACAAGTCTTTCCTGATCACCATTGGCGACCGCAGCGTGGGCGCCATGACGGTGCGCGACCAGATGGTCGGCCCCTGGCAGGTGCCGGTGGCCGACGTCGCCGTGACGGCGATGGGCCTGGAAGGCTATCTCGGTGAAGCGATGGCCATGGGCGAGCGTACGCCGCTGGCCGTGATCGATGCCGCCGCATCGGGCCGCATGGCGGTGGGCGAGGCGATCACCAACATTGCCGCCGCACCGATCGCCGACATCGGCGACATCAAGCTGTCGGCCAACTGGATGGCAGCCTGCGGCCAGCCTGGCCAGGATGCCGCGCTGTTCGACACCGTCAAGGCCGTGGGCATGGAGCTGTGCCCGGCGCTGGGCGTGTCCATCCCGGTGGGCAAGGATTCGCTGTCCATGCGCAGCACCTGGCAGGATGAGGCCGGCGCCAAGTCGGTGACTTCGCCGGTGTCGCTGATCGTGTCCGGCTTTGCGCCGGTGACGGATGTGCGCCGCGTGCTGACGCCGCAATTGCACAAGGATAAGGGCGACACCGTACTGATCGTCATCGACCTCGGTCGCGGCAAGAACCGCATGGGCGCGTCGGCGCTCACGCAAGTCATGCAGCAGATCGGCAATGAAACCCCGGATGTGGACAGCGCGGAAGACCTGAAGGGCTTCTTTAACGCCATCCAGCAGCTCAATGCGGAAGGCAAGCTGCTGGCCTACCACGACCGCTCCGATGGCGGCCTGTTCGCCGCGCTGGCGGAAATGGCCTTTGCCGGCCATACCGGCATCTCAGTCAACCTCGACATTCTGACCATGGAAGGCGAGCATGCGGCCGACTGGGGCGATTCCAAGAACTGGACCTCGCAAGTGGCCGAGCGCCGCAATGAGCTGACGCTGCGCGCGCTGTTCAACGAGGAGCTGGGCGCAGTAATCCAGGTACGCGCAGAAGAGAAGTCGGACGTGATGAACGTGCTGCGCAGCTTCAACCTGGGCGCCTGCAGCCATATCATCGGCAAGCCGAACGATCGCGACGTGGTCGAATTCATGCGCGACGCCAAGAACATCTACAGCCAGACCCGCATCGAGCTGCAGCGCCTGTGGAGCGAAACCAGCTGGCGCATTGCGCGCCTGCGCGACAACCCGGCCTGTGCCGACGCCGAATACGACCGCATCCTGGATGCGGCCGACCCCGGCATCACGCCCAAGCTGAGCTTCGATCCGCAGGAAGACATCGCGGCACCGTTCCTGTCGCTGGGCGCAGCCGCCCGGCCGAAGGTGGCGATCCTGCGCGAGCAGGGCGTGAACTCGCACATCGAGACGGCGTTCGCCATGCACAAGGCCGGTTTCACCGCAGTCGACGTGCACATGAGCGACCTGATCGCCAACCGCGCCAAGCTGGATGACTTCAAGGGCTTTATCGCCGTTGGCGGCTTCTCTTATGGCGACGTGCTGGGCGCGGGCGAGGGCTGGGCCAAGACCATTCTGTTCAACGCGCAACTGGCTGAACAGTTCTCGCGCTTCTTCCAGCGCGGAGACACGTTCTCGCTGGGCATTTGCAACGGTTGCCAGATGATGAGCAACCTGAAATCGATGATCCCGGGCGCACAAGCCTGGCCCAAGTTCACCCGCAACAAGTCCGAGCAGTTCGAGGCGCGTTTCGTGAACGTGGAGGTGGCGGATTCGCCGTCGATCTTCATGCAGGGTATGGTCGGCACCCAGGCGCCGATCGCTACAGCACACGGCGAAGGCTTTGCCGACTTCTCGCAGACCGGCGATATCGCCAAGGCGATCGTCGCCATGCGCTATGTCGACAACAAGGGCGCGACGACCGAAGCCTATCCGTACAACCCGAACGGTTCGCCGCAGGGCATCACTTCGGTGACTACGCCGGACGGCCGATTCACCGTGCTGATGCCGCACGCCGAGCGTGTGTTCCGTACTGTCACGCAGTCGTGGCATCCTGAGTCCTGGGGCGAGGATTCGCCGTGGATGCGTATGTTCCGTAATGCGCGGAAGTGGGTGGGGTAATTCTGGCCGGTCTGCTTGACGGGCCGTTCAGGCGATACCGGCAATAAAAAAAGCGCAGTTCCGAAAGGAACTGCGCTTTTTGTTTTCTGGAGCAGTCTGTCTTGCGCCGCATACCTCAAGAGGTTGCGGCGCGATTCAGGCAGGATCAGAAAATGTGACGGATACCGACGCCGACGGTGGTCAGGCTGTTCTTGCCCGACGCCGAGTTGGTCAACTCATACACGGCCGCATCCTTGGCCTTGTTGTAGTCGATCGTGGTGTACAGCTGAGTACGCTTGGACAATGCGTAGTCGGCCCAGCCAACCAAGGCGTAACGCTTGCCGTCGCCGACATTGCCCAGGCCTGTGTAAGACACGTTCTTGCTCTTGTCGTAGTAGAACGCGCCGGTCAGAGTCAGGGCGTTGGTGGCCTTGTAGCTGGAGCCCAGGAAGAAGCCATTGTCCTTGCGTTGGTTGCCGGCGGTTGCCTTGACAGTGCTGGCTGTGGTCCATCCAGTGGTATCGCTATCTACAGCCATATAAGCCCCGGTAGTACCAGTGGTGTCCTTGATGTTGAACCAGCCGCCGAATACCTTCGCCGGACCGAAGTCATAGGAAGCCGACAGGTTCCAGACGGTGTCCTTGTAGCTGGAGTTATCGGGGCTCACAGTTTGCTGGAAACCACCGCCGACCGCGAAGGCACCGGCGGTATAGCGCAGAGCGCTGCTGAACTGGCTGCCTGTACGCACCGAACCGGCCTTTTCGCCGAAGGACCAGCTGACTGCAGCCGACACCGGGCCAAAGTCGTTGTCGTAGCGCACCATGTTAGGGGTACGAATCAAGGTACCTGCAGCCGGCAGCCAAGAGTTGCTTCCATAGTTACCTACGGTCAATGGATCGAAGTGGTCGGCCAGCAGGTCGAACAACGGAGTGTTCTGCTTACCCATACGAACCTTGCCGAAGCTGCCTTGCAGGCCAACCCACGACTGACGGTTGAAAAGGGTATTGGCTTGGCTCATTGCTCCAGTGTCACTGGAGAAGCCGTTTTCCAATTGAAACATGGCCTTCAGACCGCCGCCCAGATCCTCAGTGCCCTTGAAGCCGATACGGCTGTTGGCAATTGCGCCGTTGTCCACGCGGATGTTGCTGCTGCCGTTGGCGTTGGCGTTGCTGAGGTAGTGGATGCTGGTATCGACGATGCCGTAGATGGTTACGTTCGTCTGGGCAAACGCTGCGCCGCCGCTGGTCAAACCCGCTGCGAGTAGCAACAAGGAACTCTTTTTCATAGGTGTCTTTCCTGAAACCACGATGTTATTTAATGTGTGACATCACGGAGCGACCTTGTGTGCCTCCCCCGAAATGCCCGTTGTCGCCGCTCTTTTTGCTGTAGTGCTTAGTGAGCGGACGGCCTTGTCCCGATTGGGACAGGATCGAAGAATAGCAGAATGCGTATTGGTGGAATGATTGAAGTGAGGTTAAATAATTTTATTTTTCTAATTATTTATATAAAAATTATTTAAAGATAAAAATAAAATCGACGATTTTTCTCAAGGAGATATTTGCCGAGAGGATTTCCGGCGCTCAAGAATGCGCCGGGTCAACAGGCAAACTGCCGAGGCAATGGTGGCGATCATCCCGGCAAGCATCAGCCAGATCCCGATGGCGAAACCCAATGGCATTTCCGGCGTATCGCTGAATTCGGCTGTGTACAACGTGAGTACGAGGCCGCTGCACAAGAGCAACGCAAGGCCATACCAATACCATCGCGGCCAGACAGCGCGCAATCCTTGGCTGAGCGTAAATCCCAGGCAAGCGAACAGGGCGATGGCCGCTGCTGCCGGCAACAGGAATTCGGCAGACAACATGGGATGCGACATGGCGTGACTCCGGTGTACAAGTGATGAAGTGAGATGGGAGTCCGATCTCACCCGGGTGATTCCACTTTGCTGCCAATAAGACGGAGATCTCGCTGATTCGCGATCCGCGGTTGAAATTCCTTGTATAGCTACAGAGAAGAGGCGTAATGGGGAGGCATTTCGTCATTCGACAGAGCGAACAAGCTAAAAATCATGCCTGCAAAGCAACAAACCCGGCAAGGAGACCTTGACCGGGTTTGTTGGATATCGCTCCGGCAGCCAGTGATGGCCGCCGTAAAGCCAGGCAGTTACTGCACCTTGGCTTTCTTGCGCAGTTCTTCCTGGTAAGCCTGCAGCTTCTTCTGTTGCAGGGCTTCAGCGATCTGCGGCTTGACTTCGTCCAGGGTCGGTACCTTGGCCGGACGCACGTCTTCCAGCTGGATCACGTGCCAGCCGAACTGGGTCTGCACCGGAGTCTGGGTGACTTCACCCTTCTTCAGGGCGACCATGGCGTCGGAGAACGGCTTGACGAAGGAAGCCGGGGTTGCCCAGTCCAGGTCGCCGCCGTTGGCAGCCGAGCCGGTGTCTTTGGACTGCTTGGCCAGGTCTTCAAACTTGGTGCCGGCCTTCAGCTTGGCGATGATGGCCTTGGCGTCTTCTTCCTTGTCCACCAGGATGTGGCGGGCATGGTATTCCTTGTCGCCGGCCTGGGCCTTGAACTTGTCGTATTCAGCCTTGATGTCGGCGTCCGACACCGGGTTCTTCTTCAGGTAGTCGGCGATCAGGGCGCGGATCACGATGGACTGGCGGGCCAGTTCCAGCTGGTTCTTGACGTCCTGGCTGCTGGACAGGCCTTGCTTGTCGGCTTCCTGCATCAGGATTTCACGGTTGATCAGCTCTTCCTTGATGGCGCCGCGCAGTTGCGGGCTGTCCGGCTGGCCTTGGGAGGTCATTTGCTTGACCATCAGGTCGGCGCGGGAGGAGGGAATAGCCTTGCCGTTCACGACAGCCAGGTTTTGTGCGAGAGCCGGGATCGAAGCGATTGCAAACAGCAGAACCAGCAGACGAGCAGGTTTAAATGTCATTATTGCATCCTAAAAAATAAAGGAGTAAATCAAAATGGAGATGAAAACAGGAAGGAGTGGCGTCTGTTCTTTGTTCTTGATTTCAGTCGGTTGCCTCTGATGGGGCGAGCGCCACAATGGCCAATGCGTGGATCTCTTGTTGCATCAGATCGGACAGGCAATCATACACCAGCCGATGGCGATTAACCCTATTTTTACCTTCAAACAAGTTCGAGACGAGGCGGACCCTGTAATGACCTCCGCCTGAGGCCGCGCCCGCATGGCCAGCATGCAGGGCGGACTCGTCCTCGACCAGACACTGGCTGGGTGAGAAAGTTGCAATCAGCCGTTCGCGGATGCGTTCGGGACGCGTATCGGCAGCGCTCATTCGGCGTCTTTCATGTACTTCGACAGGAACAGGCTCTGGCCGATGATGAAGACGAACATCAGTCCCATGCTGCCGAACATCTTGAAGTTCACCCAGGTATCGAGCGGGTAGTTGAACGCGATGTAGAGGTTGAGCGCGCCCATGGCGGCGAAAAACAGGATCCACGCCAGGTTCAGGCGGGGCCAGATGGGTTCCGGCAGGCTGACCTGCTTTTCCATCATCACGCGGATCAGGTTCTTTTTCATGAACAGCTGCGAGAACAGCAGCGCCACGCCGAAGCACCAGTACAGGATGGTCGGTTTCCACTTGATGAACGTGTCGTCGCGGAAATAGATGGTGGCGCCGCCGAAGACGACGATGATCGCCAGCGACACCCACAGCATGCCGTCGATCTTGCGCCGGCGCAGCAGCAGCCAGGCAATCTGCGCCAGCGAGGCAACGATCGCCACCGCCGTCGACAGCAGGATGGGGGCTTGCGCCGCGGTGACCGCACCGCTGGACATGGCGCCGCCCAGGTATTGCATTACCAGTTCCTGCGCGGCCGAGGGATGGCCCTCGGCCCACTTGAACACGCCGAAAAACAGGATGATGGGGAACAGGTCGAACAGAAACTTCATTGTGCGGACTTCTTTTCGAAGATAAGAAAATTAATCGGGAGCGGCCATTGCGGCATCAGGCCGGGTCGAACCGCAGCGACGCCGAATTGATGCAGTAGCGCAGTCCGGTCGGCGGCGGGCCGTCGGGAAAGACGTGGCCCAGGTGGGCGTCGCAGACGTTGCAGATGATCTCGGTGCGAATCATGCCATAACTGCGGTCGATTTTTTCACGCACGTTGGCTGCATCGATGGGTTCGAAGTAGCTGGGCCAGCCGCAGCCGGAGTCGAACTTGGCGTCTGAGGTGAACAGCGGCGTGTCGCAGCAGACGCAGGTATAGGTGCCGGCCTCGTGATGGTCCCAGTAGCGGCCGGTGAAGGCGCGCTCGGTGGCGGCCTCGCGGGCTACCTGGTATTCGATCGGCTCAAGCTGCTCGCGCCATTGGGCTTCGGTCTTTTCTACGCGGTTGGACATGATGGGCTCCTGTTGTGCTGGTGTCTTGCGATGGCGTTGGCCGGAAGTGTAATGCTTTCCGCTGCGGGCCGCTCAGGAGGAGCAGCTCACTTCCAGATGGCTGGCCCAGTCCGGCGGCAGGTCGGCGTATTTGTCGTGCTCGGGCTGCTCGTCGAATGGGCGGCTCAGGATGGCCTGCAGCTTTTCCACTTCGGAGAAGTCCTTGCGCTGCGCCCGGTCGATGGCGACCTGGGCCAGGTAATTGCGCAGCACGTATTTGGGGTTGACGGCATGCATTGCAAGCCGGCGGCTGGCGTCGTCGCTGTTTTCGGCGCGCAGGCGCTGGCGGTATTGCACGGCCCAGGCGTCGAAGGCGGGGCGGTCGATGATGAGGTCGCGCAGCGGTTCGTCGGCGGCCGGGTTGTCGATCTGCAACTCGCCAAGGCGGCGGAAAAACAGCGTGAAATCGACATGGCTGTTCTGCAGGATGGCGAACACCGCATCGATCAGTTTGCCGTCATCAGGCTGGAACGTCTTCAAGCCCAGCTTGGCGTGCAGCAATTCGTCCTGTTTGACTTCGAATACCGCCTCGTAGCCGGCCAGAGCGGCTTCGGTGTCTTCCACGCTGCCGACCAGCGGCAGCATGGCCTGGCCCAGCGCGAAGCAATTCCACTGGCCGATGCGCGGCTGCATCTGGTAGGAATAGCGGCCCTGCTGGTCGGTATGGTTGCAGATGTGGCGCGCATCGAAGGCTTCCATGAAGCCGAACGGGCCGTAATCGAGCGTCAGGCCAAGGATGGACATGTTGTCGGTATTCATCACGCCATGCATGAAGCCGACCGCCTGCCATTGTGCCATCAGCTCGGCGGTGCGGCGGGTGACTTCGGTGAGCAGCGCCTTGTAGGGGTTTTCCTGCGCCAGCAATTCCGGATAAAACTGTTCCAGCACGGCATCGGCCAGTACCTTGAGTTCGTCGAAGCGCTGGTTGTAGTACCAGTGCTCGAAAGAGCCGAAACGGATGAAGCTGGGGGCCATGCGGGTGACCACGGAGGCGGTTTCGGCGGTCTCGCGCATGACGCGCTGGTCGGAACCTGTCACGGCCAGTGCGCGCGTGGTCGGGATGCCCAGCGCGGCTATGGCCTCGGAACACAGGAATTCGCGGATCGACGAGCGCAGCACGGCGCGGCCATCGCCCATGCGCGAATAGGGCGTCTGGCCGGCCCCCTTCAATTGCAGCTCGATGCGGCCTTGGCCATCGGCGGCCGGCACATCGCCCAGCGAGATCGCGCGGCCGTCGCCCAGTTGCCCGGCCCATACGCCGAACTGGTGGCCGGAATACACGGCGGCCAGCGGCAGCGAGCCGTCCGCGATGCGGTTGCCGGTGAACACTTCCAGGAAGGCGGGATCACCGGTCATGGAACGGTCCATGCCGATGGTGGCGGCTGCAGCGTCGCTGAAACCGACCAGATAAGGCGCTGGCAGCGGGGTAGGTTGCAGGCGCGTGTAAAAAGCCGGCGGGAAGTCGGCAAAGCGGTTACCGAAGGACGGCAAGGGGGCCGTAGCGTCTGAAATGGTAGTCATGGCAGGTAAATGGTGCTGTCGGTGCTGATCGCAAGGCCGCTGCGGATGCGTCCGTACGCAATTCGTCATTTTGACAGAGAACCGCTAATCCCATAGGATCGCGCTACTTTTGAGAACAGGTTCTAAACCCTGCCGCGATTGCGGAAGGGCAATTTTTCGCGGGCATCCTTGGAATTCGCACTGATCACCTTCCTGAACGGCCTGGGCTACGGCTTCCTGCTGTTCATGCTGTCCTCCGGGCTGACGCTGATCTACAGCATGATGGGCGTGCCCAACTTCGCCCACGCCAGCTTCTACATGCTGGGCGCCTACGTCGCCTATTCGATCTCCAGCGTGCTCGGCTTCTGGCCGGCGCTGTTCATCGCGCCCGTGCTGGTCGGCCTGGCCGGCGCCCTGGTCGAGCATTACGGCCTGCGCATCGTGCACCGCTACGGCCATGTCCCCGAGCTGCTGTTCACCTTCGGTCTGTCCTACCTGGTGGTGGAGCTGGTGCAACTGGTGTGGGGGCGCTCGCCGGTACCTTACCGTATCCCGGCCGGGCTGGATGGTACGCTTTTCACGCTGTATTCGACCTCGTTTCCGGTCTATCGCGGTTTCATGCTGCTGGTGGCCGGGCTCATGCTGCTGGCCATCTGGCTGCTGCTGCGCCATACCCGCATCGGCTTGACCATCCAGGCCGCGCTGACGCATCCGCAGATGGCCGAAGCGCTCGGCCACAACGTGCCACGCGTATTCATGCTGGTGTTCGGCGGCGGCTGCGCGCTGGCGGCGCTGGCCGGGGTGATCGGCGGCAATGCCTTCGTCACCGAGCCCGGTATGGCGGCGGCGGTGGGCAGCATCATCTTCGTGGTGGTGGTGGTGGGCGGACTGGGGTCACTGGCCGGCGCGTTCATCACCTCCATCCTGATCGGCATGATGCAGACGTTCGCGGTCGCGCTCGATTATTCGCTGGCCGGCATGCTGGGTTCGCTGGGCCTGGGCGTGCCGGCTACCGGGCCGCTGGCGCAGGTGCTGCGGCTGACGCTGGCGCAGGTTGCGCCGATCCTGCCGTACCTGTTGCTGGTGGCGATGCTGATCGTGCGGCCCAAGGGCCTGATGGGCAAGCGGGAAGGGTAAGGCGATGGCAAATTCTTCCCTCCCGTTGCGCCGCGCCTTGCCGTGGCTGTGTTTTGCGCTAACGCTGTTGGCCGCGCCGCTGGTGTTTCCGCAGAGCGCGGCGCTGTCGCTGCTGTCGCAAATGGGCACCATGGTGCTGCTCTGCCTTTCGTACAACATGCTGCTGGGCGAGGGCGGGATGCTGTCCTTCGGCCACGCGGTGTATTCGGGGCTGGGGGCGTTCGGCGCCATCCACTTGATGAACCACATCGGCGACGGCAGCGTGCCTTTCCCGATCACGCTGGTGCCCTTGGCCGGCGGCGTGGTCGGCGCGCTATGCGGCGTGGTCTTCGGCTACCTGACCACGCGCCGCGCCGGCACCACCTTTGCGATGATCACGCTGGGGCTGGTCGAGCTGGTATCGGCCGGCGCCCTGATGTTCCCGGACCTGTTCGGCGGCGAGGGCGGCATTTCCAGCAACCGGGTGGTGGGCGAGCCGGTCCTGGGCATCAGCTACGGTCCGCAGATCCAGGTCTATTACCTGATCGCCGGCTGGCTGTTCGTATGCGCCATCGCCATCTGCGCGCTGGCGCACACGCCGCTGGGCCGCATCCTCAATGCCGTGCGCGACAACCCCGAGCGCGCTGCCTTCATCGGCTACGATCCGCAGCGTGTGCGCTATCTGGCGCTGATCCTCTCGGCGTTCTTCGCGGGCGTCTCGGGCGGGTTGTCGGCCATCAATTTCGAGATCGTCAGCGCCGAATACGTGGGGGCGCTGCGTTCCGGTTCCATTCTGCTGTTCACCTTCATCGGCGGCGCCGGTTTCTTCTACGGCCCCATCATCGGCGGCGTGGTCGGGGTGCTGTTTGCTTCGCTGCTGTCGGCTTATACCCAGGCCTGGCAGTTCTACCTTGGCGCGTTCTTCATCCTGATCGTGATGGCGCTGCCGGGTGGCCTGGCCAAACTGGTCGACAACTTCGCCCGCGTGCTGCGCGCACAGGCGCTGGATGCCGCCCTGGCGCGGCTGCTGGCGGCGCTGGCATTGTCCGGATTGCTGGTGCTGGCGGGAACCGTCCTCGGCACCGAAATGCTGTACCAATTGAGCCTGGGCAGCCTGGCCGACACCGGCAGCGGCGTGGCGCCGGTGGTGTTGTTCGGCTTGGCCATCGACGTCCATTCGGCCTGGGCCTGGCTGCTCGCCGTGGCACTGGTCGCCGCCGGCGTCGGCGCGATCGTCCGCTTGCGCCAGCCGTGGTCGGCCGGCTGGAATGCTGCGTGGAAGAAGGTGGAGTCGTCCGAACATGCATGGCGTCAGGCCGGCGCGAAAGAGCGGGAGGAGGCATGAGTGCGAGCCATTCCCTCGAACTGCACGGCGTGCGCAAAGCCTTTGGCGGCACCGAGGTCATTTGCGGCGTCGACCTGCAACTACGTGAAGGCGAACGCTGCGCGCTGATCGGCCCCAACGGCGCCGGCAAATCCAGCCTGTTCAATCTGGTTTCAGGGCGTTATACCGCCGATGGCGGCAGCATCCTGCTGCATGGCGAAGACATCACGCGCCTGGCCCCGCAACAGATCAACCGCATGGGGCTGGCGCGCAGTTTCCAGATATCGAGCCTGTTCCCGCGCCTGTCGGCCTTTGAGAACGTGCGCTGCGCCGTCTTGTGGAAACTCGGCTACCGCTACGCCTTCTGGCGCCGTATCGGCCGATTGCACGATGCCGCCGACCGTGCAACTGCTGTGCTGGACAAGGTCGGCCTGCGCTCGCGCGCGCATTTGCCCGCAGGCGAGCTCAGCTATGCCGACCAGCGCGCGCTCGAAGTGGCGGTGACTATCGCCGCCGATGCTTCGGTGATCCTGCTGGATGAGCCGACCGCCGGAATGAACCGCGCCGAGGCCGAGGCAATGGTGGCACTCATCCGAGAAGTTACCGCCGGCAAGACCTTGCTGATGGTGGAGCACGACATGGAGGTGGTGTTCGACCTGGCCGACCGCATCGCGGTAATGGACAACGGCCGCGTGATTGCCTGCGACGACGCGCACAGCATCCGCGCCAATCCTGACGTGCAGCGCCTTTACCTGAACCGGAGCAGCCATGCGGCCTGAGCCTGGCCTCTTGCTCGAAGTGGAGGACCTGCACGCCTGGTACGGCCAGAGCCACGTGCTGCAAGGCATCCGCCTGCAGGTCGGCGCGGGAGAGATCGTCAGCGTGCTGGGGCGCAACGGCGCAGGCCGTTCGACCTTGCTGAAGGCCCTGGTCGGGCAGGTACGCAGCGAAGGCATTGTGCGCTTTGATGGTACGGGCATCGGCGGTTTGCCGACGTATGAAATCGCCCATCGAGGCATCGCCTATGTGCCGGAAAGCCGCGATGTCTTTCCCACATTGACGGTGGAGCAGAACTTGCTGCTGGGTAAAAAAAGTGGCAAGCAACCGGCCGATGGCTGGCGTTTCGACGACATGTACGCCATGTTCCCGTCGCTGCACAAACGGCGTACGGTGGCCGCCGGAGCCTTGTCCGGAGGCGAGCAGCAGATGTTGTCGCTGGCGCGCGCGCTGATGGGCAACCCCAGGCTGATCCTGATCGATGAGCCGACGGAAGGGTTGTCGCCGCAGATGGTGGAGCAGGTGGCCCGCTATCTGCGGGAATTGCGCGAACGTGGCGTGGCAGTGTTGCTGATCGAACAGAAGCAGGCGATCGCGCTGGACATTTCCCAGCGCGTCTACGTAATGGGGCGCGGGGAGGTTGTGTTTCATGGCACGCCTGTGCAATTGCTGGCCGATACTACGGTGCAGCGCGATTGGCTGTCGGTCTGAAGGTTTTCCGAATAGTCATTTTTCTCGGATGGCGCCGATGGTTCGCAGGCAAGGGAGCGTACACAATCGGCATTCCTCTTTTCCGGAATCCTGCCCATGCTCAACTGGATGCTGTTTCTTGCGGCCGCTGTACTCGCCGTTTATGCTGCGGACCGTGCCTGGTTGCGCCATGTGGCGCGCACGGCGCAGCAACTGCATGACCCCGAAGGCTATCTGGAACTGACTGCGCGCATGACTGAACTGTGCCACGGCGACCGCGCCCATGTGGACGCTTTGGTTGAAGAGCAAAAGCGGCGGCATCCGCAGGCCACCCATGCGGATGCCGTGCGACTGGCCATGCGCCAATTGCTTGAACCGCGGGAAAGCGATGCAGGCAACATCAGGTAAGCCCATGAAAAAACGGCGGCTCCCGAAAGAGCCGCCGTTTTCATTTTCGCCGGAAGAGCGCCAGTGTATTACTTGTTCACCAGCTTGGCCGGTAAGGTCAGCGTCAACAAGCCACCGATCACCAGCGAAGCCGCCAGCACGTACATGCCGGCGTTGGTGCTTTGGGTGGTGTCCTTCAGCCAGCCCACCAGGAACGGGCTGACGAAACCTGCCAGGTTACCCAGCGAGTTGATCAGCGCGATGCCGGCGGCCGCTGCGGTGCCCGACAAAAAGGCCGTCGGCAGGCTCCAGAATAGCGGCAGGGTGGTCAGGATACCGATGCTGGCCAGCGTCAGCGAAGCCATCGCCATCGTGGTGTTGTGGTCGTACACGGTCGAGGCCAGCAAGCCCACGCATCCAAGGAAAGCCGGGATGGCGACGTGCCAGCGGCGCTCGCGGCGGGCGTCGGCGCTGCGGGCGATCAGCACCATGGCGACGGCGGCGAAGGCGTAGGGAATCGCGGTCAGCAGGCCGACATTGAGCGGATCGGTGACGCCGGTAGTCTTGATGATGGTCGGCAGCCAGAAGCTCACGCCGTACAGGCCCATCACGAAGCAGAAGTAGATCAATGCTCCCAGCCAGACGCGGCCGTGGGAGAACATCTCCGACAGCGAAAGGTGTTCTTTCTGGCTGTCTTCCTTGCGGATGTTGGTTTCCAGCAGGGTCTTCTCTTCTTCGTTCAGCCAATGCGCGTCGCGGATGCGGTCCTTCATGTAGAGGATGACCAGCACGCCCAGGATCAGCGAAGGAATGGCTTCCAGGATGAACATCCATTGCCATCCGGTATGGCCCCAGATGCCCGGCATGGAGTGCATGATCCAGCCCGACAGCGGGCCGCCGATCACGCCCGACAATGCGATGCCGGTCATGAACAGCGCAGTGATTTTGCCGCGGCGCTCGGCCGGGTACCAGTAGGTCAGGTACAGGATCACGCCGGGGAAGAAGCCGGCTTCGGCCACGCCCAGCAGGAAGCGCATGATGTAGAACATTTCCGGCGTGGTGACATAGGCCATCGCGCCGGAGATGATGCCCCAGGTGATCATGATGCGGGCGATCCACAGGCGGGCGCCCACCTTGTGCAGGATCATGTTGCTGGGGACTTCGAAGACGAAATAACCGATGAAGAAGATGCCGGCGCCCAGGCCGTAGACGGTTTCGCTGAACTTGAGGTCGGAGAGCATCTGCAGCTTGGCGAAGCCGACGTTGACGCGGTCGAGATAAGACGCCACGTAGCACAGGAACAGCAGCGGCAGCAGCCGCCAGGTCACTTTGGCGTAGGTGGCATTCTCAAAGGATGCCGGGGTGTTGCCGGGCGAGGCGGTCGGGCCTGCGTTGTAAGTCATGTCTCACTCCAAAAAGTGTGCGCGGAATTCTTATATTTGTCTGCGCCGCAAAGCCACATCCGGGCCATATGACTTGCGTGGTGCCGCATCCGGGTTTCGCTGTTGTCGTTATCGGTATGCGGGAATTGCCTTTCCGCTGCATCCGTTGGCGAGTGCCCTGCATTGTAGTGGCGGCGGCGCGGTTGTCAATGCGTCGCCGCCCGCTTCGGTTACACGCAACGGCCGCCGTCTACCTCGACGCACACGCCGGTAACGAACTCAGCCTCGTCCGATCCCAGGTAAAGGCAGGCATTGGCGATGTCCTGCGGGGTCGAAAAGCGGCCCATGGGGATGGTCGCCACGAACTTCTTGCGGTTTTCCGGGGTGTCGGGCACGCCCATGAATTCCGACAGCAGGCCGGTCGCCGAGATCACCGGGTTGACGCAGTTCACGCGGATATTGTCCGGGCCCAGCTCGGCAGCCATCGATTTGCTGGTGGTGATGACCGCGCCCTTGCTGCCGTTGTACCAGGTCAGTCCCGGGCGCGGACGGATGCCGGCGGTGGAGGCAATGTTGATGAACACGCCGCCGCCTACCTTGCGGAAATGCGGCACGAAGGTCTTGGCCGACAGGAAGATGCTCTTGACGTTGACCGCATAGACTTTGTCGAACTCGGCTTCCTCCACTTCCAGCATGGGCCGGTTGCGATGCGTGGTACCGGCGTTGTTGACGATGATGTGCATGGCGCCGTAGTTTTCCAGCGCGGCCGCCAGCAGGCGATCCATGTCGGCGGCCTTGGAAACGTCGGCCTTGACGAAGACGGCACGGCCGCCGGCTTGCTTGATTTTCTCCACCACGCGCAAGCCGCCGGCCTCGCCGATGTCGGCCACCACCACCGATGCGCCTTCGCGCGCATAGGTTTTGGCGATGCCTTCGCCGAATCCCGAACCGCCGCCGGTCACAATGGCCACTTTGTCTTTCAAACGCATGTTGTCTCCTGGTTGATCAATTGATGAAATGGTCGCAGCTCAGCCGTGGCGGATCGCGATGGTTTTCAATACGGTGAAGCCGTAAAGGGCTTCGAAACCTTTCTCGCGTCCGTGGCCGCTGGCCTTGACGCCGCCGAAGGGCAGCTCGACGCCGCCGCCGGCACCGTAATTGTTGATGAACACCTGGCCGCTGCGGATGGCACGCGCCAGGCGCATCTGGCGTGCGCCGTCATTGGTCCAGACGCTGGCCACCAGACCGTAGTCGGTGCCGTTGGCCAAGCGGATCGCCTCGGCTTCGTCGTCGAAAGGCATGGCTGCCAATATCGGCCCGAACACTTCCTCTTGCGCCAGGCGGTGCTGCGGCGGCACGTCGCGCAGCAGGGTGGGGGCCTGGTAGAAGCCGGAAGCGGGCGACTTGGGATCGATGCTGCCTTGGGCGACGATGGCGATCTTGTCGCTGCGGGCATCGGAGAGGAAGCCGGCCACGCGCTCCTGCTGCGTCTTGCGGATCAGCGGGCCGCAATCCAGGTCCATCTGCGAGGAGCCCACGCGCAGCTTGGAAAACAGCTCGCCCAGGCGGTCCAGTACCTTCTCATAGGCGCCGCGCTGCACCAGCAGACGGCTGCCGGCGGAGCAGGTCTGCCCGGCGTTTTGCACGATGGCGTTGACGACCACCGGCAGCATGGCGTCGAAATCGGCATCGTCGAACACCACCTGCGGCGACTTGCCGCCCAGTTCCAGCGTCACCGGCGTATGGTGTTCGGCGGCGGCGCGCACCACCACCTTGCCGATGTTGGGCGAGCCGGTGAAGGACACATGGTCGATGTCGGGATGCCGGACCAGCACATCGCCGGCTTCATGGCCGTAACCGGTGACGATGTTCAATGCGCCTTCCGGGAAGCCGACTTCGGCCGCCAGTTCGGCCACGCGCAGGATGGACAGGCAGGCGTCTTCAGCCGGCTTGACCACGCAAGTGTTGCCTGCAGCCAGCGCACCGCCCACGCAGCGGCCGAAGATCTGCATCGGATAGTTCCAGGGGACGATGTGCGCGGTCACGCCATGCGGTTCGCGCAGCGTCAGCACGGTGTAGCCGGACTGGTAGGGAATGGTGTCGCCATGCAGCTTGTCGGCGGCGCCGGCGTAAAACTCGAAGTAACGCACGATGGCGGCCGCATCGGCGCGCGCCTGCTTCATCGGCTTGCCGCAGTCGCGGCCTTCCAGTTGAGCCAGCTCTTCCTGGTGCTCTTGCAGCTTGGCCGACAATTTCATCAGCAGGCGGCCGCGTTCGGCGGCCGAGAGCTTGCCCCAGGCGCCTTCGTAGGCGTGGCGCGCGGCCTTGACGGCGCGGTCGATGTCCGCCTCGTTGCCGCGCGCGATCGCCTCGAAAGCCTGGCCGTCGGAGGGATCGATCACAGGGATGCTTTCGCCGGAAGATGGCTCGACCCAGCGGTTATCGATGAAGTGCTGTTTCATGTGCGGTGCGTCCTTTCGTGAGAATCCTGAGCTGGAGATGCGTAAAGCGTATCCACCCGGCGCAGAGCCCGATGGCTGATACAAAAAAGCCAAGTGAAACGGCAGGCAAGCATGCGCGACATGCCGCGCGGCCTTGATGGGTTGTGGTCTCCTGTCGTTATGGCGTCCGCTACAGTTCGTGGCGTTGGCGGCGCGGCTTATGGATGCTCAATCTAAGGGAGGGGCTTAAAGCTGTCAATTTATTTTACTTATTTGGTGGCCACTTTCTTTGGCAAAAACACTCTGCGCGCGCAGCAAATCCGCTACCATGCACATCAAGTCGGCCGTGTTCGCGGCCCAGCAGTGATGCGGCATTGCAGCGAAAATGACCGCACCGTGCGACATATAAAGTGGGAGACGATATGCCGAAATCCAGCCAGCCGCGCCATCCAGGCGGCACACGAGCGGATGATGCGGATGCCGCAAACGGCGGGGTATCCGCCAAAGTTGTCAATTTGAAGAATGTGGCGCGCCCAGCCGGCAGCTCACCTGAAATCCTGACGCTGGCGGCGGCCGGCCTCGGGCCGGTCCGCCCGGAACGCTTCGCCGAACGCATCTATGAGACGCTGTTCCACGCCATCGTCGAGGGCCGTATTGCGGTAGGCAGCAAGCTGCCGGCGGAAAACGACCTGGCGACGTTGTTCGATGTGTCGCGGCCGGTGGTGCGGCAGGCACTGGACCGTTTGCGCGAAGACCAGCTGGTTGAGTCGATCCGCGGCTCCGGCACGTATGTGAAGGAAAAGCCGGGACTGGCAGCGACATCGCAGGATGCCGAGCCCGAGACCCGCATCGGCCACATCATGAACGGCCTGGAGCTGCGCCTGGTGATCGAGCCGGAGTGCGCCTACATGGCCGCGCTGCGCCGCAATGCACAGGATTTGGACAAGATGGAGCGCCTGCTGGCCGGCTTCGAGCAAGCCAATGCCGTCGGCGGTATCGCCCACCATTTCGATTTCGCCTTCCATGAGGCGATCGCCATGGCCACCGCCAATGTGCGTTTCGTGCAGGTGATGAAGACGCTGGAATACGATGTCAGCCACGCCGTGAACATGCTGCGCCACCTGATGCATATCCCGCCATGGACGCGTTCGCAGGATGCGATGGACGAACACCGCCATATCTTCAACCTGATCCGCGAGCAGGATGCCGAGGGTGCCCGGCGCGCCATGCGCGGCCATATCGAGAACGCCCGCACACGAATGTTCAACAGCCGGCCCGGGATGTAGCGCCTGCGCCATGCTGTCAAGTAAGTTGACAAATCAGGCGTGCGGCGGCACAAGACAATCAAGAACGAACCACTGGAATTTCCCCGAATGGAATTGCGTCAACTGCGGTATTTCGTCGCCATCGTCGACCACGGCTCCCTCTCGCGCGCCGCACGCGTGCTGCACATTGCGCAACCGGCCCTGACCCAGCAGATCCGCCAGCTGGAAGACGAGATGGAGGCGCAACTGCTGCACCGCTCGGCCCAGGGGGTGATTGCCACCGATGCCGGCAAGGTGTTTTATGAGCATGCCCTGGCGATCCTGAAACAGATCCAGGACGCCAAGCAGGCTGTGGCGCAATCGACCGACAAGCCGTCCGGCACGGTGGCGCTGGGGATTCCGCAAAGCGTGTCCAACGCGCTGGCGTTGCCGCTGCTGAACGCGGTGCGCTCCACCTATCCCGAGATCACGCTGCAACTGACCGAGGAGCTGACCGGCAACCTGATCACCCAGCTCAAGTCGGGTCGCATCAACCTGGCGGTGCTGTTCGACGATGGCCAGCTCTCTTCCTTCGCCACCACGCCGATGATCGAAGAGGAGATGATGTACATCACCCGCGCCAAGTCGCGTTATGGCGTTTCCGGGCGCCGTGGCGTGCAGCTGGCCAAGGCGATCGAGGCGCCGCTGATCCTGCCGGGGCTGGCGCATGGCGTGCGGCCGCGCATCGAAAACCTGGTGCGTTCCAGGGGCATGGCGCTGGAGAACGTGATCGAGATCAATTCGGTGGCGATCCTGAAATCGGCCATCCTGGCCGATATCGGGGCCACGATCTTGCCGGTGGCGCCGCTGCTGGCGGACATCGAGCGCGGAGAAATGGTGGCGCATTCCATCGCCGGAGAAAAAATCTCGCGCACGCTGGCGCTGTGCGCCTCCAAGAATATCCCCCTGACCAACGCTGCGGCGGCAGTCGAGCAATTGGTGCTCGATGTGACTGACGAATTGTGCCGTTCGGGTAAATGGGGGCATACCGAATTGCTGAAACGGGAATAAGAGTTTGGCCATCGCAGTAACCCATGCGATAACATATGTCCCATCATTTTTTCTTGCCTCTGTGAGGCGGACGTATTCGGATGAATCCATTCACGGCCAGTATCGCTTTGGCTATCGTGCAGCTCTGTAGCAGCCTGATCATGGCCGGGGTGTTCCTGAGTACGCCGACCGAGCGCTGCACGCGCTACTGGGCGTTGTCCGGTGTCCTGGCGGCGTTTTCCATCTGCCTGATCGTCTTGGTCCAGGCCGGCTCGACCGGCATTTGGCGCGCCGCCGGTTTGCTGGTCGGCAATACCAGCCTGTTTGCTTCCTGCATTGCCGCCTGGAGCGGCTTGCGCAGCTTCTATCAGCGTCCGGCGCGCTGGTGGCCATGGCTGTTTACCGTGGTCTACGCCGTGTTGTTCGGCGCCTTGCTGGCCATGGATGCCAACTTCACCCAGCGCAGTTACCTGGCGATCGGCGCCATGCAACTGGTGTTTTTCCTGGTGCTGATGGAATTCAAGACAGGCTTGTCCGGCCCGCAGGCGCGCCGCTATGCGCGCTGGACCTTTGGGCGCGGCATAGGCATTGCAGCGATGATCATCCTGAGCGCAGTCTATATCGCCCGCCTGGTGATTTCGTCGTTCCACCCCGAAGTCTTCGAGCCGCCGCGGATGAGCGATCTTGGCGTGGCCCTGGTTTACCTGATTCCGCTGGGCGGCAGCTTGTTGCTGTCGGCAGCATTGCTGATGGTGTATTTCGAGCGGCTGGTCGCCGACAAGCAACGCCTGGCAACCGAGGACGAACTGACACGCGCCCTCAACCGGCGCGAGCTGGTGCGCTGCGGCGAACATATGCTGCGCGATGCGGTCTCCAAAAGCAGCAGCCTGACGCTGGCCTTCATCGATGTCGACCATTTCAAGCATATCAACGACCGCTTCGGCCACCTGGTGGGTGACAGGGTGCTGGCGAGCATCGCTGCCGTCCTGCGTGAGAATTGCCGCGATGGCGATGTGCTCGGCCGTTATGGCGGGGAGGAGTTTTGCGCGGTATTTCCCGGTCTCAATCAGTTCGAAGCCAACCGCATCGGCGCACGGCTGATCGAGGCAGTACGCGACCATGCCTTCGACCATGGCCAGACGGTTACCATCAGTGCCGGGCTGGTGGTATTGCAGCCGGGCCAGAGCCAGACCTGGGATGCTTTGGTGCACCAGGCCGACATTGCCTTGTACCGCGCCAAAGCCGAAGGGCGCAATGCTTTCCGCATGGCCCAGGTGGCTTGAGGATGGATTTGCCGTTTCCGTTTACAAAACCGAAAGGAAAAGTGCGATGACCGATAAAGTTGACATCCATTGGCTGAGCGAGCCGGAAGAGCAGGATTATCCCGCCGCCAAGTCCTACCTGAGTCTTTTGTATGACGAGGCGAAAGCGGGCCGCTATGCCGATCAGCTCCAGCAGGCCCCCTTGTCCAAGTTCAAGGCCAAAGACATCTTTCGTGCATCTGGGCTATCGCTACTCGGCACCAGCAATGCGCACGTCGAGAAAGACCGCCAGAAGATTCTTGCCGGAAACAAGCTCTCGCCGCTGCTGCTGGTCAGGGATACCGGAGTCAGAGTTCTCATTGCCGATGGCTATCATCGGTTGTGTGCGGTATACGCGTTCAGCGAAGATGCCTTGATCCCCTGCAAGATCGTCTGAACAAACACGGTTTCATCCCGAATCGCCTGGCATAGGCCGGCCTGTGCGCTCGACCACTTTGTCTCTGTCGATCCCTCGAAAGTATCCGGGAGGCAACCTGACGGCAGGAACCGGTAAGCTCATCTTCATGCTTTCCTTCATTTCCTACAGCCAATGCCTACATGGACTGATGAACTCTTCTGATAGTGGCGGCCGTGAATGCTTTTTACACTGCTGACGTGGACAGACGGTTTGCCCCATCAGCGATATCCGGCAACCGGCTTGGCATCGCTGTGAGACAGGGCTTGAACTCCCGACTGCCCTCTGATTACTTCCCACTTCACTTTTGAGTATTCCAGACAAAGGAGTCAGACATGGCAAATGCACAAAACCCTGGCAGCAGCCGCGGCTTCGCAGCAATGGATCCGGGCAAGCAGCGCCAGATCGCCAGCATGGGCGGCAAGGCAGCCCATGCCAAAGGCGCCGCCCACGAGTTCACCTCGGCCGAGGCCCGCGAAGCGGGCCGCAAGGGCGGACTGAACAGCCATGGCCGCAAGAACATCACCAATGCCAGTTCCACCGGCGACAACATGACTGTCGCGCCTGCGCAGATGACCCAAAGTACGCCGCAAGCATTACAGCCGCAGCAGTCGGACATCAATCCGTCACAGCAAAGCTGAAGACTGTCTTCCGGACGAACAGCCTGGCTGCGCTTGCTTGCGCAGCCAGGCCGTTGCCGTTATGCCCGAGAACTGCATCCTGACTTACCAGACATAACGCAAGCCAGCGGTAATCGTATGTGCAGAATTGCTCTTGGCAACGGTGGCATCGTAGCTCAGATAAACCTGCATATTCGCGGCGTTGGAGTAGATGAAATTGACGCCGAGCAGGGCTGCATCACGCCACGTTTCCGCTCCCTGCACCGTAAAACGCTGTCCGGTGACATCGCCGACAAACAAGGCTTGGAACTGCGGCGTACGGCTGGCAAATTCATGCAGCCAGCGTGCCTTGCCCTCTAAGGTCATCTTTCCGCTGCCTAAAGCGAAGTCCTTCATCAAGGCCGCCCCCAGACCGGAGCGCACGCTCTGCGTAGTGGCACTGTCGGCATTCAAACCTATTTCTCCTGCGCCACTTTCGGCAAAGCCGGGTTCGCGCTGCCGCATATAACTCAGGGAGGCCAATGGCTTCAGCGTCAGTTGCCCGGACAGCGGCAGCTTATAGCCACTCTCCAGATAGAAATTCACATGTTGTCCGGTGTAAGCCGCATTGGCCCTCTGGCTGGTATTGGCGAAATTGATGGTGCGGTTAATCGAGTTTTTCTGCCAGCCGGCACTGAGAATTGCGTCGGAATAAAAAGCATCATGCTGATAGCTGCTGTAGATGCCGAGCTGATAGGCATCCGTCTTCGCGCTTGCATCATAAGCAGAGAAATTGCCCTGCAATTGTGAAATATCAATGCCGGCGCCGATCAGCCATTCAGGCGAGATCCAGCGGTCCATGCCGGCGGCCAAGCCATTGATGCGGTAATCCACACCAGCAACCACATTGCTGCTGACGTGGCCGTCGCTGTAATACGGACGTGCCCACAAGGCGGAATCATGCGCCATGTCGCGCGGCAGATTGCCGGACAGGCGTTGCGTCAGGGCTCGTGCAAACATCTCACTCTGCCGCATATTCAAGCCAGCCAGCGTTGCATGCACATCGCCGCCCCCCAGGTTGCTGAATGTGTTTTGCGCCTGCGCCGCCGACATCACTACCAATTGATCGACCGTATCGGTCATGCCTCCGGCCTTGGCATTCGCATCCAGCGAAGCGGCCGCGGCTTTGTCGTTATCGGTCGTGGCAATCTCGGCGAAGCTGACATTGTTGCGTTGATAACCGATGAATACGCTGTTGTTGCCGGCGCCGTTGAATACCGTAGTATCGAGAAACGCAGATGGCGTATAGACGGAAAAGGTGCCGGTGACGCAATTGCCCGTGCAATGAATGATTTCCTGCTGCTGGAATGCGTCATAGTTGCCCGGCATGAAATTGGCCGTGACCTGACCACCCTGCAGACTGACAGTGCCAGGATTGGCAACGATCAGCTTGCCTGCAGAAGTTGGTGTGATATCAATCAGCAATGTACCCGAACTCAGATTGGTGTAATTGCCATTGATCGTCAGCGCGCCGGTGCCGTCTCCAGCACCCGGATGCACGGTACCGCCATTGATCAGGTTGCCGGCGACGCTGCCGACACCTGAAAGCACACCCACTACGGTTCCAGGCGCAGCGCCGGCGCTGCTGCTGGCAACCGATGTGGTGCCGCCGGTAGTGGCCAGGGTACCGGCAGTATCGATGTACACCGGACTGGTCAGCACGCTGTCCAGCGTTAGCGTACCGGTTTGGATCAAGGTGCTGTTGAACGTGGCATCTGTAGTCCAGTTCCATGCGGTACCGCGCATGGTCAAGGTATTGAAGTTGCGGAACTCGCTGTTGACCAGGCCGCTGCCTTCCAGATAAACGTTGCTGTTGCCCTTGCCTCCATCTGCGGCACCCACAATCTGGGAGCCGGTGCGCAGAATCAATGAATTGTTGAGGCTGTTGCCAAGGATGATGGCGGTATCGCCGTTGACGCCGCCATGTCCTTCGAGATAGCCGCTGTTGATTACCGTATCACTGCCGTTGAGGCCGCGTATGGCATATGAGCTGCCGCTGATGATGCTGCCGGTATTTGTGATGCTCGACGTGAAGCTCGAACTGACGGTATTCATGAACACACCGTCAGAGCCATTGCCTTGCACATTGATGCTGCCGTTATTGGTAAAGCTGTTGGCATTGCCTTGCGCATACACGGCTGTCGATGACGAACCGGTTGTCGTGATGGTGCCGTTGTTGGTGATCGTGTTGTTGCCGCCCACGACATGGATCGCATCCGAACCGCTGTTCAACGTGGAAATTGTGGCGCCCAGGCTGTTGACGATGGTGTTGCCGACTCCGCCCCCGCCAGCGGCAGAAGTGCCCACGGTGATGCCGTAAATATTGGCCCCGGTTACCTGGATCGAACCGTTATTGGTAATCACGTTATTGTTGGACAGCGCGGAGATTCCCGCCTTCAGGCCGCTTCCCGATCCTGCCGCTGTAGTGATGGCGCCATTGTTGGTGACGCTGCTGTTGCCGACAACCTGTATTCCCATTCTGGAAAAAGATATTGCTCCCGGGGAAACGGTGACGTTGACATTGTTGCTATTGGCAGCTGAGATCACACTCGGCGACGTGCCGCCGGAAGGCGTGCAACTGACGCTGGTATTGGAGGCCGGCGCGGTATTGTCGCAGGCGGCCCATGCACTGCCTGCCGTCAGACTACTTAAGCCGATAACAATGGTGAAATAGTGAATGCGAAAGCGATGAAGGAGAAAAGATGGATGGCTGCGTACGTATTGCAGATACATCATCATGTTTCCTTTGCAATTGGCTAGGAAGGTGTGCCTGAATCAACGCTGTATCGCAATTGATCCTGTACGGGACAGGAGCGCGAAATCAAACCTGATGGACGGGATGTCTCTTTACATTTGCCCATGTGGACTTAGTTATTGTTGTTTTTGTTCCCAGTAATCTGGGTTGTTTCTTATAACTGATTTACATCGATTGACAAGGTATTTGATGATTCAGGGTGTTTACGGGCCCTAATTCCGAACCAGGTCATCGATCAGCGGTACCAGCGCCAGCAAGAACAAGGACGCTGCCAGTGGAATGGTTGCCAGAAAACCCACCGCCTTGAAGCCCATCGCACCGATTACACCGCCCAGAAAGAACATCAGCAGCAACGATGACAGCAGGAGCAACTTGCGGTATGCCGGCTGTATCTGGTCGTCCGTCAAATGCTCGCCCGGCATGCGGGGAGCCATCGTCCAGTAGCACATCTTGCCGATCTCGATACCGATGTCGGTTACCAGTCCGGTGACGTGGGTCGTACGGATTTCGGCGCGGGAGATCTTGGTGATCATGGCATTCTGCAAGCCCATCACATAGCACAGCAGCGCCACTGTGGCCGGTACGAACAGCAGCCGATGTCCCTCCAGGTTGCTGCCGAGGATACCGAAGCACAGCAGCAATACCGCCTCCAGCATCAGCGGCATGGCATATTCGCTATGGGTCTGGCGGCGGCGGCCCCAGTTGATCATCACGGCGGATGTCGCCGCACCGGCGATGAAAGCGAGCAGGGCGCTGGCGCCCGTCACCAGCAATATGGCCTGGCCCAGCACCAGGTCGTCGGCCAGTGCCGAGACGATGCCCGACATGTGCGATGTGTATTGGCCCACCGCCAGGAAGCCACCGGCATTGATAGCCCCGGCGACAAAAGCCAGCGAACGGCCAAGATGCCGGTTTGACAACTCGGTGCGCGCCGGGCTGGTAAGCCGGCGCAGGTAATTGATCGGCATGACGGATTCAGGGCTATCGGGAATTGCTGTAAGAATACTTCCCAACGGGGCGATATGGCAGACATCCCGCAACAAGCTGACCTGAATCATGGCATCGGCGTTGCCCGCCTGCGACGCCGGAGATGCGTTGTATCATCGGCAGCGATTGCCCGGGACCATTGCTATAGGCAAAAAAATGGCCACCTGGGGGAGGCGGCCTGAGGGGAGGGATATTAAGACGCCAGAGATCGGGGGAATCTCCGATGAATTTCTGCTTATGAAACGACTCGTGGGAATAAACCGATTAGGGGAAGGACGTTTCCAGAGCCGGACGGAGGGGGACGTTCCGGCCTGAAAATTGATGTCCATCGGTTTCGAGTGCGTTGAGATGCATAGTATCGTCGCGTCGCAAAAAAACAGATCGGACAGTATCCGATTGGTGTGTCAGAAAAACACCTACAAGGAGCGGCCGGCCTCATCGAAGCATCCATGTACCGATGAACCTGCCTGAGTCTCGGCCGCT
The DNA here is from genome assembly GCF_001189955.1 of Herbaspirillum chlorophenolicum. Classification (GTDB taxonomy): domain Bacteria; phylum Pseudomonadota; class Gammaproteobacteria; order Burkholderiales; family Burkholderiaceae_D; genus Herbaspirillum; species Herbaspirillum chlorophenolicum. The sequence continues at coordinate 236 of NZ_LFLT01000004.1, read as the reverse complement.
CTGTGCATCATTGGTAAGTGGTCGCGATCTTCTGCGGCAATGGCACGTTCAGCCACTTCTTGACGATCGTGTTGAGTTCGCCGCTCTTCTTGGCCGCGGTGATGGTTTCGTTGACCTTGGCCAGCAGTGCCTCTTCGCCCTTGTTCAGGCCCACGCTGCAGCTCGATTCGTGGATGATGTACTTCAGTACCGGCTTGTTATTGGGCGCCTTCTCGCCCAGCGCATAGGCGACGAAG
>NZ_LFLT01000039.1 GCF_001189955.1 Herbaspirillum chlorophenolicum | reverse complement strand
CGAGATCATAAACACGCTCTAAGCAGAACTCATTTCATCCGTACGTTCTAACTACATGCGGTGCAATGAAACATCGATGTATCGATACTCATGAATGCCATTCACAAGTCTATGCGAATCCAGCAGCTTAATTATCCGGGCAAGTAAACCTATTATGTAAGGCGACATTCAAACCCCTGTCCCTGCCATTCCCCCGAAGAAATTCGCCGCCCTCAGCTTTTGCCAAAGGAACATCATGGATGATGTGACGATATCTCGACGCAACCTGCTCATTGCCAGCGCCTTGTCAGCTACGGGCATGGCGCTTCCCGCAGGGGCCAATGCCCAGCCGCCGGAACCGGAGCAGCCGCCTCTTCCCAGTGCCGAAACGCCTGCGCCCATCAGGCAAAGTGTGGGCATCCGCATCAACGGCCAGCCGCATGCATTGGAGGTTGATACCCGCACCACCCTGCTGGATGTCCTGCGCGAACAGCTTCATCTTACCGGCACAAAAAAGGGCTGCGATCATGGGCAGTGCGGCGCGTGCACGGTGATCGTGGATGGCCGCCGCATCAATTCCTGCCTGACGCTGGCGGTGATGCACGAGGGGGCCGATGTGACCACGATCGAGGGCCTGGGCAACAAGGACAAGCTGCACCCGATGCAAGCCGCCTTCATCAAGCATGACGGCTACCAATGCGGCTACTGCACGCCGGGCCAGATTTGCTCGGCGGTGTCGGTCCTGAAAGAGATCAGGGACGGCATCCCCAGCCTGGCCAGTGCCGACCTCGCCGTTGCGCCGCAGGTCACCGATGCCGAGATCCGTGAACGCATGAGCGGCAACATCTGCCGCTGCGGCGCCTATTCCAACATCCTGGATGCGATCAATGAGGTGGCAGGGAGGACAGCATGAGGGCCTTTACCTACCAGCGTGCGGCTTCACCAGCCGAAGCCGCCGCGGCGGTTGCGCGCATGCCTGGCGCCAGGTTCATCGCCGGCGGCACCAATCTGCTCGACCTGATGAAACTGGAGATCGAGACGCCGGCCCACCTGATCGATGTCAACGGACTGGCCCTCGACAAGATCGAAGACATGCCGGACGGCGGCCTTCGCATCGGTGCATTGGTCCGCAATACCGACCTCGCAGCCGACATGCGCGTGCGGCGCAGCTATGCCGTCCTGTCGCGCGCGCTGCTGGCCGGCGCATCGACCCAATTGCGCAACAAGGCGACTACTGCCGGCAACCTGCTGCAGCGCACACGCTGCCCCTACTTCTATGACACCAACCAGCCCTGCAACAAGCGCAAGCCCGGCAGCGGCTGTTCCGCGGCAGCCGGGTTCAGCCGCCAGCATGCGGTCATCGGGGCCAGCCAGTCGTGCATTGCCACACATCCCAGCGACATGGCGGTAGCCATGCGCCTGCTCGATGCCAGCGTGGAAACCGTTCGTCCCGATGGCAGTTCCCGCATCATCCCCATCGCCGATTTTCACCATCTTCCTGGCAACACGCCCCACATAGAAAATGCGCTCGCTCCCGGCGAACTGATCACGGCCGTCACCTTGCCCAAACCGCCTGGCGGCCGGCATTTTTACCGAAAGGTCAGGGATCGCTCCTCCTATGCCTTCGCACTGGTATCCGTGGCAGCCATCATCCATCCCGACGGCAGCGGACGCGTGGCGCTGGGCGGCGTGGCGCACAAACCGTGGCGGGTGGAAGCGGCGGAGGCTTCCTTGCCCGAAGGCGCAGCCGCTGTGTCCCAAGGCTTGCTGGCCGGCGCCGTGCCGACTCCGGAGAATGCGTTCAAGATTACTCTGGCCAAACGAACCCTCGCCGCGGTGCTGGCGGAAGCGAAGAAAGGCTGATGCCATGCGATTCGATACCCCTGCCACCACCAACCCCATCGACCAGCTGAAGGTGATCGGCCATGCGGTCGACCGTGTCGATGGCCATCTCAAAACCACCGGCGCCGCGCCCTATGCTTACGAGCAGAATGAAGCCGCCCCCAATGCGGCCTATGGGTACGTGGTCGGCTCATCCATCGCCAAAGGCCGTATCCGCGCCATGAATGCGGGCGCAGCGCGCCGTGCCCCGGGCGTCCTGGCGGTGGTGACCGCGGAGAATGCAGGCAAGCTGGGCCTGGGGATCTTCAACACCGCGATCCTGCTGGGCGGCCCCGAGATCCAGCATTACCACCAGGCCATCGCCGTTGTGATCGCCGAGACGTTCGAACAGGCGCGGGCCGCGGCCCAACTGCTCAATGTCGACTACATCCCTGAAACAGGCTCCTTCGACCTGGCCCAGACCAAATCAAGCGGCGCGCACTCTGCCGGCGGCAAATCCGATCAGCGCACCGGCGACTTCGAGGGCGCATTCGCCGCTGCTCCTGTCAGGCTGGATGCCACCTATACGACCCCGGACCATGCGCACGCGATGATGGAACCGCATGCATCGATCGCCACCTGGCAAGGCGACCGCTTGACTGTCTGGACCTCAAACCAGATGGTGGATTGGGGACGCGGCGATCTGGCCAGGACGCTGGGCATCCCCAAAGAAAAGGTTCGCCTGGTCTCCCCCTATATCGGCGGCGGGTTCGGCGGAAAACTTTTCTTGCGCGCGGAAGCGGTCCTGGCCGCATTGGGAGCGAAAGCCGTCAACCGCCCGGTAAAAGTCGCGTTGACACGCCCGTTCATGTTCAACAATACCCCGCATCGCCCGGCGACCATACAGCGCATCCGGATCGGCGCCAGCCGCGATGGGAGGATTACCGCGATCGCCCACGAAAGCTGGTCCGGGAACCTGCCAGGCGGCAAGCCCGAGAACGCCGTCCAGCAGACCCAGCTTCTCTATGCGGGCGCAAACCGGCTCACCGGAAACCGGTTATCGGTTCTCGACCTGCCGGAAGGCAATGCCATGCGCGCGCCGGGCGAAGCGCCGGGGCTGATGGCGCTTGAAATCGCCATGGATGAGATGGCGGAGAAGCTCCGGATCGACCCCGTCATGTTCCGCATCAAGAATGAAACCAAAGTAGACCCCGGCAACCCGGATCGGCCATTCTCGCAGCGGCGCCTTATCGAATGTTTGCGCACAGGCGCCGAGCGCTTTGGCTGGCATGCCCGCAATCCGCAGCCGGCCAGCATGCGCGACGGCCGCTGGCTCGTTGGCATGGGTGTGGCGGCGGCCTTGCGCAATAACCTGGTCATGCAATCGGGCGCCCGCTTGCGGCTGTCGCCGGCAGGTGTGGTGACAGTCGAGACCGACATGACGGACCTTGGCACGGGCAGCTACACCATCATTGCCCAGACCGCCGCCGAGATGATGGGGCTCCCGCTGGACAAGGTAGTCGTCAAGCTGGGCGACTCCGACTTTCCGGTGTCGGCCGGTTCCGGTGGCCAATGGGGAGCCAACAGCTCGACCGCGGGCGTCTACGCCGCTGCCGTCAAGTTGCGCGAGACGGTGGCGCAACGCCTGGGCATGGATGCATCGGTTGCCGAATTTTCCGACGGCATGGTGCGTGCCGGCGGCAAATCCATCCCGCTGGCCCAGGCGGCGACGGCTGGCGAGCTGGTGGTGGAAGACAGCATACAGTTCGGCGACTTGACGAAGCGCTACCAGCAATCGACTTTTGGCGCCCATTTCGTTGAAGTGGGCGTCGACCTCTACACAGGCGAAACCCGCATCCGGCGGATGCTGGCCGTATGCGCCGCCGGACGCATCCTCAACCCCAAGTCGGCCCGCAGCCAAGTGATCGGCGCCATGACGATGGGCGTGGGAGCGGCATTGATGGAAGACCTGGTGGTGGATAAGCGGCGCGGCTTCTTCGTCAACCATGACCTCGCGGGCTATGAGGTTCCGGTACATGCGGACATCCCTCATCAGGAGGTGATTTTCCTGGATGAGACGGACCCGATGTCCTCGCCGATGAAAGCCAAGGGCGTTGGCGAACTCGGCCTGTGCGGCGTCGGCGCGGCCATCGCCAATGCGGTCTATCACGCCACGGGCGTACGCCTGCGGGACTATCCGCTGACGCTCGACAAGCTGTTGCCGCAACTGCCGGACGTGACCTGATGGATACCGCCATGCCGGCAGTGCTGATCCTGGCCGCCGGTGCAGGAAGCCGGTTCCGGGCATCGGGCGGCACGGTGCACAAGCTGGACGCGCCGCTGGACGGACGCGCCGTGCTGGAGCACGTGCTCGATGCCGCGACGGCGAGCGGGCTACGCTGGCATCTTGTCCGCAACGTCCACGGTGGCATGGGCGACTCCATCGCGGCCGGCGTGCTCGCCGCCGCCGATGCCTCCGGCTGGCTGATCCTGCCCGGCGACTTGCCGCTGGTAGCGCCCGGCAGCCTGCGCCTTGTCGCCCAAGCCCTGTCGGCGTCCCAAGTGGTTGTGCCGCACTGGCGCGGGCAACGCGGGCATCCGGTCGGCTTTGCCAGCGTCCACGGCAACGCGTTGGCGGCGCTGCGCGGCGATGCCGGCGCTGCCGCGCTCGTCCAGGCCCAGCGTGCCCTCAATGCAGTATTGGATCTGGAACTCGACGACGAAGGCATCATCGCCGACGTCGACACCACCGAAGACCTGGCGCGTGTCCACGCGATCTTGAAGCAACGGCAAACATCTGGCACTGACACTGGCACCGGAGAACAACATGGAAAGCATTGACCTCACCGTATTGCGCGAATTGAAGGACTGGCGCGTCTCCGGCCGGCCCGCCTTGCTGGCGACGGTGGTGCATACCTGGGGATCGTCGCCACGTCCGCCCGGCTCGATGCTGGCCTTGCGGGAAGATGGGCGTATCTCGGGTTCCGTTTCGGGCGGCTGCATCGAGGATGACCTGATCGACCGCTATAGCCGCGCCAATGGCGGGCCGGGAATACCAGGCCGCGCACCGCAGGTAGTCCGCTACGGGGTATCGGCGGATGAAGCACACCGGTTCGGCCTGCCTTGCGGCGGCACGCTGGAACTGCTCCTGGAATTCAATCCGGACGCCGCGCTCCTGGATGAACTGGTGCGCACACTGGATCATGGCACCCTGGTCACACGCAGCCTGCGCTGCACGGATGGCCATGTGGCATTGAACAAGGCGGTAGCGCCGGCCGAGGTCGAATTCGATGGGCGCCAGCTCTCCGTCACGCTGGGGCCGGCCTACCGCATGCTGTTGATCGGCGCGGGGACATTGGCGCAATACCTGGCGACCATGGCGCTGTTCAATGGCTTCGATATCACCTTGTGCGATCCGCGCAGGGAATATCTGGATGCCTGGACGATCCCTGGCATCAAGACCACGGCCGACATGCCCGACGATGCCGTTGTGGCTTTCCGCCCCGACCTCAGGAGTTGCGTCGTGGCCCTGTCGCACGATCCCAAACTGGACGACCTGGCATTGCTGGAAGCCTTGCACAGCCAGGCCTTCTACATCGGCGCCATCGGCTCCCGGCGCAATAGCGCAAACCGGCGCAACCGCCTGGCCACCCACTTCGGCGAAAGCCAGGAATCCTTGTCCCGCCTTCACGGGCCGGTAGGCATCTACATCGGCAGCAAGACGCCTCCGGAAATCGCCGTGAGCGTCATGGCGGAGATACTCGCGGCAAAAAACGGAGTGAAGTTGCCGTCCACCATCCAGGTGGAGGATGCCAAGAACGCGTTGCAGCCGGCTTAAGCCATGCCGCATCGACGCCCCTCCTTCTGGAGTTCCTATTGACGGCACAACTGGCCGAGCCCGGCCAGGTTCCCCTGCCCGATCAACTGCCGTGCGCGCAGATAAAATGCCTCGCACTCGGGATAATCCCGCCTGACTGCTTCGGCCCAGTCGAGCAAGTCGGAGATCGCGCCAAGATCGATCCACTGGTGCGCGGTGCGCAGCGCCTTTTCAGGGGGCAGCAATAGCGGGACATCGTCCGGCTCAGGCTCGGTCCTTCTTAGCTCGTCAAGCTTGAGCAGCCGGCCCAGCGCATCCTGGAGCTCCAGCAAATCGATCGGCTTGAGCAAGCTGGCATCGAAGTCCTGCTGCGTATTGCCCTCCGTGTCATAGCTCGACTTCGGTGTTGCGGACAGGAGCATCACAGGCACGCCGGGAAGGTATTGCCGCGCCGCCCGCAGCACTTCCCCGCCATCGGCGCCGGGCATCAGGTAATCCGTCATCAGCAGGTCGGGCCATCGCACATCCGGCGCCTGCATGCGCTCGATCGCGGCAACGCCATCGGCCATCAATTCCACCGTAAAACCGAGGCTGGAGAGCTGGTCCATCAGCAGTTGCCGAATCTCGGCACTGTCCTCCACCACCCATACCAGGCGGCCGCTGCCGTCAATCAGCGACAGCACCTCGGTGGTATCCAGCACGTGGTGGCGCGCTATATTTTCTTCGGCAGCGGTTTCCGCCGGCAAGCGCAAGGTGATCAATGTCCCCACACCGGCCGCGCTGTCGATATCGATCGATCCATCCATGCGCATGGTCCACTGCCTCACGATGGCCAATCCCAGGCCGATGCCCGGTTCGGAGCGGGCGGCATCGGCCCGTTCGAACGGCTCGAAGATGCGCGCCTGGTGTTCCGGCGCGATGCCGCAGCCACTGTCCTTGATGCGGAACTCCAGTACTGCCGCCGTATCGCCCGTGCCAGGCAGGCATTCCACCTGCAGTTCAATGTTGCCGTCGCTGGTGTACTTTGCGGCATTGTCCAGCAGGTTGCCGAGGATGCGGTGCAGGCGCTTGGCATCGAGCTGGAGCACTGGCGGCAACGCACCCACGACACGAAACGCAAAGCGGTTGTTCTTGCGGCGCGCCAGCTCGGCGCCCTCCTGTGCGATGGTGTTGATCAGCGCATGTACATAGACCGGCGCCTTCTGCACGGTATCGGCGTTATCGCCGCGCGCGTAGTCGATCAGGTCGTTGACCATGTTGAGCATATGCATGGCGCTGCGCCGGATGATGCGGCCGTGGCCGGCATTCTCGCTGCCGCTGGCCTGCACCATGTCGGAAAATCCCAGGATGGATGTCAGCGGCGTGCGCAGGTCGTGGCTGATGCGCGCAAGGAAATCGGTCTTGGCATGGTTAGCCTCATCGGCGGAAATCAGCGCTTCCCGCAGTTCCTTGGTGCGTTCGGTCACCGCCTTCTCCAGTTGCACCTGCTCTTGCGCCTGGGTATCGAGCAGCGCCTGCTGCATTTGCATATGCTTGCGGTAGATCTCCAGCGAGCGGCCAAACACGATCAGCGTCATCATCGGCAGCAAGCCAAGCTGGAACAGCCACGACATCTTCCATCCGGCCAGCCATGCGCGTTCCACGATGCCGTTAAGTTCGAGCAGTTTCCCGCACATCATCAGCCAGACCAGCGCAAAAGACACCAGGAACAGCAACGCATTGGGCATGCGCCGGCGCCATGCATACAGCATCGAAGCGATCCAGAACAGGTAGAAGATACCGATGACCATGTTGGACACCTGGGCGGCGGCACGGTAATCGCCCAATGCCGTCCAGGCGCTCAGCGCCAGCATCGTCGCGATCATGACGCGGTAAGTCCGCTTCCAGAAACGCACACGCTGGATGCCGACGAACTCCAAGGTCATCACCGCATAGATCGCGCTGGTGATGCCGGCAATCGTCGATGGCGCGCGCACCAGCAGTTCCCCGCCATCAGGAACGGCGTAGCGGTACAGGTAACCCTGGAACGAACAGATATATGCCAGCGCAAAACCAATCCAGACAGCCAACAGCAAAAAACCGCGGTCACGCCAGACGACGCCCTGGATCAGGGCATACAACGCCAGCAGCACCGGCAAGCCGATCAGGATGGCCTGCGCCGCCAGCTCCCGCCCTTCATCCTGGCGAAACACACTGGGTTCCCACAGCGCGATATTGACATCCAGTGCCGAACGGGTCTGGATCTTCAGTGCGAAGTCAATGCGTTCGCCGGGTGCCAGCGTCACGGGAAACAAGGGAATATGCGAGACCTCGGGCCGCTGGTCCAGCGGCACGGCGTTACCGGAATAAATCACTTCCTGTGCCTTGCCCCGGTCGGCCGGCAAGCGGAAATACGTCACGCGCTCCAGCCGCGTCGAACCGACCGCCAGCCAGCGCGTGACAGTCACCTCGCTGCTGTTGAACAGCGCACCCCGCAGCCAGACGGCGGCACTGCTGTAGCCGCCGTTGAGCCGCCTGTCGGTGACGGTTTGCCAATCGCTGCGGGCCATGACGGCTTGCACATCCTGGCGTGCGGACGGGTCTTCCAGCACCGCCAACTGGCTACGCAGCGCGAGCATGCCGGAAACCCCGGCGATATCCACCGGCGCCACGCCGGATTGGGCATCAGCGGCCAGGGCGGCGCCGACGCCGGCCAGCGACGACAAGAAGGCCAGCATATAAAGAAACCGGAAGATGGCCGCGCGCATTGCTGTCAGCGGCGGAACTGGCTCGGCGGCATGCCGAAACGTTCACGGAAAGCCGTTGAAAAATTGGCCGCACTACCGTAACCCACCTCACGCGCAATGGCGCCGATCTCCAGCGCGGTTTCCGACAGCATGCGGCGCGCTTCCTTCATGCGTTCCTCACGCAGGAAATCGAATACGGTCACTCCGGCGCAATGCTTGAATGCGGCGTTCAGGCGCCGGGCATTGGTGCCGACCGCCGCCGCAAGCTCGTTCAAGCCGAGGGTCTGGTCCAATGCTTCGAGCAGCAAACGGCGCGTCGCCTGGAACAGGACGACATCGAGCGTGCTGGTGCCGTTCTGGGGCCACTCCGGCTCCCCTGCTTCCTGCTGCGAACGCCCCTGCGCATTGGATTTGACATGGACGCACAACCGCAAGCGCACCTCTTCGAAATCGAACGGCTTGGTGACGTAATCCACCGCGCCGGCAGCAAGGCCGGCGATCTTCTCTTCGGTCGATGCCGCAGCACTCAGGAAAATCAATGGAATGGCGTGCGTCCCCGGATTGGCCTTGAGCAGGCGGCAGGCCGCGATCCCGTCGCATACCGGCATGCGGATATCCATCAGGATCAGGTCCGGCTGCACGCTTTGCGCCTTGCGGTATCCATCCTGCCCATCTTTGGCGACATACAGCCGGCATCCTTGCCGCAGCAGGAAATCGGTCAACAGGATACGGTCCTCCTCGACATCGTCGACGATCAGGATCCGTTGTCCCAGCAAAGGGCCCACAACAGCCGAGGGCAAGGTGTTGAGCATCATGTGTTGTTGAAAAAGGAATTCCCGGAAATTACCTGATAGTTCTTAAAAAACGGGGATTTCCAAAATATTTTTCCCTCTGCCAAAACAATCGCGCATTGTGGCAAAAATCGGCCCGTTTCAAAACCTTTGTCTTGCTATAAATTCGTCCCCGTTCTGCATCGGATTGGAAGGAGGGTCCAACCGGTCTGGCGGAACACGGCAGTGGGAGACTACGGCCGTGGGATTTCTTGCGTAGGGGAAATGTAATCGGCAATGCCCGGCATGTCCATTCCTTGCGGTACCGGATGACTGCGCGCGGCATCTGCATGCAGTTCTGCCAACGGCATCCCGATGGCAGGCTCCTCGTCTCTTCGATAACGCCTGCGTCAACACCAAGAGCACATGACTACCTTTATTCGTCGATCCGGAAGGATGCGTTGCCTCGCCATGCGGGGAACTTCCGGCACAACAAGGAGAAAAGCAACATGTATTGCCGCGCCGAACACCGTTTTCAATCTCTCTTTCGCATGCATGCGCATGGCGCAGTAGCGCCCCTGCTGCATCCGAAAGCTTGACGGAGGCGGGCATGGCACGCGTGTTGCTAATCCATGATGCCCATCACGGGGACGAACCCGATCGCGTTCTGCCGCAGTACCTGGAGCAGCGCGGACATGCGGTCAGCCGGCGCCCGGCCGCAACCGGCGCCGCCCTTGGCAACGGCAACGTCGATATCGTGGTCATCGATGCCGGCCTGGATGACGGCGGCGGCCAGGCACTCACCGAATCGATACGGCGAGCCGACCCGCGCGTGGGCATCGTGCTGCTGGCCGATGAGCATGACAGTACGCACTCCCGCATCAAGGGCCTGGTCGCCGGCGCCGACTTCTGCGAATCGAAGCCGCTCAAGCTCGATGTGCTATGCGCTTATATCGATGCGATCGCCCGGCGAGTCACGCCTGATGCCTGGCGGCTGGACACGACCGCACGCATTTTGCATGCGCCCCGGCACGATACATTGGGCATCAATGACAAGGAAATGACCTTGCTGAAACTGCTGGCCGGCAGCTCGCGTCATGTGGCCGACCGCTCGACGATTGCCCATGCGTTCGGCACCGACTGGCTTGCATTCGACGAGCGCGTACTGGAAAAAATGGTCAGCCGCCTGCGCCGCAAATGGCGCGACTGCACCACCAGCGACCTGCCACTCAAAACCGTGCACGGCAAAGGTTATTGCTTCACAGAAAGAATTACGATGTGCTGAGCCTGAGCACATCCCAAGGGGATTGCCGTCCTGGCGCGCCGCGTATTCACGCGTTTGATTCGGCTCAGGGAAAGCAGTCAGAAAATGTCAGCATCGACTAGCCGCTCGTAGTATGCTCGCGCATTTTGGCCTGCGTCCAACGAGTGAAGTGAGACGAAGCGAAGGATCGGACAACCGATTCACACTGAGCGCATCCGGCCATGGGGAAACAATTCGCATGCATACGCATACCGTCCTGAAAAGCTCGGCCATCGCCATGCTGATCATTGCCGCTTCCGCCCCGGCAATGGCCGGAAAACTCGGCATTCCCGGAGAGATCGCCAGGAAAAACGCCGACATCTCCTATCACATTGCACAGCAGGAAACGCTTTCCTCGATCGCACTCAAATTCACCGGCACCGCCAAAAACTGGCCTGCCATCGCGAAAGCCAATCGCATCGCCAACGACCGCACCATCCCGATCGGCAGCGAGATTACCGTCCCCTCGCGCCTGCTGCCGGACAGGAGTGCTTTTGCCACCGTCGTCGCATTGCGCGGCGCGGTCAACATGACAAACAAGGCAGGCGAAGTGGTCGACAGCCGGATCGGCGCGCAAGTGCCGGAAGGCGCGGTGATCGTCACCGACGACGATGGCTTCATCACGTTCCAGCTGCAGGACGGCACCACCTTTGCCCTGCCGCCGTCGAGCAATCTCCAGCTCACGTTGCTGCGCATCCAGGATTACACCGAACGCTCCCGCACCCAGCTCACGCTCAAGCAGGGCCGCGTGAGCTCCGAAGTCACGCCCTTCAAGCTGCCCGGCGCCCAGTACCAGATCCAGACCCCGCTGGCCATTGCCGGCGTGCGCGGCACACGCTTCCGGGTCAATGCCGAACCGCAGCAGACCTATAGCGAGGTACTCAACGGAACGGTCGGCGTAACAGCCAACGGCAAGCAGCAGGCGGCGCACCCGATCATCGCCAGTTATGGCAGCGTGGTCGGCAGCGATGGCCGCCAGTCGGCGCCGATTCCCTTGTTGCCGGCGCCCCGGATGGATGGCGCCGCCGTCCAGGAGCGCCTGCCGGTTCGCGTCCAGCTGGCGCAGCCGGATGCCGCCGCATTTCGCGTCACCGTTTCCACCGACCAGGACGGCCTGCATCGCGTCGCGGAAACACGCGTGCCCGGCGGACATGGCCAGGCACTGGCGCGCTTTGCCGACCTGGATGACGGCGACTATGTCATCCGCGCCAGCGCCATCGACAGCATCGGCCTGGAAGGCATGGAAGCGGTGCAGCCGCTGCACGTCAAAGCGAGGCCGTTCGCCCCGCTGCTGCAAACGCCCGGGCCGAAAGTACGGATGGCGGACGGCGCCGCGGCCGATATCGCTTTCCAATGGGCGCAGGTCGGCGATGCCGTCCGCTATCGCTTGCAAATCGCCCGCGATCCCGGTTTCAGCGACCTGCTCAGCGACCGCCCCGAACTGGCGTCCAACCACGACCAACAGTCCGGCCTGAAGGAAGGACTGTATTACTGGCGCGTGGCCAGTATCGCGGACAAGGCCGGGAAATTCGCCCAAGGCCCGTGGAGCGATGCCGCCCCATTGGCGGTCCTGCCGCAGCAGCAAGCGCCCGAGGCCAGCCAGGAGGCAGACCGGATGCGATTTTCCTGGCGCGGGGAAACCGGCCAGCAATTCGTCTTTGAAAGCGCGGCGACACCCGGATTCGAACACGCCAGCCAGCACATCGAAACCACCGAGTCTGCCGTGTCATTTGCCACGCCTGAGGCCGGTACTTACTATGCCCGGGTGCAAAGCATCGATCCTGACGGCTATCGGGGCGCCTTTTCGCCGCCCCAGAAATACGTGGTGGAACGGCGCTGGCGCACCGGTGATGGCGGCAGCCTGAACAGCGGCCCGGGGCCGGTCCGTGCGGACTGATCCCGTCATCCCGCCTTCGTCGACCGCCCCCGGCCAGCGCTATGAGGCAAGGCGGGCCTGGCTGCGCTTCGAATGGCTGGTCCTGTTCTGCGCCACGCTGGCGGCGGCCCTGCTGCTGCAGGACGGGGCACTGCGCGCCGCCGACCGCATCGTCTACGATCACCTCGTCCCCACGCTGGAACGTCCGGCCCCGGACGATATCGTCATCGTCGCCATCGATGACAAGAGCATTGCCGAACTCGGCCGCTGGCCCTGGAAGCGCGGCATCCATGCGCAATTGGTCAATGTCCTCAACAATGGCTCGCCCAAGGCCATCGGCCTGGACCTGCTGCTGACCGAGAGCGACAACGCCAACACCGCAGGCGATCACGCATTGGCTGCGGCGCTGGCACGCCGGCATAACGTCATCCTGCCCATCCTGACAACCCGCAGCGAAGCCGGCATCGCCCCTCGCCTGCCCATTCCGTCCCTGGCTGCCGCGGCGGCAGGACTGGGCCACATCCAGCTGAATATCGGCGGCGATGGCCGCGTCCGCAATGTCAATTTGCATGAATACCTGGGGCGCTACCGCTGGCTCGCGTTCGGCGCCGCGCTCAATCGCCTGGCCTCGCCCGATGCAAACTACCTGGCCAAGGACGATGGCGAACGCCTGCTGCGCATTCCCTTCTTCGGTCCTGCCGGCCATTTCCACCATGTTTCTTATATCGACGTATTGCACGGAACCGTTCCGGCCGCCTTCTTCCGTGACAAGACGGTGCTGGTCGGCGTGGTCGGCGCCGGCCTGGGGGATCTGTTTCCCATACCGCAAGGGTCGCATCCGGGATTGATGTCCGGTGTGGAAATCCACGCCAACATCTTCGGCGCACTGCGCGAAGGCCGCAACATCCGCACACCGTCCACGACAATAGCCGTCGTCTTTACCGCCTTGCCTGCGCTGCTCGTACTGCTCGGCTTCACTGTTCTCTCGCCGCGCGCCGCACTGGGCCTGAGCGTGCTGTTGACGATACTGGTTGCCGCCGCCTGCATGCTGCTGTTCCGGCACGACATCTGGCTGGCCCCTTCCGGATCGCTGCTGCTGCTTTGGCTGGTGTACCCGCTATGGAGCTGGCGCCGGCTTGAATCGGCCTTGCGCTACCTCGATGAGGAAACCATCCGGCTGGCCGCCAGCGTGCCGCTGCCAATCCGTCCGCGTCCCGCGCGGCGCCGCTGGGAATTCCTCGAACGCCGGATTGAAGCCGCACGCGCCGCTACGCGCCGTATGCTGGATCTGCACCAGTTCGTCGCGGACAACCTCGACAGCATGCCGGATGCGAATCTGGTAATCGATCAGGAAGGCCGCCTGATGCTGTTCAACCGCAAGGCGCAAGAGCTGTTCCTCCCGCTGAAAATGCCGCTTGGACAGGGCCAGGACATCGCCCGCCTGATCGCGTCGATTGCGTCCACCCAGAACGACCGTAGCTGGCCTGCGCACTTGATGGCGGGAGCCGGCACAGCCGGCATCGAAATCACGGACCCGCTCGGCCGTATTCTCCTGGTGCGCGGCACAGCCTCGCACAATGCGCGCGGCGCCCTGATCGGCTGGATCATTTCGCTGACCGACCTGACCGCGCTGCGCACCGCCGAACGGCAACGCGACCAGAGCCTGAACTTCATCTCGCATGACATGCGCGCACCGCAATCCGCCATCCTTGCCGCGTTGTCGCTATACCGCCAGGGCAAGGCGGTACAAGACGAAGCCACACTCTTTTCCCGCATCGAAAAATCGGTGCGCAGCACCTTGTCGCTGGCCGACGATTTCGTCTTGCTGGCGCGGGCACGCTCCGGCCCGCCGCAGTTCGAAGATCTTGATATGGATTCCCTGCTGGCCGATGCCGCCGATGATTTGTGGGCGCTGGCCCAGGACAAGCAAGTCGCGATCGCCATCGACAGCGACGGTCAGCCGCACTGGATACGCGGCGAGCGCCAGATGCTGGTGCGCGCACTAGGCAACGTGCTCGCCAACGCCATCAAATACGGTCCCGAACAAGGCGCGATCCGCTGCAGCATCGCACTGGAAGGCCAGCTGTCTCAGGAAGTCGTCTGCCGCATCGATGATGAAGGACCGGGCCTGTCGGCAGCCGATTCCGCACAAGTGTTCGCGCCGTTTTACCGTGCAGGGACCACAGCCCAGTCTGGCGCAGGCCTTGGATTGAATTTGGTGCAGACGGTAGTTGAACGGCATGGCGGGCATATCCTTGCCGAAAATCTGCCGTCCGGCGGCGCCCGCTTCATCCTGCGCTTGCCTTATGCGCAAGCCGGCGAGATGGCCGAGGATCAGATGTCGTCTTCCGGATCGACCACGTCGAGCCGATAGCCCAGGGTATAGATCGTATTCAGCTTGACGCCGTTTTCAGGACGCAGCGCCAGTTTGCTGCGTACCTGCGACATATGCGTATCGAGGGTGCGCGAGGTGACAAGATCGCGGCCCCATATCTGCTCCACCAGGGTATCGCGCGAGACGATGCCGCCAAGGTTGCCAAACAGATGGCAGGCAATCTCGAACTCCTTGGGCTTCAGGTCCACCGGTTTGCCGCGCACCTGTACTGTACGCAAGACCCGGTGCAGGCGGTAAAAGCCGGTTTCGATAATATCCCGCACAAGGGCCGACGCCGGAGTTTTCTCCGTCCCCGGCTGCAGCCGCCGCGACAAGGCATGCACGCGCGCCAGCAATTCGGCGCGCCGCGGAGGCTTGATCATGTAGTCGTCCCCGCCTGCCATCAGGCCCAGCACGACATGCTCCTCCAGGGAGCGGTTACTCAGCAGCAGCACCAGCACATGGCGGCTCAAATGTCCTCGCACCCAGTCCAGCACCTCGTGGCCGGTCATGTCGGGCAGCATCCAGTCAAGGATCAGCAAGTCGAATGATTCATGATGCAAAGCGTCGATCAGGCTCCCGCCGGTCGGGAAATGACGGCAGGTATGGCCGGCTTGGGTCAGGATATGGCGCACCAGCTGCGCCTCATCCGGATCGTCTTCAAGTAACGCGATATGCATCGACACTGTCCTTCTCCTTGTCGCCCTCCGCGAAGAGAACACAATTTCCACATGGAAACCAATATCGATGCAGCGCCCACCGGCCCCATCGAAACCCGCCATGATACCGGCAAACCCGCTCCTGCTTTGCCATTGCAGCCTTTTCACCGGCTGTTCGCACAAACGTCGCCAACGTTTAGGCAAGCCGAAATTGTTAATCTTTGTTAACCATTCGCAGCAGCCCCTACTCTGACCGAACCTGACTGGCGATAATCGCGCCATTGCCGTGCCGGCACAGTCCGGCGCCACAGCGGCAGCGGCTCACAGGGGAGCCGCAACGATAGGGAAGCCACGCCTCCCATCGCATACACCGATCACCAACAACGACAAAAATTGAGGTATCGCATGGCCAACATCTTGGTACTGGAAAAGGCTGCGGCAGTCCGCCGCGCATTTAGCATGACGCTGGCAAGGGAAGGCCATTGCGTGTTCGAAGCGGCGTCGATGCAGGATTTCATTCCGCAGATTGCGCATGCCGACATTGCGATGATTGACGTCGACATGCCGGACGGCGAAGGTTACCGGGCCGTCCTGCACCTGCAGCATGTGCGCCCGCAGGCCGGCGTCATTCTGCTGAGCGAATGCGGCAATACCGATGACAAGATCCGCAGCCTGCACCAGTTCGCCGACCAATACCTCACCAAGCCGATCCAGCCGGAAATGCTTTCTGCCCATATGGCGCCGATGGTGCGCCGCTTCAGCGCGGGCAGTTGGCGGCTCGATGGCATGAAGCGCGAACTGGTCTCGCCCAGCGGACATCGCGAAGCGCTCAACCATCAGGAAATGCATCTGCTGGAACTTCTTTCCAAGAAACCGCACACCACTGTCTCGCGCCGCGACATCGTCACCGCGCTCGGGCATAACTGGCTGGACTACGACGAGCGCCGCCTCGACCAGCTGATCAGCCGCCTGCGCCGCCGCTGGCGCAAGAACAGCCGCGCCGAATTGCCGCTGCATACTGACCGCGGCCTGGGCTATCGCCTGTCGGCCGTGATGCATCGCCCCTGATCCCGCCTCCATCTTCTTGCTGACGACACGCCGCCCGGCATTGGCTGCCGGGCGGCGTGATGCTTTCTCTCCCCACATCAGAACGTGGCCAATGCGTTGAGGAACCAGCCGCGGCTGCGGTAGGACATATCGGTCAGGTTGTCCGAGAAGTCGGTGAAGTTGTAACCCACACCCATCTTCACGTGCTCATTCACATGGCGATAGACGCCGGCCAGGAAGCCTGAACGCGCGTCGCCCGCTTCCTTGGCGCGCAGACGGCGAGCTTCAACCAGGGCATCCCATTCCTTGACCAGGTGCAAATCGGCGCGCAGCACCCACAGGTCGGCGCGGCTGGAGAACCACTCGCCTTCCGTCTTGGACATGCGCAACTGCCCCAGGCGCATGCCGTATTTCACGCCGACCGACAACCACGGCAGCACATCGTAGGTAGTGTCGATGTTGAAGACATGGCTCTTCTGCGCGTAGTCCAGCGCCCCACCGGTGGAACTGGTGGTGTAGGCGCCGCCGTCGACTTGCCCTGCCGAAGGCACGTTGTAGAAGTAGGTGTACTTGAACAAGGTGTTCCAGCGATCGTTGTCGATAGGACGATAGGCGGCACCGAGGACGGTTTCCGTATAGTCGCCGTCATAGAACGCCCCTTGCGTATTGCTGCTGCGCGACAGGTTGAATTTTCCGAGCAGGCGCCACGCCGGGCTCAGCTGGTACTGCGCCTGGTTCTTCCACAGCCATGTGCGGCGATTGTTGTTGACCGCCGTGCCGCCGCAATTGCCGGCCGTATCATTGGTCAGGCAAGTTCCGCTGACCACGCCCAGGCTGGTGCCGCGGTCCATGCGGTACTCGATGGCGCTGGCATATTTCAGGTCGTTGTACTTGAACGCCGCCGACAGGCCGATGGCGTCACGCTTGAGGTCGCCCGACAAGGGGTCGGACAGGGTGCCGGTCTCGTACTTGCCGCCGAAGGTCCAGCGGTTGTCCGGCGCATAGTCGACGCCGAAGGCATGCGTCAGGCTCTTCGGCCCTTCGCCGTTGGCCCAGCGCGTCTCGCCGAACATGCCGACCTGGTCGTTGAAGCGGTAGTGTGTCCCCGAGGCCAGCGTCGCCTGTCGGCCGGCGTAGTTGCTGTCGGCGCTTTCGGTCTCCATCGTATAGGTGAGATACACCGTGCTGCGCTCATCGACCTGGTAATCGGCCGACAACCGCCCGCCTGCGCCGCCGTCGCCGCCCGAGGCTTCCGCCCCCAGCCGCAATTTATCGGTCGCGCGCCAGCTGCCGCCGACACCGATGCGGTCATTGTCGGTGCGGTCGCCGCTGCGGCTGACCGTGCCCTGGACGAATGCATAGCTATCCCAGGACTTGTACTGCAGGCCTGCCACGCGTGCCGCCGCCACACCGGCTGCGGAAGTCGCATCGCGGCTGGTGCGCACCTCGGAGGAAGCGGAGACGCCGGTGGTCGGTACGATGGACGATGCCGGGCCGTTCGAGGACGGCGTCAGCAAGACCGAGCCGGTAGCCGGCGGCGCCGTGCCCAGGTTGGTCGCCGGCACCGTGTCCACCAGCGCCTTGCCGCTGTCGGCGGCGGCCGCTTGCGCAGCTTCCATCGCGACGGCTTTCTCCGCCTCGCCCTCTTCCAGCGGACGATAATCCACCCGCATGATCACGTCATTGCGCGCGCCGTTCTGCGAGAGCAGCGAGCTGGCGTTGTTGATCACGCCGGTCGGATTGATGCCCGACCGATTGTCATGCCGCACCCCGACCGAGACGCCCCATTCGGCATCGATCTTGTGCCGCACCGCCGCTTCCGTCGAGTTGGCGCTTTGGCTGGCGGTACTGTTGACCTGCTCGCGCGTGTCGACCTTGGCGGCAAACTCGGTACGGTCGCCGATCGGCACAGTCGCACTCATGCCCTTCTGCGACAGTCCTTCGCCACTTGGCAAGGTTGCGCCGGGCCCGGAGAAGTTCGGATCGCGTTCTTGCCAATAGCCGGTCAGGCGGCCTTTGAACTCGCTCACATCGCCCAGGTCGACCGCAGCGTCGATACGGCGCGCGGTGGCGCCATCGCCAGTGCGCTGGTTCGCCACAAAATCGTAACCGCCGGTGATCGAGCTCAGGCTTTCGCTGCCGATGCCGCTGGAGCGCGCCAGTTCGCCCTTGACCCAAGTGCCGGGCGTATGGCGGAAGGTCGCATCGATGCCCTTGAGGTTCTGCTGGTTGTCGCCCTCTCCCTGGCGGTAGATCGTCGTGCCCAGGCGCAGGTGGTCGTTGAACCAATGGCTGGCGCGCAGGCCAACGGCGCTGGAGCTGATTTCGGACAGGCCCGGCACGTACTCGTAGGTCGTCACTAGGTACACCGGGTTGCCGCTGGCGCTGGAGGTCTGCACCAGCGTGCTGCCGTCGGCCACCGATGGCAGCGGCGCCCGCAATGTGAGACGGCCTTGCAGGTAGTTGATCTCGTAGTCCTGCGCCGGCGTCAGCGGGGTACGCTGGATCACCAGGCCGGAATCCTTGTCGCGGATTTCAACCCAGAGTCGCTCAGACCCTTCGGTCAGGTCGAGATGGTGCAGGTAGTACAGCGAACCGCCGGTGCCGCGGAATTCCTCGCGCGACTGCAAGGTACCGGGGTCTGCCACAAAGGCATTCACGCTGGTCACCTTCTCGCCGTAGCGCGTCGCCTCCTTCGAGTTCCACATCGCATTGGCGCCATAGAGGCCGCGGCTGTATTGCGTCAGCTCCGTACCGGTCCAGGCGGTCTGGAAGTTACCCCACATTACATAGGACGAATCCTTTTCCAACTTGACGTAGAACTTGCCCTGCGTCGGCGCGTCGTCGGTAATGGTGCTGTCGTCGCCGTAGACCGGGTAATAGCGGTCAGGGTCGATGCGGCGCAGCAGGTAGTTGGGGTCTTTCGTCTGGAAGTTGGAGAACAGGTCGCGCAGCGGCTGTTCGCGCGTGTCGGCACTGGCCGTCAGCAAATAGTCGCCTTTGATCTTGCCCTTCAGGTAGAACGCGCCCCGGCCATCGATCCAGGTCTCGTTGTTGTAGTGCGAGGTATCGGTCGTGACCAATTGCGCCGGGCCGGTGGTACGGTCCTGGCCTACCGTCAGGTCGCCCACGACGAAGTAGAACCAGTCCTGGTCGGCGATCGAAAGGTTGCGGCGGAAGATCGCGGCCTTGCCGTCGCTGTCGCGTACCGCGACCTCGACCTGATGCGGACCAGGCGGCAGGATCTGGCGCATGGCGAACTTGCCCTTCTCGTCCACCGGTACCGGCATGCCCATGGCGCTGATGCTGTCGCCATTCTTGACATGTTCGCCGCTGATGGAGACCGAGCCGCCACGGGCCGGTATGTTCTTCAGGTTCAGGCCGGACTCGCCCCATCCTGCCAGCTTTTCGCGTTGCTGGCGTTCGGCATTGGACAAGGCGTCGGCACGCTCGGCCAGGCGCAGCGGCTTGACCAGCGTCTCGTCGAACTGGCCATTCTTGTCATAGACGCGCATCAGATACACCAGCTCGTCGGGCGCGTTGTCCGGCGCCTGCCACTGCACCGCCTCGCCCGGCGCAAACGGCACCACTGCAAACGGCGTCTGCTGGGCCGACTGGCCCTTGGCGAACACGCGCAATTCGGCTTTCTTCTGCCACCAGACGTAATTGGTATAGGTGCCGAAATAAATCGGCCGGCCGCGCACGGCGGTGCTCGGCGCAACCCAGATGTTCAGTGCCGGAACGGTATTGAGCGGGTCGAACTTGATCTGGATGTCGGCCTTCTCCAGCGCAACGTCGACGCAGCGCTGGCGGTCGGCCTCCTGGGCCTGGTTGTCCAGCTCGACCGGATGGCCGTCCACGGTGATGGAAAACGGCATCTCGGTTGCGGCCGGATTGGCCACGCATGCATTGTGGTCGACCAGCTTTTCACGCGTGACCGCCACTGGCGCTTCGCGGTACCACACGCGCAATTCAACGCGCCGGTTCTTCGCCATGCCTTCCGGCGTGTTATTGCTGGCCACCGGCTGCGATTCGCCCCGGCCGCTGACCGAAAACGCCTCGGCCGGCAATTGCAGGCCCTGCCTGAGGAATTGCGCTACTGCCAGCGAACGCGCCTCGGACAACGCCTGGTTGTCGGCAAACGTCGGCCGCAGCGAGGCGGCGATGCGCTGGTTGTCGGTATGGCCGATGATCTCGATATGGATATCGCGCTTTCCCTGCAGCGACGCCACCAGCCCGTTCAAGGCGGCGACGGTGCGCGGCGTCAGCACGGCCCGTCCGGAAGCGAAGTAGCTGCCGGCCACCTCGTCCTCGATTTTCAGCTTGCCCTGGGCTTCGCTTTCCGGGGCAACGGTTTCCAGCATCACGCGTTTCTCGCCATCGGTCAGCGCCGATGGCGGCAACTGCCCGAACTGGGAGGACTGGATTTCGGTATTCGGCGCGACCGGTTCCAGCAACGTGCGGCTGCGGTCCACCATCTTGCCCCGGATCTGGGCGCCGTCGGCATCAGCCGCGATGGCGTTGCCGCTTTCTTGCGCGCGTACCGGCAGGCAGGCAAGCCCCACGGCGCTCAGTACGACGGCGAGCTTCCTGGCGCGTAACGTGGGGGCAGATGTCGGGCGACGTCTTGTTTTCATTGTGCGTCCTCGGTTTCAATATTGAGCGTGTATTCCCCTTTCAGCGCGTGCCAGCGGTCCTGGATCTGCTTGCGTATCGCATCGATGCGTTGGCGCACCAGATCAGGAGCATCGCTGCCGGCCTGGTAGGCCAGGCGCACCACGGACGGCCGTTGGCGCAGCTGCTGCGGCAGCGCATCCAGCTGCGCCTGCCATTGCGCCTGCAGTTCCGTCTTGCCGGCCACGAAGGCACTGTCGCTCAGTTCCAGCCGGACCACGCGGTGGATCGTGGCGCCGAAATTGAGCTTGGTCACCTTGCCGCGCGTGATGCGTACATCGCGGGGATTTTCTGTGGTCACCCGATAGCCGCTGGGGAGCGTGCGCTCGTCGAGCTTCATCACGAAGTTGGCGCCGCGGTCCTGGTTGGGGATATCCGGGCATGGCACGTGGAACCGCCCTTCCGCATCGGTCATCACCAGCAGGCCACGTGGGGTGACCAGGCGCACGGCAGGGATGCCGGGTTCACCATCGTCCTGGTAGCCGTTGGCGTTCTGGTCGTCGAACACCTTGCCGATGATGTCCGGGCAATCGAAGGTCGGGTCGGGGACGATGCGCACCGGCGCCTGGGCAATGCGCGAGAGCAAGGCATTGGATGAACTTCCGGCCCAGGCCTGGTTGATATAGGTGCCGTCGCCGACGCCCGTACCGACCACCAGGATCAGGCGGTAAGTCTTCTTCTCATTGGGAGCGAAGTTCTGGCTGGTCCAGGTGAGCAGGCGGCCGCTTACTGCTGGCTCGGCCCGCACGCCGTTGTAGGTGGCGCTGCCGGTGCGGTACTTGAAGCCTGCCGGAACCTGGTCGCGCACGTTCACGCCGGTGATCGCATAACCCTTGTTGTTGACGGCGGTGATGGTGTACGGCACCAGGTCGCCGCGCGACACGTTCACCATCGGCGTGGTCTTGAACACCGTGATGACATCGCTGTTGGCCTGGTCCAGCGGGATGTGGTTATTCAGGATGTCCGCCGACGCCGCGGTGATCACGAAGCTCATGTAGTACTGCGTGGTCGGCGCGCCACCTGCCACGATCCCCACGCAGGCCGCCGGATTGGCAGCAGCGACCGCCAATGCCGGCGCGGTGTTGCTGGCCTGGACCAGCGCCGGGTTCGGAACGCCGCCCACCGTGACCGTGCCGTTGCATGGCGGCAGGCTGGACGACGGCGCCGGCAGATAGCCGCCGGGGCTGGTGACGGTCAGCGTATAGATACCCGGCGGAAATGCGTTCTGCAGCAGGAACTGGTAGAAACCGTCGGCGCCGGTGACCTGGCTGGCGCTGCCGCCGACCAGATGGGTCGCCGGATTGAAGCCGGCCGGCCCCGAGATGGTCACGGTCGCGCCGGAGATCGGCTGGCGGGTCTGCGAGTCATACACCACGCCCGACGGATCCAGCGGCAGGTTCTGCTCGATCACTTCATCGGCCGCGGTGAGCGTGATGCCGGTGATCTTGCCGCCGCTGTTGGTATTGCCGCGGCTTCCGCCCGAAGTCGGCACCTGGGGCAGCACATTGCCATCGCGGCTGAAGGCGATCTCAAAGTTGGAACCGGTCGGCAAGCCGGAAACCTCATAGCCGGGGCAATGCAGGTTGTCGAACTGGTAGAAGCCGTTGGCGTCGGTGGTGACGGTGCAGATCAACGCGCCGGCCTGGGTCAGCTTGACTGTCCAGCCTGCCACGCCGGCGGCGGAACCGTCGTCGGGGCGCACGCGGCTGTGGTTGCTGTCGAGGTAGACGTAGCCATTGACAATCGGTGGGCGCAACGTCAGCGCGCCGCCTTCGCCGAAGTTGTAGTCGGCCAGGTTGTCTCCCGCCTGCACGACCACATTGCGGATGATGTCGGCATTGTTGGGCAACACCGGCTTGACCGAGGCAGGTACACCGGGGTTGCCCGGCGCCACCGTGGTACGACCGTCGGCATACAGCGCCGGCTGCACTTCGGTGATGATGTAGCCGGTGGCATTGCTCGGCTGCAAATTGGCGAAACTGTAGCGGCCGTCTGCGGCTGTGGTGGTAGTCAGGTTGACCGCGTTGCCGTGGATGTCGGTGCCGGACAGGCGCATGGTGACGCCCGCAATGCCAACCTCGCCGGGATCGACCACGCCGTTGCCGTTGGTATCGACATAGACCCTCCCCGAGACCACGCCGACCAGGATCGGCACCTCGGCGAAGTTGTTCTCGGCCGATGTCGTGTTGTTGCCCGTCAGATTGATGTTGCTGATGGCCGATGGCACCACCCCGACCGGAGTGGCCGTGCCGCCGGCCGTGCCCGCGGTGGTGATGCCGTTATTGGTGCGCGGCGGCTGCGTCGGTTCGGTCACGGTATAGGTGCCTTCCGGCAGCCCGACGAAGCTATAGCGGCCGTCGGCCGTGGTGGTCGTGGTGCGGGTAATGGCATTGCCGTTGGTATCGGTGCCGGTCAGGTTGAGCACCACGCCGGACAAGCCGCTGTCGGTGTTGTTGAACAGCCCATCGTTATCGACATCGGCAAATACGCGGCCGGAGATCTGGCGGCCGCTCGGGATTTCCGCAAAGTTGTTGCCGCTGCTGTGGGTGGCCGGCGGCAAAACGATGGACGAAATGCGGCTGGGCAGCGTAGCCGGGTTGGTCGGGATGCCTGCCGTACCGCCATTGCCGACGGCGCCTGCCGTAGTGATCCCGTTGGCTGTGCCTGCC
This sequence comes from Herbaspirillum chlorophenolicum, assembly GCF_001189955.1. Lineage (GTDB taxonomy): Bacteria > Pseudomonadota > Gammaproteobacteria > Burkholderiales > Burkholderiaceae_D > Herbaspirillum > Herbaspirillum chlorophenolicum. Next base: position 16,793 of record NZ_LFLT01000039.1, on the reverse strand, counting down.
GGCTGCGTCGGCTCGCGTACCGAATAGGTGCCTGGCGCCAGGTTGGCAAAGGCATATGCGCCGCTGGCATCGGTCGTCGTCGTTGCCACTACCGCGCCGCTGCCGTTGAGCAGCTCGATGGTGACGCCTTCCAACGCCGTGTCGGCCAGATCCTTCACGCCATTGTTGTTCTGGTCGAGGAAGACCATGCCGGAAATCGACGACGGCACGACTTCGGCAAAGTTGTTGTTGGGCGACGAGGCCACCTGGCCGCCCACATCACGTTGCAGGACGATGCCGGAGATGCGGCTCGGCGTCGTCGTCACCGGGGTCGCCACGCCTGGCGTACCGGTGCCGACGGAAATCGTGCCGGCTGTCGTGATGCCGTTATTGGTGCCGGGCGGCTGGTTCGGCTCGGTCACCACATAGGTTCCCGCGCTGAGACCCACGAACGCATAGTTGCCCAGCGCGTCGGTCACCGTGGACAGGCTCACCGCGCTATCGTCGCCGCCGCCCGGTACGCCGTCGGGGCCATAGCTGGTGCCGGTCAGCACCACGGAAACATTGGCGATGCCGATGTCGGTGCCCTGCTGGAAGATGCCATTGGGCGTGACCTTGTTGTCCTTGAAGACCTTGCCCGAGATGAACCCGAGCGGACTGATCGTCAGGTTGGCCGTGGCCGGCTGCACGTTGTTGCCCGCATTGGTCTTCAATGCGCCGCTGGCGATGAAGTTGTTATAGGTGCCGGCCGCCGTGCCGGTGACATTGACGGTGATGGTGCAGCCGCCCGCCGGGATGGTCGAGCCGCTGCTGTAAGTCATGGTTCCCGAACCTGCCGCCGCAGTGACGCGCGCGGTGGTGCAGGTGCCGCCGATGTTGGCCGGGGAGGCAACCACGATGGGCCCGGGCGACGTCGGCAAGGTATCGACCAGGTCGGCCGCAAGGGTTGCCGCGGTCGCATTGGTGTTGCCCAGCACGATGGTCAGGGTCGATACGCCGCCCGAGGCGATCGATACCGGGCTGAACTGCTTGCTGACCGATGGCGGATCCAGCAATGTCAGGGTGGCGCTGGCAGGGTTTTCATTGGTCACGCCTTCGGCGCTCACCAATCCGCCGGCCGCGATCGTATTGACATAAATGCCGGAGATATTGCTGACCACATCGAACTTGACGGTGCACGCACCGTTGGCCGGAATGGTCCCGCCGGTCAGGGTGGCGGAAGTCGCCGATACCGCTGCCGACACATAGCCGCCGGCGCAAGTGGTAGACGCGTTCGGCACCTGTGCGACGACGACATTTGCCGGAAGCACATCCGTCAGGCGTACCCCGGTCAGCGCAATCACGTTGCTGTTGGTCAGAGTAAGGGTGACCGTGGAAGGCGTGCCGGGCGACGTCTGGGCCGGGGAAAATGCCTTGGCGATCGTCACCGGCTGGCGCGCCTGCAGGGTAGACGTGCCGGGCGCCGGGTTGCTGGCATTGCCGCCGCCGATGGTTCCCGTTACCTCACCGGCTGCAATCACGTTGACATAGGCGCCCTCCGTCGCGGCCATCACATCGATTTCCGCATAGCAGCTCTGCGCCACCCCGTTTGAGGCCGCCGGCAGCGACGCGCCGGTCACGCGCACTTGCGACGCGGTCGACGTCACCGTGGCGCCGGTACATGTGGTGGCCGCATTCGGATTGGAAGCGACAACCAGGCCCGCGGGCAGGTTGTCGGTTGCCGCCATGTTGGTCAGCGGCAGCCCGACTGCATTGAGGAAGGTCAGGCGCAGGCGCGCCTGCGTGCCCGGCTTGACCACCGCCGGGATGAATGTCTTGACCACGCCGATATTGCCGCTGGCCGAGAGGCTGGTCACGGTCAGTGTCGTGTTGCTGATGCTTTGGTCGTTGCTGATGGCGCCGACCGGGATCGTATCCTGCACGGTGCCGGTCGTCGTCATGGTCACATTGGCCGTAATCGAGCAGGTTTGGCCGGCAGGCAAATTGGCATTGGACAGCGTGATGCGGGTGCCATCGGCATTGGCGCTGACGATACCGCCCTGGCAAGTCGTCGCCAGGGCCGGCGAGGATGCCAGCTGCATGCCGGTCAAGGCGCCACCGGCCGTGCCGCCGACGGTGAAGTAGTTGGTCAGGTTCAGGCCCGTCAGGCCGATCGAACCGCCGTTCTGGATATTGACCGTAAGCACGCTGGACTGGCCCGGCGCGGACAGGTTGTTCGGGCCGGTATTGTTGGTCACCGAGACGGCGCCGCTGGTGCTGTTGTTCAGTGTGGCGGTCACCGGCGTCGTGTTCTTCACGCCGCCGGTGGCGGTGACATTGCCCACCGGGATCGTATTGACCCATGCGCTGCCGCCGGTCCCGGTGACATCGAACAGGAAATCGCAACGGCCGGACGGCGGCAGCACCACACCGGAGATCGATGCGGTCGACGCTCCCGCCACGGCAGTGATCACCGGCGATCCGCCGCAAGTGCTGTACGCATTGGGCGATGAGGCGATGGTCATGTTGGCCGGCAACGGATCGATCGCACCGACGTTATTCAACGTGCCGGTGCCGATGTTGCTCAGGCTGAGGCGGACCGTCGACTTGCCGCCGGCACTGATCGTCGTCGGCGCAAACGTTTTGACTGCCTGCAAGGCCGCGCCATATGTCAGCGAGGCGGACACCGGCCCGGGGCTGGCCAGGCTGGCGGGGCTGCCATCGGCATAGGTGGTGGTCCCGGTCAGTGCAGCGGCCGGCAAGGTATTGATGTAGCTATCGGCCGGGCCGATCACCTTGACCTGCACCTGGCAGCTGACGAAATCACCGGCGCCATTGCTGCTGCGGCCGGCCAGCGTGGCGCCGGACAACGAGATCGAATTGGAACCGGGCGTTGCCGTCACGGTGCCATTGGTGCAACTGGTGGATGCGTCGGCAGGATTGGCCACCATCAGTTGCCCCCCACCGGAACCTGCCGGCAGGTTGTCGGTGAAGTTCAATCCGGTGATGGCATTGGCCGTGGTGTTGGTCAAGGTCAGCGTGAGCAGCGATACCGTGCCCTCAAACGCATTCTGCGGATTGAATACCTTGCCGATGGTCAGCGCATCGGTGACGATGGCGCTGGCTCCCGAGACGTTGCTGTTGAAGATGCCGCCGACGCCGACCGATCCCGCCGGCAGCTGGTTGGTAATCGTCACGCCATTGCCCGCACCTTTGGGCAGCATCGCCCAGAAGGTGATCGAACACGTGCCGGGCGATGGCCCCGTCCCTGCGGGGAAGTTCCCAATCGTGAAATGCAGGTTGCCGTTTGTCAGCGGCAATGCGGGAATGTCATGCGAGAGCGCCGAACATCCGCTGCCCGACAGGCTCGGCACCCCGCCGCCCGGTGCGCCGGCCAATGACGGCAAGCCGATGACGCCGCTTGGCAAGAGGTCGTTCACCGCGACATTGCTCATCGGGCTCGACGAATAATTATTGACGGTGATCGTGTAGCGAATCGGGTTACCCGGCGCGACCTTGTCGGGGCTGGATTGCTTTTGCACCAGCAACTGGTCGACCACCGTCACCGAATGGGTTGCGCGTTGGCTGACGACACCGGAACCGTTGGTATCGATGGCCCCTTCCGGAATCGTATTGGTGAAGGACAGCGGTGTTCCCGCCGTTTGCAAGGTGCCGCTGAAAGGCACGGTAATCGTGCAGCTTGCGCCTGGGGCAAGCGATCCGGCATTGGCAAAGCTGATGCCATAGTCGTTTGCCGTCTTCACCACCCCGGTGTTGCAGGTCGTCGTCGGCGTGCCGGCCACGCGCAGGCCGTAACCGGCAACGCCCACGCCATCGATTGGACTGTCGGTAAAGCTGTTGAGCGCGATGGCGCTGATGGTGCTGACGTTACGCAAGGTGATGGTCAGCGCCGATGTCTGGCCGGCGCTGATCGTGGTCAGGGCGAATTGCTTCGACACCTGCAGTTGCGAGAGCACCGACACCGATGCGGTCGCATCGGCCACCGGAACCAGCCCGCGCTTGTTGCCGAAACCCGTGGTGCGGCTGATGACGTTATTGAGCGTATTGCTGTAACGGCCGCTGCTGGCCACGCCCACCACATCGACGGCCATCGTGCACGTACCGCCTGCCGCCACGGTGCCGCCATACGCGGTCACGGTCGTGGCGCCGGCAGCCGGCGCGAATGTCGGCGCCGCGCCGCTGCCGGAGCAGCTCGCCGACGCATTCGGGGCCGCCGCCACCTGCATGCCGGTCGGCAGCGCGTCCTGGATGGCAAACCCGGGCGCATCGCCGGCGTTATTGAGCGGCAGCGCCGCCGAACTCGGGTTGCTGATGACGATGCTCAGGCGCACCGAACCTTCGCTCAGCAGCACGGTCGACGAAGAAAAGCTTTTGCTGATGACAGGCAATGCCAGGTTGTTCACATTGATCGACTGCTGCGCCTGGGCGATATTGCGCACGGTAACGGCATTGGCATCGGTACCGCTCACCGCATTGACCGCAATGGTATTGACCGGCGAAGTGCCGGCCGCAGTCGAAGTGACTTCAACATCGATGTCGCAACGGCCGCTCGCGCCATTGAGCACAGCCACCGGGAGAACGCCGTTGGACAGCGTAATGTCGCTTCCCCCCAGCGTCACGCCGACCGTCCCTGCCGATGCCGCGGCTGTTCCGGTGCCGTCGACGCAGACATAGCTCTTCACGCCGACACCTGCGACTTTCAGTGCCGCGGGCATGCTGTCGGTAAATTGGACATTCGTTACCGGCCCGGTCGGATCGCTGTTGGTCAACGTAATGCGAAACGCGGTCACGTCGCCCGGATTGATCGGATTGGCATAGCCCGGGGCCACGCTCATCGATACATCGAGCGCGGCCAGCGACGGCGCCGAATACGCAATGCCGATGACTCCGAAGAGCAATGCGGCGAATGAAGAACGGTCTGTGACCAAGCCGGCAAGGCGGCCAAGCAATCGAAAGCGGTGCATGGAAGAACCAAGGAAATAGTGGGCGAATCGACCATCCCGGTTCGCTGTTCCCACACGCCCCCCGACGGTCGCTCCAAATTGTCTTTATTGTTTCGAGCGCCCGAATTTTGATTTTTTTTTACGTTTCATTTCTGACAAATTCAGACCGAACCTAACAAAGCCTGACCAAACCTGACCACCCGCACATGCCTCCCGCCATTGGCTGCTATATTCGCGCCAGACATCTCCATTTCCGAACGGCAAGCCCGGCGTTGCCGCTACCGTCGATGAAAAATGAAAACGGTGTCGCCCGTATGCCCTCTCGTACGGGCATTGCTTGACTATCGACGCAACAGGGAATCCTGCAACGTCTCAAGGACTAGCCTTGGCTGCCGGCATCCTCCCCATCGCTACCTGACGTCACCGACTCAGACCGCCGGCCAGGCGCCGCCCTTGCGGCGACACCTGGTTTTGCAAAGGCCAATGCCCATGTTTGAAACGAACGATATTTTTCTCCCATGCCTGGCTGCACTTGCCGGTGCGGTGGTCTTTTGGCTCGCGACGTGGCGGCGCCTGCTGGGCATGCGCAAGCTGTGGCGTGCTGCCTGCATCGAACTTGATGCCGCCCGCGGCGAGATTGTCCGTTTAAAGAAAGCCGCTCAGTACGACCACTTGACCGGCCTGCCCAACCGCACCCTGCTTGATGAGCAGATGAAGAAAGCGATTGCGCACGCAAAGGCAAGCCAAAGCCATTTCGTGGCGCTGTTTATGGACCTGGACGAATTCAAGACGGTCAACGACACCATGGGCCACCATGCCGGCGACCAGTTGCTGGTCCTGGTCGGAGAACGTCTGCGGCAGGTCATGCAGGACCAGGGGATGGTGGCGCGCATCGGCGGCGATGAGTTCGTAGTCATTGCCGCCATCGGCCATCCTGACGATGGCGCGGCGCTCCTGGACAAGATCGAACGCTCATTCGACCGCCCTTTCCTGCTGGAACACACGCCATTCGCCATCAGCGCCAGCATCGGCCTGGCCGTCTATCCCGAACACGGGAGCACGATCAAGGGATTGCTGTCGACGGCGGATGGAGAGATGTATCGAAGGAAACGCGTGCAAGATGACGTGCCGCCGCAAGAGCGGGAAGGCACATCGGGCCGGAGGCGGGCCAATCGTTGAGCAATCCTGTGAATTGATGTTTGCAGTTTGATGCGAGGATCGACAGTATCGTCGCATCAAACCATCCCCTCATACCTGCCGCCCGCACTATTTGCAGCATCGCGCGGCTCCATCTCTCGCGCCGGTTAAGTTGCTCGCAGCGCCCCGGTCCCGTCCCACTTTCCATTGCCGCTCCAATGCCGCGACATGCTCATGGGACGCTTGATATCCCGTCGCTTTCAGATTCAGATCAAGGAATCCGCTTGAGGCTATCTCGCTTGCGGGATTGGAGTGCCCCTGAAGCCAACCAATCTGAAAACGGGATATCGCGGGATGGCAGCATTCCAAATGCCGCCTCCAATATTTCCCAAAGAAAATTTTGTCGAGATTTTTTGTGAATATCTCCCCGACAAAAAGAATGTATAACGTAATCAATAGTTAAAGCTCATCCGGTAAGAGCGCCAGTAACTGCGTATTTCGATTTGGGGGATGTGAATCGACGTGGCCGTCTTAATCGTAGAGCATTCGAACGAGGGATCAGCGAGCATACGAAAAGCTCTTCATCCCATGGGGCTTCCCATGAGATCGGTCTCCTCTGTTTCTCAATTGGATGTTGAGATTCAAAAAAAAAGCCATCAATCATAGTCATTGAGGCTTCCCGAGTCATGGGCGAGTTCCTGCCGCTGATCGCCAATTTGCGGCAGAAATTTCCCACGCTGGGGATCGTGGTGATCGCTGAGAATGTTGACGAAACAGCTCATGCCAGGGCATTGCATGACGGTGCGGACTATTTCCTCTACAAGCCGATCAAGGATTCCGTTTTTCTTGCAACGATTCGTTCGTTCTTGCGCCGGCTGCATATCTTGCCCGACTCCGCCCTCAACACGGCCGAGTCGTGGCGCTTGCATCGACGCAACGGTACCCTGATCAGCCCCGGAAACGAGCGCATCACGCTCAGTGACAGGGAATGCGCTGTATTGGCCACCTTGTTTTTGAGTCCGCATTTCCCGGTGAGCTCCGAGAGCCTTTTACATGCGCTCAATATGGCGGCGGATATTTTTGATCCGCATCGGATCGACACCATCATCTATCGGATCAGGAAAAAACTAAACCAGCTCAGTCATTCGACATTCGAAATCAAAAACATCTACGGCAAAGGCTTCATCTGCGTTGGAATGAAAGAAAGTGCGATCTTTTATGTTTGGGATGGATAACAATCTAATTGCATATTTGAGTAGTCTCGGGCTTGTGACTGTGTTCCTGGGTATCGCCTGCATCAGGCTGGTCCGTATCACGAGAGAACGCAATGACCTGTCGGCCAGGCTGGCGCAATCGGCGGCAAGCAATGAAGAACTGAAAAAGCTCGCGCTCTATGACTGGCTGACCGGGCTTCCCAACCGGTTATTGCTGGAGGACCGCATTAACCAGGCCATCGCCAAAGCGCAAAGGGAACAGGGGTGTTTTGTCGTGCTCTTTCTCGACCTCGACTGTTTCAAGATGGTCAATGACAAGTTCGGCCATGCAGCCGGGGATCTTCTGCTGAACCAGATCGCTTTGCGACTTTCCGAGAATCTGCGCCATCACGACACGGTCGCGCGGATGGGCGGCGATGAGTTTGTCGTCGTTGCGGAAGTCCTGACATCGCAGGATATTTCCACGATCTGCGACAAGGTCGCCAAGTCTTTTTCCAGTCCGTTTCTCATTGCCGGGAAGATGCTGACCATAGATGCCAGCATGGGCCACGCACAATATCCGGACGATGGCGAATCCATTGAAGATTTGCTGTCGAAAGCGGATGACGGGATGTACAACCTGAAAAATGGAAAACGTCTGGATGTGAATTACATCATGGGGTAATTCTCCATTGCCAATTACCGCAGAAAAAAAAACCGCCCGAAGGCGGTTTTTTTCAATGTACCAGCGACCTCACCGGCAACAGGAATAAAGGTTGCGGCTCCATCACTTAAGGTTCAGGCCGGCGGCGTCGGCGCGCAATGATGACCGCCAGGACGATCAGCAGCAACAGCACCACAACGGCACCGATGGCCGGCGCCATATACGGCTGCAATTTCGCCAGGGCCGGCTGCTCCCCGCCACTGCGGGCCTGCGCCACATAGGCTTCCGTGACCTGTACATCCGGATTGCCGTATTGCTCCAGTACGTAATTGGCGATCAGCGCGATCTGCCGGTCGGTCAGCGGGTTCACATAGGAATACGCATCAAAGCGCGGCATCAGAATTTCCTGGTCGCCGACCTTGCGCTCCACCCCATACAGGATCGCCGCCACCAGATTGGCCGGATTGCGGGAACCGGTGGTGGTGTTATTGAACAGCGATGGATAGCTCTGGCCGTTGCTGCCGCTGCCTGATGCAGAGTGGCAGCTGGCGCAATAACCGCTGAACAATACGGCGCCGCTGTTAAGGCTGTTGTGCTCGTTCGGGCCAGCCATGCCGCGTAGCGTGGACTCGGCGCTGGCGGCCTTGCCATAGCTGTATGCCGGTTTTTGCTGGGCGCTATCGCGCACCGGCGGCACCGTGCGCAGATACGCAACGATAGCGGCGATGTCATCGTCGCGCAGATGCTGGAAGCTGTTGGTCACCGCTTCCGCCATCGCACCGCCAGCCTGCCCCTTGCCTTCGGCGCGGCCGGTTTTCAGGTATTGCACCAGTTCGGCATCGCTCCAGCCACCGATGCCGCTGACGGCATCCGAGGTAATGTTCGGCGCATGCCACGGCCCAAGCGGGGCGCCGGCCAGGGCCGCGCCGCCTTTCTCCCCCATCAGGAAATTACGCGGCGTATGGCAGGTACTGCAATGCGCCAGGCCATCGGCCAGATATTTTCCGCGATTGATTTGCTGCGACTGGGAAGCATCCGGAACGAAACGCTTGTTGTCGAGGAAGATCGCATTCCACCCCAGCATCGACATCCGCACATTGAACGGAAACGGCAGCTTGGTCTGGTTGGCAGGCGGTTCGTCGACCGCTTCCACCGCATGCATGAAATAGCTGTACAGCTTGTGCACATCGCCGTCGGTCAGCATGGCGTAGCTGGTATAAGGCATGGCCGGATACAGATGGCTGCCGTCGGCACGCACGCCTTCACGCAAGGCGCGCGCAAACTGCTGCTCGGTGTAGTTGCCGATACCGGCTGTCTTGGAGGGCGTGATGTTGGTCGCGTAGATCGTGCCCAGCGGCGATTCGATCGCATAGCCACCGGCATAAGGTTTGCCGGACGGCGCGGTGTGGCATGCCATGCAGTCGGCGGCAATGGCCAGATAACGGCCGCTTTCGATATCGGACTGGGTGGCATCGCCGGCACTGGCGGAAACGGCTGGTGTTTCCTGCGGTTTGTCTTGCGCATGCGCGCTGCTGCAAACGGCATAAAGCAGTATGCCCGCCAACATGGATGCGCTTGCGATTCGCCATAATGCTTGCGCAGGCTGGCGAGCGATAGAGTGGGTTCTCATGGTCAGCCTTTCGCCAGCATCTTGCCGATGTCATCGGCCGCGCGCAGCCCCAGTGCGGCCATGCTCAGCGTGCTGTTGACGACGCTGGCGGACGGCATCGCGCCGCCGCCCGGCAACCACAGGTTGGCATGGTCGTGCGCGCGGCAATTGCCGTCGACTACCGAATCCTTTGGGTTGCTCCCCATGATGACGCCCCCCATCACATGGTTGTTGGCATTGAGGCTGGTGGTGATGTTGAACTCCACTGCGCCGAACAATTGGCCGATATGCTGGAGCTGCTTGTGTGCGGCTTCCGCCCCTTTGCGCACATAGTCGCCGACATCGTAATAGATGTCCGGGCAAGCCAGCCCGAGCGGGTCCTTGCGGGTCTTGCTGAGGGTCAGACGGTTATGGGCTTCCGGCAGCGGCTCCAGGCTGATCGACAGATCCACGCCATACGCCGCGCGGCGGCGGATTTCGTCATCCAGTTCCTGCCCCACCAAACCAAGCTTCAGGGCTTGCTGCGTGGCCGGGCCCACACGGGTGATGTTATTGAGGATCATCTTGTTCGACGAATACTCGGAACGGAACGCACCATCGCGTGGGCCGACCAGGCAACTGCTTTGCGCCGGCCCGCGGCCGGTCCAGATCGGTTCGTTGGCGAGGAAGGTGCAGTGGAAACCCGAGTGGTCCATCATGTTGCGGCCGACCTGGTCCGACGAATTGGCCAATCCGTTCGGGTTCGCCGCGTTCGCCGCCAGCAGCAGCAGGCGCGGCGTTTCAATGCCGTTGCAAGCAAACACGAACGCCTTGCCCGTGGCTTTATGCGGCTTCTTGCCGGCGTCGTACCAATAGACTGCGGTAATGCGATTGTTCTGGTCGTTATCGACCTTGAACACGACGGCCTCGGGCAACACCTTGACGCCTTTCATCTCGGCGCGCTGCACGTGGTGAATGCCGTTGTACATGGCGCCGATGGGGCAGATCGGCTGGCAGTTGTTATTGCCGCAACAAGTTGGACGGCCTTGCCAGGGGCGCGTACTGCGGCCTTGCGGAATCGGCACCGAGTTGTAGCCATGCGCGTTCACCACTTCGGCAAAGCGCTTGTCGCCATACCCCCACGGCACCATGTCCATCGGATAAGGCTTGCTGCGCTCGCTGGGCGATTGCATGCCCGGATCGTTCGGGCCGGCCACCCCCATCTCCTCCTCTGCGCGGCAGTAGTAGGGCTCCAGCTCCTCATATGAAATCGGCCAGTCGCGGCCCACGCCATAGGTCGACTTCATTTTCAGGTCGACCGGCAGATGGCGCCAGCACGATGCCGCCCAGTGCCACGTCGTGCCGCCAACGGTGCGCAGATAACCTTGCTGGAAACCGTTGCCGTCCGGGCCGGACAAGGCGATGTAGTCGTTCTTGGGGAAATACAGCGGCGCCGGTGCGTTCGGCGCCTGCGGATACAGCCCCTGGAAGTCCGAACCGGCGCGGTTTTCGAAAGGCATGTTGCGCCAATTCTCCACCGCTTGCGCGCGCTCGATGCGCAAGCCCGCCTCCAGCATCAGGACGGAATAACCCTGGCTCACCAGCTGGTCGGCAATCATGGCGCCGACCACGCCGGAACCGACAATCACGACATCGGCCGTCGCATCGCCATCCGCAGTAAATATGGGTAGTTTCATAGCGATTTCGCCTTGGGTTCGGGAGTGCCAACCGTAGCCGGAGCCGGTGTGGAGACGGGCAAGGCAACCGGCGCCGAGACGCGGATTGCCGGCGGCGCCTTGGTCCACCACAGCGGGCCGTAATTGCAATAGGTCGGCACCGTCTGGCCGTCTGCGACCGGACGGTACATCAGCGCTTCGGCATAGGACACCACCACCGCTTGCGCCCCCTTGCCGACGGTGCCGGTGTACCAGGCCGCGACAACCGCCAGCGCCAAATCGCGCAGCCCTGCGTCGGTGGCGGCGGCCAGCCATGCTTTCGGCTCCTGGCCTGCATCCGGCAACGCGGCGAGTTTCTGCCATTGCGCAGCGAAGTCGGGATACGTCTTGCGCATCGCCGCCTCGATCCGGCTTGCCGTTTCAAGAGGAAGGTCACCGTGGCCGGTAATGTGCTTGGAAAATGCGAGAAAGGCGATTGCCTCGGGGCTGGAGGGCGGCGGTGCGGCACCGGTCGCCGGTGGAGTCTGGGCATTGCTGAACAGCGGATTGCTCCAGAAACCGGCCTCTGCGATCAATGCGGCAAGGCCGATCAGTACATGGCGCCGGCTGAGGCCGCCGGTAAGCCGGATGCCGGGGGGCGTGGCGGGCTGCTTCATGAGATGACTCTTTTGCTGGGTATGGTGGCCTGGCGCATGGTGCAAACTCCTGCAGTTTTTTTATCGGCGTACTTGGTGGATCTCCTGATCGAAGCCTGGAACAATTGACGTGATCTCAGTAAAGCAGAAATGCGGCCATTTTCACAGCCTTTTTTGTCAAATCGATGGCGACAGCTCTTCAGCCATCTCTATGCCCCGGAAATTTTCCCCGGCCGCATCGGCGTCTTAACATCGCCCTGCGAATCAACAGGATTCCCGGATGACAGCAAGTGCAGTCATTGAACTTGCCATAGGCAACGCCCTTACGACAAACAGGAGAATGACTTAATATAGACCCGAACTTGCTCCCCATCATCTGCATTGACCAATCACACCGTTTTCAGCATGGCTACCTATATTGCGCTAGCTTCGATGAACCTTGACGTTCCGGACAACCGGCCACGACGACAAAAGCGTGCGTTCCATCGTGGGTGACACATTGAACACGGCCGCTACCCTGCATCTGGACACCACATCGAATCCGCCACACCTGCATGCGGGCGGCGACTGGACCCTGCCTCACTACGGCAAGCTGCAGAACCAAATTTCCGCAATGCGCCTGCCGCCGTCGGCGCCGGTCAACATCAGCTTTGCACAACTCACCGCGCTCGATACCTCCGGCGCCGTCCTGCTCGCCGAACTGCTCGGCGCCCCGCGTGCGCGCGAACTGGCGCAAGACGGGAGCGGCCTGCCCGCCGCATGGCGTTCCTTGCTGGCCACGGTAGCGCAGGCGCTGGAGCAAACGTCGGCAGCGCCGCCGCCCGCACAGCATGGCTGGATATCCGATCTGCTGGCGCGCATCGGTGTTGCCATGATTGGATTGCGCGCCAATACGGTGGCCTTGCTGGGCTTTACCGGCCTCACATTGCAAACCTTGGCAGGCAGCCTGTTGCGCCCTTCCCGCTGGCGCGTTACGGCGACCGTCGCCCAGATTGAACAGACCGGCCTGGACGCCGTACCGATCGTGGCCCTCCTCACCTTCATGGTGGGCGCGGTGATTGCCTTTCTTGGCGCCACGGTGCTGGCCAATTTCGGCGCCAGCATCTATACGGTCGACCTGGTGGCCTTCTCGTTCCTCCGTGAATTCGCCGTGCTGCTGACCGCCATCCTGATGGCGGGACGCACGGCCAGCGCCTTCACCGCGCAGATCGGCTCGATGAAGGCCAATGAAGAAATCGACGCGATCCGCGCATTGGGCCTGGACCCGTTGCAAATGCTGGTGCTGCCCCGCGTGCTGGCCTTGCTGGTTGCCATGCCGGCGTTGACGTTCATTGCCATGATGTCGGGCCTGCTCGGCGGCGCCATGGTATGCGCACTGACGCTCGATATCAGCCCGACCATGTTCATGACCTTGCTGCAGCAGGATGTCGGCATCCGGCATTTCTGGCTTGGCATGTGCAAGGCCCCGCTGTTCGCTTTCGTCATTGCGCTCATCGGTTGCCTCGAAGGCTTCAAGGTCAGCGGAAGCGCACAATCGGTCGGCCAGCATACGACCTCCAGCGTGGTGCAGTCGATCTTCCTGGTCATCCTGCTCGACGCCGTTGCGGCATTGTTCTATATGGAGATGGGATGGTGACCCCGGATAACAGCCGGACGGCATCGGACGTGGTGATCGATGTGCAAGGACTCACCAACCGCTTCGGCAAGCAAACGGTACATGACAAGCTTGACCTGCAAGTGAAGAAGGGAGAAATCCTGGGTGTCGTCGGCGGCTCCGGCACCGGCAAGTCAGTCCTCCTGCGCAGCATCGTCGGCCTGCAGAAACCGGCCGCCGGCAATGTCCATGTCTTCGGCCAGAACCTGTCCGCGCTGGCGCCGCAGGAACGCTCCCGCTACGAACGCCGCTTCGGCGTCCTGTTTCAGCGCGGCGCCCTGTTCTCTTCACTCACGGTGCTGGAAAACGTCGCCTTGCCGCTCATCGAATACGGTGGCCTGGCAGCCAGGGAAGCGCAGCACCTGGCGGCAATCAAACTGGCGCTGGCCGGGCTTCCTCCGGAGGCTGGCAACAAGTATCCGGCCTCGCTGTCGGGCGGCATGGTCAAGCGGGCCGCGCTGGCACGCGCCCTCGCGCTCGACCCCGACATCCTGTTTCTCGACGAACCCACCGCCGGCCTGGACCCGATCGGCGCTGCCGCTTTCGACAACCTGATCGTCACCCTGCGCGACGCGCTGGGGCTGACCGTCTTCCTGGTGACCCACGATCTGGATACACTGTACGCAATCTGCGACCGGGTAGCGGTACTGTCAGCCAAACGGGTACTGGTCGTCGCCGATATCGACACGGTGGCGGCAACGCCGGATCCCTGGGTACACGACTATTTTCAAGGGCCACGCGGCCGCGCAGCCAGTAAAGCCGCTCTTAGCAAAGCCGCACTTTCGCAGCAGGAACCACACTGACCATGGAAACACGCGCCCATCATGTCCTCATTGGACTCTTCACCATTCTGGTAGCCGCGGCAGCCTTGCTGTTCTGCCTGTGGCTCAACAAATCCAGCGGTGACAAGAACGTCAGCTATTACACGATTGTCTTCAATGAAGCCGTCAGCGGCCTCTCCAAAGGCAGCCCGGTCCAGTACAGCGGCATCAAGGTCGGCGATGTCTCCTCCCTGACCCTCGATCCGCAAGACCCGCGCAAAGTGCTGGCGCGTATCCGCATCGTCGGCAACGTCCCCATCAAGCAGGACACCGGCGCCAAGCTCGCCCTTGCCGGCATCACCGGAACCTCCCTGATCCAGCTCACCAACGGCTCTCCGCAAAGTCCCAAACTGGAGGGCAAGGGCGACAGCGACCCGGTCATCATCGCCACGCCCTCGCCGCTGAGCGCACTGCTGGCCAATGGCGAAGATGTCATGACCAACGTCAATGACGTGCTGCTCAACGCCAAGCAGTTCCTGGCCCCCGACAACGCCCGCCGTTTCGGTGAAACCCTGCAGCATCTGGAGAAAGCGACCAGCAGCCTGGCTGCCCAGAGCAATGGCCTGGGCGAACTGGTTCGGCAAATCGGCGACGCGTCGCAGCAAGCCAATGCCGCGATGCTGCAAGCGAACCGCCTGCTGTCGCATCAAGGGACCGATGCCATGAACAACATGCAGCAAGCCATGGCATCGCTGGCGACCAGCAGCAAACAGATCGAACAGCTGCTCAGCCAGAACCAGGGCGCACTCAACAGCGGCGCGCAAGGCCTTGCCGAAATCGGCCCGGCGGTCGCCGAATTGCGCAGCACGCTGGCATCGGTCCGGGCCATCAGCCGCAAACTCGAAAACAATCCCGGCGGCTATTTGCTCGGGAAAGAAAAAATCCAGGAATTCCAGCCATGAGCCTTCCCTCCTTTCGCACCCTGTCGGCGGCATGCCTGCTCAGCCTGACCACCGCATGCTCGATCCTGCCCAAGTCCGAACCGGTAGCGATCTACCGCTTGCCGGCCCTGGCCACCGGCCAACCCGCAGCCGGCACTCCAGTTGCGCCCGCCAGCCAGCGTTCGCTGAAAATAATCACACCATATGGCGGCCGCGCCATCGACAGCGAACGAATCCTGGTCTTGCCTGAAGGCGACCTGATCCAGTCTTATCAAGGCGCACGCTGGAGCGACCCGGCGCCTGTCCTGTTGCGCAACCGGCTGTTGCAGGCGTTTTCCGCCGATGGCCGCATCCGCAACCTGTCGACCGACGACAGCAACGTGGCGGCCGATCTGGAACTCGGCGGCGACCTGGTTGCCTTCCAGACGGAATACCGCAACGGGGTACCGGTTGTCATCATCCAATTCAATGCGCGCATGGTCGATACCGCCAGCCGCCGGATCCTTGCTGTGCGCAGTTTCAATGTCAGCCAGCCGGTTGCGGGAACCAAGATACCGGAAGTCGTCAATGCCTTCGGCGCCGCCAGCGGTACATTGGCAGCGGAAATTCTTGACTGGGTGACAGGCGCGCCGGGCATGCATGCCAAATCCTGATGCGATTCCGGGTGGCCTCCGATGCGGCCATGTCTCGCCAGCAAAGGCGAACGTCGAAACAAATGTTCCTTGGGCTACCAAGCCGCTTGCCGGGTGTGTCGTGCTTCGAATGGGTGAGGTACCTGATATCCGCAATCGATCAGAAACTCTCGTCCGAAGGGAAAGAGATTCATGAACTCAACAATGAAGAAAGCACTGTTTGCTATCTCGTTAATTGCGGCTGCAAATGCCTGCGCAATGCCACCGGAACCGGTTCCGGGTTCAAAGCCGGGAGTGGAGGGGCCACAAATAGAAAGCGCTTTTTCGCCGGAAGCCGGGGGGGAAGAGCTGGTGCTCAAGGTCATCGGATCCGCACGGAAAGAGCTGCTCTTGGCGGCTTATTCGTTCTCATCCCTAAAAATCGCCACGGCTCTTGTCTCTGCAGAAAAACGTGGCGTGGACGTTCGCATGGTTGTGGACGACAAGAGAAACCGGGGGAAATCAAGTATCGCAGCATTGAGTTTTTTGGCGAACGCGGGTATCCCCGTAAGAACGAATAGCGCGTATGCCCTCCATCATGACAAGTACATTGTCGTAGACAGTCGCCATGTACAAAATGGGAGTTTTAACTATACTGCCGGCGCTGCCGAAGCGAATAGCGAAAATGTGCTTGTCATATGGAACGATGCTGAATTGGCAGCCTCTTTTGCAAAGCACTGGCACGTTAGATGGGATCAAGGTTCTGCATTTATTCCCAAGTACTGAGGGCTGATAGTTTCAAAATCTCCATCAACTCAAACGGCCGAGATTGTCCAAATACAGGAATAAGAAAGCCCCGAACCGTTGCCGGTCGGGGCTTTGTAATTATCGATACCTGAGAAGATTCGTGGCCTTCGCCCCAATCTGGAGAGTGATAACCGCCGCGGGTGAATCTGCTCAGGTATCAGATCGTAGGGGCATGCGAAGTCCCCACGAAGCAGAATATAAATT
>NZ_LFLT01000038.1 GCF_001189955.1 Herbaspirillum chlorophenolicum | reverse complement strand
TCGACCAGACCAAGAACTAAGCTTGGTTTAGTTTCGACACCAAAAGAAAAGGACGCTTCGGCGTCCTTTTTTATGCGCGACAGAATCTGCCGTTCGTCAGGACGACAGTGTGGAACCCTGCAATAAAAGCAATGGAGCCGCCATGAAAACAGTCCATGCAACAGGCTCCCCGGTTTGTCATCAACTTGACACATTGGCGTACTAACCTGCTTTGGCTTGGGGGAAACAAGCAGGCACCGGGCTCTCCGGCAGAATGTTCAAGCGAGTGGGGATTGCGTAAGCCTAGACCTATAGAGCCGAAAAGGCTATTGACCGAGTTGCTTGCGGGGCGCGGCATGTCGGCCGGACTGGCATTGCTGTCGGCTTGCGTGCTGGTCGTCCTATGGTTTCTCACCATTACGCGTATCGAGAATGAAAAGGAGCTGGCCATCGCCAGTTCCATCGCCGACAGCAAGAACGTCGCAGCCATTGTCTCGGCCAACCTGGACGAAGTGCTGGGCAAGACCTTGCTGTATTCGCGCATCGGCCAGGCCATGCTGGGCGGCGAACACTATACGGCCACTTACCTCAACCCGCTGTTCAACGGTGACTCCGCTTACCTGCGCGTGGCGGTGTTCGATGCGGCCGGGCATCTGGTCTATTCATCGGCGCGCCAGAAGGAAGAGCCGGAACTGAGCAAGCTGATCAACGCCGGTTACATGAGCACGCTGACATCGTCGTACAAACAGAACGCGATGATCATCAACCCGCCCAACAACCGCGACGGTTACAGCTGGCGCGTGCCGTTGCTGATTCCGCTGCAGAGCGCCCGCGGAGAATTGCAAGGGTTCTTCACTGCCATCCTCGACCTGGGCTACTTCCTCAAGACCTATCAGGAAGTCAGCGTGGGCGGTTCCAGCCGGATTGAAATCCTCAACGCTGCCGGGCTGCAGCTGGCCGAACTTTCTGGCGGCATCCTCAGCGGCGGTTCCAATTACGCGGGGCAGGAATACGCCTTGTTCCTGCTGTCCGGCAAGGGCGATGGCCTGATCCACGCCTTGCGTCCGGGCGAGGAGGTGCAGCATGTGGGCGTGCAGCGGCGCCTGGCGCATTATCCGCTGGCGGTGGTGGTCAGCCGCGATCCGCAGCAATTGCTGGGAAAGCTGGGGCCGGCGCACCGCCAGTACTATGTGCAGGCCATCGGCATTTCGCTTGCCATCATCCTGCTCACGGGTGGGCTGATCAACCTGGCGCATCGCAGGCGCTTCCTGTATGAAAAGCTGCTGTACTCCGAACGCGAGAAAAGCGGCCTGATCGACCAGCTGGAACAGGAAAAGTCGCGCGCCTACCAATTGGCATCGCACGACTATCTGACCGGCATTCCCAACCGCATGCTGTTCTACGAACTGGCGTCGACCGAGTTGTCGCGCGCCAAGCGCAGCCGCAACCTGTATGCGCTGTTCTTCCTCGATCTCGACAAGTTCAAACTGATCAACGATACGCTTGGCCACGCCGTCGGCGACGCCTTGCTGCAAACCGTGGCCAAGCGCTTGCGTGCGGCGCTGCGCGAGTACGACCTGGTGGCGCGCCTGGGCGGCGACGAATTCGTGGTGATGGTGTCCGAGATCCGCAACGAGGAGAGCGTGGCGGAGATCGCCGACAAGCTGGTCGAAAGCATCCGCGCACCCTATCCGGACCTGCTTGGCAGTTATGTGGAAACCGCGCCCAGCATCGGCATTGCGCTGTATCCGCGCGATGGGCAGAGCATCGAAGCGCTGATGACCAACGCCGATTCGGCGATGTATACCGCCAAGACGTCCGGTACCGGCCTGTATCGCTTCTACGACGCTTCGCTCAACGCCATCGCAGTGCGCGGACTGGAACTGCTGGCGCGCTTCCGCCAGGCGCTGAAGGAAGATGAATTCTGCCTGCATTACCAACCCAAGGTCGAATTGCAGCAGTTCCGGGTGACCGGCATGGAGGCGCTGATCCGTTGGCAGCATCCCGAGCACGGCCTGATCTTTCCCGGCGAATTCATCGGCCTGGCGGAAGCGCATGACCTGATCGTGCCGCTGGGACATTGGATCATCGAAGCCGTATGCCGCCAGTTGGCGCAATGGCGGGCCAATGGCGCGCCGTTGCTGCCGGTGGCGATCAATGTCTCGGCCAAGCAATTGCGCGACGAGAGCATGCTCGATACCGTGCGCGCGGCATTGCGCCGCTACCAGCTCACACCCGATCTGCTGGAGATCGAAGTCACCGAGAGTTGTTTCATCGAAGATGTGGAAACCGCTCGTGCGACGCTGATCAAGTTGCGCGACGAAGGGCTGAAGATCTACCTGGACGATTACGGTACCGGCTATTCCGGCCTCAGCCATATCAAGACATTGCCGGTGTACGCGCTGAAGATCGACCGTTCCTTCATCAGCGACATTCGCAACGACAATAGCGACGGCATGATCGTCGCCTCCACCGTCACGCTGGCGCGTAATCTGGGCCTGAGGGTGGTGGCCGAAGGCGTGGAGACCAAGGAGCAGTTGATGCATCTGAAGGTGATGGGCTGCGACCAGGTGCAAGGCTTTTACCTGCAGCGGCCGGTGCCGGCGGACCAATTGGAAGCCATTTTGCAGAAGGGCAGGTTTGAGATCGCATGAAGATTGCCGCTAGCGTATTTGCCGTCGTTGCCGCTGCCATGGCGCTGGCCTGCGCCACGCCGGCCATGGCCCAGCCATCTTGCGAACGCCCGGAACGGCTACGCTTTTCCTTCGTGCCGCAGGGCAGTGACGAAGAGCAGCAGGCGGCAATGGACCCACTGCTGGACGCGCTGCGCAGCCAGCTGAAGATACCGGTGGAAATGGTGGTGCCATCCTCGTACGGTTCGGTAATCGAAGGCCTGATTGCAGGCGCCATCGATGTGGCGCGCCTTGGGCCGGCATCTTATGTGACGGCCAGGAAGGGCGACGCCAAGATTACCCCGTTCGCCTCGATGGAGCAGCAGGAGCCCAATTTCGCTCCGGGCGGTGCATCGGCGGTCTACTATTCATTGCTGGTCACGCGCCAGCAGGGGCCTTACGACAGCATCGCCTCGCTGCGCGGCAAGGTGCTGGCGCTGGCAGATCCCGACAGCACCTCCGGCGCGCTGATCCCGCGCCACATCTTCGCGCGCCAGAACGGCCTCAGGCTGGCGAGCTACTTTTCGCGAGTCGGCTACTCCGGCAACCATGAGCAATCGGCGCTGGCGGTACTCAATCGCAATGCCGACGCCGCTTTCGTGGCTAGTACCAACCTCTCGCGCATGATCACCGAAGGCCGGTTGAAAAAACGCGACCTGCGCGTGCTGTGGCGTTCGGCGCCGATTCCTTTCGATCCCTTCGTCTATCGGGGGCAGTTGTGCGCTGATATCCGCAACAAGATCCGTGCAGTCTTCCTCGACAACAAATCGCCCCAGGTCAGGGCCACGCTGCGCAACCTGCATGCCACGCGCTTTGTGCCGGCGCGCGACGCCGACTATAAGATCATCCGCGACCTGCCATGAGCCATTGCTGCTGCACATCCGGGCTATCCAGCACAAGCTGGCCGGCATGCAGTAACATCGTTGCTCAAGTTCGTTTTCATCTTTGGAGTGCTCCATGCAACTGATAGGCATGCTCGATTCGCCCTTCGTGCGCCGCGTCGCGATTTCCCTGCAATTGCTTGACCTGCCGTTCGAACACCAATCGGTATCGGTTTTCCGCACCTTTGACCAGTTCCGCGGCATCAACCCGGTGGTCAAGGCGCCGACGCTGATTTGCGACGATGGTGAAGTATTGATGGATTCCACCCTGATCCTGGAATATGCCGAGGCGCTGTCTGCCCTGGTTTCCGGACGCAGCCTGGTGCCGTCCGATATTCCCGGCCTGCAGAGGTCGCTGCGCGTGACCGGCCTGGCCATGGCGGCTTGTGAGAAAAGCGTGCAAATCATTTACGAACATGAGTTGCGTCCTGCCGAGAAGCTGCATCAGCCCTGGCTGGCGCGCGTGTCGGGCCAGTTGCTGGCCGCTTATGATGCGCTGGAAGCGGTTTTTGAAAAACAGAAGGCGGCAGTTGCCAGCGCCACTATCGACCAGGCCGCGCTGACGACGGCGGTGGCCTGGCAATTCACGCAGAAGATGGTGCCGGATGTTGTACCCGCCGCACGCTACCCGGCGCTGGCGGCGCTGTCCGCCGCCGCCGAGCGGCTGCCCGAATTCGCCGCCGCGCCGCATGGGATGGGCACCTACCGGCAGCCTGCCTGAGCTTCTTATTCGGCCAGCAGCTTCTCGATGTCGGACACCATTTCCTCGGGGCGGGTCTGCGGCGCGTAGCGCTTGTAGACGCTGCCGTCCTTGCGCACCAGGAACTTGGTGAAATTCCATTTGATCGCCTTGCTGCCTAACAGTCCCGGCGCTTCCTTCTTCAGGAATTTGAACAGCGGCGCGGCATCGTCGCCATTGACGTCGATCTTGGCGAACAGCGGGAAGCTCACGCCGTAGTTTTTCTCGCAAAAGGCGCTGATCTCCTCGGCGTTCCCCGGCTCCTGCGAACCGAACTGGTTGCAGGGAAAAGCCATCACCTCCAGGCCGCGGCCCTTGAACTGACGGTGGATGTGTTCCAGCCCGTTGTATTGGGGCGTGAAGCCGCACTTGCTGGCGGTATTGGCGATCAGCATTACCTTCCCGCGTAGCTGTTCCAGCGGGAATTCGGTATCGTCAGCCAGCTTCGGCTGGAATTCGTAGACAGTTGTCATGGTTGGCCCCTAGGTCTTTCCTGTGCGCTATTTTAGCGCCTATAAAGGGAAATAATCCGGCGAACGCGCATGGCTGCGGGCCGTTTCCAGCGAGATGCGCTCGCGGTGCACCAGCTCGCCCATGCTGCCTTCCAGCGTTTGCATGCCCATGCCGGTGGCGGTCTGGATCGCCGAATACATTTGCGCGGTCTTGCCTTCGCGGATCAGGTTGCGGATCGCCGGGGTGCAGAGCATGATCTCGTGCGCTGCCACCCGGCCGTTGCCGTCGAGCGTCTTGAGCAGCGTTTGCGAAATGACCGCCTGCAGCGATTCGGCCAGCATGGCGCGCGCACTTTCCTTTTCGCCGGCGGGGAAGGCGTCGACGATACGGTCCACGGTCTTGGCGGCCGAGGCGGTGTGCAGCGTGCCGAATACCAGGTGGCCGGTTTCGGCGGCGGTCAGCGCCAGGCGGATGGTTTCGGCGTCGCGCAACTCGCCCACCAGCAATACATCGGGATCTTCCCGCAGCGCAGCCCGCAGCGCATTGGCGAAGGAATGGGTATGCACGCCTACCTCGCGCTGGCTGATCAGCGAGCGGCGCGGCTCATGGACGAACTCGATCGGATCTTCGATGGTGAGGATATGGGCCGCGCGTTGCTCGTTGATGTGGTTGACCATGGCGGCCAGCGTGGTGCTCTTGCCCGAGCCGGTAGGGCCGGTCACCAGCACCAGCCCGCGTGGGCGCGATGCCAGATCGGCGCAGATGGCCGGCGCGCCTGCGCTGTGCAGCGTGGGGATCTGTTGCGGGATATGGCGGATGGCGATTGCCGCACCGCGCTGTTGCCGGAAGGCATTGATGCGGAACCGGCCCAGGGCCTGATGCTGGAACGAGAAGTCGCATTCCAGATGTTCGGCGTAGGCGCGCCGTTGTTCTTCATTCATCACCGATAGCAGCATCGCCTGCAGCAGCTCGTCGGACAGGGGGCTGAGATTGATGCGGCGGATGTCGCCATGCACGCGCAGCATGGGCGGCAAACCGGCCGACAGATGCAGGTCGGAAGCCTGGTTTCTGACGCCAAATGCCAGTAGTCCGGCAATGTCCATTTATAATCCTTGCAAGGAAAGCACTGAGCAATCTATTTATATTCCCCGCAGCCGAGCCCTCCCGGCACCGGATTATGTCGCCAATCGCCAAAAACTTGCAACACGTGAGATCCCAGATCGCCATCTCCGCGGAACGCGCGCACCGCGCTCCGTCATCGATACAATTGCTGGCGGTCTCCAAGACCTTCGGCACCGATGCGGTGATGGAGGCGGTGCGGGCCGGGCAGCAGGCATTCGGGGAGAATTATCTGCAGGAAGCGCTGGAGAAGATCGCCGCGATGAAATCGCTGGCGCCGGCGGCGCAGCTGCAGTGGCACTTCATCGGTCCCATCCAGAGCAATAAGACCCGGCCCATTGCCGAGAGCTTCGACTGGGTCCATTCGGTAGACCGCGAAAAGGTCGCCCGCCGATTGTCGGAACAGCGTCCGCCGGAACTGGGAGCGCTCAACATCTGTCTGCAGGTGAACATCAGCGGCGAGCAAAGCAAGAGCGGCCTGGCGCCGGAAGAACTGCCCGCGGTCGCGGCGCAGGTGGCGGCATTGCCCAATCTGGCGCTGCGCGGGCTGATGGCGATTCCCGAGCCGAGCGATGATGTCGCGCGCCAGCGTGCAGCCTTCGCTGCGGTGCGCGGCTTGTACGAATCGCTGCGCGCCGATGGCTTGCCGCTGGATACGCTGTCGATGGGCATGTCGGCGGATCTGGAAGCGGCGGTGGCCGAGGGCGCGACCATTGTGCGCATCGGCAGCGCCATCTTCGGTGCGCGCAACTACATGTAAGAGGCCCCAGGCGGGCGCCTGCATCTTTTTTATTGGAACAGCGCTTTACGGCGACGACACAAGGAGTGGAAGTGAAGATAGCGTTTATTGGTGGCGGAAACATGGCGACCGCCTTGATCGGCGGATTGGTCGGCAAGGTGGCGGAGCCGCAGAATATCCACGTGGTTGACCTCAATGCCGATTCGCTGCAAGCGCTGCAGGGCAAGTTCGGCGTCACTACCGCCACCGCCATCGACGGCACGGTTGCCTCCAGCGACGTGGTGGTGCTGGCGGTCAAGCCGCAGCAGATCCACGACGTGGTGGCGACCCTGAAACCCTTCATCGGCGCGCAACTGGTGTTGAGCATTGCCGCCGGCATCCGCATTGCAGACATGTCGCGCTGGCTGGACGGCCACCAGGCCGTGGTGCGCGCCATGCCCAACACGCCGGCGTTGATCGGCCGCGGCATCACCGGTGTGGCGGCCAACCAGGAAGTGTCGACGTTGCAGCGCGCCCAGGCGGATTCCATCCTCAAGGCGGTCGGCGAGACGGTGTGGGTATCGTCCGAAGAGCAGCTCGACGCGGTTACCGCGATTTCCGGCAGCGGCCCGGCGTATGTCTTCTACTTTCTCGAAGCGATGGAAAAGGCCGCCACCGAACTGGGCTTGTCGTCCGCCGAGGGCATGCAGCTGGCCAAGGCCACGTTCGAAGGCGCTACCGAGCTGGCACGCCGTTCCGACGAATCGGTCGCCACGTTGCGTGAACGCGTAACCTCCAAGGGCGGCACCACTTATGCCGCGCTGGTCTCCATGGAGCAGTCCGGCGTCAAGGATTCCATCGTCACCGCGCTCAAGGCCGCCGCCGCCCGCAGCAAGGAACTCGGCGACGAGTTCGGCAAGGCCTGATGAAGAGAATTGCAAGCATTGTTGCGGCGCTGCCGCTGGCGGGCGTGCTCCTGCTGGCAGGGTGCGCCTCGACCGCCGACAGCGACGGTTATTACACCGTGCGCCGTGGCGATACCCTCTATAGCATCGGCCGCGACTTCGACCAGAATCCCTCCAACCTGGTTACCTGGAACCGGCTGCGCAATCCCAACGACCTGGAAGTCGGCCAGCGCATCCTGGTGAAACCGCCTTCCGGGATCGTGGCGCGCACCGGCGCCGGCCAGAGCAGCCGCGGCGCATCGTCGGCGCCGGCGCGCAAGGCGACGCCGGCCGCCAAGCCCGCAGCCAAAGCGACGGGCAAGGGCGACGATGACGATGCGCCGGCTCCGGCCGATGCCAAACTTGACTGGATCTGGCCTACGCAGGGCAAGTCGGCGCCCAGCAGCGACAGTTACAAGAAGGGCATCGACATCGCCGGCACCGATGGCCAGGCAGTGGTGGCTGCTGCTGCCGGCAAGGTGACCTATGCCGGCCACGGTATCCGCGGCTATGGCAACATGGTGATCATCAAGCACACGCCTACGCTGCTGTCGGTCTATGCGCATAACAAGAGCATCGCGGTCAAGGAGGGCCAGATGGTCACGCGCGGCCAGCAGATCGCCGCGATGGGCAACAGCGACACCAGCAGTGTCAAGCTGTATTTTGAAATCCGCCGCAACGGCAAGCCGGTCAATGTGATGGCCTTGCTGCCGTCGCGCTGAACCGTTCAGGAATTGTCATGGCCAAGCTCGACGAGATCGTCAGGAAACAAAAGACGGGGGCTACCTTTGTCATCAGCGCCCAGATGCTGCACATGAGTCCGCGTGAGTTCGATGCGATGGCGCAGGTGTGGGACGATGATGGTGGTCCCGGCTTCAACGTTGTGGGTACGCCGTTTCGGGTGGTGGTGGATGGGGAGTTTCTGATCAGCCGGGTGACGGTGGTGAGGACTACTGCGGAAGTGTGATGCTTTATTGCGTCGTATTGGATGTTGGTGCTGGGTAGTCTGGTCTTGCTGCGTGTTGGTGCTCTGGCTTGATTGGGTTGTTTCTCCGGTCGGAGGGGAGCGCCGGGGGCGGCCCGGCAGCCGCTCACTTTTCTTGTCTCGCCAAGAAAAGTAAGCAAAAGAAGGCGACCGCTACTGCCCAGCCCCTTCGGGGTACCCGCTGGAGTGACGGGAAAAATGGATCAGCAAGGCAGTCGGAGCGCAGCGATTCTGCCTTGCCCATTTTTCCCGTCACTCCAGCGGCTGGTCAGAAGCGGACTTCGTAACCGGCTCGCCTTCGGCCTCGCGCTGCTTGCTTCTGGCCTGCGGCTTCGGTGCGATGCATTCAGCCCTTGCGCTGCAATCGGTACACCACCGTATCCAACCTCTTCAATCCGCGCTCAATGAACTTGGGCTCTTTCTCCAGGATGTCGCGGTGGTCGATTACCTGCACCCCGGTATGCGGCGCGTAGATATCCAGCACTTCCTTTTCCGGTACTGAAAACGGCGGCCCATCCATCTGCTCTTGGGCATATTCCAGAGTGATCAGGATGCTGCGTGCACCGTCCGGCAAACGGCCGTAAACCTGCTGCGCATAGCGCTCACGCATCTCCGGCGGCAGGGCGATCAGGGCTGCGCGGTCATAGGCGCCGGCACAGCCGGCCAAGGTTGCATCATCGAGCTTGAAGATGTCGCCGCAGATGATCTCGATGGCGCCGGCCGAGTAATGGGTCCCTTGTGTCGATTCGTGCACTTGCGGTGACAGTTGGTTTTCAGCGAAGAACTGTTCGACTGCCAACTGCGACAGCTCCACGCCCAATACCTTGTGCCCCTGTTCGGCCAGCCACAGCATGTCCAGCGACTTGCCGCACAGCGGCGCCAGCACCGTGCTGCCGGCCGGCAGCTCCAGCGCCGGCCAGTATTTTTGCAGCAGCGGCGTCACGCGCGACTGGTGAAAATGGGTGCGTCCCTCGCGCCAGCGCTCCAGCCAGAATTCTGCTTCCATCGTGTCTCCTTGTTATCGTGAATCCGTTTGCGCGGTCAGCGCAACAGGTAATCCAGCGCCACGCCGGCGAAGATTGCCGAGCCCAGCCAGTTGTTGTTGTTGAAAGCGGCGAAGCAGCGCATGCGGTCGCGTTCGCGGATCAGCGTGTAGTGGTAGATGGCGAAACCGCAGGCCACCAGCATGCCGGCCGAGAACCACAGGCCCATGCCGTACTGCAGCCCCACTACCCAGATCAGGGCCAGCGCGGCGGCGTAGCACAGCATCACTGCCAGCACGTCATGGCGGCCGAAGGTGATGGCGGAGGTCTTGATGCCGATCTTGAGGTCGTCGTCGCGGTCGACCATGGCGTATTCGGTATCGTACGCCACTGCCCAGAACACATTGGCGACCAGCAGCACCCAGGCCGCCGGCGGCACTTCGCCGGTCACCGTGGCAAAGCCCATGGGGATGCCGAAGCCGAAAGCGATGCCCAGGTAAGCTTGCGGGATGGCGAAGAAGCGCTTGAAGTAGGGGTAGGTGGCGGCGATGATGAGCGCGGCTACCGATAACTGCTTGGTCAGCGTGTTGAGCGGCAGGATCAGCAGGAACGATACCAGGGCCAGCACGCCGGCCACCATCAGCGCTTCCCACGACTTGATCTTGCCGGCGGTCAGCGGGCGTTGCTCGGTGCGTTTTACAAAACGGTCGAAGTCGCGGTCGGCGTAATCGTTGATGGCGCAGCCGGCCGAGCGCATCAGCGCGGTGCCCACCACATAGATGGCCAGCACGCCCAGCGAGGGAACGCCGCCCGAGGCCAGCCACAGGGCGATCAGCGTGGGCCACAACAGCAGCAGGATACCGATGGGTTTGTGTGCGCGCACCAGCAGTGCGTAAAGCTTGAGCCTGTTCATGCCTGGTCCGGAAAACGAAAGCCGCATTATAAATCGCCGCCGCAGCACCTGCTGCCGGCCTGACGCGCGGCTGACAGCGCGCTCCCACTGAGCAGGAAATCGCAGGAAAAATATCTTATTGATAATTTTCTGCTGCGCAGCGGCATCGTTTTTCTTTGCACCCGGCGGGGAGTGCCGTTAATGTAACGCGGCTGTCATGGAGCGTTGTTAGCATCAAAACCCCTTTTCTGGAGGTCTCTGATGAACTTAAAAAAATTGGTCGCGGCCGGCATGTTGGCGACGATCGCCTCTTCCGCCTACGCCGCAACTGAAATTTCCTGGTGGCATTCGATGACCGGAGCCTTGGGCGAACGCGTCAATGCCTTGGCCGATGACTTCAACAAGAGCCAGTCCGACTACAAGGTGGTCCCGGTCTACAAGGGCACCTACGATGAATCGATGGCTGCCGCCATCGCCGCCTACCGCGCCGGCAACGCGCCGGATATCCTGCAGGTATTCGAGGTCGGCACTGCCACCATGATCTACGCCAAGGGCGCGGTCAAGCCGGTGTATGAAGTCATGCACCAGGCCGGCGAGAAATTCGACCAGAATGCCTACGTGCCGGCGGTAGCGGGTTACTACTCGACCGCCAAGGGCATGATGTCCTTCCCGTTCAACAGCTCTACCACCATCATGTTCTACAACAAGGACATGTTCGCCAAGGCCGGTCTCGATCCCGAGAAGCCGCCCGCCACCTGGCAGGACTTCGTCGGCATGGCCGCCAAGATCAAGGCCAGCGGCGCATCGTGCGCATACACCACGACCTGGCAATCCTGGGTGCATTTGGAATCGTTTTCAACGTGGCATAACGTCGAGCTGGCATCGAAGAACAATGGCTTCGGCGGCCTCGATGCGCGCCTGAAACTCAACAGCCCGCTGCACGTGCGCCATATCGAAAACCTGGCGAACTGGGCCAAGCAGGGGTACTTCACCTATGCCGGCCGCAAGGATGAAGCCAACGCCAAGTTCAATGCCGGCGAGTGCGCGATGATCACCGGTTCCTCCTCCGCTTATGCCGATATCCGCAAGAACGCCAAGTTCAAGTTCGGCGTTGCCGCGCTGCCGTACTACAATGACGTGCCGGGCGCACCGCAGAACACGGTCATCGGCGGCGCTTCGCTGTGGGTGATGGGCGGCAAGAAGGCTGACGAGTACAAGGGCGTGGCCAAGTTCTTCACCTACCTCTCCAAGCCGGAAGTGGCAGCGAAGTGGCACCAGGATACCGGCTACCTGCCGGTCACCAAGGCCGCCTACGAGCTGACCAAGCAGGCCGGTTTCTATGAGCGCAATCCCGGCACCGATGTCGCGGTCAAGCAGATGATCGTCAAGACCACCGAGAAGTCGCGCGGCCTGCGCCTGGGCAATTATGCGCAGGTCCGCACCGTGTTCGACGAGGAACTGGAAAACGTCTGGACCGGCAAGAAGACCCCGAAGGAAGCGCTGGACTCGGCCGTCAAGCGCGGCGACGAGCTGCTGGTGCGCTTCGAGAAAGCCAACAAGGGTAACCAGTAATACCTGCATTGACTGTGCCGCCGTCCGCGTCGCCCGCAGTGGGTGCGCGGACGGCGTTTCCGGCGGCATCGCCCCATTCAATGGGATGGCGCGGCGCCGCTGGTTTTCGCTTTCCTGAACCTTCTTTCCTGGCCTGAACGAACGTGGAAAAACGCGCGCGATTCAAATCCAAGTGGCTGCCGTATCTGCTGGTCGCACCGCAGATCCTGGTCACTTTGCTGTTCTTTTTCTGGCCGGCGGTACAGGCGATGTACCAGTCGGTGCTGTTGCAGGACGCCTTCGGCGGCTATTCCGAATTCGTCTGGCTGGATAACTTCGCCGCCTTGTTCGGCGACCCGACCTATCTCGAATCCTTCCGCACTACGGCGGTCTTCTCCCTGCTGGTGGCGTTCTTCGGCATGACGCTGTCGCTCCTGCTGGCGGTATTCGCCGACCGCGTCACCCGCGGCGCGTCGATCTACAAGACCTTCCTGATCTGGCCCTATGCGGTGTCGCCGGTGGTGGTGGGCGTGCTGTGGATGTTCCTGCTGAGTCCCTCGCTGGGGGTGCTGTCGCACCTGCTGGGCAAGTTCGGCATCGGCTGGGACTATATGGTCAACGGCCGCCACGCGATGATCCTGATCGTGATCGCCGCCGTGTGGAAACAGATCAGCTACAACTTCCTGTTCTTCCTGGCGGGCCTGCAATCGATTCCCAAGTCGCTTATCGAAGCGGCTGCCATCGACGGCGCCGGCCCAGTCAAGCGCTTCTTCACCATTGTGTTCCCGCTGATCTCGCCGACCACTTTCTTCCTGCTGGTGGTCAATGTGGTCTACGCCTTCTTCGACACCTTCGCCATCGTCGAAGCCACCACCCATGGCGGCCCCGGCAAGGACACCGAGATCCTGGTCTACAAGGTGTTCTCGGACGGCTTCAAGGGCGGCGACCTGGGCAGCGCCGCGGCGCAGTCGGTGGTGCTGATGGCGGTGGTGATCCTGCTGACCGTGGTGCAGTTCAAATACGTTGAGAAGAAGGTCCAATACGCATGATAGAAAGACGACCAATCCTGGACGCGGTCAGCCACCTGGTGCTGATCCTGGGCGTGCTGGCGGTGGTGTTTCCGCTCTATGTCGCCTTCATCGCCAGCACCCAGACCGCCGAGCAGTCGGCCATGTCGCCGATTTCGCTGGTGCCCGGCGGCGAGCTGCTCAATAACTACGGCACGGTGCTGTTCAAGGGCGCCTCCGGCCAGGTCATCGCGCCGCCGGTGATCAACATGCTGTGGGTCAGCCTGGTGACGGCGCTGGTGATCGCCGTGGGCAAGATCGCCATCTCCATGCTGTCCGCGTTCGCCATCGTGTATTTCCGCTTCCCCGGCCGCAACCTGTTCTTCTGGATGATCTTCGTCACCCTGATGCTGCCGGTGGAAGTGCGCATCACGCCGACCTACCAGGTGGTGTCCGACCTGGGCATGTTGAACAGCTACGCCGGCCTGACGGTGCCGCTGATCGCCTCGGCAACGGCTACCTTCCTGTTCCGCCAGTTCTTCCTGACCGTGCCCGACGAGCTGGCCGAGGCGGCCCGCATCGATGGCGCCGGGCCGCTGCGCTTCCTCAAGGATGTGCTGTGGCCGTTGTCGCGCACCAATGTGATTGCGCTGTTCGTGATCATGTTCATCTACGGCTGGAACCAGTACCTGTGGCCGCTGATGATCGCCACGCAGCAGAACATGTACCCGATCGGCATCGGCATCAAGACCCTGATCTCCGGCGGCGATTCGGCCGTCGAGTGGAACATGGTAATGGCCACCATGATGCTGGCCATGCTGCCGCCCGGACTGATCGTGGTGGTGATGCAGAAGTGGTTCGTCAAGGGTCTGGTCGATTCCGAAAAATAAATTTCTCACGCATAGCGAATATGGCAGCGATCCATCTCAAGCAAGTCCGCAAGACCTATGGCCGTGGCGCCAAGGCGGTCGACGTCATCCACGGCATCGATGCCGACATCGCCGACGGCGAATTCATCGTCATGGTCGGCCCTTCCGGCTGCGGCAAGTCCACGCTGCTGCGCATGGTGGCCGGCCTGGAAGAAATCAGCGATGGCCAGATCGTCATCGGCGAGCGCGTGGTCAACGAGCTGGAACCCAAGGAGCGCGATATCGCGATGGTGTTCCAGAACTACGCGCTGTATCCGCACATGACGGTGTACGAGAACATGGCCTACGGCTTGAAGATCGCAGGCCTCTCCAAAGCCGAGATCGATGAGCGCGTGCAGCGCGCGGCGGCGATCCTCGAATTGGGCGCCTTGCTCGAACGCACGCCGCGCCAGCTCTCCGGCGGCCAGCGCCAGCGCGTGGCGATGGGCCGCGCCATCGTGCGCAAGCCTGCCGTGTTCCTGTTCGATGAACCGCTGTCCAACCTCGACGCCAAGCTGCGCGTGCAGATGCGATTGGAAATCCAGAAATTGCATGCCTCGCTGCGCACCACCAGCCTGTACGTGACGCACGACCAGGTCGAGGCGATGACGCTGGGGCAGCGCATGATCGTCATGAACAAGGGCCGTGCCGAACAGATCGGCACGCCGGCGCAAGTTTACGGAAAACCGGCGACCACCTTTGTCGCCGGCTTCATCGGTTCGCCGCCGATGAACCTGCTCAACGGCAAACTCAGCGACGACGGTACGCGTTTTACGTTCGACGACGGTTCAACGGTCGACTTGCCGGCGTCGAAGAACATCGGTGGAGGTGCGCGCATTCTCGGCATCCGTCCGGAACATCTGCAACTGGGCCTCCCCGGCCTGACGATGCAAGTCGAACTGGTCGAAGCGCTGGGCGCCGAACTGCTGGTGCACACGCGCTGCGGCGGCCAGAGCATGGTCGCGCGCTGCGCGGCCGGCACCGACGTGGCCATGGGACAAACAGTGACGGCCGGTTTCGATGCAGGTCTTTTGCACTGGTTCGATCCGCTGACCACGCATCGCATTGATTGATCGATCGATCTCTTTCAGTCTTCCAGGGCCACCACGATATCCAGTTCAAGGGCGGCGTTGCGCGGCAATTGCGCGACGCCGACGCTGGTGCGCGCATGTTGTCCCAGTTCCGGTCCGAACAATTCATAGATCAGCGATGAGGCGGCATCGGCCACGGCGCTTTGCTGGCTGAAGTCTTCGGTGCTGTTGACGTAGACGTTCAGGCGCAGGATCTTGCCGATGCGCCTGAGATCGCCGACCGTGTCGCGCAGGGCGGCAAGCGCCCGGATCAAGGCGGCGCGCGCGCCCGCTTTGGCTTCTTCTATCGTGACTTCGCGGCCCAGCTTGCCGGACACCAGCACCCGATCGCCTTCACGCGGCAACTGGCCGCTGATCCAGGCCAGGCCCTGATGCATCACGCCGGGCGCATATTGCGCGCCGGGCGCGGCGGAAGCGGGCAGGGTAATGGCAAGTTCGGTCAGGCGTTGTTCCAGATTCATGGGGCTTCCTTTCGGTTGCTTCGTCGTGGCAGGCCGGGATTAGCTGTGTGTGCCGTGGATGCATCTATAATAAATTTTGCTGCGGCATGGCGGCAAAGCATCTTTTCTCAGGCTGGCCTCAATATTTCTCACGCATTTCCATACCACGATGACGGCACGAAAACTTCCTTCGCTGAACGCCTTGCGCGCCTTCGAGGCTTCGGCCCGCCATCAGAGTTTTACCCTGGCGGCGCAGGAGCTTAATGTCACGCCCGGCGCGGTCAGCCATCAGGTCAAGGCCTTGGAGGATGCACTGGGTCTGCCGCTGTTCGAACGCTTGCCTAGTCAATTGCGGCTGACCGATGCCGGGCGGCGCTATCTCGATGCGGTCGGCGACGCTTTCGACCGCATCGAAGGGGCGACCGCCAATCTGCACGCACGGCCGGACCGGCGGCGCTTGTCGATTTCCACTTCGCCCAACTTCGCCGCCAAATGGCTGGTGCCGCGTCTGGGCGCGTTCGCCGCGCAGTATCCGGAACTGGATTTGCGCCTGGAGCAGAGCGAGCACCAGGTCAATTTCATCCGCGAAGAAATCGATCTGGCGATCCGCTATGGCGAAGGTCCGTGGCCGGGTCTCTCATGCATGCGCCTGGGGGATGAGTTTCTGTTACCGGTGTGTGCGCCGTCTTTCCAGAGCTTGCAGAGCATTGCAGACATGGCCGGCGTGGCATTGCTCCACGTGAACGATCGGCAGCCGTGGCGTGACTGGTTTGCGGCGCATGGCGGGCAGATGGAGGACAAGGCAGGTATCGTCTTCAATCAGGAAAGCGCCGCCGTCGATGCCGCCATCGCCGGTCAGGGCGTGGCGCTGGCGCGTTCGTCGCTGGTCGCGCGGGCTTTGCAGCAGCGGCAGTTGATTGCGCCCGTGCCGCTCATGCTGCCGCTGCTCCAGGCGTATTGGCTGGTGTACCCGCAAAGCGGGGATCTGGACGGTAACGTCACCGCTTTCTCCAATTGGTTGTTGCAGTCGTTTGAAACGGACCGGAAATTCTGGAAGGAAGTCATTCACTAAAACAAGGCATCAAAAGGAGACAAGCATGGACAAGCATCGTCGCAATCTGATCAAGGCCGGCGCTTCGGCGGCTGTCGGCAGCATGTTGATGGGACAGAATCTGGCTC
Organism: Herbaspirillum chlorophenolicum; assembly: GCF_001189955.1. Classification (GTDB taxonomy): domain Bacteria; phylum Pseudomonadota; class Gammaproteobacteria; order Burkholderiales; family Burkholderiaceae_D; genus Herbaspirillum; species Herbaspirillum chlorophenolicum. The sequence goes on along the minus strand of NZ_LFLT01000038.1, from coordinate 24,810 downwards.
AGGCGCAAAGCGGGTCGCCGACACCCGCGGTCGCGCCGCTGGCAGGCAAGATCGGCATGCGCCTGGCAACGGCGACGATCGCCGGCGGCGCGCCCACCGTGATCGTGGTGCTGGACGATGGCCGCATCGTCGATCTGAAAAGCGCGGCGCAGCGCCAGAACGTTGCGCTCGGTTTCGACGGCGCGTCGATGCTGGCGTTGGTTGCCAGCGGCAATGCCGGTTTGGTGCAGGTCAAGGCAGTGGCCGATCGTGCGGCGCAGGATACTGGTTTGCCGTCCTTGGGCCAGGCCAGCCTGATGTCGCCGATTCCGCGGCCGGATCGCAATATTTACTGCGTCGGCTGGAATTATCTCGACCACTTTGAAGAAGGCAAGAATGCGCGCGCCGACAAGGTGGTGCAGACCTTGCCGGACCATCCGGTGTTTTTCAGCAAGGCCACGCATACGATGAACGGGCCTTTCGATCCGATTCCGCACGACATCACCAACTCCAATACGACCGACTGGGAAGCGGAACTGGCAGTCGTCATCGGCCGGCGCGGCCGCAATATCCAGGAAGCCGAAGCCATGGATTACGTGTTCGGCTATGCCGCCTACAACGATACGACCTCGCGCCAGATCCAGCAGAAGCGCCATGGCGGCCAATGGTTCAAGGGCAAGAGTCTGGACGGCCACGGGCCGATGGGGCCGTGGATCGTCACGGCGGCGGGCGTGAAGCTGGATGACGTGCGCGTGATCTGCCGCGTCAACGGCGTCGAGAAACAAAATGCCAGCTATCGGCAAATGTATTTCAAGATCCCGCGCATCATCGCGGAGCTGTCGCGCGGCATGACGCTGGAGGCGGGCGACATCATCGCCACCGGAACGCCTTCCGGCGTCGGCTTTGCGCGCACGCCGCCGGAGTTTCTCAAGCCGGGCGATATGCTGGAGACCGAAATCACCGGCGTCGGCATTATCCGCAACCCGATCAAATCGGAAGTCTGAGCCGCGATCCGTCAAATGAAATGGCCCGGCATCGCAAGGGATGCCGGGCCAGGTTCTGTTTGCGGCGGTGGGGGAAGTCGTCAGGCCCTAGTATTTTTCTTCCACGTGCGGCACGCGCTGCGCGGGGTCGTAGAAGAAGGTCTCTTCGACGATCCGTTCGTCCTGCCAGCGCTGGTAGGCCAGTTCTTCCAGGTGGGTGACGGTGCCGTCCAGCCATTCGAAATGAAAAATCCAGCGGATCACCACCTTGTCGCCCTCGACGAATACCGGCCTGACGCATTTCGACTTCAGCGATTTCACACGCGCCATGACCTTGCGTTCATTGGCAACATGGGCATCGCGGCCGAAGCGTAGCGGTTCGTTATTTTCCTGCATGGTGGCATCTTCGGCATAGAACTCTTCCACGGCTTCAATGTGGGCATTCGCTTCGACGCGAGCGATGAATTTTTCCAGAGTTTCCTTGCTTGGCATACGAGTCTCCTTGTTGTTCAATTCAGGCCGGTGGCGCGCAGCGCGTGCGGATGGCGTTGTTGCCGTCTTGTTGCCACCAACTGTCGGCCTGTTCCCCGCCGGCCTGGCGCAGCGCCTGGCGTATGGCGCCGGACGGCTGCAGATTCAGGGTCATGCCGTGCTCGCTCATGCGTGCATAGTTGGCCTGGATGCGGTTCCTGACGGTGGCCCAGTTGGCGTCGCTGGTGGCTTTGGCCGCTTGCGTCAATGCGGCTTGCTGCGCCGGCGCCAGCTTGTTCCAGACATCGTTGTTGATGACGGTGTAGCTGAGCGGAATGGCATAGCTGACCGCGGTGAAGTTGGGCAGGTAATCCCACAGTCGATTGCCGGCGCCGCCGTCGCCGGACGACAGCACGGCATTGAGTTCGCCGGAAGTCAGTTTGGGGCCCACCGCCGAGAACGGCAAATTGACGCTTTGCGCGCCGATGCGCTGGAAGACGCCGCGGCTGTTGTCGTCGTAGGTGCGGATGCTGAGCGCCTTGAGCGCCGCCACGTCCGGCAGGGGCTTGGCCGACCAGATGCCCGACGGCGGCCAGGGCGTGGCGTACAGCAGGCGCATGTTCAGCGCTGCCAGGTGGCGTTCAAGTTCCGGCTGGGTACAGGAGAACAGGCTTTGCGCCTGCTCGAAGTCGTCGACCACGAATGGCAGCGACGACAGCAGAAAGAACGAATCGCTGCCGCCCAGGATGCCGGCGAACAGCGTGCCGATCTCGGCCCGGCCCTCGCTTACCGCGGCGACCTGGTCTTTGCCTTTGTAGGGATTGGCCGCTTCCTGCAGCGTCGTGATGCCGACAGCCCCGTTCGACAGCTTTGCCGCATTGGCCGCGAACTGCAGATCGGCGCTGGCGGTGACCGAGGTGGCCGGGTATTCGTTGATCAGGCGCAGATTGGCGGTCTGGGCCGGCACGGAGGCCGCCGGCAGTAGAAAGATGGCGGCGCAGGCCAACCGGCGCAATGTTGCGGATGCAATGACGGACATGCTTTTCCCCCCGATGCTGGCGTTATTGATGGAACCAATGGAACCCGATACTTCCCCGTACACGGTCCGCCAGGCAAGGTGGCGCAATCAGCCCGCGGTCAACTCCGTCTCGTGCAGCATATCCACGCCGTTGAGATTGCAGGCGAATACCGCCTTCTGCACAGCGTCGATCGCCGCCTGGCGGGTAAAGCTCTTGCGCCAGGCGATCACCACGCGGCGCGATGGCGCCGGCGCGATGAAGGGCACGTAGCGCACCATGCTGTCGCGTGCGTTGAGGTCGGTGATGGAGGCCTTGGGGAGTACGGTGATGCCGATGCCCGACGACACCATGTGGCGGATGGTTTCCAGCGAAGAGCCCTCGAAGGTGCGGGCGATGCCGTCGCCGCTGGTCGAGAAACGCGACATCTCCGGGCAGACTTCCAGCACCTGGTCGCGGAAGCAATGGCCGTTGCCCAGCAACAGCATGGTTTCGCTCTTGAGGTCGCGGGCGTCGATTTCCTTGCGGTCGGCCCACTTGTGGTGGCGCGGCAAGGCCACCACGAATTCCTCGTCGTACAGCGGCAGCACGTTCAGGCCGTGGTCGGGGAAGGGCAGGGCCATGATGGCCGCGTCCAGCTCGCCCTGGCGCAGCAGCTCGATCAGGCGGGTGGTGAAATTCTCCTGCAGGATCAGCGGCATCTGCGGAACGGTCTCGATCATGGTCTTGACCAGCGAGGGCAGCAGGTAGGGGCCGATGGTGTAGATGATGCCCAGGCGCAGCGGGCCCGACAGCGGGTCCTTGTTCTGGTTGGCGATTTCCTTGATGGCGGCGGTCTGTTCCAGCACCCGCTCGGCCTGCGCCACGATCTGCGCGCCCAGCGGCGTGACCGACACTTCAGTGCCGCCGCGTTCGAAGATCACCACGCCCAGTTCGTCTTCCAGCTTCTTGATGGCGACTGACAGCGTGGGCTGGGCCACGAAACAGGCTTCCGCCGCATGGCCGAAGTGCTTTTCGCGGGCAACTGCCACGATGTATTTGAGTTCTGTGAGTGTCATGCTGATAGGCCAAATCCGATTTCAAGGACTATAGCGTATTTTTGAACCGGGGGTTCCGCGCCGCATCAGGCAAGGTGCAGGCGGCCTCGCGGGCGCTGTCACGTCTTGGTCATAATCGGCAGGTATGTTGTCACGCACTTTACAGTGGATACAGTGGACTGGAACGTCCGCCGATCGCCGTTAATCTTGCTCAAAGGGAAACAATGGACAACGAAGAACTGGTCAAACGCATTCACCGCGAACTGGCTGACAGCTATGACGAAGAGATGGAACTGGAGATCGAAGACCGTACCGTCGACCCGGTGACCGGCGAGATTTCCAGCGCGCATGGCGACGTCGAGAAGGAATACCGCCGCCAGTACTTCCGCGAACTGTTCCGCCTGCAGGGCGAACTGGTCAAGCTGCAGGACTGGGTGGTGAAGACCGGCCACAAGGTCGTGATCGTGTTCGAAGGCCGCGACGCGGCCGGCAAGGGCGGCGTGATCAAGCGCATCACCCAGCGCCTCAATCCGCGGGTGGCGCGTGTGGCCGCGCTGCCGGCGCCCAACGACCGCGAACGCACCCAATGGTATTTCCAGCGCTATGTGTCGCACCTGCCGGCCGCCGGCGAGATCGTGCTGTTCGACCGCAGCTGGTATAACCGTGCCGGCGTCGAGCGCGTCATGGGTTTTTGCAACGACGAGCAATACGAGGAGTTCTTCCGCTCGGTGCCGGAGTTCGAGCGCATGCTCACGCGTGCCGGCATTCAGGTGATCAAGTACTGGTTTTCCATCACCGATGAAGAGCAGCACCTGCGTTTCCTCTCCCGCATCCATGACCCGTTGAAGCAGTGGAAGCTGAGCCCGATGGACCTGGAGTCGCGCCGCCGCTGGGAGGAATACACCAAGGCTAAGGAAGTGATGCTGGAGCGCACCCACATTCCCGAGGCGCCGTGGTGGGTGGTGCAGGCGGTGGACAAGAAGAAGGCGCGCCTGAACTGTATCCAGCATTTGCTGCAGCAGATGCCTTACCAGGAAGTGCCGCATTCGCCGGTGATCCTGCCGGAACGCGAGCGCCATGAAGACTATGAACGCCATCCGGTGCCGGATAACATGATCGTGCCCGAGTACTATTGAGCGAGATGCAGGTCTTCCTGTTGCCGTGGTTCTGCTGAAGGGCCGGGCGGAAATAAAAAATGGCCGGTGCGATGCACCGGCCATTGTTATTTGAGGCTGAACGAAAACGAATCAGCCGAAATGCTTTTCGATGATGGCCCCGAACGCCTGTTCGGCCGACATGCCGTTGAGCATCAGCGCGCTGATTTCGTCCGAATGCTGGTTGATCCCTTCCGGCAGCATGGCGCGGTTGGCCTTGAAGTAGGCGTACTTCTCGCCGTCGATGGCTTCGCGGGCGCGTGCCGCCGCCGTCATCGGACGGGCGCCGCCGGTGCTGCGGGCCGAGGCCGCGCGCGCCGAACGCGGGATGCTGCTGCGCGCGCCGCTGCCGCCGGTGGCGATGATGCGCTTGATCTGTTCCAGCGTGAAGATGGAAGTGACGTTGCCCGCGCCGAACTCGTCCTCTTCTGCGCGGTGCAGATGGTGGTTGCCGTCAAAGGCCATCTTCTTGTCGAAGCTGTTGATGACTTCGTAGTGCGGCTTTTGCACCGAACCGAACATGGAGAAGTGCACGCGGTCGCCATAGGCGGCCATCTGTCCGACGACACCGTTGAGGAATTCAGGCTTGATGGCCTCGACGTTGCCATGCCAGCGCTTGGTTTTGCTTGAACTCAAAATAAATCTTCCAATGATGCATGCGCGTCCTTGTATCGATGGGATCGATGCGGCGATGGCCGCCAAGGTCGCGCAAAATAAAAAAAGCGGGGATCGAGACAATATTATCCTCCTCTGTTCGTCATCTTGCATGCCCGGCGCCGACTTTTTCTGCGCCGCCGATCCGGGGAATTGCCTGCAACGCCATGTCCAGAAAGGGTTTGCGGGGTTTTGCACGGCATGTGGTTGAAAACTTGTCATCAGGCCGCCATATCAACCATGCGATGCAAGTATTTAGTCGCGTTTTGTCGGGCATACCGGCCTGATGCTGAGCTTCGGCCTCTTCCCCCACAACAAGAAAGTCCTCATGCGCCGCACCTATATTGGAGTCTTCATTTTTCTCGGCATCTTTGCCGTCCTGCATGCATGGATAGGCTGGCAACTGTTGCCTGCGCTGACCGGCGACACCGGATGGATCGCTGCCGGCGCCGTCGTGCTGGCCATGTCGCTGTTGCTAATGCCCGCCGCCTTGTTCGCCCCTATCCTGAAACGCCGCGGTATGGCCGAAGTCTCGGCTGACCGCCTGGCATGGGCCGGCATGCTGGCCATGGGGGCGTTCTCCTCGGCGCTGCTGCTGACCGCGCTGCGCGCCATCGCACTGGCGCTGGCGCCGCTGCTGAACCTGTCCGCCATCCACCTGCACCAGCTGGACGAGGCCACCGCCTGGCTGGTGCTGGCGCTGACCGCCGCCGCCACCGTGGTGGGCTTTCTCAACGCGCGCCGCACCGCGGCCGTGGTGAACGTCAGCGTGCCCATCGCCAACCTGCCGCCGCAGCTTGAGGGCTTCACCATCGTGCAGATCAGCGACATCCATGTCGGCCCCACCATCAAGCGTCCCTACCTGCAGGCCATCGTCGACAAGGTCAATACGCTGCATCCCGATGTGGTGGCGATCACCGGCGACCTGGTCGACGGCAGCGTGCACCAGCTGGCAGCGCATACCGAACCGTTGGCGCAGATCAAGGCGCGCCACGGCGTCTATTTCGTCACCGGCAACCATGAGTACTATTCGAACGCGCATGAATGGATAGAGGAAGTGCGCCGCCTCGGCCTGACCGTGCTGATGAACGAGCACGTGGTGCTCAGCCATGAAGGCGCCGGCCTGGTACTGGCCGGCGTGACCGATTTCACCGCCCACCAGTTCGACCCGGCCCACCGCAGCGACCCGCACGCCGCCATTGAAAATGCCCCCGCCGGCAGTCCGCGCATCTTGCTGGCGCACCAGCCGCGCTCGGCAGCCGCTGCAGCCGAGGCCGGCTTCGACCTGCAACTGTCGGGCCACACCCACGGCGGCCAATTCTTCCCCTGGAATTTTTTCGTGCCGCTGCAGCAGCCCTATGTGGCAGGCCTGAACCGCTTGCACAAGCTGTGGATTTACGTCAGCCGCGGGACCGGCTACTGGGGGCCGCCCAAGCGACTGCTGGCGCCTTCTGAAATTACGCGGGTGATGCTGACGGCGGGGTGATCCCGCGCATCACTGAAACCGATTGTTCAGGCCGCCGTTTCCAGGCGGCCTTGTTCTTCATATCCTCGCGCCAGGCGGCGCAATGTTTGCGGCGGCTGCCCAAACAGTCGCATGAAGGCGCGCCGCATGCGCTCGGCATCGCCGAAGCCGGTGGTGCGGGCGATCTGCTCCAGCGGGTCGGATGACTCCTCGACACGGATGCGGGCAGCTTCGGCGCGCATCTGCTCGATCGCCTTGGCCGGCGTCTGGCCGGTTTCGGCGGTGAAGGCGCGGTCGAACTGGCGGCGGGAGAGGCATGCCACTTCTGCCAATACATCCACGGTCAATTCCTGCTGCAGATGCTCGCGCGCGAAGCTGAGCGCGCGGCGGATGCGGTCGCTGCCGCCATCCATTTCCTGCAGCGCCGAGAACTGCGACTGCCCGCCCGGGCGGCGATGGTAGACCACCAGCTCGCGCGCCACTGCGCGCGCCAGGTCGGCGCCATGGTCGTCCTCGATCAGGGCCAATGCCAGGTCGATGCCGGCGGAGATGCCGGCCGAGGTCCACACCGAACCGTCGCGCGAATAAATCCTGTCGCTATCCACCAGCACCTTCGGATGCATCTTCTGCAGTTTGGCCGCCACACGCCAGTGCGTGGTGGCGCGCTTGCCGTCCAGCACGCCGGAAGCGGCCAGCACGAAGGCGCCGGTGCACACGCCGGCGATGCGGCGCGAGCGCTGTGCCGCGCGCACGATGTAGCTGCGCAATTGTTCGGACACCAGCCCCTCGCGCGGCGCGCCACCGCCAGCGACCACCAGCGTGTCGAAACTGGCCGCACCGATGCGCTCGGTCTGGATGCAGGCGCCAGCCGAACTGCGGATCATGCCGCCCGGCTCCGACAGCAGCGACAGGCGGTACAGTTGCTTGCCCGATACCCGGTTGGCGGCATCGAAAGCCGAGAGCGGCCCGGTAAAGTCGAGCATGCTGCAATCGGTGAAGATCAGGAAGGCGGTGTCGCGGACGGGCATTTGGATCTCCGGCAAGAGATGGCTTGAAATGCAGGAATTATGGCATTTTAGACGTATGTGTGCGGCGCACACTGCGCAGGTCGATATCACCGGGACCTGCCATGGACCAAACCGCCATCGTCGCCGAAGTGCGCGACGCTCCTCCCGCCGCTGCGCGCCACCGCTGGAAAGTCCTGGCTGCCGGCGTGGCCGCCAACGCCAGTTTCTCCGCCATCTTTTCCGGTATTCCGGTGACCTCGGTAGTGTTGCGCGCGGACTACCAGCTCAGCAACACCCAGCTTGGGCTGGCGCTGGGCCTGTTGAGCCTGGGCGTGGCCCTGGGAGAATTGCCTTGGGGCGTACTGACCGACCGCCTGGGCGACCGCAAGGTGCTGCTGACCGGCTTGCTGGGTACCGTCGCTGCGCTGTGGCTGCTGGTGTTGTTCGCGCTGCCGGGGCAGGGCGCCGCCACTTTCCGATGGTTGTGTGCGGGGCTGATGCTGGCCGGTTTGCTGGGCGGCAGCGTCAATGGCTCAAGCGGGCGCGCGGTGATGGGATGGTTTCGCGATGGCGAGCGCGGCCTGGCGATGAGCATACGCCAGACCGCGGTGCCGCTTGGCGGCGGCATCGGTGCGCTGCTGCTGCCGTCGCTGGCAGCCCATGCCGGTTTCGGCGCCGTCTATGGCGCGTTGATCGCAGGTTGCCTGGCCAGCGTGTGGCTGACCTTGCTGTGGCTGCGCGAGCCGCCGCCATCGCCGCAGGTGCAGCCGGGCAATGGCACGGTTGCGCAGGAGCGCTCCGCATTGCGCAGCGGCATGGTCTGGCGCCTGGCGCTGGGAACCGGCTTGCTGTGCGCGCCGCAGGTGGCGCTGATCAGTTTCGGCGGCATCTTCCTGCACGACTTCAGCCATGCCGGCCTGGTGCTGATCAGTGCGGTGATGGCGACCGTGCAAGTGGGGGCCGCGGTCTCGCGTATCGCCAGCGGCCGCTGGACCGACCGTCGCGGCAATCGCCGCGGTTACCTGCGTGGCTGCGCCTTGCTGAGCGCGGGGCTGTTTGCGCTGCTGGGAATACTGACCGCATTCAGTGCGGGAACGTCATCGGCGCTGGTGCCGCTGGCGCTGTCGCTCACTGCCGCCGGCATTGCGGTGTCGGCCTGGCATGGCGTGGCTTATACCGAGCTTGCAGTACAGGCCGGGCCGGCGCAGATCGGTACCGCGCTGGGACTGGGCAACAGTTGCGTCTTCACGGTGTTCTTCCTGACCGCGCAGGCCGTTCCGCCGCTGCTGCAATGGCAGGGATGGGCCAGCGTCTGGCTGGCGATGGCGCTGGTGGCGCTGGCGGTGCGGCCGTTGTTTCCGCCGCCGGACCAGCCTTGAGAGGGCACTTTGGAAGTCCGTTCCTGAGGCGGATTCCTGAAAAAGGCCGGTCTTAGACGACCGGTCTAATTTTTCGCTAGAATGTCGCCATGCGAGAAAATTACGGCGAAAACAAGCGGAACATCCTCATGGCCGGACGCGCGATCATCGCGCAAAAAGGCTTCTCCGGCGTCGGGCTGTCCGAGATCCTGGCGGCGGCGGAGATTCCCAAAGGGTCCTTCTACCATTACTTCGGCTCCAAGGAGCAGTATGGGCGCGAGCTCATCGAACACTATGTCGAGGGCTACCTTGAGCTGCTGGGCAAGGTACTCGGCGACGCTGCCTATGGCGCCAGCGCGCGTGAGCGGCTGTTGACCTATTGGGGCTATTGGCTGGAAAGCCAGTGCTGCCAGGAGTTCGAGCAGCGCTGCCTGGTGGTCAAGCTCAGCGCCGAAGTGGCCGACCTGTCCGACGACATGCGCGAGGTCTTGCATGAAGGCACGGGGCGCTTTATCGCCCGCATTGCCGGCTGCATCGAAGACGGCGTCGCCGAGGGCTCGCTGCACACCGTGCTGGAGCCGCTGGCCACCGCCACCATGCTTTACCAGCTTTGGCTGGGCGCGAGCCTGCTGTCCAAGCTAAGCCGCGACCGCGTGCCGATGGAAAGCGCGATGCACGTCACCCGCCGGGTGCTGGTTCCGCCGCAGTAGAACCAGTCATTCATTCTTATCCCTGAATTCAAATTTCCCTATTTCCCAAAGGACTTCCCATGAGCGCCAATCACGCAGTCAACCGCAGGATCGTCCTCGCCTCGCGCCCCAGCGGCGCGCCTACGGCCGCCGACTTCCGTCTCGAGGAAACCGCCGTGCCGGTACCCGAAGAAGGGCAGGTGCTGCTGCGCGCCGAGTGGCTTTCGCTCGATCCCTATATGCGCGGCCGCATGAGCGATGCGCCGTCTTACGCGCCCTCGGTCGACATCGGCGCGGTGATGACAGGCGGCACCGTCTCGCGCGTGGTGGCTTCGCGCCATGCCGATTTCCATGAAGGCGACCTAGTGATGGCCTATACCGGCTGGCAGGAGTACGCCGTTTCCGACGGCAGCGGCGCCACCAGGCTGCCGGCCGGCTTCGACCATCCTTCCCATGCGCTGGGTGTGCTTGGCATGCCGGGTTATACCGCCTATTCCGGCCTGATCGACATCGGCCAGCCGCGCGCCGGTGAAACCGTGGTGGTGGCTGCGGCGACCGGCGCGGTCGGCTCGCTGGTCGGGCAGATCGCCAAGATCAAGGGCTGCCGAGTGATCGGCGTGGCCGGCGGCGCGCAGAAGTGCGAATACGCGGTCAAGGAACTGGGTTTCGACGCCTGCATCGACCACCGTTCGGCGGATTTTTCCGCGCAGTTGAAAGCGGCTTGCCCCAAGGGCATCGACATCTATTTCGAGAATGTCGGCGGCGCCGTGTTCGATGCCGTGGTGCCGTTGCTGAACGTCCACGCCCGCATCCCGGTGTGCGGCCTGATCGCGCATTACAACGGCGGCCGCGTCGAGTCCGACGCCAGCGCATTGCTGCGCCGCGTGCTGACGCACCGCATCCAGATCCAGGGCTTCATCATTTTCGATTACTACGTCAATCGTCCCGAATTGCTGGCGGCTTTCAACCACGATGTCTCGGGCTGGCTCAAGGAAGGCCGTCTGCGCTACCGCGAAGACGTGGTGCAAGGGCTGGAGAACGCGCCGCAAGCCTTCATCGGCATGCTGGAAGGCAAGAACTTCGGCAAGCTGGTGGTCAAACTCGACTGACGACTGGCATCCATCCGGGCGAACACCCCGGCAACCCGGCGCGGCGGCGATCCTGCCGCGTTTTCAAGGATCTTATTCATGATTCCGTTTTCCGTACTTGACCTGTCCCCGATCAACAAGGGCAGCACCGCGGCCCAGGCCTTCAACAACACCAGGGAACTGGCGCAGCTGGCCGAGAAACTCGGCTACCAGCGCTACTGGCTGGCCGAGCACCACAACATGGCCGGCATCGCCAGCGCCGCCACCTCGCTGGTGATCTCGCACGTGGCGGCCAACACCAAGAGTATCCGCGTCGGCTCCGGCGGCATTATGCTGCCCAACCATTCGCCGCTGGTGATAGCCGAGCAGTTCGGTACGCTGGAGTCGCTCTATCCCGGCCGCATCGATCTGGGCCTGGGCCGTGCGCCGGGTTCCGACCAGCGCACCGCGCGCGCCCTGCGCCGCCACATGGGCGGCGACACCGCCGAGAATTTCCCGCAGGATGTGCAGGAGTTGCAGGACTATTTCGCCGAACCCTCGGACTACCAGTCGCTGCGCGCCGTGCCCGGCGCCGGACTGAACGTGCCGATCTGGCTGCTGGGGTCGAGCATGTTCAGCGCCCAGTTGGCGGCCGAGCTCGGCCTGCCGTTTGCCTTCGCTTCGCACTTTGCGCCGGGCTTCATGAAGTCGGCGGTGGAGATCTACCGCGCCCGCTTCAAGCCCTCGGCCGCGTTGCAAAAACCGTATGTGATGCTGGGCCTGAATGTGTTCGCCGCCGATACCGATCGCGAGGCGGTGCGCCTGTTCAGTTCGCTGCAGCAGCAGTTCATCAACCTGATCCGCGGCACGCCGGGCCAACTGAACCCGCCGGTGGACGACATCGCCGGCTACTGGCAACCGGGCGAGCAGGCGCACGTGGAACGTTCGCTGGCCTGTGCCGTGGTGGGCGACCGTGAGACCGTGCGCGAGGGCTTGCAGAATTTCATCGATGACACTGCACCGGATGAGCTGATGATCACCGCACAGATCTACGACCATGCGGCGCGGCTGCATTCATTCGGGATCGTGGCCGAGGTGAGGGAACAGTTGGAACGGGGTGTGACGATCTGATGCATCCCCGGCGGTGCGCAATCCTGCGCACCTCCTGAAACGCCGGCCATCCACAGGTATCATGCTCCCATTCCAATAAGAACTTCAGGAGCACGCATGTTGTACAGCAAGACCTGCCTGGGCGGTATGGTGACCGCCCCCCATCACCTCGCCGCGCAAGCCGGCGCCAATGTCCTGCGCGAAGGCGGCAATGCGGTGGAAGCCATGGTTGCCGCGGCTGCCGCCATCGCGGTGGTCTATCCGCATATGAATGGCATCGGCGGCGACGGCTTCTGGGTCATCAGCGAACCGGGCCGCGAGCCGGTTGCGATCCAGGCTTGCGGCCCTTCGGCTGCACTGGCGACCCGGCAGTTCTATGCGCAGCATGGCGATGCCGCCATCCCCACGCGCGGCCCGCGCGCCGCCTTGACGGTGGCCGGGGCCGTCGGCGGCTGGGCCGCCGCGCTCGACTATGCCGAACGTTTCGGCCGTCCGCTGCCTTTGAAGAACCTGCTGGGCGACGCCATCCGCCATGCGCAGTCGGGCGTGCCGGTCACGCGGTCGCAGCATGAACTTACACGCGACAAATGGGCGGAGCTGAAAGACCAGCCCGGCTTTGCCGACACGTATGCCGCGCAAGGCATACCGGAGATGAGCGCGGTACTCAGGCAACCGGCGCTGGCGGCGACGCTCACGCGCCTGGCCGAAGCCGGCCTCGACGATTTCTACCGCGGCGACCTGGCCGCGACGATCGCGGCCGGGCTGGAGCATGCCGGCAGCCCGTTGCGCGCCGGGGACCTCGCGGCCTATCGGGCGCAGGTGCTGCAGCCGCTGATGGTGCAGCTCAAGTCCGGCCGCGTGTACAACCTGCCGCCACCGACGCAAGGCGTCTCGGCGCTGATGATCATCGGCCTGTTCGACCGCCTGGGCGTGGCCGAGGCCGATGGCTTCGCGCACATCCACGGCCTGGTGGAGGCGACCAAGCGCGCCTTCATCTTGCGCAACCGCCATGTCACCGATCCGGCCCACATGAGCGTGGACGCCGCCGATTGGCTGCTGGCCGAGGCGCTGGACCGGGAGGCTGCGCACATCCATCCGCAACGCGCAGCGCCCTGGCCGCATCCGGCCAAGCCGGGCGACACCATCTGGATGGGCGCGGCCGATGCGCAGGGACGCGTGGTCAGCTACATCCAGAGCATCTTCTGGGAATTCGGCAGCGGCGTGGTGGTGCCGGACACCGGCATCGTGTGGCAGAACCGCGGCGCCAGCTTCACGCTGGATGACGGCGCCAACCAGTTGCAGCCGGGCAAACTGCCGTTCCATACCCTGAACCCTTCGCTGGCGCGCCTGAACGATGGCCGCACGCTGGCTTACGGCACCATGGGCGGAGAAGGGCAGCCGCAGACGCAGGCGGCGGTGTTTACCCGCCATGTGCTGTTCGGCCAGAACCTGCAGGCTGCGGTCAGCGCGCCGCGCTGGCTGTTGGGACGCACCTGGGGCGACGTGTCCACCAACCTGAAGCTGGAAGGGCGGGTACCGGAGGCGACCGTGGACGCCTTGCGGCGCGCCGGCCATGATGTGCAGGTGGTGGACGACTACACCGACATGATGGGACATGCCGGTGCCGTGTGCGTGCATCCGGGCGGCGTGATCGAAGGCGCTACCGATCCGCGTGCCGATGGCATTTGCGCCGGCGCCTGAGCGCGCCGGCCCTTTCTGGGCGGACGGAGGGGGCTTTTGAGGGCACCCTGCCGTCCGTTGTCTTTTTGCACTTCTCTATGCGTTCAGAGGTGTTTCCTGCTGGGTGAGATTTCGTTCCTTGCCGGCCGGTATGCTGCTTGCCGTCTGCTTCCATCACGATCGGTTTTTTGATTTACAGATATATTCGCGCCGGACAATTTCTATTGGGAAATTCTTTGTTACACTTTTTTTTCAAAGCCGATGAAAAAAAGTGAACGTTCTGGCAAGATGCCATGTATACAAACGCGGTTCGCAGGGGAAGCCGTCATGCATTTGCTCGTATTTGCCGCCATTTGTTCCAATTGAATAAGAAAAAAGCCCCATCTCCTCCGAATCTATCGTCGCTGATCACGATGGGGGTGGTTGTTACCGTGCTGATCACGACCGTGTCGGTGCTGATCCTGGTGGATCAGTTCACCCGAGGCTATGCACGCTCGGAAGCCGAGATGCGCCTCAAGCAACTCGCCTGGCAGATGCAGGATGCGCTCGAACGCAGCATGACCGAGCGCCAGATCGATTTGCGCATCCTGGTGGCACGCCCTTCCATCCGTGAAGGCAAGGACTTGCCGCACATGCGCGACGTCCTCAACGAACTGCAGGCCAATGTCCCCAATTACGCCTGGATCGGCATGGCTGCTCCCGACGGCACGGTGCTGGTGGCCACCAATGGTTTGCTCGAAGGCCAGAGCGTGGCCGAACGGCCGTGGTTCAAGGAAGGCCAGCGAAACTTCTATTCCGCCGATTACCATCCCGCCATGCTGCTGGAGCAGAAACTGCCGCAGCAGCAGGAGCCTTGGCGCTTCGTCGACATTTCCTCGCCGGTGCTGGACATGCAGGGGCGTTTCGTCGGCGTGATGGGCATGCATCTTTCCTGGACATGGGCGCGTGAGATGGCGGCCAAGCTGATCGATCCGGTGGGCGAACGTTATGGCGTCGAAGTCATGATCGTGCGTTCTGACGGCACCGTGATGCTCGGCCCCAAGGCGCTGGAAGAAAAGAAGATCGATACCGACAGCTTCCGTGCCTCGCAAAAGTCGAAGGGCGGCGGCGCCATGCTGGAGCGTTGGCCCGATGGCAGCCGCTACATCACCGGTTTCTCGCACACCGGCCAGGACGAACGCATGATGCTCAAGTGGAGCGTGATCGTGCGCCAGCCCGAGCATGTCGCACTGGATGCCTTCCACAGCCTGGAACGCAGGGTGATCCTGGTGGGCGCGCTGATCGGCGCGGTCCTGGTGATCCTGGCCTATGTGCTCACGCGCCGCCTGGTGGGGCCGGTCAATGATCTGAGCGCCGCGCTGGAGTTGCGTACTTCCGGCGTGCAAGATGTGCAGATCCCGCTCGTCAACAGCTACCGCGAAGTGCAGTTGCTGTCGTCGAGCCTGGTCAACATGGTCGAACGCGAAGAAACCTACCTGCGCGAAATGCGCACGCTCAATGAAAACCTTGAGCAGCGTGTGGCCGAACGTACCAGCCGCCTTCACGAAACGGCCATCGCTCTGCAGCAGTCGCTGGACCTGCAGCACGCCAACCAGATCAAGCTGGCAGAAAGCGCGGACGAGCTGCGCGCCATCCTGGAAAACGCGCAGGACGCCTTCATCGCCGCCGACGAGCAGGGCGTGATCGTCGAATGGAACCGCCAGGCCGAACTGCTGCTGGGCTGGATGCGCACCGAGGCCGTGGGGCGCCAGATGGCCGAACTGATCATTCCGCTGGATATGCGCGACGCGCACCATCGCGGCATGAAGGAGTTCCTCGAAAACGGCACCAGCGTCGTCATCAATAACCGCATCGAGCTGCAGGCTCTTCACCATGACGGCCACGAACTGCCGGTCGAGATCACCGTCGGCCACGTCAAGCGCCACAGCGGCCACCTGTTCATCGCCTTCCTGCACGACATCACCGAACGGCTGGCCTTCCGCGACCAGATGCGCGAGCTGGCGCTGACCGACATGCTGACCAACCTGCCCAACCGCCGCGCCTTCTCCGACCGCCTGCCCGAAGCCATGATGCGCGCGCGCCGTGCGCACGAGCTGATGGCGCTGTTCTTCATGGACATCGACGGCTTCAAGGGCGTCAACGACCGCTACGGCCACGAGGCCGGCGACGAGCTGCTGATCCAGTTCGCCCAGCGCCTGCTGAACTCGGTGCGCGATGTCGATACTGTCTCGCGCCTGGCCGGCGACGAGTTCGTGGTGATCCTGGAAAAGCTGCAGACCCAGCAGGATGCGATCAACGTCGCCGACAAGATCCTCAACGCCATCCGCGTGCCGTTCGAACTGACGCACTCGCGCATCAATGTCTCCAGCAGCATTGGCGTGGCCGTTTACCTTCCCGACGAGGATGGCGAGATCGGGCCGGAAGAACTGTTGGCCATGGCCGACAAGGCCATGTATGCCGCCAAGCGCCGCGGCAAGAACCGGGTTGAAGTGGGCAAGATCACCGACGCGTGACCTGGCCGGCCGGTTCGCCCGGCTGCCGCTTCAATCTTCTGCGCATTCCAGGCCATCACCGCCATCCCGGCGCGGAAGCGGCGATCCGGAATTTCCCGCCCTTCAAAAATCCCCTTCTGTTTACGCGTTGTTTACGCCCCCTCCCCATAGTTTTACCTGGATTTGATGCCATAGCTCCTATCGTTCGACTGTCTCCGATTCCGTCAGGAACGGATTGAACAACGTGAACAAATGGAGTGGGAAATGTGGCAAACCGATTTTCTCTATGTGGGCATGCTGCTGCTGTGCGGCGCCTCGATGTGGGGCTTCATCGCCCTGTGCAGCCGTCTGGAACGGCAAGAGGGAGATAAGAAATGAACGCCATGACTTTGCTCGGGCTGGCCGTGTCCGTCGCCTTGCTGGTTTATCTGGTCTACGCCCTGATCAAGCCGGAGGACTTCTGACATGGACAGCAACGCCTATCTCCAACTGGCCCTTTACCTGGCCGTCCTGCTGACCTTGTCGGTCCCGCTGGGCTGGTACATCGCCCGCGTGATGGAAGGGAAGTCGAAGGTCAACCGCGTCTTCGGCGGCGTCGAACACGTGTTCTATCGCCTGTGCGGCATCAGCCGCGATACCGAAATGGACTGGAAGCAGTACGCCATCGCGGTGGTCCTGTTCAACTTCCTTGGCCTGATTTTTGTCTACGCATTGCAGCGCGTGCAGCAATGGCTGCCGTTCAATCCGCAGGGCCTGGGCAGCGTCGGCATCGATTCCTCGTTCAACACAGCCATCAGTTTCGTGTCCAACACCAACTGGCAAGGCTATGCGGGCGAGACCACCATGAGCTACCTGACGCAGATGGCGGCGTTGGCGGTACAGAACTTCGTCTCGGCTGCCACCGGCATCGCCATCGCCTTTGCGCTGATCCGCGGGTTCTCGCGCCACAGCAGCAAGAGCATCGGCAACTTCTGGGTCGACATGACGCGCTCCTCGCTGTACGTCCTCATGCCGTTGTCGGTGATCCTGGCGCTGGTGCTGGTGCAGCAGGGCAGCATCCAGAACTTCAAGCCTTATCAGGAAGTGAAGACGCTGGAAGTGACCCACTACACGGTGCCCAAGCTGGATGCCGCCGGCCAGCCGCTGAAGGATGCCAAGGGCGAACCGCTGGTCGAGGCGCAGAGCACCGACAAGCAGACCTTGCCCATGGGCCCGGTGGCCTCGCAGGAAGCGATCAAGATGCTGGGCACCAACGGCGGCGGCTTCTTCAATGCCAATTCCGCGCACCCTTATGAGAATCCGACCCCGCTGTCGAACTTCCTGGAGATGCTGGCGATCCTGATCATCCCGGCCGCGCTGTGCACCAGCTTTGGCGTCCTGGTCGGCGACCGCCGCCAGGGCTGGGCCATCCTGGCGTCGATGACGCTGCTGTTCGTGGCGATGACGCTGACCATCATGTATTTCGAATCGCAGCCCAACCCGATGCTGGCCTCGCTGCACGCTTCCGGCCCCGGCATGATGGAAGGCAAGGAAACCCGTTTCGGCATCACCGCCTCGGCCCTGTTCGCCTCGATCACCACGGCGGCCTCTTGCGGCGCGGTCAACGCCATGCATGATTCGCTCTCGCCGCTGGGCGGGCTGGTGCCGATGCTGCAGATGCAGCTGGGCGAGGTGATTTACGGCGGCGTCGGCTCGGGTCTCTACGGCATGCTGATTTTCGCGGTGCTGGCGGTGTTCATCGCTGGCCTGATGATCGGCCGCACGCCGGAGTATCTCGGCAAGAAGATCGGCGTGTTCGACATGAAGATGATGTCGATCGCCATCCTCATGACGCCGGCGCTGGTGCTGATCTTCACCGCCGTCTCGGTGATGGTGGAGAACGGCCTGGCCGGCATCGCCAACCCTGGCGCGCATGGCTTCTCCGAAATCCTGTACGCCTTCAGTTCGGCCGCCAACAATAACGGCAGTGCCTTCGCCGGGCTCTCGGCCAATACGCCGTACTACAACATCACTACCGGCATCGCCATGTGGCTGGGCCGCTTCGGGATCATTGTCCCGGTGCTGGCGATGGCCGGTTCGCTGGCCGCCAAGAAGCGCCTCACCGCGACTTCGGGCACCTTGCCCACGCACGGGCCGCTGTTCGTGGCGCTGCTGATCGGCGCCGTGATCCTGGTCGGTGCGCTGACCTATGTGCCGGCGCTGGCCTTGGGGCCGGTGGTCGAGCATCTTCAAATGATGGCGATGTAAGCAAGCTGATGGATGCCGCTCCGGCCCAACCGCCGGAGCGGAGCAACCAGAAACGGATACCGATATGACTACCCCTTCTTCCCATACCCAGTCCGGTGCCGCCACGGCATCGGACGCGATACCGTCCGCCACGCAGACCGTGCGCTGGATGTTCGATCCCAAAATCGTCAAGCCGGCGCTGGTCGATTCAGTGCGCAAGCTGTCGCCGCGCGTGCAGTGGCGCAACCCGGTGATGTTCGTGGTTTACCTCGGCAGCATCCTGACCACGCTGCTGTTCATCCAGGCGCTCGTCGGCAAGGGCGAAGCCCCGGCCGGCTTCATCTTTGCCGTAGCCGCATGGCTGTGGTTCACGGTGCTGTTCGCCAATTTCGCCGAGGCGCTGGCCGAAGGCCGCAGCAAGGCCCAGGCGGCCGCTTTGCGTGGCGTCAAAAAGAGCGTGCTGGCCAAGAAATTGCGCCGCGTCGAGCTGGTGCGCGGCGCCGGCGTTGGCGCGGACCAGTGTGAAGTGGTGGAAGGCGGAACGCTGCGCAAAGGCGACCTGGTGCTCATCGAAGCCGGCGACACCGTGCCGGCCGATGGCGACGTCGTCGAAGGCGTGGCCACCGTGGATGAGAGCGCCATCACCGGCGAATCGGCCCCGGTGATCCGCGAATCCGGCGGCGACTTCTCGGCGGTGACCGGCGGTACCCGCGTGCTGTCGGACTGGATCATCGTGCGCGTCTCGGTCAACCCGGGCGAAGCCTTCCTTGACCGCATGATCGCCATGGTCGAAGGAGCACGCCGCCAGAAGACCCCCAATGAACTCGCACTCACGCTGCTGCTGGTGGCGCTGACCATCGTGTTCCTGCTGGTGACGGTGACGCTGCTGCCGTTCTCGCTGTTCTCGGTCACCGCCGCCGGCGCCGGTTCGCCGGTATCGGTGACGGCCCTGATCGCGCTCCTGGTGTGTCTGATCCCGACCACCATCGGCGGCCTGCTGTCGGCCATCGGCGTGGCCGGCATGAGCCGCATGATGCAGGCCAATGTGATCGCCACTTCCGGCCGCGCGGTGGAAGCCGCCGGCGACGTCGATGTGCTGCTGCTGGACAAGACCGGCACCATCACGCTGGGTAACCGCCAGGCCGCCGCTTTCCTGCCGGCGCCGGGCGTGTCCGAGCGCGAGCTGGCCGATGTGGCGCAGCTGGCCTCGCTGGCCGATGAGACGCCGGAAGGCCGCAGCATTGTGGTGCTGGCCAAGAACCGCTTCAACCTGCGCGAGCGCGAGATGGCCGGCCTGGGTGCGCAGTTCATCCCGTTCTCGGCGCAGACCCGCGTCTCCGGCATCGACCTCGGCACGCGCCGCATCCGCAAGGGCGCGGCTGATGCGATCCGCAAGCTGGCGCGTTCGGCCGACCAGCGCCTGCCCAGCCAGGTCGAGACGGATATCGAGTCCATCGCCCGCCGCGGCGGCACCCCGCTGGTGGTGGTCGAATGGAACAATGAAGCCAATGTCGTCAACAACGGCGCACCGATCCGCATCCTCGGCACGGTCGAGCTGAAGGACATCGTCAAGGGCGGCATCAAGGAACGCTTCGGCGAACTGCGCCGCATGGGCATCAAGACCGTGATGATCACCGGCGACAACCGCCTGACCGCCGCCGCCATCGCGGCCGAAGCCGGGGTCGACGACTTCCTGGCCGAAGCCACGCCGGAGCAGAAGCTGGCGCTGATCCGCCAGCACCAGGCCGAAGGCAAGCTGGTGGCAATGACCGGCGACGGCACCAACGACGCCCCGGCGCTGGCCCAGGCCGACGTGGCCGTGGCCATGAACAGCGGCACCCAGGCGGCGAAAGAGGCCGGCAACATGGTCGACCTCGACTCCAACCCGACCAAGCTGATCGAGATCGTCGAGATCGGCAAGCAGATGCTGATGACGCGCGGCAGCCTGACCACCTTTTCCATCGCCAACGATGTGGCCAAGTATTTCGCCATCATTCCCGCCATGTTCGCCGCCACCTATCCGCAACTGGGGGCATTGAACGTGATGCACCTGGCCAGCCCCGGCTCGGCCATCATGTCGGCGGTGATCTTCAATGCGCTGGTGATCGTGGCACTGATCCCGCTGGCATTGCGTGGCGTGCGCTATCGCGCGCTGGGCGCGGCGGTGCTGCTGCGCCGGAACCTGCTGATCTATGGCGTGGGCGGACTCCTGGTGCCGTTCGTCGGCATCAAGCTGATCGACATGTTGCTGGCCGCTTTCGGCCTGGTCTGACCCCGCACCGACTTCACAAGGAAACATCATGAAATCACCTGCCTTAAAGAACACGCTGCGTCCGGCACTGACGCTTTTCATCCTGCTGGGCGTGCTGCTTGGCGGCATTTATCCGGCCATCGTCACCGGCCTGGCGCAAGCCTTCTTTCCACATCAGGCCAACGGCAGCGTTATTGAGCGCCGCGGCGTGGCGGTCGGCTCGGAGCTGATCGGCCAGAACTTCTCCGGCCCCGGTTATTTCTGGGGCCGGCCGTCGGCTGCCGGTAATTTCCCCAACAATGGCATGGCATCCGGCGGCAGCAATCTGGGACCGACCAACCCGGCCCTCAAGCAAGCCGCCGAGGAGCGTGCCAAGGCCTTGAGCGAAGCGAGCGACGGCAGCCGGCGGGCTATCCCGATCGACTTGCTGACGGCTTCCGGCAGCGGCCTAGATCCGCACATCAGCCCGGCAGCGGCCGATTACCAGGCGATGCGGGTGGCGCAGGCGCGGGGATTGGAGATTGAGCGGGTACGGGCCTTGATCCGGAACAATAGCGAGGCGCCGCAGTGGGGCTTGTTTGGGGAGCCTCGGGTTAATGTGTTGAAGTTGAATTTGGCATTGGATGAGGTGGCGCCTTTGGTTGTTAAGTAGCATTTTTGGGTAGTCTGGTCTTGTTGCGTGTTTGTGTACTGGCTTAATGCTTATCTTTCTTCGGTCGAAGCGGAGCGCCGGGGGCGGCCCGGCAGCCGCTCACTTTCTTTGCTTCGCCAAAGAAAGTAAGCAAAGAAAGGCGACCGCTACTACCCAGCCCCTTCGGGGTACCCGCAGAGGAGATGAAAAAAATGGGCAAGGCAGAGTCGCTACGCTCCGACTGCCTTGCTGATCCATTTTTTTCATCTCCTCTGCGGCTGGTTAGAAGCGGACTTCGTATCCGGCTCGCCTTCGGCATTGCGGTGCTTGCGGAAAATCGAAGGAATTGATGATTGGCAAGAGACGCTAGCGCATCACCGTACCGATCCCGATGCCGCAGGCGAGGCAGTTAAGCTGTTCCCCTTGTGGGCCAGCCGTTGGAGTGCCATGAAAAATGGATCAGCAAGGCAGTCGGAGCGCAGCGACTCTGCCTTGCCCATTTTTCATGGCACTCCAACGGGAACCCCGAAGGGGCTGGCACTTAGGGGCCACCTTTCTTTGCTTACTTTCTTTGGTGGGCCAAAGAAAGTGAGCGGCTGCCGGGCCGCCCCCGGCGCTCCCTTTCGACCGAAGAAAGAAAAGACTAAAGCCAGTACATCTGCACACAGCAAGACCAGACTACCCAGAACAACCTCACGAAACCTAAGCCTCTGCACTACAATTCCCAATAAACGCCCACCCACCATGACCACCCGCCCCAACCCCGACGACCTGCTCGAACGCGTAATGCGCGAAGAAGACCGCCAGGCACGCGGCCGCCTGAAGGTGTTTTTCGGCTTTTCGGCAGGGGTGGGCAAAACCTTCGCCATGCTGGAAGCGGCCCAGGTACTGCACGCGCAGGGCACCGACGTGGTCGCCGGCGTGGTCGAAACCCATGGCCGCGCCGAGACCGAGGCGCAACTGGCAGGGATCGAGCGCCTGCCGATGAAGATGGTGGCTTACCGCGACCGCCAGCTCCCCGAATTCGATCTCGACGCCGCGCTGGAACGCAAGCCGCAGGTCATGCTGGTGGACGAACTGGCGCATTCCAACGTGCCCGGTTCGCGCCACGCCAAACGCTGGCAGGACATCGATGAATTGCTGCGCGCCGGCATCGACGTCTACACCACCCTGAATGTCCAGCATATCGAAAGCCTCAACGACGTGGTCGGCCAGATCACCGGCATCCGCGTGTTCGAGACCGTGCCCGACCATGTGTTCGACCAGGCCGACGATGTCATGCTGGTCGATATCCCGCCCGACGAGCTGCTGGCGCGCCTGAAGCAGGGCAAGGTCTACTTGCCGCAGCAGGCCGAGAAGGCCGGGCGCAATTTTTTCCGCAAGGGCAACCTGATCGCGCTGCGCGAGATCGCCCTGCGCCGCACCGCCGACCGTGTCGATGCCGACATGCGCGAGTACCGCGCCGACCGCTCCATCGCCCAGCTATGGCAGGCCCGCGAGCGCATCGTAGTGGCCATTGGCAGCGGCGCCGGCGAGGAACGCCTGATCCGCGAGGCGGCGCGCCTGGCGGCCAAGCTGCAGGCCGAATGGCTGGCGGTACATGTCGACCTGACCCACAGCCGCCATCCAATGGCGGGGCGCGAGCGTGTGGTCGGTTACCTCAAGCTGGCGCAATCGCTGGGGGCGGAAACCGCCAGCATCAGCGGCGACGACCTGGCCACGGCACTGCTGCAGTTCGCCCGCGCGCGCAACGCCGGCAAGCTGGTGGTGGGGCAGCAGCGCGGCGGCTGGCACCGGCTGCTGCGCCGGCCCGGCGGCTCGCTGTCACAGCGTATCGCCGCCATGGGCGAAGAACTCGACATCTATGCCGTGGCGCGCCTGCGCGCCAGGCATGATGCCCGCGGTGAGAATGCCGGCCGCGATGACAGCGCCGCCAGCGCTGCCGAATCCTTGCTCACGCGCCGCCGGCGCACGCGCGGCTATGCTTGGGCGGTGGTCAGCTGCGCCGTCACTACGGCGCTGGCCTTCGTGCTCAACGACTTCCTGCATCCGGCCAACGTCATCATGCTGTACCTGGTAGGCGTGATGCTGGTGGCGATGCGCTATGGCCGCTCGGCCTCGGCACTGGTGTCGGTGCTGTCGGTGCTGTCCTTCGATTTCTTCTTTGTCGCGCCGCGTTTTTCGATCTCGGTCTCGGACGCGCAATATCTTCTGACGCTGATAGTGATGCTGGCGGTGTCGCTGTTCATCAGTTCGCTCACGGCCCGCCTGCGCCGCCAGGCGCGCGTGGCCATGCAGCGCGAGGCGCGCGCATCCAACCTCTACATGCTGGGCAAGGAACTGTCGGCGCTGCTGACGCTGGATCAGATCCTGGAGATCGGCCGCCGCCACCTGGCCGCAGTGTTCGGCGCACGCATTGCCTTCTTCTTGCCCGACAGTGCCAACCAGCTACGCCCGGCCGAGCCGGAGCAGGAATCGGGCGGCGCCCATGTGCTCAAGAGCGTGGACGCCGGTGTGGCGCAATGGGTCTACGACAACGGCCAGCCGGCCGGCAAGGGCACCGCCACGCTGCCTTCCGCCGCCGCGCTCTATCTGCCGCTGACCGCCACCATGCGCACGCGCGGCGTGCTGGCGTTCGCCATCGAAGGCGCGAACGAAGAAGAGCGCCAGCTTGCCGCTGCCCAGCTGGCATTGCCCGAGAACCGCCAGATGCTGGAGATATTCTGTTCGCAGATCGCCATGGCGATCGAGCGCCTGCACTATGCCGAAGTGGCGCAGGATGCGCTGGTGAGCATGGAATCCGAGCGCCTGCGCAATTCGCTGCTGTCGGCCATTTCACACGACCTGCGCACGCCGCTGACCTCATTGGTCGGCAGCGCCGATGTGCTGGCCGCCAACGTCCGGCTGGACGAGGATGCGCGCAGCATGGCGCGCACCATCAGCGAACAGTCGCAGAAGATGGTCGGCCTGATGAACAACCTGCTCGACATGGCGCGCCTGCAGGCTGGCGTGGTGACGCTGAACCGCCAGTGGAATGCGCTGGAGGAGGTGGCCGGCTCGGCGCTGCGCTTGTTGTCCAAGGCGCTCGAAGGCCGTCCGGTTGAAACGCGCCTGCCTGCCGACCTGCCGCTGCTGCGGGTGGATGCGGTGCTGCTGGAGCGTGTATTCGCCAACCTGGTGGAGAATGCAATCAAGTATTCTCCGCCGGGCAGCGGCATTGCCATTGCCGCCCATGTTGAGGCGACGGAAGGCGGGGAGCAGATCAAGGTGAGCGTATCCGACCATGGCCGGGGATTTCCGCCGGCGATGGCGCAACACGCTTTCGAAAAGTTCACGCGCGGCGACAACGAGTCGAGCACGCCCGGCGTCGGCCTGGGCCTGGCGATTTGCCGCGCCATCGTCGAAGCCCATCAAGGCAGGATATGGATCGCGTCGCAGGAGGCCGGGCCGGGAGCCACGGTCTGCTTTACCTTGCCGGTCGAAACGCAGCCGGCCTTGCCGGAAGAGTAGAGCGTGTTATATGCCATTTCATCCCCCGCG
>NZ_LFLT01000037.1 GCF_001189955.1 Herbaspirillum chlorophenolicum | reverse complement strand
GATCTTTACTCAACATCCACAACTACCGGCCAAACTCGCCGGCACAACGGCCTCTCTCCTCGCCAGGGATACACGTAGCTCCCGCTACTCCTCCTCGGCAGCACTTCTTCTCCATCTCAACATCTCAACAGCCTATTTATCTAGGTGCTACCTCCAGCCACCCGCAATAAAAAAGCCGGCTGATGCCGGCTTTTTATCTCAGCGAAGTATTAATACTTCGCACAAATTCTTTGCTAGAGACGACTCAGCAAGAAAACAGCACCTTCAGCTATCCATTGTTGACGCTCTGATGTTCTTCTTCACATCCTTGAGCCAGCGCTTCAACACCTTAAGGTCGGAAAACTTTCCCAGGTTACCTTCCATTGCATCGACACTCACTCTCACCTCTTCCATTTCGGCATGCAGCGAAGCGATAAGGTTATCCGGCGTCAGTCTCCGGGAAGATGCCAGGCCATAGCTGTGAACAAATTGCGCTTCAGTCTGCCGGATCTCACCTTCAAGCACCGTCAGCTGATCCCGCAACAAGCTGTTGTATTGTCTGAGCCGATCATCGCCAATGTCATGCAATGCATCCCGATCGATCTGTTGAAGTTCGATTTGCAGTTCCAACAGGCGCAGAAGATCTTGCGCGGCATAGGCCTGGTTCAATGACTGCATGAGTTCGGTCTTGCGTACCCGCAGTTCGGCATCAGGTTCACGATCCGGATGCAAGGCGCTGGCCAGTTTGCGATAGATCTCTCGCAGCGGTTGGGTCAACTCAGCCTGCAATTTTTCTTTCCGTAACGGGGATTCCGTTGATGTTCCGGCCTTCTTGCGGCCAGCTTTCGAAGCCTTTTCATCTTTCCTTCGCGCTCGCGCTTCTTCTTTAGCCGCCTCCCTGGCTTCATGCTGCGCCAGCTTGGCGCGCGCTCGTCGCATCAGTTCTTCCCGCGAATTCAGATCAAGATCTTCACCAAGCGACTCGCCGAACATCTGTTCAAGCTCAGCTTTCATCTCTGCCACTTCAAGCGCCACTTCCTGGTCATAGTCGGAAGAACCATGCCGGTTGTAGATTACCTTGAGTTCAGCATCCAATGCGTCGCTATCAAACTCCTGCAGCAGCTTGAGAACCAATGCCGATATCGTCTGCCGCTCCGAAGAGCTGAGCTCCTCATGGTTTTCATGCGCATCCAGCTTCAGTATCAGCTCACGCGTGAGACGGCCGGCCGTCAGGCGCAGTGGAAGCAACTCCGCGATATAGGTCTTCTGAAACAAGCCGCTTACCTGCTCCCAGGCGGCAAGCTGCTCACGCTGCCTTCCGATCTGCCGGACCAGCGTATTGAATACTTCCTGCTCCGCCGACAAGATGGAACGTGACGATGCGCTAAGCGTGACAGCTTTAATAGATGAGGCAGTCATGTGGAACTAAACAAAACGATTTCCGGTGATGTGCATCCCCATTCCTGAGCGATTAACAAAGGGACGGAGTGACTGGCTGGCCGCACAAGGCGGCCGCCGTTCAAGACAAGCCGGGCCTCAAGCCGCCAGCAGATAAGCACCTACAGCGGCAATACCTGCACCGCCGATGCGCACAACGCGGTCGGCCATCTTCCGACCTGCCACTACGCCCACGATCAATCCGGCCGCATGCAGCAGTGCGGTGGCCAGGATGAAGCCGGCGCCATACATCGCGGCCATTGATCCGTGCGGCAGTTCAGTGCCGTGCGCATAGCCATGGAACAGCGCGAACAGCGACACCACCAGTGTGCTGCCCCACAGCGGCATGCGCACCGCGAAAGCGATCAGCAAGCCCAGTACTGCCACCGACGCGGCAATGCCGGTTTCCACTGCCGGCACGTTCAGGCCTGCGATCGCCAACAGTGCGCCTACCACCATCATCAGCG
This sequence comes from Herbaspirillum chlorophenolicum, assembly GCF_001189955.1. GTDB lineage: Bacteria > Pseudomonadota > Gammaproteobacteria > Burkholderiales > Burkholderiaceae_D > Herbaspirillum > Herbaspirillum chlorophenolicum. The sequence continues at coordinate 40,546 of NZ_LFLT01000037.1, read as the reverse complement.
GGAAGGCCAGCGGCAGCACCCATAGCGCACGCCGCTTGTTCTGCGCGGCCCACAGGCCGACGGCCAGCATGGCCAGCAGATGGTCGATGCCTGAAAACGGATGCTCGAAGCCGCTCATGAAGCTGGCCGAGGCATTCATCACCGAATCAGGATGGCCGGGGTGCGCCGCAGCCGAACTGGCGGCCAGTGCCGCCACGGCCAGTACGCCCAGGCGAGTGCGGTTCTTGGTCGAAAGTGCAAACATGTTTTTCTCCTTGTGCAGATCTGAAATCGTTGGATGGGACGGCGCAGTGCGGCACGTCAGTTCTTCGGTTTGTTGTCCAGCAGGCCTTGCTTGCGGATGTAGTCGATCACCTTTTCCACGCCGTCGCCGCTGCGCAGGTTGGTAAACACGAACGGCCGGTCGCCGCGCATGCGCTTGGCATCGGCCGCCATGACATCCAGGTTTGCGCCCACGTAAGGCGCCAGGTCGGTCTTGTTGATGATCAGCAGATCCGAACGCGTAATGCCGGGGCCGCCCTTGCGCGGGATCTTCTCGCCGCCGGCCACATCGATCACGTAGATGGTCAGGTCCGACAGTTCCGGGCTGAAGGTGGCAGCCAGGTTGTCGCCGCCGGATTCCACCAGGATCAGGTCGAGGTCGGGGAAGTCGGCGCTCATGCGCGCGATCGCTTCCAGGTTGATGGAGGCATCTTCGCGGATCGCCGTGTGCGGGCAGCCGCCGGTCTCCACACCCATCAGGCGCTCGGCCGGCAGTGCATCGGCGCGCAGCAGGATCTCCATGTCTTCCTTGGTGTAAATGTCATTGGTGATGACGGCCATGTCGTAGTGGTCGCGCATGCGCTTGCACAGCATTTCGCACAGCGCCGTCTTGCCGGAGCCGACCGGGCCGCCGATGCCCACGCGCAGCGGATTGGAAGTAGGGTTGCTCATAGGTTCTGTCTCTTGGTGGTGTTGAATGTTCGGGTTAGCGTCAGGATCGGTAGATGCGGCTGTACTGCACCTCGTGCTGCATCGACAGCAGCGACAGGCCGGGCGACCAGTTCGACAGTTCGTCGTCCTGCAGCGCTTGCGCCGTGGCCGCCGCCTGTTCCAGTTCCGGGCGCAGCGCCAGCAGCATGCGCTGGCCGGCGACCTGGCCCAGCGGCACGGTCTTCACGCATGCCAGCACCTGGTTCTCGGCCCAGGAAAACAGCATGCCCAGCACCGCTTCGGCCGGCGGTACCTCCAGTGCCACGGCAGCGAACGCCAATGCAGTGGGCAGCGGTATCTCGGGTTGCGCCTGCAGGATCGCCAACAGATCCGCGTCGCCCAGCTTGAGGTCGGCGGCCAGCTTGCCCAGCGAATAGCCCATCTGGATTGTCTCGGCGCGGAATTCCGAGGTATCGCGCGCGGCCGTGAAGCGCTCGGTCCACAGCGCGACCGCTGCGGCGTCGCGTGCCTGGAAGGCTTGCATCAGACGCACGAAGACCGGCGCCTCGAAGCGCGCCACCACGTCATGCAAAGCCTGCGCGATCCAGGCACGGGCGTCGGCCTCGTTCTTCACGCTGCCGTTTTCGATGGCCGCTTCCAGGCCCTGCGAATAGCTGTATGCGCCAATCGGCAGCGACGGGCTGGACAGCTGCAGCAGGTGGAGCAGGGCGGTGGCTTGCATGGCGCTCAGGATTCCTTCGGATCGCTGGGACGATGGATTTTCTGGCGCAGCGGAATTGGCGCCAGCGGATTGTGGTGGTCATCGCCATAATGGTGATGGCCGCCGCCATAGGCGCCCGCTTCCGGTTCGAACGCGGCCTGCTCTTCGGACACGCGTGCTCCCAGGCCTTCCAGCATTTCCTTGAGCACCGGATCCTTGCGAATGCGCAGGAAACCGGCGCCGCCCTCATGGCCGATGTGCGCCTGCGTGTGGCGGTTGCCGAGATGGAAGGCGCAGCGCAGCAGCAGGTGCGCGTCGGCCACGTCGACGCGGTAGGTAGGTTCCAGCGCGGCGGTGATCTTCACCACGCGGCCATCGTCGCCGCGCAGCAAGTCACCGTCGCGCAGCACCGTGCCGCGCAGCGTGAACACCGCCACATCTTCGCCGGAAACCATGGTGGCGCGCAGGCGGCTCTTCTCGCGCTGGTCATAGGGCAGCACCAGCTCGCCGTCGATCTTGTCGGACTGTTCGATTTTTGTATTGAGTGTCAGCATAAGCATTAAAACAGGAAATAGCGTTGTGCCAGCGGCAGCGACTTGGCCGGTTCGCATACCAGCAACTCGCCGTCGGCGCGCACTTCATAGGTTTCGGAATCGACTTCCATCTTCGGCGTGGCGCCGTTGTGGATCATGTCGCTCTTGCGCAGGTTGCGCATGTTCTTGACTGCCACCACAGGCTTGTTCAGTTTCAACTGTTCGCCGATGCCGGCATTGAAAGCCGCTTGCGAGACGAAGGTCATCGAGGTCTTCAAGCCGCCGCCATAGGCGCCGAACATCATGCGGTAGTGCACCGGTTGCGGGGTCGGGATGGAGGCGTTGGGATCGCCCATCTGCGCCGCTGCGATCATGCCGCTCTTCAGGATCATCGATGGCTTGGCGCCGAAGAAGGCCGGTTTCCACAGCACGATGTCGGCGATCTTGCCGATCTCCAGCGAACCCACCACATGCGAGACGCCGTGCGTGATGGCCGGGTTGATGGTGTACTTGGCGATGTAGCGCTTGATGCGGAAGTTGTCGTTGCGCGACGGGTCTTCCTTCAGCGAACCGCGCTGCACCTTCATCTTGTGCGCGGTCTGCCAGGTGCGCATGATCACCTCGCCTACGCGGCCCATGGCCTGCGAGTCGGACGACATCATCGAGATAGCGCCGATGTCGTGCAGGATGTCTTCCGCCGCAATCGTCTCGCGCCGGATGCGCGACTCGGCAAAGGCGATGTCTTCGGCGATCGCTGGGTCGAGGTGGTGGCACACCATCAGCATGTCGAGGTGTTCGTCCAGCGTGTTGACGGTGAACGGACGAGTGGGGTTGGTGGAAGAGGGCAGCACATTGCCCTGGCCCACCGCCGCGATGATGTCGGGCGCGTGTCCGCCGCCCGCACCTTCGGTGTGGAAGGTGTGGATGGTGCGGTCCCTGAAGGCCGCCAGCGTGTGTTCCAGGAAGCCGCCTTCGTTCAGCGTATCGGTGTGGATCGCCACCTGGATATCCATGCGGTCGGCCACCGTCAGGCAGTTGTCGATGGCGGCCGGGGTCGAGCCCCAGTCCTCATGGAGTTTCAGGCCGATGGCGCCGGCGCGGATCTGCTCTTCCAGCGGCAGCGGCAGGCTGACGTTGCCCTTGCCCAAAAAGCCCAGGTTCATCGGGAAGGCATCGGCTGCGGCCAGCATCGAATGGATATGCCACGGCCCCGGCGTGCAGGTGGTGGCCGCAGTGCCGACTGCCGGGCCGGTACCGCCGCCGATCATGGTGGTCACGCCGCTCATCAGCGCTTCCTCGATCTGCTGCGGGCAGATGAAATGGATGTGGCTATCGATGCCGCCGGCGGTCACGATCATGCCTTCGCCGGCGATGATCTCGGTGGCGCCGCCGATGGCCATGGTCACGCCCGGCTGGATGTCCGGATTGCCGGCCTTGCCGATGCCGGCGATCTTGCCCGACTTGATGCCGATGTCGGCCTTGACGATGCCCCAGTGGTCGACGATGAGCGCATTGGTGATGACGGTATCCATCACGTCGGCGTGCGCGCGCTGCGACTGGCCCATGCCGTCGCGGATCACCTTGCCGCCGCCGAACTTCACTTCCTCGCCGTAGATCGTGTAGTCCTTCTCCACTTCCAGGAACAGCTCGGTATCGGCCAGGCGCACGCGGTCGCCCGTGGTGGGGCCGAACATCTCGGCATAGGCCGAACGGGAAATCTTGCTCATCGTCTTACCCTTTCCGTTTCTTGAGGCCGTCCATCACCAGCGCGTTGAAACCATATACGCGGCGGTCGCCCGCCAGCGCCACCAGCTCGACCGTGCGCTGCTGGCCCGGCTCGAAGCGCACCGCGGTGCCGGCGGCGATGTTCAGGCGCATGCCGTAGGCCGTATCGCGCTCGAACAGCAGCGCCGGGTTGGTTTCGTAGAAGTGGAAGTGCGAACCGACCTGGATCGGGCGGTCGCCGCTGTTGGCCACGGTGACGGTCGCGGTGGCGCGGCCGACATTGAGTTCGATGTCGCCGGGTTCGACCAGCATTTCGCCTGGGATCATGGCGTGCTCCTGTTCAGGGAATCGGATGGTGGACGGTCACCAGTTTGCTGCCGTCCGGGAAGGTGGCTTCCACCTGGATATCGGGGATCATTTCCGGCACGCCCTCCATGACGTCGGCGCGCGTGAGGATGGTGGTGCCTTCCGACATCAGTTCGGCCACGGTCTTGCCGTCGCGCGCACCTTCCATGATGGCGGCGGTGATCAGCGCCACCGATTCCGGATAGTTGAGCTTCAGCCCGCGCGCCTTGCGGCGTTCGGCCAGCAGGGCTGCGGTGAAGATCAGCAGCTTGTCTTTTTCCCTTGGTGTCAGTTCCATGTTGGCTCCCGGCCGGCTTGCGGCCTTCAGGTTCTACGAATGTTCAGGATTGGTTTGTCAGGTCAGGTATTCCAGATGCGCGGTATGGCCGCATCACGCTGCATGAGCGGCGGGCGCAGCACATGCCACGCCGCGTGCAGCCATTGCCGCGCCACCTGGCTGGACTGCCCCATGTAGCGCGCCACCAGCACCTGCTTCATCAGCGTGGCGCCGCTGCGGCCTTCCAGCGCCAGCGCGCCGATGGTTTCGCGCAACTTGCCCAGCAAGGCATTGTCCATGCCATCGCCCACGGCGATCAGGGTGGCGCACACGGTCTGCGCATCCAGCGCCAGCGGGCTGTGCATGGCGCCGGCTTCGGCTTGCAGCTTGCCTTGTTCGAACCACACCAGCTTGCCGCCGCGGCGGATGCCGGTGCGCTGGCCGACGCTGCCGCTGTTGAAACTTTCGCCGGAGGCGGTGCGGCCGAAGCACAGGATCTCGGCGCCGAGATAAGCGGCATCTGCGGCCAGGTCGACCTCATGTTCCATGCGCACGTCGGCGGCGTCGAAGAAGATGGTTTCCTGCGGCAACCATTCCAGCGTCGCCCCGGCGCCGGCCCGCAGCGATACCGTCTGGCGCGAGATACCGCCATTGGCGCGATACCACTTGCCGGCGCCCGGTGTGGTCAGCAGCGCATGGGCGCCATCGCCAACCTCGGCCGCGATCGCCAGCTGGTCGCCGCCGACGATGCCGCCGGGCGGGTGCACGATGATGGCATGGCACACCGAAGGCGCTTCGGGATACAGCGGCTTTTGCACCCGCAGCGGGCCGAAATGCTCGCGCCGCGTCAGGCGCGTGGTGCCGGCGTCATCGGTGAATCCGAGCAGTAGGCGGGCGTGGTCCGGCGCGTGCTTTTTTTCAGCGTGCGCACCGGTTCCTCCTGCCGTGGCGACGGGAAGTTGCGGGGGCGTGCTGGCGGCGTCGGCTTGGCCGGGGATGCGTTTCATACAGGGACAACAATTCTGGAGTTCGGAACGGGCGGTAACGCCGCGCGCCGGGAAGTTGAACGCTCCCTGCGCGCACGGCATGAAGATGCGTTGTTATAGCAGACCTGCCGCAAAAACGCATGCCTTGCCAAAGCGGCATGCACAGTGGCAGGGCCGCCGGCTTTACACCGCCAGGTGTTTCTTGACGTTCTCGTCATCCATCTGGTCTTGCGTGCCGGCCGCCACGACTTCGCCGCGCGACATCACCACAAAGGTGTCGGCCAGCTCGCGCGCGAAATCGAAATACTGCTCGCACAGCAAAATGCCGATATCGCCGCGCTGGCGCAGCAGGCTGATGACGCGGCCGATATCCTTGATGATCGAGGGCTGGATGCCTTCGGTCGGTTCATCCAGGATGATCAGCTTGGGTTCGGCCAGCAAGGCGCGGGCGATCGCCAGCTGCTGCTGCTGGCCGCCGGAAAGGTCGCCGCCGCGCCGGTGCAGCATTTCCTTCAACACCGGGAACAGCTCGTAGACCTCGCCCTTGATCACCGAAGCCTTGCGGCCCGACTTGGTGGCCATGCCCATCAGCATGTTTTCTTCCACCGTCAGGCGCGCGAAGATCTCGCGGCCCTGCGGCACGTAGGCGATGCCAAGCTTGGCGCGCTGGTGCGGCTTGAGCCGGGTGATGTCGTGGCCTTCGAACGCGACGTTGCCCGCCGCCACCGGCAGCACGCCCATCAGGCATTTGAGCAGCGTGGTCTTGCCCACGCCGTTGCGCCCCAGCAGCGACAGGCACTTGCCCTTTTCGACATTGAGCGACACGCCGCGCAGCGTGTGCGCGGCGCCGTAGTACTGGTTGAGTTGGTTGACTTGCAGCATAGTGTTAACGCCCCAGATAGACTTCGATCACGCGCTCGTTGGACTGTACCTGCTGCATGTTGCCCTCGGCCAGTACCGAGCCTTCATGCAGCACCGTGACCTTGCCGCCCTGCGCGATCTCCTCGACGAAACCCATGTCGTGTTCCACCACCATGATCGAATGCTTGCCGCGCAGCTCGTTCAGCAGTTCGGCGGTGCGCACCGTCTCGGCGTCCGACATGCCGGCCACCGGCTCGTCCAGCAGCAGCAGTTGCGGTTCCTGCATCAGCAGCATGCCGATCTCCAGCCATTGCTTCTGGCCATGCGAGAGCAGGCCGGCCAGGCGGTTCTCCTGGCCGTTCAGGCGGATCAGTTTCAGGATCTCCTCGATCTTGCCGATCTGTTCCGACGACAGGCGCGCGAACAGCGTGGTCTTGACGCGCTTGTCCATCTTCATCGCCAGTTCCAGGTTCTCGAACACCGTGTGCTGTTCGAACACCGTGGGGCGCTGGAACTTGCGGCCGATGCCGGCGTGCGCGATCTCGTACTCGGTCATCCGGGTCAGGTCGATGGTCTGGCCGAAGAAGGCGGTGCCGGCAGTCGGCCGCGTCTTGCCGGTGATCACGTCCATCATGGTGGTCTTGCCGGCGCCGTTGGGGCCGATGATGCAGCGCAGTTCGCCCACCGAGATGTCGAGGTTGAGGTTGTTGATGGCGCGGAAACCGTCGAACACGACCGAGATGTTTTCCAGATAGAGGATCGCGCCGTGGCTGGTGTCCACGCCCTCGGGTTTGATGCGTTCGTAGGATGCGCCGTGGTCGGCGTGCGGCGTGTCGACGTTGCCGCCCAGGCCGCCGATGCCGGCCGGGGCGCTGGGCGCCTTGCCCGGTTCGATTGCGCTCATGCTGCCTCCTTGGTCGCGGGCTCGCCTTCGGCGGCAGGCGAGGATTGCGCGTCGCGCTTTTTCAGTTTCTGGATCAGGCCGACGATGCCCTGCGGCAGGAACAGCGTGACCAGGATGAAGATCAGGCCCAGCGCATACAGCCACAGGTCGGGGAAGGCCGCAGTGAACCAGCTCTTCAAGCCATTGACGGTGAACGCGCCGATGATCGGCCCCAGCAGCGTGCCGCGGCCGCCCACCGCCGCCCAGATCACCATCTCGATCGAGTTGGCCGGCGACATTTCCGACGGATTGATGATGCCCACCTGCGGCACGTAGAGGGCGCCAGCGATGCCGCAGATCACGGCCGACAGCGTCCACACGAACAGCTTGAACCACAGCGGGTTGTAGCCGATGAACATCAGGCGCGACTCGGAATCGCGTACGCCCTGCAACACTCGGCCCAGCTTGGACGTGACGATCATGCGGCACACGAACAGCGCGCCGAACAACAGCACCAGCGTCACCAGATAGATCGCCGCCTTGGTGCCCGGTGCGGTGATGGTGAAGCCGAGGATGCGCTTGAAGTCGGTGAAGCCATTGTTGCCGCCGAAGCCGGTGTCGTTGCGGAAGAACAGCAGCATGAAGGCGAAGGTCATCGCCTGCGTGATGATGGAGAAGTACACGCCCTTGATGCGCGAACGGAAGGCGAAGTAGCCGAACACGAACGCCAGCAGGCCCGGCACCAGCACCACCAGCAGCATGGCGAACCAGAAGTGCTCGGTCATCCACCAGTACCAGGGATAGGCCTTCCAGTTGAGGAACACCATGAAATCCGGCAGGTTGCTCTGGTACACGCCGTCGCGGCCGATGGCGCGCATCAGGTACATGCCGTGCGCATAGCCGCCCAGCGCGAAGAACACGCCGTGGCCCAGCGACAGGATGCCGGTATAGCCCCACACCAGATCCAGCGCCAGCGCCGCCATGGCATAGCACATGAACTTGCCGACCAGGGCGATGGTGTAGCTCGACACATGCAGCGCGCTGCCGTCGGGGAAGGCCAGGTTGCAGATCGGCAGCAGCGCGAGGATCACGGTGCAGACGACGATGCCGGTCCAGGCGGGCTTCGAAAATAAAGAGGGCCGCATGATCATGGTGTTCATTCCACGCTCCTTCCCTTGAGTGCGAAGAGGCCTTGCGGACGCTTCTGGATGAAGACGATGATGAACACCAGGATGGCGATCTTGGCCAGCACAGCACCCGCCACCGGCTCCAGGAACTTGTTCACTTCACCGAGGCCGAATGCCGCGATCACGGTACCGGCCAACTGGCCGACGCCGCCCAGCACCACCACCATGAAGGAGTCGACGATATAGCCCTGGCCAAGGTCGGGGCCGACGTTGCCCAGCTGCGAGAGCGCCACGCCGCCCAGTCCCGCAATGCCGCAGCCGAGGCCGAATGTCATCATGTCGATCTTGCCGGTGGACACGCCCACGCAGGAGGCCATGCGGCGGTTCTGCGTCACGGCGCGCACGAACAGGCCGAGACGCGTCTTGTTCAGGATCAGCCACACCGCGAACACCACGAACAGCGCGAAGAACACGATCACGATGCGGTTATAGGACAGCACCAGCGAACCCAGCACGGTGACGCCGCCCGACATCCAGCTCGGGTTGGCGACCTCGACGTTCTGCGCGCCGAAGATGGAGCGCACGCCCTGCATCAGCATCAGGCTGATGCCCCAGGTGCACAGCAGGGTTTCCAGCGGGCGGCCGTAGAGCCAACGGATCACCAGACGTTCCAGCGCGATGCCGACCGCGCCGGCGACGATGAAGGCCGCCGGCAGCGCCACCACGAGATAAGCGTCGATGGCACCGGGGAAATATTTGCGGAACACCAGCTGGCACACATAGGTGGTGTAGGCGCCGATCATCAGCAGCTCGCCGTGCGCCATGTTGATGATGCCCATCAGTCCGAAGGTGATGGCCAGGCCCAGCGCCGCCAGCAGCAGCACGCTGCCCAGCGAGATACCGTAGAACAGCTTGCCGGCGAAATCGACGATGGACAGGTGACGGTCCAGCGCCGCCAGCGTGCGCACGGCTTCCACCCGCACGCCTTCGTCAGGCTCGATGTAGCTGCCGTCGGGATTCCTGGCCAGCATCTGTTGCAGCGCGGGTTTGAGCGAAGCGTTAGTGGTGTCGCCCAGGGTTTTCACCGCGGCGCGCCGGGTGGCCGGATCGGGCGCATGCAGATTGGCGGTGGCCTGCACTTGCTGCAGCACGTCCTTGATCTGCGGGTCGGTTTCCTTGGCGAGCGCTTTTTCGATCAGCGACAGTTGCGCCGGATCGGCATTCTTGAGCAAGTCGGCGGCCGCCGCCAGACGGGTGTTGCGATCCTGGGACAGCAGTTTCAGGCCCGACATCGCACCTTCGACCACGCCGCGCAGGCGGTTGTTGACGGTGATGCCTTCGGCGTCATCCGGCGCCGGGCCGGTCTGGTCGGTGGCCGGATTGAAGGCGTTGCCGGCATCGTCGACGATCAGCACGTCGCCGGCCGGCGTGGCGTACAGCGCGTCGCTGTTCAAGGCATTGAGGATCTTCACCGCATCGTCATTGGCGAGCGCGGCGATCTTGTTGACCGCCTCGATGCGCGCATCGGGATCGTCTCCTCCCAGCGGCTTCAACAGCGCCGGGTCGATCGCCGCACTGGCGGAAAACGCATGCGCGCAAAGCCATAGCGCGAGCAAGGCGCGTAAGAACGGAATGGCTGTTTTCATTGTGATTGTGTGCCGTATCCCGAGCGCATGGTCGGACCTTGGGCAAGATGCCGGACGGCTGGCGCAGCGGGTTCTGGCTGTTGTGTCGTGGTGGGTGTTGCAACCCTTCGCGGCGGGCGGCGAGTACACCGCCATGCCGCGAAGGCTGGCCGGCATGCGCCGGCCACCAGGGCATTACATCTTCTGCTTGTCTTCGTTACCCGGGATGTACGGGCTCCAGGGCTGGGCACGAATCGTGGTCTTGGTCTTGTTGACCACGTTGAACTGGCCGTCGGCCTTGATTTCACCGATCATCACGGGCTTGTGCAGGTGATGGTTGGTCTTGTCCATTTCCAGCGTGTAGCCGGACGGCGCCTTGAAGGTCTGGCCGGCCATCGCTGCGATCACCTTGTCGGTATCGGTCGACTTGGCTTTTTCGACGGCCTGCTTCCACATGTAGATGCCGACGTAAGTCGCTTCCATCGGATCGTTGGTCACGACGGTATCGGCGTTGGGCAGACCCTTGGCCTTGGCATAGGCTTTCCACTTCTTGATGAAGGCGGCATTGACTGGGTTCTTCACCGATTCGAAGTAGTTCCAGGCCGCCAGGTGGCCGACCAGCGGCTTGGTGTCCACGCCGCGCAGTTCTTCTTCACCCACCGAGAATGCCACCACCGGCACGTCGGTCGCCTTCAGGCCGGCGTTGCCTAGTTCCTTGTAGAACGGCACGTTGGAGTCGCCGTTGATGGTCGAGATCACCGCGGTCTTGCCGCCGGCCGCAAACTTCTTGATGTTGGCGACGATGGTCTGGTAATCGGAGTGGCCGAACGGGGTGTAGACCTCGTCGATATCGGAATCCTTCACGCCCTTGCTGTGCAGGAAGGCGCGCAGGATCTTGTTGGTGGTGCGCGGGTACACATAGTCGGTGCCCAGCAGCACGAAGCGCTTGGCGCCACCGCCTTCTTTCGACATCAGGTATTCGGTGGCCGGGATCGCTTGCTGGTTCGGTGCGGCGCCGGTGTAGAACACGTTCTTCTCCAGCTCTTCGCCTTCATACTGCACCGGGTAGAACAGCAGGCTGTTCAATTCCTTGAACACCGGCAGTACCGACTTGCGCGAGACCGAGGTCCAGCAGCCGAACACTACCGACACCTTGTCCTGCGAGATCAACTGGCGGGCCTTTTCGGCGAACAGCGGCCAGTTGGACGCCGGGTCGACGATCACCGGTTCCAGCTTCTTGCCGTTGACGCCGCCGGCGGCGTTGATTTCATCGATGGTCATCAGCGCCACGTCCTTGAGCGAGGTTTCCGAGATCGCCATGGTGCCGGAGAGGGAGTGCAGGATGCCGACCTTGATGGTGTCCGCGGCGAAGGCGGACGGAAGCCAGGACGATGCGGCCAGTGCGAATGCGCCAAGTGCAGTTGCTTTCAGTACGGTACGACGTGACATGGTTGCTCCCTCAGAGAATAGAGTTGGAAGAGTTTTTCTGACTGCCTTGTCGCTTTAGCAGAATGCGTGCCAATGATGGGGAGCGGGTGGCCGCATGCATCAAAGCGGGGCGTGGGAGGGCGAGGGAGGGGCAACGATGTTGCCAATGCGCGTAAATTTCCGCACCAAATGCGGGACATTTTGTCGACAAGGCAAGGGCCTGACTGTCGGTTTCACCAAGCTGGCGCTGGCGTGTGCGCGAAGTTGGGGCGCGTGGCGGATCGGGGGCTTGTTGCCATGCAGGCGCCTGCTGCGTTCGGCCTGGGGTATCCGACAGGGGGATAAGCGAACCGGCACGGCGTGCAACAATCTTCACGCCATGCCGGTTTTGCGGGAGGAAGGTAGTTCAGCGCAGCAGCACGTGCTGCATGAACTGGCGGATCGGGAATTCGATCATGTTCTGCACCATGACAGGCAGTTCCAGCGGCCGCATGATCATCTTGATCGTCGTTTCCGGCTTCAGGTTGATGCGTACCGTACGGCTCATCTGGGATGTCAGTTCCTTCAGGCGCGCCGGGTCGGCGGCCAGGTCCGGGCGATGCACTTTCACCACGTGGCGGATGGCGCAATCGGCGTCTTCGTTCTTCAGTTCCAGCGTGCGCCGGCCGAGCGTGCCGAGCACACGCGAACGGCCGATTTTTTCCAGGGTGCGGTAGCGCCGGAAGTATTGGTAGAAGTGCTTGTAATGGTTCACTTCATCGTTGGCGATAAGGCCGGCCAGTTGTTTCAATACCGGTTCGTCGGTAGCGCGCGCCAGCGCCCGGTAGTAAGTCGCGGTGCCGGTCTCGACCACGCAGCGGGCGGCCAGCTCCTGCGCACGGGTGGGCTCCAGCAGTTCCACCTTGCAATATTGCGAATACTCATCAAGAAAGCTCTGGTAGGCGCGTTCCCAGTCGAACTCCGGCCACACGTATGCGACATAGGCGCGCAGCGCGGCGCCGTGTTGCAGTTCCTCGCGCTCCCATTGTTCGCGCAGCCAGCTTTCCACCTCGTCATCGCCGCGGTAATACTCGACCAGATTATGGGTATAGAGGTCGGAGCCGCTTTCGATGAAGGAAGCGCAGGCCACGAGGTAGAACAAATTCTCGTCCTTGCGTACGTGCGCGGTGTCGATGCGTGCGAAGTCGATGTCTTCAACGGCCCAGTGTTTTTTTTCTTCGTGGCGTGCGGTCATCTGCTTTTCCTCGGCGTGGTTGGCATGAAGGTATGATGCTGCAAGGTATCTTTGGTTCAGGGAATGGCCGTTGCCTTGCGTTTCTTTGCATGCCGGCCACGCATTCCGGCCGGTTGTCAGGCCGGTTGTCAGGCCGATGTCAGCGAGCCGCAGGCCGTGGCCGGTCGCCCCTTGCCTGAAGGAAAATGGCTGAGGATTTATAATGGCAGGCTCACTCCACCGGCCATCTGTGCGGCCGTCTTACCGAATTCCTCATGCCCGCCAAAGAAACCTCGCAAGATACATCGCTCTCGACGGGCAAATTTCCCCCATGGCTGGCGGTGCTTGCGGGCCTGACTGCGATGGGCGCGCTGGCCATCGATATGTACTTGCCCAGTTTCACCGCCATTGCCAGAGATCTCAACGTCGACACCAATCTGGTCCAGCTCACGCTGGCCACGTTCCTGGTCGGCCTGGCGCTGGGCCAGATGTTCTACGGTCCGCTGTCCGACCGCTTCGGCCGCAAGCCGCCGCTGTTCTTCGGCATCACGCTGTACTTCATCTGTTCGCTGCTGTGCGTCTTCGCGCAAAACATTGAGACGTTGATCCTGCTGCGCTTCTTCCAGGGCCTGGGCGGCAGCGCCGGCATGGTGATCCCGCGCGCGATGGTGCGCGACCGCATGGGCGCAGAAGGTTCGGCCAAGGCCTTCTCGATGCTGATGCTGGTGTTCGGCCTGGCGCCCATCCTGGCGCCGTTCATCGGCGGCATCATGCTAGTGGTGGCGAGCTGGCGCGGCATCTTCGTGGTGCTGACCATCTTCGGCCTGCTGTGCCTGGTCGGCACCCGCAAATACCTGACCGAGACCGTCGACGTGCATCGGGCCGAACCGTTGCACCTGGGCCGCACGCTGCGCCAGTACTGGGGACTGCTGCGCCACAAGCAATTCATGGCCTATGTGCTGTGCGGCGGCCTGGTGCAGGCCGGCATGTTTGCCTACATCTCCGGCGGCCCGTTCGTCATCATCGAGCTGCACGGCATCAAGCCGCAGTACTTCGGCTTCGTCTTCGCTTCCAATGCCATCGGCCTGATCGCTGCCTCGCAGGTCAATGCGCGCCTGGTGATGAAACGCTCGGCCGAGCGCGTGCTGGGCCGCGTGCTGTGGCTGCCGGCCGGTTTGTCGCTGTTCGTGGCGCTGATGGTGGCAGCCGGCCTGGAGAGCCTGCCGCTGCTGCTGGTCGGCTTCTTCGGCTTCCTTACCTCCTATGGTTTCACCGGCCCTAACGCAACGGCCATCGCCTTGAAGCACCAGGGCCGCCAGGCCGGCACCGCGGCGGCATTGATGGGGACGCTGCAGTTCGGCATGGGCGTGTTGTCGGGTGTGGTGATGAGTTTCTGGCATGACGGCACCGCCTTGCCGCTGGTGTCGGTCATGGCTGTTTGCGGCATATCGGCGTTCCTGCTGTATCACCTGGTCGCCAAGCACGAGACCTCGGTGGCGGCGCCGGCGCATTGAGCATCGTCACGGATAAGACAAAACGACCTAACTATAAGATTCCTGTTCCGCGATGCTCTACGCCATTTCCAGTTTCCTGCTGTGGGGGCTGTTCCCGCTTTACTTCAAGATGCTCAAGGAGATTCCCTCCTTCGATATCGTCATCCATCGCCTGTTCTGGTCCTTCATCTTTCTCACCGGCGTGCTGGTGTGGCGCCGCCAGTGGGCGTGGCTGAAACAGGCGGCGCAACAGCCGCGCGTGCTGCTGGGTTTCCTGTTCTCGGCGCTGCTGCTGTCGGGCAACTGGACCTTGTATGTCTGGGCGGTCAACGCCGGGCGCATCGTCGACACCAGCCTGGGCTATTTCATGAGCCCGCTGGTGAGCGTCTTGCTGGGCTACCTGATCCTGAAGGAACGCATGCGGCCGTTGCAGTGGCTGGCAGTGGTGCTGGCGCTGGGGGCGGTGCTGTGGCTGACCATCGCCAACGGCAGCCTGCCGTGGATCGGCCTGATCATCGCGGCGACCTTCGGGCTCTATGGCTTGCTGCGCAAGACCGCGCAACTGGGCGCGCTGGAAGGCTTGTCGCTGGAGACGCTGATGCTGCTGCCGCTGGTACTGGCCATCCTCGGCATCGATACCTGGCGCGGCAGCAACAGTTTCCTCAACGCCTCGCTGGGGGCGCAGGCCTTGCTGGTGCTGTCGGGGCCGGTGACGGCGGTGCCGCTGCTATTGTTCGCCCGGGCAGCGCGCCGCATTCCACTGTCGCTGTTGGGTTTGTTGCAATACATTTCGCCTACCATCCAGTTGCTGACCGGCGTGCTGATTTACGACGAGCCCTTCGCGGGCGATCGCGCGATCGGTTTTAGCGTGATCTGGCTGGCGCTCGCGGTATACTCCGCGGAAGGCTTGTGGCGCTTCTGGCGCACCCGTGCGCAAACTGCCTAGCACACCCATCATTTCTTTCTTTGGCATCGTAAACATGGCTCAATACGTATTCACTATGAACCGCGTCGGCAAGATCGTGCCGCCGAAGCGGCAGATCCTGAAGGACATCTCGCTGTCCTTCTTCCCCGGTGCCAAGATCGGCGTGCTGGGCCTGAACGGCTCCGGCAAGTCGACCCTGCTCAAGATCATGGCCGGCATCGACAAGGAGATCGAAGGCGAAGCGATCCCGATGCCCAATCTCAACATCGGCTACCTGCCGCAGGAACCGCAGCTGGATGCCGAGAAGACCGTGCGCCAGGAAGTCGAGAGCGCGCTGGGCGAAGTGTTCGAAGCCCAGGCCAAGCTGGATGCCGTCTACGCCGCCTATGCCGAGGAAGACGCCGATTTCGACGCGCTGGCCACCGAGCAGGCGCGCCTGGAGGCGATCATCGCCGCCGCCGACGGCAACAGCCTGAACCAGCAGCTGGAAATGGCCGCCGACGCGTTGCGCCTGCCGCCGTGGGATGCCAAGGTCGGTGTGCTGTCGGGTGGTGAAAAGCGCCGCGTGGCGCTGTGCAAGCTGCTGCTGTCCAAGCCCGACATGCTGTTGCTGGACGAGCCTACCAACCACCTGGACGCCGAATCGGTGGACTGGCTGGAGCAGTTCCTGCAACGCTTCCCCGGCACCGTCGTCGCCATCACCCACGATCGCTACTTCCTCGACAACGCCGCCGAGTGGATCCTGGAACTGGACCGCGGCCACGGCATTCCATGGAAGGGCAATTATTCGTCCTGGCTGGAGCAGAAAGAAGCGCGCCTGAAGCAGGAAGAGTCCAGCGAATCGGCACGCCAGAAAACCATCGCCAAGGAACTGGAATGGGTGCGCCAGAATCCGAAGGGCCGCCAGGCCAAGAGCAAGGCGCGCCTGGCCCGCTTCAACGAACTCTCCGAACACGAATACCAGAAGCGCAACGAGACCCAGGAAATCTTCATTCCAGTGGCCGAGCGCCTGGGCAATGAAGTCATCGAGTTCAAGAATGTCAGCAAGGGCTATGGCGATCGTTTGCTGATCGATAACCTCAACTTCAAGATCCCGGCCGGCGCGATTGTCGGCATCATCGGCCCCAACGGCGCCGGTAAATCGACCTTGTTCCGCATGCTGGCGGGCCGCGAACAGCCGGACAGCGGCGAACTGGTGCTCGGCCCTACCGTCAAGATTTCGCTGGTCGACCAGTCGCGCGAAGATCTGGAAAACAAGAAGACCGTGTTTGAAGACGTCGCCGGCGGCGCCGATATCCTGACCGTGGGCCGTTTCGAAATGCCATCGCGCGCCTATCTGGGCCGCTTCAACTTCAAGGGCGGCGACCAGCAGAAGATCGTCGGCAACCTGTCCGGCGGCGAACGCGGCCGCCTGCACCTGGCCAAGACCCTGCTGCAGGGTGGCAACGTGCTGCTGCTGGATGAACCGTCCAACGACCTCGACGTGGAAACCCTGCGCGCGCTGGAAGACGCGTTGCTGGAATTCGCCGGCACCGTGCTGGTGATCTCCCACGATCGCTGGTTCCTGGACCGTATCGCCACGCACATCATCGCGTTCGAAGGCGATTCGCAAGTCAGCTTCTTCGACGGCAACTATCAGGAGTACGAGGCGGACAAGAAGAAGCGCCTGGGCGAGGAAGCCGCCAAGCCCAAGCGCATCCGCTACAAGCCGGTGACGCGCTGATCCTGCTTTTGTGTTGATGAAACGCCGCTGATGTTCAGCGGCGTTTTTTTACGCCGTCATTTCCGCACGCATGATGCAGTACTGCCGATGTAAAGAGTTGTAGGGACACATGACGCCATCACCGCACGTCGCTAACATCGTCGCAAGATAAGAGCACCATGGGAGCGGCAATGAATCAGCGATATGGGATGGCGTGCATGATGGCAGCGCCACTGCTATTGGCGGCGTGCGCCTCGTCCGGACCCGTGACGCAACTGGACAAGGACACCTACATGCTCACCGCCAGCTCGCGCTGGCACGGCAATGATGGCGTGGCCATCCTGGGGTTGCAGCAGGCCGATACCTATTGCAAGAACCTCGGCGGGCGCATGCGCGTGGTCGGCAGCGAACGCTCCGAGGGTGTGGTCGGTTTCCTGCCGCCCAAGGCGCTGATCACGTTCAAGTGTGACAAGGTTTCCTGAGAATCAACGCCAAACGATTCCGTCCGGCGTGTTGCTGCCTCGGCAAGCAATCCCCGGCGCCGGCAGGATTTTCCGTGCGCGGGTAAAATCACGCCCTTGCGCCCACAAGGCGCCATAACGAGAAGAGGCCGCCACCGCATCGGGTGCGAGCCGAACCCACCTGTCTGTTGTCCGCGCAACCCGCGATCATTCTTATCACTACACGCGCCTCCCATGCCTTTTCACGAAGGACAGGGACAGTACTTACTCATCCGGATTCAATCATGCTTGCAACCATTACCCGCCTGTTCCCAGTGTGGGCGCTGCTGCTTTCTGCCGCAGCCTATTTCACCCCGCCGACCTTTACGCCGATCGGCAAATACGTCACCCAGCTGCTGACCCTGATCATGCTGACCATGGGCGTGACGCTGACGGTCGACGACTTCAAGCGCATCATCAAACGTCCGGCGCCAGTGGCCGCCGGCATCGTCCTGCATTACCTGGTCATGCCGCTGGCAGCGTGGGTCATCGCTAAGGTGCTGCGCATGCCGCCCGACCTCACCGCCGGCATGGTGCTGGTGGGCAGTGTCGCTTCCGGCACCGCTTCCAACGTGATGATCTATCTCTCGCGCGGCGACGTCGCACTGTCGGTCACCATTTCCACGCTGTCGGCGCTGGTATCGGTATTCGCCACGCCGATGCTGACCGAGCTGTATGTGGATGCATCGATCCACTTCGACGCACATGCGATGCTGATGTCCATCGTGCAGATCGTGGTGGTGCCGATTGTGGTCGGCCTGGTGCTCAATATCTTCGCCGGCGGCTTCATCCGCCGTATCGAACCTTACCTGTCGCTGGTGTCGATGGTGGCGATCCTGCTGATCATCGCGGCCGTGGTGGCCGGCAGCCAGGCCAGCATCGCTTCGGTCGGCCTGGTGGTGCTGGTAGGCGTGATCCTGCATAACGGCCTGGGTTTGCTGGGCGGTTATTGGGGCGGCCGTTTGCTGGGCTTCGACGAGGCCGTCTGCCGCACGCTGGCCATCGAGGTCGGCATGCAGAACTCCGGCCTGGCGGCGGCGCTGGGCAAGCTGTATTTCACGCCGGTGGCGGCGTTGCCGGGCGCATTGTTCTCGGTCTGGCACAACCTGTCGGGTTCGCTGCTGGCCGGCTACTGGCGCGGACGTCCTCCGCGCGATTGAGCGGTTGTCTTATTTTGGTCGCCCGTGTCGTGGGCTGACGTTGCAAAAACGGAGCTTCGGCTCCGTTTTTGTTTTCTGATGGCAATGTTTTTTTCGATCCAGTTCGATATTTTCAAAATATTTTTGCAAGGCGTATTCTTGCTGTTACCCAACGGCTACCTTTCTTGCTTTTCAGGTCGGTCCGCCACCCATCCCAAACTGCCAGGTGTGTGCTGTCGACCGGGTTTCGGAGATGTACATGTTCCGCGTTTATTCTTCCGCCAAGCGCATCGCATTCGTTGTGCTCGCCTTCCTGTTACCGTTGCCAGGCCTGGCTGCAGCGGATGCCGATGGCCAGGAGAAGACCGTGCTGATCGGATTTTCCGGAGCCTTGAGCGGCGTATCGGAGACCTTCGGCAAAAGCATGGCCAATGCCGCCGACATGGCGCTGGGCGAGATCAACCGCCAGCAAATCAGGATCGGCAACCAGCGCGTCTTTTTCCGCCTGCTGCGCCAGGATGACCGCAACGATCCCGAGACCGCGGTGGCGGTTGCCAGGCAATTGCTGCAGGCCGGCGTGGTGGCGGTGATCGGCACGTCCAACTCCACCACCACGCAAGCCGTTGCCAAGATCTATTCCGATGCCGGCGTGCCGATGATCACACCGGCGGCGAGTGCGGCTTTGTTGAGTGAGCAGGGCAGCACCGGTTTTTTCCGCATGGTCGGGCGCGACGACCATGCCGCTGCTTACCTGGTCGACTATGTCATGCGGAGCATGAACGTGCGCCGTCTCGGGGTGGTGGATAACGGCTCCATGTTTGGCGTTGGCCTTGCTGCCAGCGTCATCGAGCATGCAGGCCTGGCGGACGGGCTCAAGATCGTCGCGCATGAACGCGTCAGCTATACCAGCGACTTGCGGCAGATGATCCGCAATATGAAGCAGCGCGGCGCCGACGCATTGTTCTTCGGCGGCTATAGTGCACAGGCGGTATTGCTGGCCCAGCTCATCCAGCAGGAAGGCGGCGGCATGCGCCTCTTGCTGGCGTCCAGCGGCGTGGCTGGGGCCACTTACCTGATCGCCGCACGCTCGGCGGCCAACGGCGTGGTGGCGGTTGAATCCGGCATGCCGACCCAGGACATGCAAGGCTGGCAGCGTTTCGAGGAAGAGTACCACCAGCGTTTCGGCCTCAATATCTACGGCACGACGCCGTTCGCCTACGATGCCGCGCAGGTGGTGGTGGCGGCGATGCGCCAGGCCAACAGCACCAACCCGCGCACGCTGATCGGCACGCTGCACAAGATCGTCTTCAAGGGATTGACGGGCGTGGTGGCTTTTGAGCCGGATGGCGATCCGCGCACCCCCATCTTCACGGTCTACGAGGGGCAGGGGCAGCGCTGGATTCCGTTGAAGACGTATGAAGGCTACCCGGCCGTTATCGCCAAAAGGCCGGTGAAAGCAACGGAGGCGCCTGCCGCCAATCCCGGCCACAAAAAGCCCTACAATGCCGGTGCCGCATCAGATACGCTGGTCCCCTCGCCGCGCCATTGAGCGGAAGAACATGAAAAAGAGGGATCTCCCGTGCATTGCCCTCGCATCGCTTCAGACGTCGATGGCGCTGTCGGACTTCATGCGCTTGCGCAGTTCGAATTTCTGGATCTTGCCGGTGGAAGTCTTGGGCAGCGGGCCGAAGTAGATCGCCTTGGGTACCTTGAAGCCGGCCAGGTGGACCTTGCAGAAATCGATCAGGGCTTGCGCGTCGACTTGCGCGTCGTCCTTCAGCTCGACGAAGGCGCATGGCGTCTCGCCCCATTTCTCGTCCGGCTGCGCCACCACCGCCGCAGCCAGCACCGCCGGATGGCGGTACAGCACATCTTCCACCTCGACGCTGGAAATGTTCTCGCCGCCGGAGATGATGATGTCCTTGCTGCGATCCTTGATCTTGATGTAGCCGTCGGGATT
The DNA here is from genome assembly GCF_001189955.1 of Herbaspirillum chlorophenolicum. Taxonomy (GTDB): domain Bacteria; phylum Pseudomonadota; class Gammaproteobacteria; order Burkholderiales; family Burkholderiaceae_D; genus Herbaspirillum; species Herbaspirillum chlorophenolicum. Next base: position 20,191 of record NZ_LFLT01000037.1, on the reverse strand, counting down.
GATCACGCCGAGGTCGCCGGTATGGAACCAGCCGCCGGCGAAGGCTTCCTGCGTGGCCTTGTCGTTCTTCAGGTAACCCTTCATGCAGATGTTGCCGCGAAACATGATCTCGCCGATTTCCTCGCCATCGGCCTTCACCGCTTCCATGGTCTCGGGCGACAGCACGGTCACGCCTGACTGCAGGTGGTAGCGCACGCCCTGGCGCGACTTCAGCACCGCACGTTCATCCACCGTCTTGCCGGCCCAGTCGTCCTGCTCGGCGCACACCGCCGCCGGGCCGTAGACTTCGGTCAGGCCATACACGTGCGCCAGGTCGAACTGCATGGCTTCCATCTTCGCCAGCACCGCGGCCGGCGGCGGCGCGCCCGCGACCATGCCGCGCACCGGGCCGCGGATGCCGTCGCGCCAGCTCTCGGGTGCGTTGGCCAGCGCGGCATGCACGATGGGCGCGGCGCAGTAGTGGCTGATGCCATGTTCGCGGATCAGGTCGAACACCAGCTTGGGCTCGAACTTGCGCAGGCACACGTTCACGCCCGCGCGCGCGGCTACCGTCCAGGGGAAGCACCAGCCGTTGCAGTGGAACATGGGCAGCGTCCACAGGTAGACCGGATGCTTGGGCATGTCCCATTCGAGGATATTGGAAATCGCATTGATGGCCGCGCCGCGATGGTGATAGACCACGCCTTTGGGATCGCCCGTGGTGCCCGAGGTGTAGTTCAGCGCGATCGCATCCCATTCGTCGGCCGGCAATTGCCAGGCGAAATTTTCATCGCCGCCGGCCAGCAGGGTCTCGTATTCGTAGTCGCCGAAGCGTTCGCCGGCCACCGGCGGCGGACCCAGTTCGTCATAGACTTCTACGATATTCAGCGCCGGCAATTGTTCCTTGAGCTGGTACGCCATCGCGGCGAATTCGCTGTCGATCAGCAGCACTCTGGCTTCGCCATGGCGCAGCATGAAGGCGATCGATTCGATGTCGAGCCGGATGTTGAGCGCGTTCAACACCGCGCCCGTCATCGGCACGCCGAAGTGGGCTTCCACCATGGCCGGCGTGTTGGGCAGCATCACCGCCACGGTGTCGTTCTTGCCCACGCCGAGCTTGTGCAAGGCGCTGGCCAGGCGACGCGTGCGGCGGTAGGTCTCGTCCCAGTTCTGGCGCAGCTTGCCGTGCGCGATAGCCAGGCGCTGCCCATATACCTCGGCGGTGCGCGCGATGAAATCGAGGGGAGTGAGTGCCGCATGATTGGCGGCGTTACGGCCGAGGCCGGTATCGAAATCTGCCATGGTGCTTGTCTCCTGATGGTGCGTTTTGCATTGTTCGTATGCCTGCCGTTCCATCTCTTTTTATGGATGTGCGGCTGCTGGCGAGCAGGGTAGCATCGACGGCGTTTGCGCTTTGTCATCAAGGCGACAGGGCGCTCGTGCGACAATCATTGCATATCGACAGGCAACGGCATCGGGGATGGAGCAACAATTATCGCAGCATGACTGGTTCTGTGCGCTGTCCGGCGAACACCGCAGGCTGGCGGCGGCGAGCGCCCAGCTGGTGCGCTTTGCGGCCGACTCGTTTATCGCCCGGCGTGGCGAAGCCTCCGGGTATTGGATTGGTGTGCAAGAGGGCCTGATCAAGCTCGCGGTCTACAGCGTGGATGGGCGCAGCAGCACGCTGTCCGGCGTGCCCGAAGGAGGCTGGTGCGGCGAGGGCAGCGTGATCAAGCGCGAGGCGCGCCGCTACGACGTGATTGCGGTACGCGCCTCGCAAATCATGCTGGTGCCTGCCGACACTTTCCACCGCCTGATGGCGGAGAGCCTGCCGTTCAACTCCTTCGTGATCCGCCAACTGAACGAGCGCATGGGCCAGTTCATCGCCACCGTGCAGAACGAGCGCTTGCTTAGCGTCGACGCGCGCGTGGCCCAAGCGATCGCCCAACTGTTCCATCCGATGCTGTATCCGCGCACCTCGCCCGTGCTGGAACTGTCGCAGGAAGAGATCGGCCTGCTGACGGGCTTGTCGCGCCAGCGCGTTAACCAGGCCATGCGGAAGCTGGCCGGGCAGGGGTTGGTGGAGATTTCCTACCAGAGCATCCGCGTGGTCGACCTCGACGGCTTGCGCGCGTTCGGCATGGCTTCGTTATGAGCCGTATCATGGTCGCTGCAATGACAGTCTGTTGCTGCTTGCTCGCTTAATATTCATCACCGATATTCCGCTTCCAACGCTCATGGCCATCGTCACCCACCACGCTTTGCTGCTGCGCGAACTGCGCTTCGCCGCGCCCGCGCGCGTGAAAATGTGGAAGGGTGCGGCCACGCTCAAGAGCGGCGGCGTGGCGATCGAGCTGCGAGAAGGGGAGAGTTTTACCGTGCCGCCTTTCGTGCGTTTCTCCTGCCTCGCACACCCGCGCCTGGCGCCGGGCAAGACGCGCCCCGCGGTATGGTCGCTGGCGCTGGAGGCGCACGCCAGCCCCGAGATGGAGCGTGCCGCCGACGCCAGCAAGCCGTGGGCGCGCAAACTGGCCGCAGCCATCTTCGACAACCCCGCCGCCGACTGGCGTGCTGCGCGCGTGGCCGGCATGTGGCAAGTCACGCCGGCGCGTTTGCGCTCCTTCCTGTTTGCCGAAGGCGAATCCTTGCGTGCACTGGTGCGTGAGCAGCGCGTGGCGAAGGTGCTGGCGCAACTGGCATGCATGGACGATGCCGGCGGCGGCTTCGCCGAAGCCGGGTTTGCTTCGGCGGCAAGCATGGAACAGGCTTGCCAGGATGTCATCGGGCTGCCGCCGGAGATTGCCCAGCGCGCCATCTCGCTGCTGAGTTCGGCGTCGCCCCAGCCGGCGGCCGGGCACCATGGCGATGCCTTGCGCCGCCCGCGCTACCGTCCCTATTTCTGAATCCTGCCGCAGCGGCTGCCGCCGGTAGCGCCAAGTTTGCTACCATCTGCGTTTCCTCTTCCATTTCCTATTGCCCTTCACGGGCCGATTTCCCCATGAGCAAGTTCTGGAGTCCCATCGTCAGCCGCCTGACGCCTTACACGCCGGGCGAGCAGCCCAAGATCGCCAATCTGGTCAAGCTCAATACCAACGAGAATCCCTATGGGCCGTCGCCGCGCGCGGTCGAGGCAATCGCGCGAGAAGTGGGCGACAGCTTGCGGCTTTATCCCAATCCCGATGCCGAGCCGCTCAAGCTGGCCATCGCCCGCCGCCATGCCGCCGATGGCATCACGGCGCGCGAAGTGTTCGTCGGCAACGGTTCCGACGAGGTGCTGGCGCATGCCTTCCACGCGCTGCTCCAGCATGGCAAGCCGATCCTGTTCCCGGATATCACCTACAGCTTCTATCCGACCTACTCCGGCCTGTACCAGGTCGAGTACCGCGCGGTGCCGCTGGCCGACGATTTCACGCTGCGCACCGATGATTATCTCGGCCACGGCGACGCCATCGGCGGCATCATCTTCCCCAATCCGAACGCCCCCACCGGCTGCCTGCTGCCGTTGGCCGAGGTCGAGCGCATCGTGCAGGGCAACCCGCAGCGCGTGGTGGTGGTGGATGAGGCCTACATCGATTTCGGCGGCGACAGCGCGATCCCGCTGGTGCAGCGTTATCCCAACCTGCTGGTGGTGCAGACCCTCTCCAAGTCGCGCTCGCTGGCCGGTATGCGCGTCGGGTTCGCCATCGGCCATGCCGACCTGATCGATGCGCTGGAACGGGTGAAGAACAGCTTCAATTCCTATCCGCTGGACCGCCCGGCGATCGCCGGCGCCACCGCCGCCATCGAGGATGAGGAATATTTCCGGAAGACTTGCGGCATGGTCATCGCCAGCCGCGAGAAGCTGGTCGCCTCGCTGGAACAGCTCGGTTTCGAGGTACTGCCGTCGGCAGCCAATTTTGTGTTCGCGCGCCATCCGCAGCACGACGCGGCGAAGCTGGCTACGTCCCTGCGCGGCGACGGCATCATCGTGCGCCACTTCACCAGCGCGCGCATCAACCAGTTCCTGCGCATCACCATCGGTACCGACGAGGCTTGCGGCACACTGGTGGATGCTTTAAAGCGACATTTAGCGTGAGTTAAGGGAGAGGTGCTTGCATCCCTTTGATATTGGTCAGGCTACCTCTTTTCAACCGTGATCCACGCGGGGATTAATTCGAGCCGGCAGTTGTCTTCCGTGCTTTTTTTGCTTTCTTTGTTGTCGGTGATCGCAGAGGTGCTGCGGCCGCGCCAGATGAAGGCTTCGTGGCGGTCGTGCGCCTCTTTTTTGTCTTTGTCGTGTTCTGTGCAGGAGATATTGCAGGCGTGAATGTGCTCCACGCATAGGGGCGGCAATATACACAAATGGGAACGGCCCCAAGTGTGTTCATACCTGTGTCCGGGAATGCCAGCAAGTCACGCTTGGGCAGGTTTTCCCGGTCGCGATCATACCAAGCGCGATGGATGCCATTTAGCAAATGCTGAAGGTAGGCGTTACGGCTCAGATCCCTGTTCCCGGCCCACGTATAGTTGCATTGCAACGGCGGTAGCTTTTCGCCCTTTGCGTTTTTTGCAGCCAGCTCCTTTTTGCGTGCAGTATCGTCACGATGCGAATGGCCGTTGGTACGCATGAGAAACTTGTCAAAAACGATCACGTAATCAACCAGCTCATTCCAGGAATGCAAGTATTGCTTGCCAGACGCAGCTGTCTTTGGCGAAAACGTGGCCTGGATTGCGGCGAACGTCGCGTCCACGCCTGCCTTGAAGTCATCCTTTTCATAGTCGAATGCGATCAGTGCCAGAAGTGGTTTTGGGTAATTCATCCCTGTCCCGCGAGCACCCACGGACGATAGCGATTCCAACTCGCCGGGTAGCTGGGCATCATACAAAGTCCGTTTGACAGACAAAGCGCCGATCACTGACTCGATCGGCACCACCAGGGCATCGCCGTATTTCAACAACGGCGCAAACCTGATCCTGTCGTACAGGATGATGTCAATTTGCTTCGATGCCCACCCACTATGTGCATCAACGATAAAGCCGCCACCTATACCGATCCCATCGGGCAACTTCTTGCGGAGATATTCCGCAAGCGCCATCTCGATAAACCGACCTTCTTCGCCCGAGTGTACTGATGCATCGTTTTTGTGGTGAGGCAACAATGTCCTGAAAAGATCGACGGCGGTGGTGAGCATATCGTGCTCCCCATTCAAGAAGTCCTGGAGTGTTTTCTTGTTCATCAGAGGTTTCCGTTTACTGGGAAGCTATAGAGGGGGACTTCGATTTTTAGAGGGTTACGAAGAATGCCCATTTCGCATTAGCTGCGATTATTCATTGGTTGGCGATGAGTTGAACATCGCCATATCTTCCTTCAGGAGTCTTTTAAATTGGCTGTCTTCAGATAATGCCGACAGGGTCGCTTGCAATTTATTCCGACGCTCAGGTTTCATATAATCGTCGCGCCACTGCCATTGTGAAAAAATCCGATCGGCCATAGCGACGATGTCCTTCGGAGCACTTGCTGCAGGATCATGAAGCAAGCAAAAAGGCTCCGTCGATGTCAGATCGTGCCAAGGTTCCAGCAAGTGGTCTGTTTGCCCTTTGAAGAATTCCTTCAGTTCGCCTATGAACAAGAAGGGCCCCAATTTGGCATATACGACATGACGCGAGAGTGCAAGTGCACCCCAGATCTGTGTAGATGTGATGCCTTGTGCAATTCCGTAACGCAGGTCTATTCGAGTCAAGTGCGCAGAGGATTGAATCTGGTCTTTAGTGAACTCTCGATCAAGTACCAAATAGCATTTGTGTGTGCCTACGTCTTTGTTCTTTCCTTCCAGATAGCCTCGCCACTGTTCTTCTGCTTGCAATAGATACGGAAACTTGTCGCTATACGAGTCTTGTGTGAGCGTATATGCCAATACCCGCCATAGAACTGACATGGCAAACAACAGTAGTAAAGATTGAGATTCGATAGTGATTTGATCATTGTCGAAGTAGGGATCTAGATATATGCGAGTGAAATCGTCTTCAAATCGGCCAAACTTCTTCTCGCAACAACGGCAGAAAAATGGGCCGACTAGAGTGCGTTCAACGCGTAACTTCATGGACGACATCTCGCGAAATCCGCGATCCTCAAGTTGCTTGCTGATTGCTGTGACAATCAGTTTTGGCAATATGTGACTATTTTCGATAGGGGGATTTCGATGACAAAGAAGGCATGTGGCGCGGCTTTTCATAGTGTTTTTTCACCGAGATGGGACGTGAATGATGAGGCAGGCAAGTCAGCTCGCCAATGCTCGCTGCCGTGTTGCCAGCAGCGCTCCCACCAGCAAGGTTAACGCCGAAAATACCAGCCCCTGGCGTAATCCACCCGCGCCATCGGCAATCCAGCCGACGATGGTCGGGCCGACGATCTGTCCCGCAGCGAAGATGATGGTGAAGGTGCTGATGCCGGCCGGCCAGTCGGCTTGCGGCAGGTTGTGCCGCACCATCGCCGTGGTGGATGCCACTGCCGACAGGAAGCAGGCGCCGAACAGGATGCCCGATGCGAACACCGCCGCCACCTGGCTGGTGAGTGCAGGGATCAGCGTGGCCACGCACAGCAGCGTGTTGAGGATCGCCAGCGACTGGCCGCCGCGGAAACGGTCCAGCATGCGCGCCCAGATGCGCGAGGAAGCGAAGGTGGCCACGCCCAGTAGCGTGAAGAACAGCGTGATGCGCTGCGGCGCCATGCCTTGTTCCTTTAGCAGCGCGATGACGAAGGTCATGTAGCCGATATAGCCGAGCCCGAAAAACAGATAGCCGGCCAGGCCGAAGATCAGGCTGCGCGGTTTGAAGCTGCCGCGTGTCGATGCCTGTGCGGCGGGCGAGGGGATATGGCGCACCGGCAGCGACATGAACACGCTGGCCACCAGCGCCAGCGTACCCAGCAGCAGCCAGGCCCATTGCCAGGGATGCGCCGCGCCGTGTTCGGCTGCGGCTTGCATGACCACCGGCACCGACAGCGAGGCCACGGCGATACCGATGCCGGTGCCGCCGTAATACAGTCCCAGCAGCAGTCCGGCGCGTTGTGCGTGCAACGCCGCCAGGCGGCTGACCAGCAAGCCGCCGGACACGAAGATGAAGGCGCTGGTGACGCCGGTGGCTACACGCAGCGTGAGTTGCACGGCAGTGTCGGTAGCGAAGCCGGGGAGGAAGGTCAGCAATGCGGTGCCGAAGGCGCCGCCGACCAGCACGCGATGCGCCATGTAGCGCCGCATCAGGAATGGCGTGATCAGCGCGCCCAGCAGGTACCCCAGCGCGTTGCCGGTGTTCATGCCGCCGGCGATCAGGTAAGGCCAGCCGAGGTCTGCGCGCATCGGCGCCAGCAGCAGCGCGTAGGAAAAGCGCGCCACGCCCAGGGCGATGGCGGTGCCCAGCGACAAGGCCAGTGCGGTCAGGATGGGATGGCGCAGGATGAAATCGTGCGGGGCGGGGGCAGTTGTGGCGGACATGGACGGGCGTCTCCGAAGCCTGGGGCTTCATTTTATGTGCGCCAAGTTTAGCCCAAATGGCGCCGGCACCGCTTTGCCGGCGCAGGTGCTTATGCGGTCGCGCCGCTGCTCTCGACGCCGCCTTCGGCGACTACGTGAAGGCAGGCCTCCACGACAAGCGGATCGAGGCGCGTTCCGCTCTGGCGGCGGATCTCGTCGAGCGCCACTTCCATGCCCAGCGATTTGCGGTAAGGGCGGTCGGCCGAGATCGATTCGACGATGTCGGACACCGTCAGGATGCGTGACTCCAGTGGAATGGACTCCGCCATGACGCCGCGTGGATAGCCGCTGCCGTCGAGGTACTCATGATGGCACCAGACAATCTCGGCGAGATTGAAGGGGAAGCCGATTTTCTTGAGGATGTCGTAGCCGATCTGCACATGCGTCTTGAGCAGGGTGTATTCCTCGTCGGTGATGCGGCCGGGTTTGTTGAGCAGTGCCAGCGGTATCTTGGCCTTGCCGATGTCGTGCACCTGCGCTGCCATGTGCAGGATGTCGATGCGCTCGCGCGGCAAGCCGAGATGTTCGGCGATCTTCACGCAAAGCGTGGCGGTGCGGTCTTCGTGGCCCGGCGTATAGCCGTCGGTGAGCCGATGCACGGCGATCAGCGCATCGACGATTTCCTGGTAGATCTGGTGTTGGTGTGAGTTTGAATCTGGCATCCCTGTTCCTGCGAAATTGCGGCGCGCGGTACTCAGAAGCGGGCGGATCGGAGGACTGTTCACATGTACGGTTTTTAACCGGCGTGCGAGCACACGGACGCCGGCCCACTTTCTGGGCATGGCGCATCTCGCAAATTGAATGTGAACGACCTTAAATCTGGCGGCAGGCTTGCGCTTGCCGTGGACCTCTGAGAAGAGTTGCTGTTTCAGGGCAACTTTCACCGCTGCTGCTCCGACATTTGGCCTTTTCTCAAGGCCTTCCCGGATGTCGGATAATAGTGGCTGTAATCCCGAAGCAGTTTACCTTCACGATGTATCAATGACAACCAAGCTTTCCACTTCACACACTGGCCTGATGACCGTCCGCAGCCGCCAGATCGCCATTTTGCTGTTCTTCCTGTTGCTGGGCATGGTGTACGCCAGTTGGGCTGCGCGCATCCCGTCCATCCGCGACATCCTGCATCTCGACGCCGCCACGCTGTCGCTGGTATTGCTGTGCGGCGGCATTGGCGCGGTAGGTTCGTTCCCGCTGGCAGCCTGGCTGACCGGCCATTACGGCGCGCGCCACAGTACGCTGTATGCGGGGCTGGCGCTGCTGGTCTCATTGCCGCTGCTGGCGCTGGCGCCCGGCCTGTGGACGCTGATGGCCGCCAGCGCGCTTTATGGCGCCGCTTCCAGTTGCTTCGACGTGGCCATCAATGCGCTGGGCGCGCAGGCCGAGAAGGAGGCAGGGCGTCCCATCATGTCCATGCTGCATGGCTGGTTTTGCGTGGGGACCTTCACCGGCGCGCTGGCCGCCAGCGGCATCGCGGGCATGGGCATCGCGCCCATCTGGCATTTCCTGCTGGTGTCGGCGCTGTTCCTTGCGCCGCTGTGCATGGCCTACAACGCGTTGCCGGACGACCGCCCCGAGCATGATCCGCACCGCAAGATCTTCGCCATCCCGCACGGCCATTTGGTGGTGCTGGGCGTGATCGGTTTTTGCGGCGCCATTGTCGAAGGTTCGATCGCCGACTGGAGCGGTATCTACATGAAGGACCACATCCACGCCAGCGATGGCGGCGCACCGCTGGCCTATGCGGGCTTCGCCGGCATGATGCTGGTCATGCGCATGGTGGGCGATCGTCTGAAGGAGCGCTACAACGCGCGTCGCGTGGTGGCAGTCGGTACATTGGCCGCCGCATTCGGCATGGGCATCGCGGTGATGGCAGAGGGCATGGCGCCTGCCATCCTCGGGTTCGCCATCGCCGGCGCAGGTGTGGCGGCGGTGTTCCCGTTTGTCTTCAGCGCCGCCGGCCGGCATGGTTCGACGGCACTGGCGGCGGTGGCCACGCTGGGCTACAGCGGCAGCCTGATCGGCCCGCCTGCGGTCGGTTTCCTGGCGCATGGCTGGGGCTTGCCGGCGGCCCTGGCGCTGATCGGCGTGCTGTGCCTGTCGATTGCCGTTTGCAGCAGCCGTGCGCAGTGGCTGGAATAAGCGCCTGTTCAAAAAGAAATAAAATGGCGGTTTTGCCGATGCCTGGCATCAACACCGCATCGGTCATGCAATAAGGGGAAACATCATGCGCAACCTGGTTCTGTTGCCGGGCTTCATGCTTAACCAGCACCTGTGGGACGACATGCATGGCGAGCTTGCCACGCTGGGGGCACTCACCTTCGGCGACATCGGGCAGGATATCGGCATCCAGGCCATGGCCGACGCGGTGCTGCGCCAGGCGCCGGAGAGGTTCGTGCTGTTCGGATTTTCGATGGGCGGTTTCGTGGCCCAGGCAATAGCGCTGAAAGCGCCGGAGCGCGTGCTTGGCCTGGCGCTGCTCAATACCTCGTCGCGTCCGCAGACCGAGCAGGAGTCGGCGTCCACCAAGGCGCAACTGGATATCGCCCAGCGTACGCCGTTCAAGGGCCTGACGTCGCGGGCGCTGGCTTCGTCGCTGCATCCTGCGCGCAGCACCGAGCGCGCGCTGCTCGATCGTCTGCAGGCGATGGCGCTGTCCAACGGCAAAGAGGTGTTCCTGCGCCAGTTGCAGACGCTGCGCGACAGCAATGCCGAACAGCTGCAGCAATTGCGCTGTCCGGTGCTGGTCGTTGCCAGCGACCAGGACAAGTTGCGCACGGTGGAAGAATCGGAAGAGATGGTGCGGCAGATCGCCCAGGCGCGTTTTGAGATCGTGGCCGATTGCGGCCATATGACGCCGATGGAAAAGCCGCATGAATTGTTCGCCCTCATCGAGGACTGGATCAAGCAATCGGGGTTGTGAGGCGGGGTTGATGGCGAGGTCCCGCGTCGGGGATGCCGCAGCAGCAGGGATGGAAAAAAGAAAGGCAGCCGGACCATGTGGTCGGCTGCCTTTCTTTTTTGCACAGGAGAGTGAGAACGAAACCGGTTTTGCAATCCTCAGGCGGTTCCGGTTCCGCCTTACCTCTTGCGCGGGACGCCGGCTGCACCGCGGCTAGGGGCCTTGTTCATCTCGTCCAGGCCACCGCTGCCGCGCAGGTCGGTATCGACCTTGCCTTCGCGGATGTCGTTGTAGGCATGGCGGATTTCCTGCCGTTCGACCTTGTGGCCACTGTCTGCCGGGTCCTGGCGGTCGAAGTTCTGGTCATGCTCGTTCGGCAGACGCGGTTTGTCGTGTTTTGGATGACGATCTTTTCGGGTTCTGAGAAAACTGGTCATGTTGTCCTCGCGTCAAAGGTTGGGCTGTCTTCCATTGTTGCGGGTTACCGTGGCGGAGCTTGCGGCAATGGCGCCGCGCGCAAAATGAGGAAGCGAGCAGATACGACCGGCTGCTCAGGAAGAAGTGCCGGACGTTACAAATTGTGCGAAAAGTAAAGGCATTGTCCGACGGACAATTCGGACAACGGGCGTAGGAATCGGGAAGGGATGTTGCGGAGCGAGGGTGGCCGTTATGCTGACTTGGAGCCCACGCCCGTCGATGCGTTCAATCGCGGAGGAGCCGGTTCGACATGGTGCCTGCGCTTTCGGGGCGGCGCCGTGACGAACCGGGCGATGCTGCGTTACAGCGCCAGGCGTACACGGGCAGCCAGGTATTCGGCTTCAAGGCGGTCGGTCATCTCGGCTACCGAGGGGATGTCATCCATCAGGCCCACGCCCTGGCCGGCGCCCCAGATGTCGCGCCAGGCCTTGGCCTTGCTGCCGCCGCCGGAACCGAAGTTCATCTTGGTCTTGTCCGCTTCCGGCAGGTTGTCCGGGTCGAGCCCGGCGTTGACGATGGACTTCTTCAGATAGTTGCCATGCACGCCGGTAAACAGGTTGGTGTACACCACATCGGCCGCGGTCGATTCCACAATGGCCTGGCGGTAAGCCTCGTCGACGTTGGATTCCTTGGTCGCCAGCCAGCGCGAGCCGATGTAGGCGAAGTCCGCCCCCATGGCCTGCGCGCCCAGCACGGCGTCGCCGGTGGCGATGGCGCCCGACAGCACCAGCGGCCCCTTGAACATCTTGCGCACTTCGCCCACCAGCGCGAACGGCGACAGCGGGCCGGCATGGCCGCCGGCGCCGGCGGCCACCAGGATCAGGCCATCCACGCCGGCTTCCAGCGCCTTCTCGGCATGGCGGATGGAAATCACATCGTGTAGCACGATGCCGCCGTAGCTGTGCACCGCATCGAGCATTTCCCTGGGCGGCGCGCGCAGGCTGGAGATGATGATCGGCACCTGGTGCCTCACGCAGACCTCGACGTCATGTGCCAGGCGGTCGTTGGACTGGTGCACGATCTGGTTGACCGCAATCGGCCCGACCTTGCGTTGCGGATGTTGCTGTTGCCACTCGGCCAGTTCGGCCTGCAGCTGGGTCAGCCACACATCCAATTGTTCGGCCGGACGGGCGTTCAGGGCAGGGAAAGCGCCGACCAGTCCGGCCTTGCATTGGGCCGCCACCAGGGCCGGGCCGCTGGCGATGAACATGGGCGAGCAGATGATGGGCAGGCGCAGATCTTGCAAGGCTTTCGGGTAAGCAGGCTGGGGCATGGCTGTCTCTCGGGTTGTCGTTATGGAAAGGCGCTGATCCTGAATTTGTTCGACGATTATAGGTGAAAATATTACGATCGTGCTTTTTGTTGCGAGAACGTGAATTTCATCTGGAAATTGCTAAATAATTTTCGAGATCCGCCAGCCTGCGTGTTATGTTTTTTTCGTACCTGCCGTAATGCATGCATGGATGGGCCGCGCTGGGGTGCGCGGCTGGTGTCCGGAGAATTTCCGGCACGGATGGCAGGATCCATAGTTGCAATGAAATCGCACGATCTGTTGTGGGGAAAATCATGGAAACCTTCGAGTTCACCAATATCGCCATCGTTGCCGCATTGGGCGTTGGACTGGTTCTGTGTGCGATGCTGCACCACCGTTTCCTGAAAAAGGCCGTTGTCACTGTCGACAAGCGACATGTGCGCGGTCTGCGCCGATACCGCCAGTGACCAGACTTTCCGCGCCGCTTGGTGCATCGCGGCTTGCCCTGCCGGCAGGCCAGGGCTGAGTATTGCCGGTAGCCATGCAAATATTTCGCTGAATTACAGTGGCCTGAAAAGAAAAACGCCGGGATTGCCCCGGCGTTTTTCTTTGGCGCATATGGGGTGTTCAGGCTGTGCGCTTGGCCGCGATGGCATTGCCGGCGCGGCTGACCGATTTGCGGCCCAGGTGCTGCGAAATGAACTGGCCGGCGTCGACCACCGCATTGAGGTCGATCCCGGTTTCTATGCCCAGGCCTTGCATCATGTACAGCACGTCCTCCGACGCTACATTGCCGGTCGCGCCCTTGGCATAGGGGCAGCCGCCCAGGCCCGCCACCGACGAGTGGTAGATCGTGATGCCGGCCTGCAGGCTGGCATAGATGTTGGCCAGCGCCTGGCCGTAGGTGTCATGGAAGTGGCCGGACAAGCCTTCGATATGGAATTCGCGGATGGCCGTTTCCATTACCGGCCTGACCTTGTCGGGCGTGGCCACGCCGATGGTGTCGGCGATGTCGATCTCATCGCAGCCCAGTTCGCGGAAGCGGCGCACCACATCGGCCACCGCGTCCAGCGGCACTTCGCCCTGGTAGGGGCAGCCGAAGGCGCAGCTGACGGCCGCGCGCAGGCGCTTGCGGTGCTGCTTGGCGGCCGTGGCGACTTCGCGGAAGCGCTCGATGGATTCGGCGATCGAGCAGTTGATGTTTTTCTGCGAGAACGCCTCGGAGGCGGCGCCGAAGATCACCACCTCGTCCACACCGGCTTCCAGCGCCGCCTCGAAGCCCTTCATGTTGGGCACCAGCGCCGAGTACACCACGCCGGGTTTGCGGGTAATGCCGTGCATCACTTCGCTGGAGGTCGCCATCTGCGGCACCCATTTGGGCGAGACGAACGATGCCGCCTCGACATTGAGGAAGCCGGCCGCGGTGAGCCGGTTCACCAGCTCGATCTTCACCTCGGCGGAGATGGTTTCCTTCTCGTTTTGCAAGCCGTCGCGCGGGCCGACTTCGACGATTTTGACTTTCTTTGGCAGGCTCATTTTGTGCGTCTCCTTATAGGTTGCCGACAATGCCGGTGGTATCAGGCGGCGTTAGGTGCGGGGTCCAGTTTCACGTCGGCCACCATGCCGCCGGTCATCTTTTCCAGCTGGGCGGCGGTCAGGTTGAACACCGCGTGCGGATGGCCGGCTGCGGCCCACACGCTGTCGAAATTGAACAGGTCGCGGTCGATCAGCATCACCGGCTTGACCACGTGGCCGACCGGGCACACGCCGCCGATGGCATAGCCGGTGCTGTCGCGCACGAACCTGGCATCGGCCTTGCCGAGGGGACCCACCAGCGCGGTCACCTTGGATTCGTCGACACGGTTGCTGCCGCTGGCGATCACCAGTACCGGCGCATCGTCGGCCACGCGGCGGAAGATGATCGACTTGGCGATTTCCGACACGCTGCAGCCCAGGCCGGCGGCGGCTTCGGCCGAAGTGCGGCCGGTCGCCGGCAGCATCACTACCGGCTTGTCATGCCCGATCTGGGCGAGCAGGTCGGATACGCGTTGGGCGGAAGAAGGCAGGGCGGCGGTATCGGTGGTCTGGGTCATGGCGTCGGTAAAGAATGGGAGACTGGATAAACGGATCCGACATGATAGCAGCGGCAGGGATGCCCGTTTTTTGTCTGCTCAGGCGTCCAGCAGGAACATCCCGTCGTTGCGTGCCGCACCCGCGCGTCCCAGTTGCGCGGCGACCCAGTGCGCCAGCTCATGGTCGGCCATGTGCATGAAGCGTTCGTTGGCGATGCGCAGCAGCGGGATGTCGCGCATCATCGCCGGCAGGTGTTCCAGCGCAATGCGTTGCCTTTCCAGCAGCAGGAATTTCACCAGCACCTTGATGCCGTTCTGGGCGTTGCGCAGCGGATCGGCTTCCAGGTAATCGAGGCGGGAGAATGCCTTCTCCAGTGCATCGTCCACCTCGCAAAAAGGCGCGCCGTGTCCGGGAATCACCAGCTTTACATCCAGCGTGCGGATTAGCTCCAGCGTGGCGCGCGCCTCGGCGAAACCCGATTCGCCATCCAGCTCGGGAAAGATGATGCCGAAGCCGTTGCGCCACAATGCATCGGCCGAGATCAGGATGCCCTCCTGGGCACAATAAAAAACCAGCGAGTGCGGATCATGGCCGGGCGCAGCCAGCGCCTGCCAGTCGAGGTCGCCCAGATGCAGCACGTCGCCGGCGCGGATCACATCATTGAAACCGAAGCGCGCACAGTGCTGGCCGGTGGCGCGGTAGCTCAATGCCTCTTCATCCCAGGCGCCGACTTTTTGCGCCTCTGCCGCCGGGATGGCGGTGCGGCAGCCATAGGCCGCCTGCAAGGCGGCGTTGCCGCCGCAATGGTCGGAATGCAGGTGGGTGTTGAGCAGCAGGTCGAGCTTGCCGCGGCCGCGCTGGTGCAGCACATGGCGCACCAGTGTCAGCGTCTGTTCCGAGTGCGAGACATAACCGCTGTCGATCAGCGCCACCTCATCCCGCCCGAACAGCAGCACATTGTTGGACGACAGCCAGCCGCGTTCCAGTACGTGGATCGACGGTGGCACATGCAGGGCCGGTGCATTCATCGCCGGAGCCTATGCTGCTTTGAATTCGAGCAGTTGCGCGCCCTCGGCGACCTGGTCGCCCACCGCGTACAGCATGTCTTCGACGGTGCCGCCGGCGGGAGCTGTGATGGTGTGTTCCATCTTCATCGCCTCCATGATCAGCAGCGGCGCCCCCTTTTCGACGCTGCTGCCTTTCTGCGCCAGGATCGCCACGATCTTGCCCGGCATGGGCGCGGTCAGGCGGCCGCCTTCCGTTTCGCTGTGCCCGGCGTGCGCCATCGGGTCGGCATAGCGCAGGCTGTATTGCATGCGGCCGTCGAACACATGCAGCAGTTCGCCTTCGCGCACCACGTCGGCTTGCAGCACGCGGCCATCGAGTGACAGGCGCAGGGTGCTGCCGTCGGCGGATTCGATGCGCATGGCGTGGTCGATGCCATTGGCCAGCAGGCGCCAGCTGCTGCCGTCTCCCGCGTATTCCAGTTGCAGTGCCGCCGGGCCGGCCTGGTCGCTGAATTCCAGCGTGCGCAGCAACTTGCCGTTGAGCCGCCAGCCATGTGTCGACGACCATGGGTCTGCATCGCCGGCCGCTTGCGCTTCGCCTTGCAGCAGCGCTGCGGCGGCCAGCGCCAACGTGTCGATGGATGCCGGTGCGGGTGCCGGGAACAGCGCGTCGTGATGACGTTCGATCAGGCCGGTATCGAGGTCGGCTTGCGAGAAGGCGGCGCCGGAAACCAGGCGCTGCAGGAAGCCGATGTTGGTCGCCAGACCAACCACCTGGTACTGCGCCAGCGCGCGCGACATGTTGCGCAGAGCGGCTTCGCGGTCGGCGCCCCAGACGATGAGCTTGGCGATCATCGGATCGTAGAAGGGCGAGATGGCGTCGCCTTCGCGCACGCCGGAGTCGATGCGCACGGCAGCGGGTTGCGTCGCGCCCGCCTCATGCAAGCGGAATTCGACGGCGCTCGCCGTGCGCATGCGCGCCAGCGTGCCGATCGAGGGCAGGAAACCCTTCTCCGGATTTTCGGCATAGATGCGCGCCTCGATCGCATGGCCGTTGATGCGCAACTGCTCCTGCTCCAGTGGCAGCGCTTCGCCGGACGCCACGCGCAATTGCCATTCGACCAGATCCTGGCCGGTGATCATTTCGGTGACCGGGTGCTCCACTTGCAGCCGCGTATTCATCTCCATGAAATAGAAGCTGCCATCCTGGTTGGCGATGAATTCCACCGTGCCCGCGCCCACATAGCCGACCGCACGCGCGGCAGCGACAGCCGCATCGCCCATCGCGGCGCGGCGTTCGGCCGTCATGCCGGGCGCCGGCGCTTCTTCCAGCACTTTCTGGTGACGCCGCTGCACCGAGCAGTCGCGCTCGAACAGGTAGACGCAGTTGCCGTGCGTATCGGCGAACACCTGGATCTCGATATGGCGCGGCCGCGTCAGGTATTTCTCGACCAGCACGCGGTCGTCGCCAAAGCTGGAAATCGCTTCGCGCTTGCATGAGGCCAGCGCAGCTTCAAAGTCTTCGGAGCGTTCGACCACGCGCATGCCCTTGCCGCCGCCGCCGGCACTGGCTTTCAACAGCACCGGGTAACCGATGCGGTCGGCCTCGGCGCGCAGGAAACCGCTTTCCTGGCGCTCACCGTGGTAGCCCGGCACCAGCGGCACCGCAGCCTTTTCCATCAGCGCCTTGGCGGCCGACTTGGAACCCATTGCACGGATCGCCGAAGCCGGCGGGCCGATGAAGACGAGGCCGGCATCGGCGCAGGCTTGCGCGAATTCCGCGTTTTCCGACAAGAAGCCGTAGCCGGGATGGATGGCCTGCGCACCGGTGGCCAGCGCAGCGGCGATGATCTTGTCGCCGCACAGGTAGCTTTCCTTGGCCGGCGCCGGGCCCAGGCGCACGCTTTCGTCGCAGCTTTGCACGTGCTTGGCGTGCGCGTCGGCGTCCGAGTACACCGCTACCGTGGCGATGCCAAGGCGGCGTGCGGTGGCCGCCACGCGGCAGGCGATTTCGCCGCGGTTGGCGATCAGGATCTTGTTGAGCATCAGTTGTCTCCTTGATTGTGTCGGCCGTTGCGGAGCCATGTGGTCTTCTTGTTTCCCGCTCCGGCCATTCTCATTTGTTCTCTGTGGAAGCCCAGACCGTACTTTGGTTCACAGCGTACAAATGGCATGGAACCTGGGAATGGGACTGGCAATTTTGCAGCGCGCGTTCGGTGTAGTTGCCGCCGATGGCGGAACCCCATGCGCCCGATTCCGATATCGCGAAAGCGCGCGGCAGTTTCGCGTTCAGGAAGCGGGCATAACCTTCGCGGCCATTCTGTTTCACATAGGGCACGACGTCGGCATTGCTTGCCGGGGCGGTGACCGGCAGTTCACCGTAGTCGGTAGCGACGAACAGCCGCTTGGTCGGCAGGCCGACCCGTTGCAGCAGCGCCTCGGTTTCCGGCCACCAGATCGGCAGGCCGTCGATGCTGGAACTCATGCCGTGCGAGTCCTGCTTGAACGGTCCGTAGGCAATGAGCTTGGCATCCGCATGGTGACGGGTATAGGCCGCATACAGCTGTTGCACCACTTCCGGCGCGAAGTAGCTATCGTTAGCGCCGTAGAACCAGAGGCTGGGTATCTTGGTGGCGGCGCCGTAACTTTCGAACGCATCGATGAGCGAATATTGCCACTGGCAACTGAATGCGTCCTTGCGCAGCCCACCGGCAAAATTGACCAGCGCCTTCACATGGGCAGGATTGCGCGCACCGTATGCCAGTGTGGTCAGGCCGCCGTGCGACTGGCCCATCACCACCACGTTGTCGCGGTCCGCCCACGGCTGTTTCTGGGCATAGTCGAGCGCTGCCTGGACGTCGTCGGCCTGCGCGTTGCCATTCGATTCGATATTGCAGCCGCCATCGATATAGAGGCCGCCGGACGCAGAAAACCCCTGGCGCATCGGAATGATGACGGCATAACCACGCTCCAGGAATTCGCGGGCAATCACCAGGTAACGGGAGCGCGGCTGGAATGCCGAATTCCCCGGTGCTTTGCCATGGTTCATGACCACGATCGGAAAGGGGCCGGCGCCATTGGGTTTGAATATCGTCGTCTCAAGCCGCACGCCCGCATGGGTCGATGGAATCATGACGACTTCTTCGTGCATGGCCTTGTCCAGGACGATGTCTTCCGCCGCGCAGGCGCCGCCCGACAGCGCCATGCCCAATGCAAGCAAACGTAAGGTTCCCGACAACCCCTTCTTCATTTCTTTTCCCCCATGCGTGCCGATCATTCCCACGGATGGCGCGTTCAGATCCTGAACACGCCGAATTTGGTCTCTTCGATGGGCGCATTGAGCGCCGCCGACAGACCGAGTGCCAGCACCGTGCGCGTGTCGGCCGGATCGATCACGCCGTCGTCCCACAGCCGCGCCGAGGCATAGTAGGGATGGCCTTGCGTTTCGTATTGCGCGCGGATCGGTTCCTTGAATGCGGCTTCCTCTTCCGCGCTCCAGCTGCCGCCGCGCGCTTCAATGCCGTCGCGCTTGACGGTGGCCAGTACGCTGGCGGCCTGTTCGCCGCCCATCACCGAGATGCGCGCATTGGGCCACATCCACAGGAAGCGCGGCGAGAAGGCGCGTCCGCACATGCCGTAATTGCCGGCGCCGAAACTGCCGCCGATGATCACCGTCAGCTTGGGCACGGCGGCGGTCGATACCGCCGTCACCATCTTGGCGCCATGGCGCGCGATGCCTTCGTTCTCGACTTTCTTGCCGACCATGAAGCCGGTGATGTTCTGCAAGAAGATCAACGGGATCTTGCGCTGGCAGCACAGCTCGATGAAGTGCGTGCCCTTCTCGGCCGATTCGGAAAACAGGATGCCGTTGTTGGCGATGATGCCCACCGGCATGCCATGCAAATGGGCGAAGCCGCACACCAGCGTGGTGCCGTAACGGGCCTTGAACTCGTCGAACTCGCTGCCGTCGACGATGCGTGCGATCACTTCGCGCACGTCGAAGGGTTTGCGGGTGTCGGTGGGGATCACGCCGTACAGTTCATGCGCCGGATACTTAGGTTCGACACTCGCGCGCAGCGCCAGCTGCTGCGGCTTCTTGCGGTTGAAGTTGCCGACGATGCCGCGCGCGATCGACAGCGCATGCAGGTCGTCTTGCGCCAGGTGGTCGGCCACGCCGGACAGGCGCGTGTGCACGTCGCCGCCGCCCAGCTCTTCTGCCGTGACCACTTCGCCGGTGGCGGCCTTTACCAGCGGCGGCCCGGCCAGGAAGATGGTGGCCTGTTCCTTGACGATGATCGATTCATCGCTCATGGCCGGCACGTAGGCGCCGCCTGCGGTGCAGGAACCCATCACCACCGCGACCTGCGGAATGCCGCTGGCCGACATGTTGGCCTGGTTGAAGAAGATGCGGCCGAAGTGGTCGCGGTCGGGAAAGACTTCATCCTGGTTGGGCAGGTTGGCGCCGCCGCTGTCGACCAGGTAGATGCAGGGAAGATGGTTGAATTCGGCGATCTCCTGCGCGCGCAAATGCTTCTTGGCGGTCATTGGGTAATAAGTGCCGCCCTTGACCGTGGCGTCGTTGCAGACGATCAGGCATTCCTGCCCGGCCACGCGGCCGATGCCGGTGATGATGCCGGCCGAGGGCGCGGCGTCTTTCAGGTTGCCGTCGCGATCCTTTTCACGGTACATGCCGTAGGCGGCCAACTGCGAGAATTCAAGGAAAGGCGTGCCGGGATCGAGCAGCATCTGCACACGGTCGCGCGGCAGCAGCTTGCCGCGCGCCAAGTGCTTGTCGCGCGCGGCCTGGCCGCCGCCTTCGGCGATCGCCGCGATCTTTTGTTTCAGGTCGTCCACGATGCGTTGCATGGCATCGCGGTTGGTCTGGAAGTCCTCGCTGCGCGGGTTGAGCTTGCTTTCGATCTGCGGCATGGTCGTGTCTCTCTCTTCTGTTTCTTTTATCTGCCGATGGCGGGCCTAGAACCTGTTCACGATCTCG
>NZ_LFLT01000036.1 GCF_001189955.1 Herbaspirillum chlorophenolicum | reverse complement strand
CATCAAGCCAGTACACCAACACGCAGCAAGACCAGACTACCCAACAGCAACAAGCAACAAGTAACAAAAACAACCCCTCCGACGCAGCGTTAATAGGGATAAAAAGGGACTCCACTGTCACCTGCGCCGACAAAAAAACCAGCACCAACCAATAAGGAACAACAAAAGGAGTCCCGCACATGCAACAAGCAAAAGACAAAACCCTGCTGATCAAGAACGCAAAAGTCGTCGTCACCATGAACGACACCCGTGAAGAAATCAAAAACGGCGCCATCTTCATCCGCAACAACATCATCGAACAAGTCGGCCCCAACGCCGAGCTGCCGCAAGCAGCCGACGAAATCATCGACGCCGCGCATCACGTAGTCATCCCCGGCCTGGTCAACACCCACCACCACATGTACCAAAGCCTGACGCGCGCCATCCCCGCCGCGCAAAACGGCGAACTGTTCAACTGGCTGACCAACCTCTACCCGATCTGGGCCGGCCTGACGCCCGAAATGATCAAGGTCTCGACACTGACCGCGATGGCCGAACTGATCCTCTCCGGCTGTACCACCAGCAGCGACCACCTCTACATCTACCCCAACAAGACCCGCCTGGACGACAGCCTGGAAGCCGCCGCCGAAATCGGCATGCGCTTCCACGGCGCGCGCGGCGCGATGAGCGTGGGCCAGTCCAAGGGCGGCCTGCCGCCGGACCGCGTGGTGGAAGACGAAGAAGCCATCCTGAAAGACACGCGCCGCCTGATCGAGAGCTACCACGACGCCTCCCGCCATGCCATGCAGCGCATCGTGGTAGCCCCCTGCTCGCCCTTCTCGGTCTCGCGCGACCTGATGCGCGAAGCGGCCAACCTGGCGCGCCACTACAAAGTCTCGCTGCACACCCACCTGGCCGAAAACGTCAGCGACATCGCCTACAGCCGCGAGAAATTCAACATGACCCCGGCCGAATACGCCGAAGACTGCGGCTGGGTCGGCCACGATGTCTGGCACGCCCACTGCGTGCAGCTGGACGACCACGGCATCGCCCTGTTCGCCCGCACCGGCACGGGCGTGGCGCACTGCCCCTGCTCCAACATGCGGCTGGCCTCCGGCATCGCGCCCATCCGCAAGATGATCGATGCCGGCGTACCGGTCGGCCTGGGCGTGGACGGCAGCGCCTCCAACGACTCCGCCCACATGATGGGCGAAGTGCGGCAAGCCATGCTGCTGCAGCGCGTCGGCTTCGGCCCGGACGCCATGACCGCGCGCCAGGCACTGGAGATCGCCACGCTGGGCGGCGCCAAGGTATTGAACCGCGACGACATCGGCGCCCTGAAACCCGGCATGTCGGCCGACGTGGTGCTGTTCGACACGCGTCAGATCGGCTTCGCCGGCGGCCAGCACGACCCGGTGGCCGCACTGGTGTTCTGTACCCCGGCCAATGTGGCCTGGAGCATCATCAACGGCCGTGTGGTAGTGCGCGAGGGGCAATGCACCACCATCGACCTCGGCACAGTGATAGAGCGCCACAACGCACTGTCGCTGGAACTGGCCGAAGCGGCGTGCTGAGGGACGCGCCAACATCCCCCGTCAACCGGGCATCGCCAGAGATGCCCCAGGCGTCGCATAGCGGATCGGAACAGCCTTCACCCAAGGCTTTTCCGACGGCGCCGCAACACCAGAAGAGCAAGGGCAGCCGACCGGCATGCCAGCTTGCCGCCGCAGAACAATAAAAAACTCGCCTGATTTTTTGGCACAAGACTTGCAATCAAGGTGACGGGGAATCGTCCGCTTCATCGCTCAACTCTCACAGCAGCCTCACAAGTGCATCCGGCCTCGCGCCGGTTCTGCACGTGCGTATCAATGCCTGTGGGAAACGGCGCCCCGTCATTCCATCACTCCTTTTTCCCGAACAACGCTAGCGCAGAAGGTCCACCATGAAAATTGCCAACATGAAAATCGGCGCCCGCCTCGCCATCGGCTTCGGGGTCGTGATTGCGCTCCTGATCGCCATTGCCGCCCTCGGCAACACCCAGCTAGCCCGGCTGACGGACGGCATCAACCTGATCGTCAAGGACCGCTATCCCAAGACCGTGATGGCCAACACCATCCAGATCCAGGTCAACAAGATCGCGCTCGACATCCGCGACATCCTGCTGACCGCAGATGCCGAACGCATCAAGGCATTGGCGGCCGATGCCGCCACAGCGGACAAGAAGATGAACGAAGGCCTGATGAAAATGCGCGAGGTCGCCCGCACCGACGAGGACAAGCGCTACATCGAAGCCACCATCGCCGCGCGCGACGCCTACATTCCGGCGCGCGACAAGCTGATGGCGCTGGCACAGGCCGGCCAGGTCGATGAGGCCAAGGTCTTCCTGCCCCAGCAATTCATGCCGGTGCAGGTCAAGTACTTCATCGCACTCGACGCCATGTTCGACTACCAGGGCGGGCTGATGGACGCGGCGGGAGACGCCGCAGCACAAGACTCCGGCAGCGCCCGCACCATCATCAATAGCCTGGCGGTAGTGGCCCTGCTGCTGGCCGCGGCGGTGGCGCTGCTGGTCTCGCGCAGCATCACGCGTCCGCTGATCAACGCGGTCGCCGTGGCCCGGCGCGTAGCCGACGGCGACCTCAGCACGCACGTCGAAGTCAAGTCGAAGGATGAAACCGGCGAACTGATGGCGGCCCTGAAACTGATGAACGAAAACCTCTGCAGCATCGTCAGCCGCGTGCGCAGCGGCACCGACACCATCAACCACGCTTCCGGGGAAATCGCCAGCGGCAACATGGACTTGTCCTCGCGCACCGAACAGCAGGCAGGTTCACTGGAAGAAACCGCCTCGGCGATGGAAGAACTGACCTCCACCGTCAAGCAGAACGCCGACAACGCGCGCCAGGCCAACCAGTTGGCAGTCTCCGCCTCGGGCGTGGCGGTCGAAGGTGGCACGGTGGTCAATCAGGTCGTCGACACCATGGCCTCGATCAATGAATCCTCCAGGAAGATCGTCGACATCATCGGCGTGATCGACGGCATCGCTTTCCAGACCAACATCCTGGCGCTCAACGCCGCAGTCGAAGCCGCCCGCGCCGGCGAACAAGGCCGGGGCTTTGCGGTGGTCGCCTCCGAAGTACGATCGCTGGCCCAGCGCAGCGCTACCGCCGCCAAGGAAATCAAAGCCCTGATCGACGACTCGGTGACCAAGGTCGACACCGGCAGCAAACTGGTGGCGCAAGCCGGTTCCACCATGACCGAGGTCGTCTCCAGCGTGAAGCGCGTGACCGACATCGTCGCCGAGATCAGTTCCGCCAGCCAGGAGCAAAGCACCGGCATCGAAGAAATCAACCGCGCCATCACACTGATGGATGAATCGACGCAGCAGAACGCTGCATTGGTGGAAGAAGCTGCTGCCGCGGCGCAGGCGATGCAGGAGCAGGCGGCGCAGTTGATGGAGGCGGTTAGCGTGTTCAAGCTGGATGCGGAAATAACGACTGCTCCCTCCCTGGCGACGATCTTGGGCCACCTTGCGCCAAAGGCCACCACGCCGGTGATGAAGAAGCCGATTCCCGCAACTCGCACTTTCGCTCACAAACCGACAACAACGGAAGCCAAACCTGCACACGCGTCTGCCGCGATAACAACCAAGGCGGCTGATGATGATTGGGAGCAGTTCTGAGCGGAATCTTTCGGCATCCCTTTATAAAGGCGCCTACGGGCGCCTTTGTCTTTTCTTCGCAAGCTATTTTTGATTTGGTTATCCGAAAGAGCTGGCGAGACTGGAAATTTCTACAAATTCACGTTGCGCGATCATTGATGCAAACGGGCAGAAAAAATAAGCTCATCCACTTGATTTAGAATCAACAGTCTAGATTCCTTGCACTCGGGGTCAAAGAGCATTAATAAAATAAGGGGAATTCAGTATGAAAACAGCATTTCGCACTAGTCTGATCGTGGCCTCAACTATCGCACTGTCCGCTTGCGCCACATACAAGACAGCAGTACCGGAAGGTTATACCGGCCCTACTGCGATACTTAAGGATTCATCTGATGTCTACAGCATGAGCAAGGCGGACATCTTCTATACGTTGTCTGTGAATGGCGATGAAATCGATAATGCCTTGTTCACCACACGCCGCGTCAATGAGGGCCGAGGAGCCATCATGGCCGTCCAAAAGGTACAACGTCCGATTCCAGCGCAGCCGCTGAAGGTCAGCGTCTCCGCTCGGACCACATATGCTGCCCCCATCATGGCGATGGCAAACACCGTATACGGCGTGAAAGGCATCGTCAGCTTCACACCTGAGGTTGACAAGGTCTATGTAGTGCGTGGGAAACTGAGCGAAACATATTCGGCCGTTTGGATCGAAGAAGAAATCAGCAAGACGGTCGTCGGCGAAAAAATTGAAGCCCAGGGTTCCGCCAAACTCGGATTTTTTGAGAAATGACAATTCATCGAATCACCGTCCTCGCCATGAATATCCAAAAGCCTTTTCTCGCAATTGCTTGCAGCCTAGCAATCGCCCTACCCGGCTGCACTTCCATTTCAGTCGGTGCCTATCCTGATACATCCCTGGCTAGGGTCAATGTAGCGGATCTCACTAATAACAACGAGCCGCTGAAACTGAAACTGGAAGTCGAATGGCAACTGAATGGCCATATTCCATCCAAAGAGAGAAGCTTCATGGAAATCCAGGTTCCGGCACCTGACATGAACATGCTCAGACAAAAATTCACGGAGGCATTCCAACACACCGGTATGGTCGAAATCGTTCAGAAAGGAGAAGCGGGAACGGTGACAGTAACGCTCAATGACGTTTCCGATATAGCTGATGCCATCGATAAAGGCACACAGCTCGGCAGAAGCTGGGGAGACGGATATGTCACGACCAAGGAGGAGTTCGAACTCTCACTATCCATCCAGCACCGGGGCATGACCGTCAACTCTTCGGCTGTTCCCGGCGCGTATTACTCGGTAACTGCAAAATCCAAATTTCCGGACGACATCCAGCTTCGTCCATCCAGGCAGGTATTTGATGACATGCTGGAACAGATGCTAATCAAATGCCTGTTAGATATGCAGCGCAGTGGCGGATTAGCCAAGCTGGCAAGCCAATAACCGGCCTACCAGCTTTATCAACCCCACACCTCCGCCAACCTCAACAGATTAGTACTCCCCGGCTGCCCAAACGGCATGCCGGCGGTAATCGCAATCTGGTCGCCCTTCTTGGCGAAACCTTCCTTCAATGCCGTCTGGCAGGCCGCGCTGACCATGTCGCTTTCATTGTGGATCTGGTCGCTGATGGTGGAGTGCACGCCCCATACCAATGCCAGGCGGCGCGCCGTCGCCAGTTGCGGGGTGATGCTGAGGATGGGCGCCATCGGCCGTTCGCGGGCAGCGCGCAGGCTGGTGTGGCCGGAGCTGGTGTAGGTCACGGTGGCAGTGGCGCCGACGATGCCGGCCACGTCGCGCAGGGCCGAGCAGATGGCGTCGGAGCGATTGGGCTGCGGCGTCTCGTGCTGGGCGTCGAGCATGTTCCGGTACAAGGGATCGCGCTCCACTTCGGCGATCACGCGGTCCATCATCGATACCGCCTGCAGCGGATAGGCGCCATTGGCCGATTCGGCCGAGAGCATCACGGCGTCGGAACCGTCGTAGATGGCGCTGGCCACGTCCGAGACTTCGGCGCGGGTGGGCACCGGTGCGGTGATCATCGATTCCAGCATTTGCGTGGCGATCACGATCGGCTTGCCGTGCTGGCGGCACACGCGCAGGATGCGCTTTTGCGTGCCGGGCACGCGTTCGGGCGGCAGCTCCACACCGAGGTCGCCGCGTGCCACCATGATGGCGTCCGATGCCCGCACAATCTCATCCAGCCGGTCCAGCGCGGCGGGCTTTTCCAGTTTCGACAGCACGGCGGCGCGGCCGCCGATCAGGCTGCGCGCTTCTTCCACATCTTCCGGACGCTGTACGAAGGACAGTGCGATCCAGTCCGCGCCCATGTCCAGCGCGAAGGCCAGGTCGCGCCGGTCTTTCTCGGTCAGCGCCGGGATCGGCAGCACGGCGTCAGGTACGTTGACACCCTTGCGGTCGGACAGTACGCCGCCGTTGACCACGCGGGTACGGATGATCGCGCCATTGCTGTATTCCACCTGCAGGCGCAGCTTGCCGTCGTCCAGCAGCAGCGACTGGCCGGCGGCGATTGCCTCGAACAGTTCCGGGTGCGGCAGGCAGACGCGGTTGATGTCGCCCGGTTTCGCGTCGCGGTCGAGCGTGAACTCCTGTCCTTGCAGCAGTGTCACTTTGCCCTCGATAAACTGGCCGATGCGCAGCTTGGGGCCTTGCAGGTCGGCCAGTACCGCAATCGGGCGGCCGACTTCGCGTTCGACTTCGCGCACGATCTGGTAGCGCGCCTGATGGTCGGCGTGGGTGCCGTGGCTGAAGTTGAAACGGAAAACGTCGGCGCCGGCTTCGAACAGCGCCTGGATCATTTGGCGAGAAGCGCTGGCGGGGCCTAGAGTGGCGACGATTTTTGCCTGGCGTTGGCGGCGCATGGTGAGTCTCCGGGGGAAGTGTTTTGGTTGTTGTTTGAAGTAATGCTTGAAACAAGCTGCAATCTCAAAAACCACGTCGTCCCGGCGAAGGCCGGGACCCAGTAGCGTTCGTTGCGCATCAAACGCCGTTGAACGTCGCTGGGTCCCGACTTTCGTCAGGACGACGGCGGTAATGCACTAGTCAGCTCAGGAAGCCTTGGCGATCTCGTGGTTGGACATGATCTCCACCGCGCGGCACAACGCCGAGTGGTCCAGCCCGCTCATGCCGTTGGCGGCGCAGGCGTTCATCAGTTCCTGCGCGGCGGCGGTGTTGGGCAGGCTGACGCCGAGTTGCTTGGCGCCTTGCAATGCCAGGTTCAGGTCCTTCTGGTGCAGTTCGATACGGAAGCCCGGATTGAAGGTGCGCTTGACCATGCGCTCGCCGTGCACTTCCAGGATGCGCGATGCCGCGAAACCGCCCATCAGCGCCTGGCGCACGCGCGCCGGGTCGGCGCCGGCCTTGGAGGCGAACAGCAATGCTTCGGCCACGGCCTGGATGTTCAATGCCACGATGATCTGGTTGGCGACCTTGGTGGTCTGGCCGTCGCCGTTGCCGCCGACCAGAGTGATGTTCTTGCCCATCAGTTCGAACAGCGGCTTGACGTCATTGAAGGCACCTTCCGAACCGCCCACCATGATGGTCAGCGAGGCCGCCTTGGCGCCGACTTCACCGCCCGAGACCGGGGCGTCCAGGTACTGGCAGCCCAGCGCGTTGATCTTTTGCGCGAAGCCCTTGGTGGCGATGGGCGAGATCGAACTCATGTCGACCACGATCTTGCCGGCCGACAGGCCTTCGGCCACGCCCTTGTCGCCGAACAACACGGCTTCCACGTGCGGGGTGTCCGGCACCATGACGATGATGATGTCGGCGCGCTTGGCAACTTCTGCGCCCGAGGTACAGACGGTGGCGCCGCCCTCCAGCAATGCCGCCGGCGGGTTCTTCTGGTCGTGCAGGTAGAGCTTGTGGCCGCCCTTTTGCAGGTTTTCCGCCATGGGTGCGCCCATGATGCCCAGGCCGATGAATCCGACTTTTGCCATGATGTTTCTCCTTGATGATTGGTGTGGTGTTTAGCGATGGCTTAGAGGCCGTGTTCCTTGATCCAGCCCAGCCCTTCTTTCGTTCCGGCCTTGGGCTTGTACTCGCAGCCGATCCAGCCGTCGTAGCCGATCTCGTCGAGGAAGCGGAACAGGTAGCGGTAATTGATCTCGCCGGTGCCGGGTTCGAAGCGGCCCGGGTTGTCGGCCAGTTGCACGTGGGCGATCAGCGAAAGGTTGGCCTTGATGGTGTTGGCCAGTTCGCCTTCCATGCGCTGCATGTGGTAGATGTCGTACTGCACGAACAGGTTGTCCGAGCCGGTGGCGAGAATCAGTTCCACCGCCTGCCGGGTGGTGTTGAGGAAGAAGCCCGGGATGTCGAAGCTGTTGATCGGTTCGATCAGGAGGCGGATGCCCTGCTCTTTCAGCTTGCCGGCGGCGTACTTCAGGTTGCCGACCAGGACTTCGCGCGCAACTTCGCGCGAGACGCCCTGAGGCAGGATGCCGACCAGGCAGTTCAACTGCTTCACGCCCAATGCGCTGCCATAGCGGATGGCAGCGTCCACGCCGACGCGAAATTCAGCCACGCGGTCCGGATGGCAGGCGATGCCGCGTTCGCCGCCGTCCCAGTTGCCGGCCGGCAGGTTGTGCAGCACCAGTTGCAGCTTGGCCGCGCGCAGGCGGTCGGCGATCTGCTCGGGGTCGAAGGCGTAGGGGAACAGGAATTCGACCGCCTTGAAGCCGGCGTCGGCGGCAGCCTGGAAGCGGTCGAGGAAAGGCTGCTCGGTGAACAGCATGGTGAGGTTGGCAGCGAGTTTGGTCATGGGTGCTCCTTGTTCTTGGCCCGCCGGATAGGCTGGACTTGGTGTGGCCGTTCAGTGGTATCGCTCTTGCCGGCGACTTTTGTCTCCTCTTCGGATCGGTGCGTTTCAGCCGCTCAGTCGAGCATGCTGATGGCAGTCGGTGCGTGTTCCGGCTTGGTCGCCAGTTCCTCGAATTCGTTGATGGCATCGATCTCGGTGCCCATCGCGATGTTGGTCACGCGCTCCAGGATGATTTCCACCACCACCGGCACGCGGAATTCCTCCATCAGGCGCTTGGCTTGCACGAAGGCGTCCTGGATGCCGTTGGGGTCGGTCACGCGGATCGCCTTGCAGCCCAGGCCTTCGACCACGGCGACGTGGTCCACGCCGTAGCCGTTGAGTTCCGGCGCGTTGACGTTCTCGAACGCCAGTTGCACGCAGTAGTCCATGTCGAAGCCGCGCTGCGCCTGGCGGATCAGGCCGAGGTAGGAGTTGTTCACCAGCACGTGCAAATAAGGCAGGTTGAACTGCGCGCCCACGGCCAGCTCTTCGATCATGAACTGGAAGTCGTAGTCGCCCGAGATCGCCACCACTTTGCGCTTCGGATCGGCGGCGACCACGCCCAGTGCGGCAGGAATGGTCCAACCCAGCGGGCCGGCCTGGCCGCAATTGATCCAGTGGCGGTCCTTGTAGACGTGCAGGAATTGCGCGGCGGCGATCTGCGACAGGCCGATGGTGGCCACGTAGCAGGTCTCGCGATCGAAGGCGCGGTTCATTTCTTCATACACGCGCTGCGGCTTGACCGGCGTTTCATTGAAGTTGGTCCGGCGCAGCATGGTCTTCTTGCGCTGCTGGCATTCGGCCAGCCAGGCTGACCGGTCCGGCAGCTTGCCGGCGGCCTTCAGTTCCCTGGCCACCTCGACGAACAGTTTCAGCGCCGCGCCGGCATCGCTGACGATGCCGTAGTCGGGGCCGAACACGCGGCCAATCTGGGTCGGCTCGATGTCGACGTGGACGAACTTGCGGCCCTTGGTGAAGACGTCGATGGAACCGGTGTGGCGGTTGGCCCAGCGGTTGCCGACGCCCAGCACGAAGTCGGATGCCAGCATGGTGGCGTTGCCGTAGCGGTGGCTGGTCTGCAGGCCGACCATGCCGACCATCTGCGGGTGGTCGTCGGGGATCGCGCCCCAGGCCATCAGCGTAGGGATGACCGGCACGCCGGTCAGTTCGGCGAACTCCACCGCCAGTGCCGCAGCATCGGCATTGACCACGCCGCCGCCGATGGTCAGCAGCGGGCGCTCCGATTCATTGAGCATGGCCAGCGCCTTTTCGATCTGCGCACGGGTGGCTCCGGGGCGGTAGACCGGCAGCGGCTCGTAGGTGTCCGGATCGAACTCGATCTCGGCCATCTGCACGTCGAACGGCATGTCGATCAGCACCGGGCCGGGGCGGCCCGAGCGCATCAGGTGGAAAGCCTGCTGGAATACGCGCGGCACCAGCGCCGGCTCGCGCACGGTGACGGCCCACTTGGTGACCGGCTTGGCGATGGATTCGATGTCGACCGCCTGGAAGTCTTCCTTGTACAAGCGGGCGCGCGGCGCCTGGCCGGTGATGCACAGGATGGGGATGGAGTCGGCCTGGGCCGAGTACAGGCCGGTAATCATGTCGGTGCCGGCCGGACCCGAGGTGCCGATACACACGCCGATGTTGCCGGCCTTGGCGCGGGTATAGCCTTCGGCCATGTGCGAGGCGCCCTCGACGTGGCGCGCCAGGATGTGCTTGATGCCGCCGTGGCGCTTCAATGCCGAGTAAAACGGGTTGATCGCCGCGCCCGGCACGCCGAAGGCTTGCAGACAACCTTCTTTTTCCAGCACGTAGGCTGCTGCGTCGACTGCTCTCATCTTTGCCATGTTGTTCTCCAGGATTCCAGATTGCTATAAGGTGGTGGTCGCCCTTGGCGGCGCACCATTCTCTGATTCGTTCTGGAGCCCATCCTAGTCGCTACAATTTCGATTGATAAGAACAAAAAAAATCTATTTATTACTTATCAAAAGTATGGAAATATAGAAAAAGTATTGAATTGGATCGGATAATGGACAAACTCAAACAAATTGAAGCTTTTGTCTTGGTGGTCGACAAAGGCAGCCTGGCGGCGGCGGCGCTGGAAGAGAAAGTGACGCCGGTGATGATGGGCAGGCGCATCGATGCCCTGGAAAAACGCCTGGGCACCAAGCTGATGCACCGGACCACGCGCCACCTGACGCTGACCGAGCAAGGCAGCGTCTTCCTCGACCACTGCCGCAAGCTGCTGGAGCAGATGGAGACGGCAGAGAAGAGCATCGCCGAAGGCCGCCATAAGGCTACCGGCCACCTGGTGGTCTCCACCCCTGCCGCCTACGGCCGCCTGCATGTGGCGCCGCATGCCCCGGCCTTTTTGGCGGCGCACCCCGAGGTGCAGATCTCGTTCAACCTGACCGACCGTGTGGTCGACCTGGTGCGCGAAGGCTACGACCTGGGCATCCGCATCGGCGGCGCGATCGAACCCAGCTTCGTGGCCGTGCGCCTGGCCAGCAACCGCCGGGTGGTGTGCGCTTCGCCCGAATACCTGCACCGCAACGGCATGCCCAAGACGCTGGACGACCTGGCCCAGCACAATTGCCTGGCCTTCAACCTGCAAGGCGGCCAGCAGCGCGGCTGGTATTTCCAGCAAAATGGCAAGCCGGTGATCGTCAAGGTGCAGGGCAATCTCGACTGCAACGACGGCGAATTGCTGCACCGCTGGGCCGGCGAAGGCCTGGGCCTGGCCTGGCGCTCGACCTGGGAAATCCAGGCGCAACTGGCTTCGGGAGAGCTGGTGACGGTGCTGGACGACTACGCCCTGCCGCATTACGACATCATGGCGGTATATCCGCAGCAACGGCATTTGCCGGCCAAGACGCGGTTTTTCATCGATTACCTGAAGGAGGTTTATGCGCAGCCGGATTATTGGAACCGGGCGGTGGCGAAGCCATAAACGCTATCGGCATCAACGGGATTCCATACCCATACATCCTCAATGCGCCGCACCAATCCTCTTGCAACAAGCCTTTTTTAAGCGCCTTATACACATATAACAATATGTTTATAGTGGCTATTTCCCGCGACTTACGTCCTCACCATGAAATTAAACGACATTACGTACGCTGCAACCAATACGCACAAAGCAACGCCCATTTTTTGCCTGTCTCGCAAGCAGGCAAGTTTTCCGGCGTATAAAAAAGGACCAAACGGAGACAACCAATAATGAACGCGCTAGACAAATACTTCAAACTCAGCGAGAACGGTACCACCGTCCGCACCGAATTGCTGGCAGGCCTGACAACCTTCCTGACAATGGCCTACATCATCTTCGTCAATCCCTCCATCCTGGGCGACGCCGGCATGCCCAAGGATTCGGTATTCGTCGCCACCTGCCTGGCCGCCGCCGTCGGTACCCTGATCATGGGCCTGTACGCCAACTACCCCATCGGCCTGGCGCCTGGCATGGGTCTCAA
This sequence comes from Herbaspirillum chlorophenolicum, assembly GCF_001189955.1. Classification (GTDB taxonomy): domain Bacteria; phylum Pseudomonadota; class Gammaproteobacteria; order Burkholderiales; family Burkholderiaceae_D; genus Herbaspirillum; species Herbaspirillum chlorophenolicum. Next base: position 31,771 of record NZ_LFLT01000036.1, on the reverse strand, counting down.
CGCCTACTTCGCTTACGCGGTAGTCAAAGGCATGGGGTTCCCCTGGCAGGCTGCGCTGGGCGCGGTGCTGATCTCGGGCTGCCTGTTCCTGATCGTCAGCCTGCTGCGCATCCGTGAACTGATCATCAAGAGCATCCCGAAGTCGCTGAGGACGGCCATCCCGGCCGGCATCGGGCTGTTCCTGGGGATCATCTCCCTGAAGAGCGCCGGCATCATCGCCGCCAATCCCGCCACCTTCGTCACCATGGGCGACCTGCACCATCCGGCGGCGGTGATGGCCATCATCGGCTTCCTGGTGATCGTGGCGCTGGACAGGCTGAAGGTACGCGGTGCACTGCTGATCGGCATCCTGCTGGTCACCGTGCTGAGCTTCTTGTTCGGCGGCAACCACTTCAGCGGCGTGTTCGCGCCGCCGCCGTCGCTGGCGCCGACCTTCCTGCAGCTGGATGTGAAGGGTGCGCTGTCGATGGGCTTGCTCAACGTGGTGCTGGTGTTCTTCCTGGTTGAACTGTTCGACGCCACCGGCACGCTGATGGGCGTGGCCCAGCGCGCCGGGCTGATGAAGGAAGGCAAGATGGATCGCCTGAACAAGGCGCTGATGGCCGACAGCACCGCCATCGTCGCCGGTTCCCTGCTTGGCACCTCCAGCACCACTGCCTATATTGAAAGTGCGGCAGGCGTGCAAGCGGGTGGCCGTACCGGCCTGACCGCAGTGGCGATTGCCGTGCTGTTCCTGCTGTGCCTGTTCATCGCGCCGCTGGCGGGCGTGGTGCCGGCCTATGCGACTGCGCCGGCGCTGTTCTTCGTGGCTTGCCTGATGGTGCGCGAGCTGGTGCACATCGATTGGGATGACACCACCGAATGCGTGCCGGCCGTGATCACCGCGCTGGTCATGCCCTTCACCTACTCGATCGCCAACGGCCTGGCGCTGGGCTTCATCAGCTACGCCGGCCTGAAGCTGCTGACCGGGCGCGTAAAGGACGTGTCGGTGGTAATCTGGATCATTGCCGCCATCTTCCTGTTCAAGCTGGTCTACCTCGGCGAATAAGGCAGCGGCAGGCAACAGCAGTAACGGGATGCGCCACCTCCAGGCGGCGCATCCCGGGATTGTCAAACGATGGAATTGGACAATCGTTTCCAACAAAACGAAGCGGACAATCAGTTCCATCCTTTGAGAACCCCGGCACGTTTCTTGAATGCATATCCACGCAAGAAACGGCAGTGCAGGAAGCAGAAAAAGATCCGCCCATGTGCGGAACAAGCGCTTCCCGCTCGCTCGAACAATAAGAGTGCGCCCCACGATCCGCCCTGGAGCGCGCCGCAAAGCAGCAACTGTTTTGTAGACAATTACATAGAGCAAACACATGTCAGAACCGATTCGCCCCATCCAGTTTTATTACCGTGGAGAGATCCACCAGGCCCAGGGCCTGCCCAATACCCGCACCGTGCTGCAGCACCTGCGCGAGGACCTGCATTGCACCGGCACAAAGGAAGGCTGCGCCGAAGGCGACTGCGGCGCCTGCACAGTGGTGGTCGGCGAGCTGCTCGGCGACAAGCTGGAATTGAAGACGGTCAACTCCTGCATCCAATTTTTGCCGACGCTGGACGGCCGCGCGCTGTTCACCGTGGAAGACCTGAAGCAAGCCGACGGCTGCCTGCATCCGGTGCAGCAGGCCATGGTGGAATGCCACGGTTCGCAATGCGGCTTCTGCACGCCGGGCTTCGTGATGTCGCTGTGGGGCCTGTACCTGAAGCATGACAAGGATGGCATCGAACCGACCAAGCGCGAGATCGACGACACGTTGTCGGGCAACCTGTGCCGCTGCACCGGCTACCGCCCCATCATCGATGCCGCGCGCCGCATGGGCCAGTTGCCGGCGGTGGAATTTGACCGCCAGCAACTGGCCGAGGCGCTGCGCGGCATCCAGCGCGAAGAACCGCTGGCGGTGACCCACAACGGCCAGACGTTCCATGCGCCGCGCACGCTGGCGCAACTGGCGCAATTGCGCAGCAGCCTCCCCAAGGCGCGCATCCTGGCCGGCTCGACCGACGTTGGCCTGTGGGTGACCAAGCACATGCGCGATTTGGGCGACATCATCTATATCGGCCAGGTGGAAGAACTGCGCCGGATGGAAGAGAAGGACGGCTTCCTGGAAATCGGCGCCGGCATTTCGCTGGAGCAGGCGTATGGCGAACTGAACAAGCATTATCCGAAGGAATTGTCGGAACTGTGGCAGCGCTTCGCCTCGATGCCGGTGCGCAATGCCGGCACCTTGGGCGGCAACGTCGCCAACGGCTCGCCGATTGGCGACTCCATGCCATGGCTGATCGCGCTCGGTGCGCAGATCGTGCTGCATGGCGTGGACGGCCAGCGCGTGATGCCGCTGGAAGAGTTCTATATCGCTTACCAGAAGTCGGCGCTGCAGCCCAATGAAGTCGTGCAGGCGGTGCGCGTGCCGCTGCCGCGCGCGGATGTGCAATTCCGCGTCTATAAGCTGTCCAAGCGTTTCGATCAAGATATCTCGGCCGTATGCGCCGCCTTCGCTTTCACACTGGACGGCGGCAAGGTGAAAGAAGCGCGCATGTGCTACGGCGGCATGGCGGCTACCCCCAAGCGCGCCTCGCAGGCCGAAGCCATCCTGAACGGGAAGGACTGGAGCGAAGAGCAAGTGCGCGCCGCGATGGCAGCCATGGCGCAGGACTACGCGCCGCTGTCGGACATGCGCGCCACCTCGGCTTACCGCCTGCGCACCGCGCAAAACCTGCTGTACCGCTACTGGCTGGAAACCCGTGCCGATGCGCCGCTGGCGGCCGACGCTGTACGCGCCTTCGCAGTCGTGGCGGCGTGAGCGTGACAAAGAGAATGAGCAGGAGAATGTGATGAACAAGCAAAGTGAACAATTCATGTCCAAGCTGACACTGCCGCCCAAGGGCTGGGCCGAGGTCGGCAAACCGCATCCGCACGAGTCTGCGGTGCTGCACGTGACCGGCGAAGCCACCTACACCGACGACATCATCGAACTGCAAGGCACGCTGCATGCGGCGCTGGGCCTGTCGCAGAAGGCCCATGCCAGGATCCGTGCGATCGACCTGTCGAAGGTCAAGGCTTCGCCTGGCGTAGTGGCGGTGTTTACCGCCGACGATATCCCCGGCGAGAACCAGTGCGGCGCCATCATCCATGACGATCCGGTGCTGGCCGACGGCCTGGTGCAGTACGTGGGCCAGCCGATCTTCATCGTGGTGGCCGACAGCCACGACAACGCCCGCCGCGGCGCACGCTGCGCGGTGATCGACTACGAGGAACTGGCGCCTATCCTGACCCCGCGCGCAGCGCATGCGGCGCAGTCCTACGTGCTGCCGCCGATGCACCTGACGCGCGGCACGCCGGCCGCGGCCTTTGCCAAGGCGCCGCACAAGCTGAAAGGCCAGTTCGACGTCGGCGGCCAGGAGCAGTTCTATCTCGAAGGGCAGATCTCCTACGCCATCCCCAAGGAAGGCAGCGGCATGCACGTCTACTGCTCGACCCAGCACCCGAGCGAGATGCAGCACCACATCGCGCATGTGTTGCACGTGGCCTCGCACGACGTGCTGGTGGAGTGCCGGCGCATGGGCGGCGGCTTCGGCGGCAAGGAATCGCAGTCGGCGCTGTGGGCCTGCGCGGCTGCGGTGGCGGCGGTGCGCCTGCGCCGTCCGGTCAAACTGCGCGCCGACCGCGACGACGACATGATCGTCACCGGCAAGCGCCACTGCTTCGCCTACGACTACGAGATCGGCTATGACGACAACGGCCGCATCGTCGCGGCCAAGATCGACATGGTTTCGCGCGCAGGCTTCTCGGCCGACCTGTCCGGCCCGGTGGCTACCCGCGCGGTGTGCCACTTCGACAATGCCTACTACCTGTCGGACGTGGAGATCCACGCCATGTGCGGCAAGACCAATACCCAGTCCAATACCGCCTTCCGCGGCTTCGGCGGCCCGCAGGGCGCCATCGCCATCGAGTACATCGTCGACGAGATCGCGCGCAATCTCGGCAAGGATGCATTGGAAGTGCGCCGCGCCAACTTCTACGGCAAGAGCGATGCCGAAGGCCCCAACGCGCGCAACACCACCCACTACGGCCAGAAGGTCGAAGACAACGTGATCCACGCGCTGGTCGACGAACTGGAACGCACCAGCGACTACCAGGCGCGGCGCCAGGCCGTCATCGCGTTCAACGCCAGCAACACCGTACTGAAGAAGGGCCTGGCGTTGACGCCCGTGAAATTCGGCATCTCCTTCAATGTGCCGCACCTGAACCAGGCCGGTTCGCTGGTGCATGTCTACACCGATGGCTCGGTGCTGGTGAACCACGGCGGCACCGAAATGGGCCAGGGCTTGAACACCAAGGTGGCGCAGGTAGTCGCCAACGCGCTGGGCCTGCCGCTGGAGCGCGTGCGCTGCACCGCGACCGACACCAGCAAGGTCGCCAATACCTCGGCCACCGCCGCCTCCACCGGCAGCGACCTGAACGGCAAGGCGGCGCAGGATGCTGCCCTGCAGATCCGGGCGCGGCTGGCGCAAGTGGCGGCCAAGCGCTTCAATGTCGACGCTGCCGAAGTGCGCTTCGCCGACGGCCTGGCGATTGCCGGCGAACAGTCGGTGGCCTTCCCCGACCTGGTGATGCAGGCCTACCTGCAGCGCGTACAGCTGTGGTCGGACGGCTTCTACTCGACTCCGCGCGTGCACTGGGACTCCAAGACCATGAACGGCCACCCGTTCTTCTATTACGCCTACGGCGCGGCGGTGGCTGAAGTGGTGATCGACACGCTGACCGGCGAATGGAGACTGCTGCAGGCCGACCTGCTGTACGACGCCGGCGAAAGCCTGAACCCGGCCATCGATGTGGGCCAGGTGGAAGGCGGCTTCATCCAGGGCATGGGCTGGCTGACCACCGAGGAGCTGTGGTGGAACAAGGACGGCAAGCTGATGACGCACGCGCCGTCGACCTACAAGATCCCGGGCGTGTCCGATTGCCCAACGGCCTTCCGCACCGAACTGTTCAAGAACAGCAACGTATCCGACACCATCCACCGCTCCAAGGCCACCGGCGAACCGCCGCTGCTGCTGCCGTTCTCGGTGTTCCTGGCGATCCGCGACGCGGTGTCGGCAGTAGGCGAACATCGCGTCAACCCGCCGCTGCGTGCGCCGGCCACGTCCGAGGCCATCCTCGACGCGGTGGACGCGGTGCGCGCAGCCGCGGTGAAACAATAAGACCGAACCTGATCAAGGAGCATTCATGACGACATGGCTTGCCGCTTTGAGGGAATTGCAGGATGCCGCCACCCCGGCGGTGCTGGTAACGGTGGCCGAGATCCAGGGCTCGACGCCGCGCGAGGCCGGCGCGCGCATGGTCTATACCGCTGACAAACAGTACGACACCATCGGCGGCGGCCATCTGGAATGGCGTGCAGCGCAGATCGCGCGCGCCATGCTGGAGGATGACGCCAGCCAGTTGCCGGCCCAGCGCCGGCTGGAGCGCATCGCGCTCGGTCCGAGCCTGGGCCAATGCTGCGGCGGCGTGGTGTTCCTGGCCTTTGAGCGGGTCGACCAGTCCTGCTCGGGCACGCTCAAGGAACTGGAGCAGCACTGGCGCAGCGGCATCGACATCTGGCGCACCTTGCCGCTGGACAATGCCGATCCGCTGCAGTTGTATGAAACCGACGGCGAAGCCTGCGACCTCAACGGGCCGGACAACGGCCTGCACGCCACGCTGTTTCGCGACGTGCGCAAGACTTACGTCACGCGCGATGCCTATGGCCGCCGCTGGCTGCTCGACCTGTGCCGCGCGCACCAGCCGCAAGTGGTGCTGTTCGGCGCCGGCCATGTCGGCACGGCCATCGTCAAGGTATTGTCCAACCTTCCCTGCCGCGTGCTGTGGGTGGACGAACGCGAAGACATGTTCCCCGACAGCCTGCCGCCGCAAGTCACGGTGGAAGCCACCGATGTGCCCAATGCCGCAGTCGACATGGCCGAGCCGGGCGCGTATTATCTCGTCATGACCCACAGCCACGCCCTCGACCAGCAACTGACCGAACGCATCCTGAAGCGTACGGATATCGGCTGGTTCGGCCTGATCGGCTCCTACACCAAGCGCAAGCAGTTCGAGCACCGCCTGGCAGACCGTGGCTACACGCAGGAACAGTTAAACCGCATGACCTGCCCCATCGGCATTCCCGGCATCTACGGCAAGGAACCGGCCAGCATCGCCATCGCGGTGGTGGCCCAGCTGATGCAATTGTGGGAGTTGCGCTTCACGCAGCCGGCCCGCAACAAATTCCCTCCGGCATTGGCCACACACGCGTTGGACGGCAGAGGCTGAGGAAAACCCTGCCGTCACCCAGAGGATCCCTCCGGACAAGACGATCGCGCCACGAAGGCGCATGCCATTCCGGCCTCGCCGGATCCTCCCCACGATTCCGCTTGAACCCATCAGGAAAGCGTGGTCACGCCTGCGCCTTCCAGTATGATGACCATTGAATCGACGCCGACCGCGCGCCCTTCTTCGTCCGCGCGCGGCGGCCAGCAACGAGGAAATACCATGAGCACATCCATGCAAGCCTATCGCGCCAGCCTGCTGCATTTCACCAACGATCCCGCCTTTGACGAGCGCGCCACGCAATGGCATGCCGACGGCCTGCTGCTGGTGGAAGACGGCAAGATCAAGGCGGCCGGCGACTACGACCGGCTCATCACGTCGGTCCCCGCCGGCGTGCAGGTGCAGGACCACCGCGGCAAGATCATCTGCCCCGGCTTCATCGACACCCACATCCACTATCCGCAGACCGATATCATCGGCTCGCCGGCGCCGGGCCTGCTGCCCTGGCTGGACAACTACACCTTCCCGGCCGAGCGCCGCTTCGAGAACGGCGAGCATGCCGCTGAAGTGGCCGACTTCTTCCTGGCCGAGCTGCTGCGCAACGGCACCACCAGCGCGGCGGTGTATTGCACCGTGCATCCGCAATCGGTGAATGCCTTTTTCGAAGCCAGCCACGCGCGCAACCTGCGCATGGTAGCCGGCAAGTGCCTGATGGACCGCAACGCGCCCGACTTCCTGCGCGATACCGCCGAGGGCGGCGTGCGCGAGAGCGAGGAACTGCTCCAGCGCTGGCACAACAAGGGACGCCAGCACTACGCCATCACGGTGCGCTTTGCGCCGACCTCGACGCACGAGCAGATGAAGCTGGCCGGCGAGCTGGCGGCGCAGTATCCGGACGCCTACATCCAGACCCACGTGGCGGAAAATACCGATGAAGTGAAATGGGTGAAGGAGCTGTATCCCGATGCCCGCAGCTACCTGGACGTGTACGACCAGTACGGCTTGATGCGCCAGCGCGCGCTGTATGCGCACTGCGTCTGGCTGGACGATGAGGACCGCGCGCGCATGGCGGCCACGCAGTCGGCGGCCACGGTGTGCCCGACCTCGAACCTGTTCCTGGGCAGCGGCCTGTTCGACTTCGCGAATGCGGACAAGGCGCGCGTACCGCTGTCGCTGGCCACTGACGTGGGCGGCGGCACCAGCTTCTCGATGCTGCAGACCATGAATGAGCTATACAAGGTCGGCCGCATGGGCGGCACCTACCTGCCGGCGCAGCGCATGTTCTACCTGGCTACGCTAGGCGGCGCCCGCGCACTGCAGCTGGAAGGTACCATCGGCAACTTCGCGCCCGGCTGCGATGCCGATTTCATCCTGCTCGATCCGCGCGCCACGCCTTTGCTGGCGCGCCGCAGCGCCAACACCGATAGCCTGGAAGAGCAGTTGTTCGCGCTGGCGATCCTGGGGGATGACCGCGCCATCGCCGCGACCTATTCCGCAGGCAAGCTGGCGCACAGCCGGAGCTGAAGCAAGGCCGGCGCCCCTTGCCGCTTCAGTGGCAAGCGGGCGCCGCGCCGGAGGAAAATTCCTTCAATGGCGCCCAGCCTGCGGCGCCGTTCCGGTACAAGGTGTAAAAGTCGTTCCTGGCATTGCCGTTCTTGTCGAAGGCGATCGGGCCGCTCAATCCTTTGTAGCTTTTCTGGCGCAGCTCGGCCAATAGCCTGGGGCCGCCGCCACCGGCTTGCACGGCGGCCTCCATCAAGGTGTTGGCGGCGTTGTACGCGTAGCGCGAGAAACTGCTGGGAGGACGCTTGAAACGCTGTTCAAAGCGCTCCAGGAATCCCTTCCAGGCAGGACAATCCCGCAGATCCGCATCCGGCTCCAATGTGTAGAGCGACATCCTGCTGCCCGATGGCAGGGAGAATTTCTGGTTGACCGAACCGCCGGTCAACAGCAACGAGGATGCCAGCTTCGAACGCGCCACGCTATTGACGAATGGCGCTACCTGCAAGGCATTGGCGCTGAACAGAATCAGGTCCGGCTGGCTGGCTTCCAAGGCTTGCAGGGCGGCATTGAAATCCGATGTCTTGCTGCTGACCGTGGTTTGATAGACCACTTGCGCCGGCTCGCGCCGTGCCGCCATCTGCTCGATAAATGCCTTGGCCAGCGACTGGCCAAACGCCGAGTTATTGGCCACTACCGCCACGCGCCGTGCACCCAGCGTAGCCAACGCCGACTCGGCCAGATAGGCGGCAGTGCGGTCGCTGCTGCTGAGCAAGCGAAAAGCCGTCTTGTAGCCTTTTTCGGTGAATTGAGGGGTCGATGCTGTGAACATCATCTGCGCGATGGCATGCTCTTCGTAGGTATCCGCCACGGCCAGGGCGACGTCGGCAGACCAGTGCCCGATCACGCCGATGACGCCGCTGCGCACAAAATACTGTGCCGTGTATTGGGCCAAATGGGATTCCGAGCGGTCATCCTGCTCCAGCAGGACAAATTGCATGGCAGGGCGCGCGCCATGGGCCGCCGATAATTGGCGGGCATTACGCTCCTCGATCGCCAGCAACGCACCATCGCGCGCGCTCTTTAATATGGGGTTGGCAAGCGGGCCGGCAAATCCTATTCCGACAGGCTTGACCGCCGCAGCCGGCTCCTTTCCTGCCGGCTTGGCCGCACAAGCGGCACCCGCCGCGACCGATGCGCATAACACGATCGCGCCCATGCGCAGCAGGTCTCTGACAATCTTCAGCAATCTCCCCTCCCCCTCGGTCTTGACCTCAAGCGTTGCCTTTGTGCCATTCACCTTTCCGGCTGTGCCAACAACAAGGCCTGCGCCGAAAGTGCTTATTGTACGTTGCCTGGCCTTCGGCCAAGTTTTGGGGGATCAACATGAAAAAGCCGCTGAAAACAGCGGCTTGAACGAAAGCGGTAACAGTGCGCCAGTCAACGCGGCTGGTACAGATAGATGAACGCATCCACCGCGCGCTCGGTCGAGGCCTGCAATTCGGCGGCCTGCGGCGAAGTCACCACATTGAGCATGCGCGCCTCCACCCATTCGGCCTCCACCAGCGCACGGAACTGCAGCGCGGCAAGCCAGGCGTCACCCTTGTGCAGCTTGCCTTGCTCCATCTTCACCTTGAGGAAGTCGGCGATGCGCTGCCAGCCGCGCTTGGGTCCGCGCTCGTAGAGCATCGGACCGAGGTCGGACTTGCCGGCGTAATACATGCCCAGGCGTTTGACCGCCACCACATCCGGCTTGAGGACAATATCGAGATAATGCCGCGCCAGCCGCAGCAAGCCCAGTCGCACATCGTCCTCATCGTTCAGCGCGGTGAAGGCCTGTTCGAACTGGCAGCCGACCTGCTTGAGCATCACTTCGACGAAGATCTCTTCCTTCGAAGTGAAGTAGTTGTACAGCGTGGCCTTGGAGCCGCCGATGCGGGCCGAGATCTCCGCCATCGAGGCACCCTCGAAACCGATTTCGTTGAACACTTCCGCGGCGACATCGATCATCGCCTGCCGGCGCTCTTCACTTTTCTTGCGCATGCCTTTTCCTGGGTTGCGTAGTCGCTGCCTGCTCTCCCTACCTTCGGGCAACTTTCCTGACTTTTACACTTATCGTGCCAAGCCGCAATTATAGGCGCAGATGGACGACAAAGCCGCCAAATTCACCGACAAAAACCATGCGTAGCAGAATCGCCATAGATGCGAGCAATTTTTCGCAATTCCCCTTGACGCGTCTAAAACCTCAATACTATACTGTACTGTACAGTTTAAAATCATCGTTGTCATCCACATCCATGAACATTACAGACACCCCCGCCCTTCGTGCGGCGACGCCAGGCTTTGCCGTCGCCGCACCGGCCGGACGCCGTCTGCACCGCACCGCGCTGGCTTCGGCCGCCGCCCTGCTGGCGCTGACGCTGGCCGGCTGCGCCTCCTTTACCGACCTTGGTCCGCGCGCCGAACCCAAGGCCATCGACAGCTACCAAAGCGGCCAGATGCTGGCCAGCGCCACGCCCCTGGCAGCATGGCCGGCCGACCAATGGTGGCTTGCCTATGGCGATGGCCAGTTGAATGCGCTGATCGGCGAAGCGCTGCAAGGCGCCCCTTCAATGGCAGTAGCCCGCGCCCGCCTGCTCAAGGCCGAAGGCGCGGCACAGCAGCAAGGCGCGGCGCTGTATCCGGACGTCAGCGCCAACGCTTCGCTCAATCACGTGAAGCAGTCCTATAACGACGGCATCCCGCCCGCCTTCGTACCCCAGGACTACAACAACGAAACCCGCGCCACGCTGGACTTCAGCTACGAGATCGACTTCTGGGGCAAGAACCGCGCCGCACTGGCGGCGGCCACCTCCGAGCTGGAAGCGGCCCGCGCCGACGCCGCCCAGGCGCGCATCACGCTGGGCACTTCGATCGCCTCGGCCTATGCCGAACTGGAACACCTGTACACGCAGCGCGACACCAACGAAGCCGCATTGAAGGTGCGTGTCGAATCGCTCGACCTGTTCAACCAGCGCTATGCCAATGGCCTGGAAACGCTCGGCTCGGTCAAGCAGATGGAGGCGCGCCGCGCCATGGCCGAGGCCGACCTGCGCGCCACCGATGAATCGATCGCACTCCAGCGCAACAAGCTGGCCGCGCTGGCCGGTGCCGGACCGGACCGCGGCCTGCTGCTGGTGCGCCCGAAGGTGGACATGAGCAAGCCGTTTCAATTGCCGGACCAGATCCCCGTCAACCTGCTGGGCCGCCGCCCCGACATCGTCGCCGCGCGCTTGCGCGCCGAAGCTGCCGGCAAGCAGATCAAGGTGGCGCGTGCCGCCTTCTATCCCAACGTCAACCTCAAGGCCTACTTCGGCTTCCAGTCGCTGGGCATCGACATGCTGACCAGCCGCGGCTCCGACATCGGCAGCATCGGCCCGGCCATCTCGCTGCCGATCTTCAATGGCGGCCGCCTGCGCGGCCAGTTCCGCTCGGCCAGCGCCAGCTATGACGAAGCCGTGGCCAATTACGACCAGGCCGTGACGCAGGCGCTGCAAGACGTGGCCGACGTCACCGTCAGCGAAAAAGCGCTGTCCGGACGGCTCGAAAAAGTCCAGCTCGCCGCCGATGCCGCCGAAGAGGCTTACCGCATCGTCAGCAACCGCTACAACGGCGGCCTGGCCAATTACCTGGATGTGCTCAACGCGCAGGACACGCTGATCACCAACCTGCGCGAACTCTCTAACCTGCGCTCGCGCATGTTCACCCTTGACGTCGCACTGGTGCGCGCGCTTGGCGGCGGCTACAGCGGCAGTAACGACAGCGGCACATCCCACACGACAGATACGCAAGCGAAAGGTTAATCATCATGTCCCACAGCGACGCACAGGCAACCCAAACCATGGCGGCGGATGACGCGGCCAAGCAACGCGCTGACGCAGCAGCGGCAGCACAAAAGCGCAAGAAGCTCTTTTCCATCTTCGGCGGCGTGATTGCCATTGCCGGCATCGGCTATGGCGCCTACTGGTACCTGATCGGCTCGCGCTACGTCGAGACCGACAACGCCTACACCGCCACCGAAATCTCGGTGCTCACGCCGGCCATCAACGGCATCGTGGCCGACGTCAAGGTGGTGGACACGCAAGCCGTCAAGAAGGGCGACGTACTGGTCGCCATCGACGACTCCGACGCCAAGCTGGCGCTGGCCCAGGCCGAAGCGGATCTCGACCGCACCGAACGCCGCGTCAAGGGCTTCTTCGCCAACGATGCCGGCCTGGCCGCGCAAGTGCTGGCGCGCGAAGCCGAACAAAAGCGTGCAGCCGCACAACTGCTGTCGGCCCAGGCCGACATGAAGCGCGCCGAAATCGACTTGCAGCGCCGTGAAGCGCTGGCCAAGTCCGGCTCGGTCTCCGGCGAGGAACTGAGCAACGCGCGCACCGCACTGTTGAATGCCCAAGCCAGCCTGAAGGCGGCTGAAGCCAGTGAAGTGCAGTCGCGCGCCAACACCAAGGCGACCCTCGGCGCGCAAAAGGCCAGCACCGTGCTGACCGCCGACACCACCGTCGACAACAACCCCGAAGTGCTGCTGGCGCGCGCCAAACGCGACCAGGCCAAGCTGGACCTGGAACGCACAGTGCTGCGCGCCCCGCTGGACGGCGTGGTCGCACGCCGCCAGGTGCAGGTCGGCCAGCGCGTGCAGACCGGCGCCAACCTGCTGTCGGTGGTGCCGCTGCAACAGATGCACGTGGACGCCAACTTCAAGGAAGGCCAACTGACCAAGGTCAAGATCGGCCAGCCGGTCACCATGAAGGCAGACATCTACGGCGGCTCGGTGGAATACCACGGCGTGGTGACCGGCCTGTCCGGCGGTACCGGTTCGGCCTTCGCGGTGATCCCCGCGCAAAACGCCACCGGCAACTGGATCAAGGTGGTGCAGCGCCTGCCGGTGCGCATCTCGATCGATCCCAAGGAGCTGGCGCAGCGTCCGCTGTCGGTAGGCCTGTCGATGGTGGTCGAGATCGATACCCGCGGCCAGGTCCAGGCCGGCGACGCTCTCCCCAAGACCGCGCAGAATGCCAGCGGCAAGGCAGCCGCGCTGTAAGCGGCGCGTGACAAGACAAGAAGAGGTTTTCCATGTCATCCACTGTTAGCGCAGATGCAGGATCGCTGCCTGCGCCCAAGCCGGTGCCAGCGCCGGGCCTGTTCGATGCCCCGCTGACCGGCGGCAAGCTGGTCGGCGCCGGCATCCTGCTGGCGGCAGCCAATTTCATCGCGGTGCTCGACACCACCATCGCCAACGTCTCGGTATCGACCATCGCCGGCTCGCTTGGCGCCTCCACCAGCCAGGGCACCTACGTCATCACCTCGTACGCGGTGGCCGAAGCCATCACGGTTCCCCTGACCGGCTGGCTGGCCAACCGCTTCGGCACGGTGCGCGTGTTCATCCTGTCGATGGTGATGTTCGGCCTGTTTTCGGCGCTATGCGGCCTGGCCAATTCGCTGGGTATGCTGATCGCCTTCCGCGTGCTGCAAGGCCTGGCCGGCGGCCCGCTGATGCCGCTTTCGCAAACCCTGCTGCTGCGCATCTTCCCCAAGGAAAAGGCGCCTGCCGCCATCGGGCTGTGGGCCATGACCACGCTGGTGGCGCCCATCGCCGGCCCGATCCTGGGCGGCGTGCTGTGCGACCAGTACAGCTGGCCCTACATCTTCTGGATCAACGTACCGGTAGCGCTGGTATGCGGCTATATCGGCTGGCGCATGCTCAAGCGCTATGAAACCACCACCGCCAAGCTGCCGATCGACCGCATCGGGCTGATCCTGATGGTGGTCTGGGTCGCCGCGCTGCAATTCATGCTGGACGAAGGCAAGGAAAAAGACTGGTTCGCCTCCACCGAGATCGTGCTGCTGGCGGTAGTAGCCGTGGTGTTCTTCATCGCCTTCCTGATCTGGGAGCTGACCGAAAAGAACCCCATCGTCGACCTGCGGGTGTTCCGCCACCGCGGCTTCACTGCCAGCGTGACAACCATCTGCCTGGCCTTCGGCGCCTTCTTCGGCTCGGTGGTACTCACGCCGCTGTGGCTGCAGGGCTACATGGGCTACACCGCGACGTGGTCAGGCTGCGTCTCGGCGCTGACCGGCATCCTGGCAGTGATGACCGCGCCCATGGTGGCCAAGATGTCGACCACCGTGGACGCCCGTAAGCTGGTCTGCATCGGCGTGGTCTGGCTGGGCACGATGACCTTCGTGCGCGCCTTCAATACCACCGACATGTCGATGTTCCAGATCGGCTGGCCGCTGTTTCTTCAAGGTATCGGGCTGCCGCTGTTCTTCGTCCCGTTGACCGGCCTGGCGCTGTCCTCCGTGAACCCGGAAGAAACCGCCTCGGCGGCCGGCCTGATGAGTTTCTGCCGCACCATGTCCGGCGCCATCGCCACGTCCATTGTCAATACCAGCTGGGAGAACGATGCCACCTACTTCCATGCCGAGCTGTCCGGCCTGGTGGACAGGATGGGCGATGCCGTCAACACGCTGACCGCCTCCGGCATGCCGGCCGACCAGGCCACCGCCTCGCTGGCGCAGACCGTGCAGAACCAGGCCATCATGCTGGCCACCAACCACATCTTCATGATGGCCGCGATCTCGTTCTCGCTGGCCGCCATGGCGGTCTGGCTGGCGCCCAAGCCGACGCGGGTAGCCGATACCTCGGCGGCGCACTGATTTTTACCGGTCCCCCTACAGTCCGGGGTCTCTCCCCTTCTCCGGGCTGGGCAGGTGGTTGCGCAAGCGACCGCCTGTTTTTTTGTCACGACGAAACCTCAGAAATAGGGGATTTGCGATTTCACGACACTTTTCCCCTCCCATTTTTCCCGTTCGACTGAAGTTGACCGATGTGCTCGATATACGGATCAGCGCTACCGTGATGCACAGCAGTAACGATCACGCACTATCGACTTAATCTCTGCCCCTTTCCCCGCAGAAGAACATTCGCTCCGCACCTCGCTTGGCTGCACCGCCCCATTGCGCGTACAATCCCACCTCATGCATGCGGACCCAGGTCCGCATTTTTGATTTATGGCATGCCGGGCGCAGCGCTTTCCGCTACCGCCCGGCCAGCCTTCCCTGCCGCCAGCTGTGGGCGCTTCTTGCGCCACGGCGAGCCCGGCAAACGCAATCCCTAACACGCAATACCCGAGCTTCGGGACCGGAACCAATAGCCTGATGACCAAAGACCTCGCCGCCCATACGCCGATGATGCAGCAATACCTGCGCATCAAGGCCGACCATCCGCAGACCCTGCTGTTCTACCGGATGGGCGACTTCTATGAACTGTTTTTCGACGACGCCGAGAAGGCCTCGCGCCTGATGGGCGTGACGCTGACCCAGCGTGGTTCTTCCAACGGCACGCCGATCAAGATGGCCGGCGTGCCGTTCCACTCCGTCGAGCAATACCTGGCGCGCCTGATCAAGCTGGGCGAGTCGGTGGCAATCTGCGAGCAGATCGGCGACCCGGCCACCAGCAAGGGACCGGTCGATCGCAAGGTGGTGCGCGTAGTCACCCCCGGCACACTGACCGACTCCGACCTGCTGCCGGAAAAGGCCGAACGCTGCCTGCTGGCGATGCAGATCGCCGGCGGCCGCCCACGCAAGCAAGTGCAGGTCGGCCTATCGTGGCTGTCGATGGCCAGCGGCGCATTGAAGCTGATGGAGTTCACGGTCGATGCCAATGTGCTGGAAACCCGCATCAAGCAGGAACTGGAACGCATCTCGCCGGCCGAAATCCTGATCGCCGACAGCCAGCTGGAACAATGCGAATCGCTGCTGCCCAATCGCGCCGTGACTGTGCCCGACTGGCATTTCGACCAGCCCAGCAGTGAGAAGGCCTTGCTGGAGCAATTGTCGGTAGCGACGCTGGACGGCTTCGGCGCGCAAGGCCTGACGACGGCCATCGGCGCCGCCGGCGCGCTGCTGCGCTATGCGCAATCCACGCAAGGCCGCGGCCTGCAGCATGTGCGCGCACTTACTGTCGAATCGGAAAACGAATTCATCGGCCTGGATGCAGCCACCCGCCGCAACCTTGAACTGACCGAGACCATCCGCGCCCAGGATGCCAATGCGCTGGCGCCGACGCTGTTCTCCACGCTCGACCATTGCCGCACCGCGATGGGTTCGCGCCTGCTGCGCCACTGGCTGCACCACGCATTGCGCGATCAGGCCGTGGCGCGCGCGCGCCACGCCGCCATCAATGCGCTGATGCGCACCGATGCCTGCTCGGGCCTGTCGGCCACGCTGGCGGCAGTGCCCGATATCGAACGCATCACCACCCGCATCGCCCTGCTGTCGGCGCGCCCGCGCGACCTGGCGGGCTTGCGCGCCGGCCTGCAGCAGCTTGGCTCGCTGCGCGCCTACGTCGACATGTGCGCGCGCGATGCCGATGCGCCGCTGCTCAAGCAATTGCATGAAGCGCTGGCCACACCAGTGGAATGCCTGGACCTGCTGGAACGCGCCATCATGCTGGAACCGGCTGCGATGGTGCGCGACGGCGGCGTGATCGCGCGCGGCTACGATGCCGAGCTGGACGAACTGCGCGGCCTGTCGGAAAACGCCGGCCAGTACCTGCTGGATCTGGAAGCGCGCGAACGCGCGCGCACCGGCATCGCCAACCTGCGCGTCGAATACAACAAGGTGCACGGCTTCTACATCGAAGTCACCAACGGCCAGAGCGACAAGGTGCCGGAGGATTACCGCCGCCGCCAGACGCTCAAGAACGCCGAGCGCTACATCATCCCCGAGCTCAAGGCCTTCGAGGACAAGGCGCTGTCGGCGCAGGAACGTTCACTGTCACGCGAGAAATTCCTGTACGAACAGCTGTTGAACGACATGGCGCCGCATATCGTGACGCTGCAGGCCATCGCCCATGCGCTGGCCCAGCTCGACACGCTGGTGGCGCTGGCCGACCACGCCGCGCGCAACAACTGGTGCGCGCCGCAGCTGGTGGCCGAACCTTGCATCCAGATCGAACAGGGTCGCCACCCTGTGGTGGAAAACCAGATCGAGCGCTTCATCGCCAACGACTGCCAGTTGGCCGCCGAACGCAAGCTGCTGCTGATCACCGGCCCCAACATGGGCGGTAAGTCGACCTTCATGCGCCAGGTGGCGCTGATCACGCTGCTGGCCTATGTCGGCAGTTTCGTGCCGGCGACTGGTGCGGTGATCGGCCCGATCGACCGCATCTTCACCCGCATCGGCGCGGCCGACGACCTGGCCGGCGGCCGCTCCACCTTCATGGTCGAAATGACCGAATCGGCCGCCATCCTCAACAACGCCAGCGAACATTCGCTGGTGCTGATGGATGAAGTCGGGCGCGGCACTTCGACCTTCGACGGCCTGGCACTGGCCTGGGCCATCGCCAAGCACCTGATCGATGTGACCCGCAGCTTCACGCTGTTTGCCACCCACTATTTCGAGCTGACGCAACTGCCGGAAATCCACCCGACCGCTGCCAACGTACACTTGTCGGCAGTCGAGCATAAGGACACCATCGTGTTCCTGCATGCAGTGCAAAGCGGCCCGGCTTCGCAGAGCTACGGCCTGCAAGTGGCGCAGCTGGCCGGCGTGCCGGCGCCGGTAATCCGCGCCGCGCGCAAGCACCTCTCCGCGCTGGAAAGCCAGTCCATGCAGCCGACGCCGCAATTCGACCTGTTCAGTACCCAGCAATTCATCGAACGCGACGAAGAACCGGTGCACACTGCCGCACAGGAGGGGGATGGGATAACGGCTGAACAAGCGCCGCCCATTGCAGTCGAACCGGATCCGCAAGCGCAAGCCGTACTGCAGTCGCTGGGGCAAATCGACCCCGATGCGCTGACCCCGCGCCAGGCGCTGGATGCGCTCTACAAACTGAAGGAACTGAGCCGGAACAACTGACCTGGTGGCTTGACCGCAGACCGAAACCGATGCCGAACCGACAATGACACGCTTCCTGCCCACTGCCCTGCTTGCCGTTGCCGCTGCCCTGGCGGCATGGCCGGCATCGGCAGCGCCGCAAGACTTCGCTTTCGGCATGATCAGCCATGCGTTTGCCGGCGGCAGTGGAGAAGAACCCTTGCGCCGGGCAATTGCCGAAACCGATGCCGACAATCTGGCCTTCGTCGTGGTCAACGGCATCAAATCGCCTTCCGAGCCTTGCGACGATGCGCTGTACAGCCAGCGGCATGACATCCTCTCGCACGCGCAAAATGGCGTGATCATGTCGCTGGCCGCCAGCGACTGGATTTCCTGCCGAGACCACGAACAACGTTCCGACGCCATCGAGCGCCTGGCGCGCATGCGCGAACTGTTCTACACCGGGGAATTCTCTTTCGGCGCCAGCAAGCTGCCGCTGCTGCGCCAATCGCTCACGGCCAAGTTCCGCAGCTATGCAGAGAATTCGCGCTGGGAGGTCGGCAACGTCCTGTTCGCCACCGTCAACCTGCCGGCCGGCAACAACCACTTTTTGCTCGACGGCGGCCGCAACAACGAGTTCGAAGACCGCCTGATCGCCAACCGCAACTGGCTGCAGCACTTGTTCGCCTTCGCTGCCCTGAAAAAGTCGGCCGCCATCGTGTTCTTCACCGACGGTAATCCCTTTGGCTCGCCCCCAAAGCGCTCCTTTTTCCGTACCCAGCGCGACGGTTTCGCCGAGATGCGCCGCACCTTCTCCGATCTGGCCGGCAAGTACCGGGGCCGGGTACTGGTCGTGCATGGCGAAACCATAAAGAACAAGGCCCCGCCGCATATCCTGTGGAGCGGCAACCTGGGCAGCGTAGGCACGGGAGAGCGCTGGCTGAAGATCGTGGTGGACGACCATCTGCCGCAATTGTTTGCGGTGGCCGATGCGGATGGCGAACGGCGCTGAACTCGCATTTCCCCGGCATGTTCCGGGATCTGAACAGGTCCCCGCTCCCGGAAAGCAAAACGCCCGCAGCAAATGCTGCGGGCGTTTTCATTTGAAGCGAGCCGGAGTCCGGATCAGCTCAGCGGGTGGCTGCGGAAATGGTCGCCGTCTTCACCGGCATCGTCATCATGATGGTGATGATGTCCATGCGGGCCATGCACGTGGCCGTGGGTAATTTCCTCTTCGGAGGCGGCACGCACTTCCGTCACGGACAATTCAAAGCGCAGCGCGATGCCGGCCAGCGGATGGTTGCCATCCAGCACGGCCTTGCCGTCGGCTACTTCGGTGACGGTGAAGATGACCGATTCTTCGCCATCATCGTCCGGCGAGCCTTCGAACTGCATGCCGACTTCGGTTGGCTGCGGCAGGCGCGACAGCGGTTCGATCTTGACCAGGTTGGAGTCGTACTCGCCGAAGGCATCTTCCGGCTCGACCTGGATGGTGGTGTTGAAACCGGTTTCCTTGCCGTCCAGCGCTTCTTCGATCTTGGGCAGCGTGTTCTGGTAACCGCCGTGAAGGTAGACCATCGGCTCGCTGCTTTCCTCGATCAGGTTGTTTTGCGCGTCCGACAATTTGTATTTCACGGAGACTACGGTGTTCTTTGCGATTTTCATCGTATGGGTCCTTTACTAACGGTATTGGGTGCGGGAGCGGCCTGCCATGCTTTCAATGCCGCTTTCTGCGGCGCTTGCCGTTCATGGCTGGGCATAGTGGGGCCAAAGAGCATTCCCCCTTGCCATTCCCGCGCGGCAAGGACTCTTCTTAAATCAAAGCTCGATAAATCAAAGCGGGATTATACCTGCATCAAACTGCACCGCCTTTGCGCCGTTCTATAATGTCGCCATGGAAAAACTTGCCCTGCTCGGCGGCCTCACGCCCGCCCAATTCCTGCGTGACTACTGGCACAAGAAACCACTGCTGATCCGCCAGGCCATTCCCGGCTTTCAGGCGCCGCTGCCGCGTGCAGAACTGTTCGACCTGGCCAGGAGGGACGACGTCGAGTCGCGCCTGATCACGCACCGCCCGGATGGCTGGGACATGCAACACGGCCCCATCGCCAAACTGCCCGCACTCAAGCAAAAAGCATGGACGCTGCTGGTGCAAGGCGTGAACCTGCATCACCCCGATGCCGATGCGCTGCTGCGCCGGTTCCGCTTCATCCCCGACGCGCGCCTGGACGACCTGATGATCAGCTATGCCAGCGATGGCGGTGGCGTCGGTCCGCACTTCGATTCCTATGACGTGTTCCTGCTGCAGGCGCATGGCCAGCGCCGCTGGCGCATCAGCGCACAGGACGACCTGTCGCTGGAAGATGGCGTGCCGCTGAAAATATTGAGCAACTTCCAGCCGGAAGAAGAATTCGTGCTCGAACCGGGCGACATGCTCTACCTGCCGCCGCACTACGCGCACGACGGCACCGCAGTCGGCGAATGCATGACGTATTCCATCGGATTTCGCGCGCCGGCCTACCAGGAACTGGGCGAGTCCTTCCTCGACTTCATGATGGACACCATCGACCTGCCCGGCCGCTATGCCGATCCCGACCTCAAGCACAGTGCCAACCCGGCAGAACTGCCGACCGGCATGATCGGCCGCATGCGAGACGAATTGAACAAGATCCGTTTCACCGACGACGACATCACCATTTTCCTCGGCCAGCACTTGTCGGAACCCAAACCCAGCGTGTTCTTCGAACCGCCCGCCGAGCAGTTATCGTTTGCTCGCTTTTTCCAGGGCGCGAAAAAGCGCGGATTGGCATTGCATCGCAAATCGCAGATGCTCTATCGCGGTTCGAACGTGTTCATCAACGGCGAGTCGTTCCAGGTCGGACGCGCCGACAAAACCATCCTCATGAAACTGGCCAACCATCGCCGGCTGGAAAAATCGGAATTCGCAGACGCCTCGGAAGACCTGCTCGAAGCCCTGCATCAATGGCATGAAAGCGGGTGGATAGAGTTCTCTTGATTTGCTTCAAAATCTCCCCAAAACACACCGGATTGACCATTCGACAATCGACGGAAAACGGCTTGGATAAAGGCCCTCCGGCCTCATGGTTTTAATTGTAAGAACTTACAAATTCTTACGAAAAAGAATGATTTCGGTGTGATTTCGGCAAAAAATAGCTATAATGACGGGCTGGAAAGTTTTCGTTGTCCGAGCAAGTTTCGGCAGTAAAAAGAAGCAAGAACCGAAACGAAACCGCAAGGTTTCCAAGTACGGCGAGAGCCTCCTGTAGAGCGATAATTACCGGTAATTATTCATCGCACAATTTTTAAATATTGAAGGAATATTCATGAAAAAGACTCTGTTGATCGCTTCGTTGTTGGCTGTTGCCCTGGCTGCTTGCGGTAAGAAGGAAGAAGCTCCTGCACCAGCACCTGCTGCTGAAGCACCTGCTGCTGCACCTGCAGCTGCTGAAGC
Source organism: Herbaspirillum chlorophenolicum (assembly GCF_001189955.1). Lineage (GTDB taxonomy): Bacteria > Pseudomonadota > Gammaproteobacteria > Burkholderiales > Burkholderiaceae_D > Herbaspirillum > Herbaspirillum chlorophenolicum. The sequence goes on along the minus strand of NZ_LFLT01000036.1, from coordinate 10,583 downwards.
TCCTGCTGCTGCGCCTGCCGCTCCTGCTGCTGACGCCGCTGCTGCTCCTGCTGCTGACGCCGCCAAGCCGGCTGACGCTGCTCCTGCTGCTGACGCTGCTAAGCCAGCTGACGCTGCTCCGGCAAAATAATCATCAGATTATTTTCAAAAAACCGGTCTCAGGACCGGTTTTTTTTCGTCCGCAATTTTGTCCATGCATCTCTCCGATCACCATCGGCAGATCAGGCGGCGCACAAAGGTCCCTCCTATCCTTCAATAGAACAGCCCTGACGCATTTTTACGGCCAGGACACCCTTCTTCCTCACCAGCCCTGACAAAGTCCTGACATGCGCATTTAGCGCCCTTCACGGCCCCTTCACTTCCGTTTAATCCAGTCACTGCCCATTTGGCTTCTTGCCCTCAATGCCTGCATGAGAATTCCTGCCTTTGTATCGGGATAGGAAAAAGACATCGGATATCGGCAAGCCGAAGGTGCAACCCGACATGAAATCGCAACAGAATGTTTCAGGGATGTTTTCGACAAAGCTGACAGACAACTGACCTGCTCGCTTTTTCTTTACACGTCGAGCCAGCCGAAACCCTCGTCCTGGCAGGCGATATCGATACCACCGAAGCTGCTGCCAAGGATGCTCTCCAAGGCTGCGCGGGCCAGTTCGGGAGTATTGTTCTGGCGGCTCAAGTGAGCGCCGACCACATGCTTGAGGCGGCTCTTGTCGAGCAACTGCAGGATCTCGGCGCTGGTTTCATTGGCCAGGTGTCCATACGCCCGACCGATGCGGCGCTTGAGAAAAGCCGGATAAGAAGAATTCTCCAGCATGGCGCGATCGTGATTGCATTCGAGAAGAAGCGAATCGCAGGCGCCCAATGCCTGGATCATGTGCGATGTCGATTGCCCGGCGTCAGTCAGCACACCAAGGCGCCGGTCGCCATCGCTCGCGATGTATTGGATTGGTTCGCGTGCGTCGTGCGGCACGGTGTAGGGAGTGAGTTCAAGGTCGCCGATGGCGATCTTCTGGCCGTCTGCGCACAATTGGATGTCGACATCGGCGGCATGGTCCGCGATTGCCTGATAGGTTCCGTAGCTGAGCCAGACAGGAATACGGTAACGGCGTGCGAACTTGAATACGCCGCTGACATGATCGGAATGTTCGTGGGTCACCACGATGGCGGAAATATCCGAAGGATCGATGCCGGCGCGCAGCATGCGCCTTTCGGTCTCGCGCAAAGCAAAGCCGCAGTCCAGCATCACGGTCGTCCCCGCATTGGGACGATCTGAGCCGGCTGCGGCCGAAATCAGCAGCGCATTGCCTTCGCTGCCGCTACCGAGGCTCGCGAACTTCATGTGCGGCCCCGATAACGCATTGCCATTACATCGACTTACTTCAGCTGGTCGTTCAACAGACCGAGGATCTTGTCAGCGGTATCGGAGACCTCAGGCTTGCCTTCGCCGTTCTGGACCACGATGTTGCTGCTGTCGCCGCTGCCCTTGACCACGATGCGGTACTTGGCGGCGGTCTTGTCCTTATCCTTGGAGCTGGAGAAGATGCGCGAGAAGAAGCCCTGATCCTTCTTGTCCTTGGCGTCCTGGTTCTGGTCGACATAGCGCACGAAATAGGTACCTTGGGTGCGGTCGCGGTCTTCCACTGTGAAGCCGACACGGTCCAGTGCCAGGCCGACGCGGCGCCATGCGCGGTCGAAACTTTCATCGACCTGGACGCTGGAACCGGAAGTGCTCTTCAACAGCTTGGAACGCGCCTGCAGCGACGGGGCATTGGCCACGGCAGCCTTGGCCTTGGTTTCTTCGGCGCCCAGGCGCACCATCAGGCGCGCCAGGAATTCAGCTTCCAGGCCCGGGTCGGACGGACGCGCGGTCCATACCGAGGTTTCCTTGGCCGAGCCGGTCAGCACTTCTTCGGCGCCGCGGTGGCTGATGAAGATTTCAGTGGTGCCGTTCGGGCCGCGCTCCAGGCGGGTGCGGAACTTGTCGCGTTCGCCGGTCGAGTACAGTGAGTCGAATACCTTGCCCAGTGTGTTGCGCACGAAGTCTTGCGGGATCTTGGCGCGGTTTTCAGCCCAGTCGGTTTCCATCACGCCGGTGTCCGGCGATTCGATGTTGATCAGGAAACCGCTGTCCTGCCAGAAATCCTTGATCTGCGGCCACAGGACTTCGGGCGACTGCTTGACCACCAGCCAGCGCTGGGTGCCGTCGCGCTCGATGCGGATGTCGCTGCCGTTGGCTTGCGGCGCCACGGAGGCGACTTCAGCCGTCGGCTTGGTCTGTTGCTCCAGCGTATAGCCGGAAGCGGTAGCCACGCCCTTGTTTGCCTCGGGGATCGAATAGCGGTTGTCGCGCTGGAGCTGAGTCAGGTCGGGAGGGACTTCCAGTCGTGGGCCGCGAGCCTTTTCCGCGCTCTTGTAATCGATACGGTCGCCTTCGAGTATGCTGCCAACCGACGAGCATCCTGCGAGTGCCGCGAGAGCCAGTGCGACGACGATGCTGCGTTGGGTAAGAGTACTGTACGCGGTGCGGACTACAGGACGAACGTTCTTGCGATTAGTCATATCGTTACTATTGAAAGCGGGATCGTTTTTCAGAAGACGGCCGAAGCAGCCAAGTCCGTTATTTTAATACACCCGACTCGCGCAAAGCCGCGCGCACGGTATCGTGGAAGCCGGCGCCCAGCGGCGCCAGCGGCAAGCGCATGCCGGAACCGATCAAACCCATCTCCTGCATGGCCCACTTCAGCGGCACCGGATTGGGTTCGACAAACAGTTTGTTATGCAATGGCAGCAGCTTGTTGTTCAGTTCGACCGCACGCGCGATGTTGCCGCCCATGGCAGCCACGCACAGTTCATGCATGTCGCGCGGCGCGACGTTGGCGGTAACCGAGATGTTGCCGGCGCCACCGTACAGCATGAGAGCAATCGCGGTCGGGTCGTCGCCGGAATAGATGGCGAACGATTTCGGCGCCAGGCGAATCAGGTCGGTGCCGCGGCCGATGTTGCCGGTGGCGTCCTTGACGCCGACGATGCCCTTCACTTGCGCCAGGCGCAGGATGGTTTCGTTGCTCATATCGGCCACGGTGCGGCCTGGCACGTTGTACAGGATGACCGGCAGGTCGACCGACTCGGCAATCTTCTTGAAGTGAAGATACATGCCTTCCTGGGTCGGGCGATTGTAGTAAGGCACGACCTGCAGCGAAGCGTCGGCGCCGATCTTCTTGGCGAACTCGGTCAGTTCGATGGCCTCAGCCGTCGAGTTGCCGCCGGTGCCGGCGATGATGGGAATGCGTTTGGCAGTATGCTCCACCGCGACCTTGATCAGTTCGCAGTGTTCTTCCATCGAAACAGTGGGCGACTCGCCGGTAGTGCCGACGATGACGATGCTGTCGGTTCCCTCGGCGATGTGCCAGTCGATCAGTTTGCGCAGGCCGTCGAAATCGAGGCTGCCGTCCGGATGCATGGGAGTGACGATTGCAACAATGCTACCCTTGATCATGATGTGCGTACTTTTGAAGTATGGTCAGAAATAAAAGACCGATTGTAGCGGATAGAGGCCGGGATCGGTCAATTCGCGGGGCGGATAGATGAAAGCGGAAGTAAAAAAACCGGACCGGACGTAAGCTTTCCGGCATGTGGACAAGGGCTGCACAGCCCTTTCCGCTTCGGCATCAATACCCCAGCCCCATCGACTCGCGCACGTCGCGCATGGTGTCTTGCGCCAATTTACGCGCCTTTTCGCAGCCATCGGCCACAATCGCCCGCACCAGGGACGGGTCGTCCAGGTAAGGCTGCGCCCGTTCCAGCATCGGTTGCTGCTCTTGCAAGATGGCATCGATTACCGGCTGCTTGCATTCCAGGCAACCGATCCCGGCTGAACGGCACCCCTTGGCAGCCCATTCCTGCACCTGAGGCGGAGAATACACCATGTGGAATTGCCATACCGGGCATTTGTCCGGATCTCCGGCATCGCTGCGGCGCACGCGCTGCGGGTCGGTCGGCATGGTGCGCACCTTTTTCGTGACCGATTCCTTGTCTTCGCGCAGGGCGATGGCATTGCCGTAGCTCTTGGACATCTTGGCGCCATCCAGCCCCGGCAGGCGCGACGCTTCCGTCAGCAGCGCCTGCGGCTCGGTCAGGATCAGCTTGCGGCTGCCTTCGAGGTAGCCGAACAAACGCTCACGGTCGATCATCGACAGGTTCTGCGCATCGTCCAGCATCGCCTTGGCCTGCTCCAGCGCTTCGTCATCGCCCTTCTCCTGGAATTGCGTGCGCAGTTCCAGATACAGCTTGGAGCGCTTGCCGCCCAGTTTCTTGACGGCCGCGCGGGCCTTCTCTTCGAAACCCTTTTCCTTGCCGTACAGGTGGTTAAAGCGGCGCGCGATCTCGCGCATGATTTCGATATGCGGCACCTGGTCCTCGCCTACCGGCACCTGGCTGGCGCGGTAGATCAGCACATCGGCGGCCTGCAGCAATGGATAACCGAGGAAGCCGTAGGTCGCCAGGTCGCGGTCGGACAGCTTTTCCTGCTGGTCCTTGTAGGTCGGCACGCGCTCCAGCCAGCCCAGCGGCGTGGCCATCGACAGCAGCAGGTGCAGCTCGGCATGCTCGGGCACGCGCGACTGGATGAACAGGGTCGACTGCGAAGGGTCGACGCCGGCAGCGAGCCAGTCGATCACCATTTCCCAGGTACTGGTTTCGATGACGGACGGATCGTCGTAGTGGGTGGTCAACGCATGCCAGTCTGCGACGAAGAACAGGCAAGGCAATTCGGATTGCAACTTCACCCAGTTCTTCAGGGCGCCGTGATAGTGGCCCAGATGCAGCGCGCCCGTGGGGCGCATGCCGGAGACGACTCGGTCAGGATACATGGCGGTGGCTGTGTTCTTGGCAGTGGCTGTTCAATGGAACAGGAAAGTGATCGGGTACGTAATCAGTTGCAGCAACAGGCTTGCGGCATACATGACCGGCGCCATCCACCAAGTGTAGATCACCTTGAGGAGCACCAGCGCCATCACGATGAAAAAGCCGTAGGGTTCGATCTGCGCGAATTTATACGCATATTTGTTCGGCAACAGGCTGGTCAGCACGCGTCCGCCGTCCAGCGGCGGGATCGGGAACAGGTTGAAGGCAAACATGACCAGGTTGGTCAGCACGCCGGCCTTGGCCATGAGCATGAAGAACTCCTCTTGCACGCCGCCCAGCACCAGCCCGTAGATCACCAGCGTCCACAGCAGCGCCATCAGGAAATTGGCGCCCGGCCCGGCCAGCGCCACCCAGGCCATGTCGCGCTTAGGACGGCGCAAATGGCCGAAATTGATCGGCACCGGCTTGGCATAGCCGAACAGGAAGGCGCCGCTGGTAGCGAAATACAGCAGTACCGGGATCAGGATGGTGCCGAAGGGGTCGATGTGCTTGAGCGGATTGAGGCTCATGCGCCCCATCGAATACGCCGTGTTGTCACCGAAAAACTTTGCCGCGTAGGCGTGCGCTGCCTCGTGCAGTGTAATGGCGAACAAAACGGGAAGCGCATACACCGCGACAGTCTGGATGAGATCGTTCATGGGCGGGGATTTTATCAGAGAGGCAAGACCGGGCCGGGGAAATTCCAAAACTTCGGAACCCGGCCCTGCTGGGGAATTGCGGACAGGCGCTCAGGCCGCCTGCAGGCCGAAGATACTGGCATCGCCCCGACCCTGGCGCACCAGCACCACTTCGTTGTCATCGGTGAGGTCGATCACCGTGGTGGGCTCCAGGCTGCAGGCCCCGCTGTCGATCACCAGTTCGATCTGCTTTTCCAGCTGGGCGCGGATGTCGTCGGCGTTGGTCAGCGGCAATTCGTCGTCCGGCAGGTTCAGGGTGGTGCCCAGGAGCGGCTGGCCCAGCTCTTCCAGCAGCATGTGGGCGATACGGTTCTGCGGCACGCGCAGGCCGATGGTCTTGCGCGAGGGGTGGGAAAGGCGGCGCGGGACTTCCTTGGTGGCCTCCAGAATGAAGGTATAGGCGCCCGGCGTGGCGGCCTTGAGCAAGCGGTACTGGCGGTTGTCGACCTTGGCGTACTGGGAAATTTCAGACAAGTCGCGGCACAGGAGCGTCAGATGATGCTTGTCGTCCACGCCGCGGATACGGCGCACGCGTTCGACTGCGTCCTTGTTGTCCAGCTGGCAGACCAGCGCATAGCAGGAATCGGTCGGCAAGGCGACCACCCCCCCCTTGTGGATGATCTGCGCCGCCTGCTTGATCAGGCGCAATTGAGGATTGTCGGGATGGATTTCGAAAAACTGACTCATGACATCACTTTCAACTCATATCCGAAAAATGCAAAACGGCGGTGTCGCCACCGCCGTTCCTGTCGCTTGCTTATGTTAACGCTGGCCGCGCAGGGCCGCGATACGCTGCTCCAACGGCGGGTGCGTCGAGAACAGCTCCATGATGCCCGGCTTGTCGCTGATGCCCATGGCCGCCATCGACTGCGGCAGGCCGGCGGGACTGGAGCCGCCCAGTCGCGCCAGTGCCTGGATCATCGGCTGCGGGCTGCCCAAGAGGCGCGCCGAGCCGGCATCGGCACGGAATTCGCGCTGGCGCGAGAACCAGGCCACGATGATCGAGGCGCCGATACCGAATACGATCTGGCACACCATCACGGTCACCATATAGCCGATACCGGGACCGGAATTATCATTATTGCGGCGCAAGGCCGAGTCGACAAAATAACCGACTACGCGCGAAAGGAAGACCACGAAGGTGTTCACCACGCCCTGGATCAGCGTCATGGTCACCATGTCGCCATTGGCGATGTGGGCGACTTCGTGGCCCAGCACCGCTTCCACCTCGTCCTTGGTCATGCTTTGCAAGAGCCCGGTGGACACCGCCACCAATGCCGAGTCGCGGAAGGCGCCGGTAGCAAAGGCATTGGGTTCGCCATCGTACACCGCCACCTCGGGCATGCCGATACCGGCGCGCTGGGCCAGCGTGCCGACGGTCTGGACCAGCCAGACCTCGGTACCGTTGACCGGCGTTTCAATCACGCGCGCGCCGGTCGACCACTTGGCCATGCTCTTGCTCATCAGCAAGGAAATAATCGACCCGGTGAAGCCGACCACCAGCGAAAACACCAGCAGCATCGGCAGGTTCAGGCCGGCCTGTGTGAGGAAGCGATCCACGCCCAGCAACGACAAGATGACGCTCATCACAACCAGCACGGCAATGTTGGTCGCAATAAACAGCAAGATTCGTTTCATTGGGAAAACTCCTATCGGGAAAGTGGTTATTAGATAGGATTCTCTACCGGAAATTCAAGAGTTGGCAACAGCCGGCTTACAAGCCCCAGTCATGCCACACAGGCGTAAGGCCCTTGGGCAACGGCGGCAAACCGCCCAAATCGACCCGCGATTCGCCCGGGCCGTGGAAATCGGACCCCATCGAGGCCAGGAAACCGTAACTGCGCGCTATCTGCGCATATTCCTCGTATTGCTCCGGCGTATGGCTGCCGGTATTGACTTCGATGGCGGCGCCGCCCAATTGCTTGAATTCGTCGAACAACGCGCCGAATTGCGTTTGCGTATATTTGTAGCGCCCCGGGTGGGCGATCACCGCCACGCCGCCGGCGCCGCGTATCCAGTCCACCGATTCCTTCAGCGTGGCCCAGCGATGAGGCACGTAGCCCGGCTTGCCCTCGGTGAGATAATTGGCAAATACCTCTCTGGTATCGGCGCAGTGCCCTGCTTCGACCATGTAACGTGCGAAGTGCGTGCGCGAGATCAAATCCGGGTTGCCGACATGCTTGAGCGCGCCGTCGAAGGTGCCGCAGATGCCAACCTTTTCCAGCTCGCTCGCGATCTCGCGCGCACGGCGCTCACGGCCGTTACGCGTGGCGGCCAAACCCTCGATCAGCGTACGATTGGTTTCATCGACCCGCAATCCCACGATATGCACCGTTTGCCCGGCCCAGGTGATCGAGATTTCCACGCCGGCCACGTAGTGCATGCCCAGTGCCTCGGCCTCCGCCCTCGCGCGCGCCACACCGCCCAGTTCATCGTGGTCGGTCAGCGCCCATACATCCACGCCATTGGCTTTGGCGCGCGCCGCCACCCCTTCCGGCGGCAACAGGCCGTCGGAGACGTTGGAGTGGCAATGCAGGTCGAACTTGAGCTGGGACATAAGGATAGAGCAGGCTGGATACCGGGCTGGTCGCTTATGGCCACCACCGGTCAGACAAGCTGCAAAACAGGCTGGAAACGTTATCCATTGTACCGCGCATCGACGTGCGGCGTCGCCGCACGAAGACGCAATGCCACGGCACGGCAGCCTCAGGCCGGCTGGGCCAGGAAGCGTTCGATCAGCGTCGCCAGCAGCTCAGGCTGGTCGTGGTGCAGCATGTGGCCGGCGTCACCGACCATCTCTACCTGCACCTTCGGAATGAAGCCGATGCGGCGATCGATTTCGTCGCGCATCAACGCATGCTGGCCGAAGAAGCGCCAGATGTCGCTCTCCTTGGCTTCGATCCAGAGCACCGGCGCCGCGATGCGGCTCCAGCAGGCCGTCATTTCATCGACCCGGTAGAGGATGGGGCTGACCTGCTTGTGCGCCGGATCGCCCAGTATCTGCCAGAGGCCGGCCGCATCCTGCGCCGCCCAATGCGGCGCCAGGAAGGCGGCGCGCTCGTCGGACAGCCGCGCATTGTTCTTTTGCAGCCGTGCCGCCACTTCTTGCAGCGAATCGTAGCCACGCATGAGCGGACGGTTGCGCACCTCGTCCATCCATTGCGCGAAGCGGCCCGGCGCCTGCTCGGCCTTGGCCGAAGGCAGGCCCAGACCTTCCAGGTTGATCAGCCGGCGGATACGCTGCGGCCGCACGCCGGCATACAGGGAGGCGACATTGCCGCCCATGCTGTGGCCCAGCAAGTCGATGGCCTCCTCGCCCGCATAGTGCGCCAGGATGGCGTCGAGATCCGCCAGGTAATCGGGGAACCAGTAGGAATCGGCATGGGTGCGTTCAGACAAACCGAAACCACGCCAATCGGGGGCGATCACATGCCAGTCGCCCTGCAGCGCATCCACCATGAACTGGAACGAGGCCGAGACATCCATCCAGCCATGCAGCATGAAGATCTTCGGCGCGCCGGGATTGCCCCAGTGGCGCACGTGGTAGCGCAGGCCGCGCACCTGCAGGAATTCCGATCGGGATGGTTTATCGTTGGCGCGAGGCTGGGTCATGGTCGTCTCTGTCGTGCTGCATGGATGAAGCAGCAGAGTATAGACAAATTAGAACGATCGTGCGTGAAGTGCGCATATCGGCGCCTAAGCCGCTTATTGCAGGAAACGCCCCAGGTCGAAGGTGGACTCCTTGCCGATACGCGCAAAATTCTGCTCCAGCCACTCCGATGCCCGCTCGCGTCCCTGCTGGTGCAGGCTGCGGATAAAGCTGGCTTGCGTATTGAGCTTGGAGAGGTTGGTCAATTGCTCCATCAGCTCATTGGCGTCGATCATGTGCATGTTGAGCTGGCGCAGGCGCCGCTCCAGCGAACCGAAGGCCACCGCGGAATTCTCAGCCTCGCGCTTGGCCAGCGCCAGTGCGCTCAGTTCGGTGAAGAATGCCGAGCTGAAGCTGATCTCGGAGAGACGCTGGCCGATGTCATGGCTGGTGGCCGGCGTACCCGCACGCCGGCTAGGATGCAGCAGCACCACCATCACGTCGCGCGCGGAACAGGCATGCAGCAACGGAAAGATCGGTGGATTGGCGGTCAAGCCGCCATCCCAATAGGCCTCGCCATCGATCTCGATCGGCCGATGGAATGAAGGCAAACAAGCCGAAGCCAGTAGCACATCTACCGACAGATCACGGTTACGGAAAATCTTCAGGATGCCGGTGCTGACCTGGGTCGCGGCGATGAACAGCTTGACATCGCGCTGCTCGCGCAGCCGTTCGAAATCGACCTGCTCGATGAGGATGTCGCGCAGGGGATTGATGTCCAGCGGGTTCAACTGTGTAGGGGAGAAAAAGCGCGTCATCGCCAGCAAGGTCCGCATGCCCGGGATGGGAGCGGGATTGGCCACGGCCGCAGCGACATCGGGCTGGATGAAATCGAAGGGCTCGCGTGTCGAGAGGCTGGTCCAGAAACGTTCCAGCGCGGCACGCGCGCCTTCACGGCCATCCTGCACATAGCCTTGCGTCATCACCACAGCGTTCATGGCGCCTGCAGAAGCGCCGCTGATACCCTCGAACGCGAGGCGGCCATCTTCCAGCAAACCGTCCAAAACGCCCCAGGTGAAGGCGCCGTGCGAACCGCCGCCTTGCAGGGCCAGACTGACAATCTTGTTTTGCATGATGTCCTTTCGAGACTCAATGTCCTCCCGCCGGATACACTATTGTCCTGCCGATATGTCATTTTTCTGTCATCGGACAAGTTTATGCTGCACTGCACTAAGCATGGTATAACACACCAGAGCGTGTTATGTACTCTTTCAGCCCCCGCGTTCGGATGAGAAGGGGTGCAGTGCAAGGCGCGGTGCGCCGCGCAGGGTGGTGCCCTGCGCAAGCGCCGCAACGCCGCAATGCGCCCCTTCTCATCCGAACCCTCCGGG
>NZ_LFLT01000035.1 GCF_001189955.1 Herbaspirillum chlorophenolicum | reverse complement strand
GACGAGATCATCAACACGCTCTAAGACCTTTATTCATAAAATCAATGAATCACATTCCTGTATTTATATCGTAAAAGAGAGTCGATTGCACTACAGTGTCAACGCAATAAGAACAATCAACGATGTCCTGCCGGCAATCAAGGCCGATTGTTGCCGCCGCGCCAAGCAATCACAGCATCCGCTGCGCTGGCAGGCAACGAGACAAGACGGACTGCAAAATACAAAGAGACAGAGGAGCAAGACCATGAGTGTTCAGCCGGGCGCAGCCGCGCCTACGATCAATGTCGATCAGGTGGTGGAGCAGGGGCATTTCGGCGCCTTCCAGTTCGGCTTGCTGCTGCTGTGCGGCCTGTGCCTGATCATCGACGGTTTCGACGTCCAGGCCATGGGGTATGTGGCGCCGGCCATCATCGGCGACTGGGGCGTGAGCAAAGCCAGCCTGGGGCCGGTATTCGGCGCCGGCCTGTTCGGCATGCTGCTGGGTTCGCTGGTGCTGACGCCGGTGGGTGACCGCTACGGCCGCCGTCCGGTGCTGATCGTTTCCACCTTGTTCTTCGCCGTGTGCATGCTGGCCACGCCGCTGGTCACCAGCATCGACCAATTGCTGGCGCTGCGTTTCATTACCGGTTTTGGCCTGGGCAGCATCATGCCCAATGCGATGGCGCTGGTGGGCGAATTCAGCCCCTCTTCCTCACGCGTGACGCGCATGATGCTGGTGTCTTGCGGCTTCACCGTGGGCGCGGCCGTCGGCGGGTTTGTCAGCGCCGCGCTGATCCCGGCCTACGGCTGGCACGCGGTGTTCTGGGTGGGCGGCGCGGTGCCGCTGCTGCTGGGCATCGCCATGCTGTTCTGGCTGCCGGAGTCGATCCAGTTCCTGGTATTGCGCCGCCGTCCGGTGGACAAGATCGCGCGCTGGCTGAACAAGCTGGCGCCGGCCCTCGCCATTGATGCGTCGACCCGCATCATCGTCAAGGAAACCAAGGCTGAAGGCATGCCGGTGGCCGAGCTGTTCCGCGAAGGCCGCGCCGGCATCACGCTGCTGCTGTGGCTGATCAGCTTCATGAACCTGATCAACCTGTATTTCCTGTCCAACTGGCTGCCCACGCTGATCCACGACGCCGGCTATTCGACCGGCATGGCGGTGCTGATCGGTACTTCGCTGCAAGTAGGCGGCGTGGTCGGCACGCTGACCCTGGGCTGGTTCATCAACCGTTACGGCTTCACCAAGGTGCTGGGCACCTGCTTCGTGATCGCCTGCGTGGCCATCGCGCTGATCGGCAAGGTGGCGGCGGTGCCGGCCTTCCTGTTCATCGCGGTGGTGGTGGCCGGCTTTTGCATCGTCGGCGGGCAACCGGCCGTCAACGCGCTGGCCGGCACCTATTACCCGACCACGCTGCGCTCGACCGGCATCGGCTGGGCGCTGGGCATCGGCCGCATCGGCTCGGTCGTGGGGCCGGTCATCGGCGGCCAGTTGATCGCCATGCAGTGGAGCAATGCCTCGCTGTTCGTTGCGGCCGCCGTGCCGGCGCTGATATCGGCACTGACGGTGGCGCGCCTGCACCGCGTGCGTTAAATGTTTCAAGGAGATACCGCATGAATGCCATCGCAGCATCACACCTCGCACTGGCCGGCTACCAGTCCGGCTTCGGCAACGAATTCGCTACCGAGGCCTTGCCGGGCGCCTTGCCGGCGCACCGGAATTCGCCGCAGCAGGTCGCTTATGGCCTGTATGCCGAGCAGGTTTCCGGCACCGCCTTCACCGCGCCGCGCGGCCACAACCGCCGCTCGTGGCTGTACCGCATCCGCCCGGCCGCCGTGCATGAGGCATTTGTACCGATCGACGGCGGCAAGCTCCTGAGCCATTTCGACGGCGTGCCTACGCCACCCAACCAGTTGCGTTGGGACCCGCAACCCATGCCCACCGCGCCGACCGATTTCATCGACGGCCTGGTGACCATGGCCGGCAACGGTTCGCCGGAGGCGCAGAGCGGCTGCGCCATCCACATCTATGCGGCCAACCGGCCGATGACCGACCGTTTCTTTTATTCGGCCGATGGCGAACTGCTGATCGTGCCGCAGGCCGGCCGTTTGCAGTTGCTTACCGAGATGGGCGTGGTCGACATCGAGCCGCAGGAGATCGCCGTGATCCCGCGCGGCGTGCGTTTCCAGGTGCGCCTGCCGGACGGCCAGGCCAGCGGCTATGTCTGCGAGAACTTCGGCGCGCTGCTGCGCCTGCCCGACCTCGGCCCGCTGGGTTCCAACGGCCTGGCCAACCCGCGCGACTTCCTCACGCCGCACGCCTGGTACGAAGACCGCGAAGGCGATTTCCGCCTGGTCGCCAAGTTCGGCGGCAACCTGTGGGAAGCGAAGATCGGCCATTCGCCGCTGGACGTGGTGGCCTGGCACGGCAACTATGCGCCGTACAAATACGACCTGCGCCATTTCAATACCATCGGTTCGATCAGCTACGACCATCCCGACCCGTCGATTTTCCTGGTGCTGCAGTCGCAAAGCGATACGCCGGGCGTGGACACGCTCGATTTCGTGATCTTCCCGCCGCGCTGGCTGGCGGCCGAGGATACCTTCCGCCCGCCCTGGTTCCATCGCAATGTGGCCAGCGAATTCATGGGCCTGGTGACCGGCGAATACGACGCCAAGGCCGGCGGTTTTGTCCCCGGCGGCGCCAGCCTGCATAATTGCATGAGCGGCCACGGCCCCGACGCCGCCACCTTCGAGAAGGCCAGCCGCGCCGACACCGGCAAGCCCAACAAGGTCGACCGCACCATGGCCTTCATGTTCGAGACGCGCAACATCATCCGTCCTACCCGCTACGCACTGGAATCGCCGACGCTGCAGCGCGATTACCAGAACTGCTGGCTGGGCATCCAAAAGAACTTCAACCCGGAGCAAGCATGAGCCTGCCAAGCGTAAGACTGAACGAAACCCACGACACCGATCTGCGTAGCTGGGTCGAAAGCGCCAATGCCGACGGCTGCCCATTCCCGATTCAGAACCTGCCTTACGGCGTGTTCCGCCGCGCCGGCGGCGATGAAGTTTTCCGCGCCGGCGTGGCCATCGGCGACCAGATCCTCGACCTGCAGGCGGCGCATGCGGCAGGCGCCTTTTCCGGCTTCGACGAATTGGCGCGCAAGGCGGCGCATGCCGCTGCTGAAGGTGCCACGCTCAACGCCCTGATGGCGCTGGACGCGGCGGCCTGGTCCGAACTGCGGCTGGCGCTGTCGCATGTGCTGCGCACCGGCTCGGCGCACCAGAGCGAGCTGGCCGCTTGCCTGGTGCCGCAGGCGCAGGCCGAGTACGCCTTGCCTGCTGCCATCGGCGACTACACCGATTTCTATACCTCGATCCACCACGCCACCGCGGTGGGCAAGCTGTTCCGTCCCGACAATCCGCTGCTGCCCAACTACAAATGGGTGCCGATCGGCTACCACGGCCGGGTATCTTCCATCGCCGTCTCGGGCCAGCAGTTCCGCCGCCCGGTCGGGCAGACCAAGGCGCCGGATGCCGAGGCGCCATCCTTCGGCCCCTGCAAGCGGCTGGACTACGAGCTGGAAGTGGGCATCTTCATCGGCGGCGGCAACGCGCTGGGCGAGGCGGTGACGATGGATGAGGCCGAGGGCAAGGTATTCGGCCTGTGCCTGTTGAACGACTGGTCGGCGCGCGACGTGCAAGCCTGGGAATACCAGCCGCTGGGGCCGTTCCTGTCCAAGAGTTTCGCCTCCACCATCTCGCCCTGGATCGTCACGCTGGAAGCGCTGGCGCCTTACCGCTGCGCCTGGACGCGCGCCGACGGCGATCCGCAGCCGCTGCCCTATCTGGACTCGGCCACCTTGCGCGAGACCGGCGCCTTCGACCTGCAACTGGAAGTGCTGATCCAGACGCGCGCCATGCGCGAAGCGGGGCAGCCGCCGCATCGGCTATCGCTGTCGAACTTCCGCGATTCGTACTGGAGCGTGTCGCAACTGGTGGCGCACCATACCGTCAACGGGTGCAACCTGCGCCCCGGCGATTTTCTGGGTTCGGGCACCCAATCCGGCCCGCAGCCGGAACAGGCCGGTTCGCTGCTGGAGCTGACGGGCGGCGGCAAGCAGGCGATCACGTTGCCCGGCGGCGAGAAGCGCATTTTCATCGAGGATGGCGATACCATCGTGATGCGCGCATCGGCGCAACGCGACGGCCTGCCGCGCATCGGTTTCGGCGAGGTGGCCGGAACCGTGTTGCCGGCGCGCAGCCTGGCCTGAGTTCGATAAAAATTTCCCTAAGGAAGAACGAGGATGACAACCCTTTACGGCTATTTCCGCAGTTCGGCTTCTTACCGTGTACGCATCGCCCTGAACCTGAAAGGCCAGGTCTACGACACGGTGCCGGTACACCTGCTCAATCAGGGTGGCGAGCAGTTCCTGCCTGCCTTTGCGGAGATGAATCCGCATTCGCTGGTGCCGGTGCTGGCGCATGAAGGCCACCACATGACGCAATCGCTGGCGGTGCTGGAATATCTGGAAGAGCGTTTCCCGATGCCGTCGCTGCTGCCGGGCGACCCGGTGCAGCGCGCGCATATTCGAGAACTGTCACTGGCCATCGCCTGCGAGATCCATCCGCTGAACAACCTGCGGGTGCTGCGCTATCTCAAGCACCAGCTCGGGGTGGACGACGACAAGAAGAACGAATGGATCCAGCACTGGATCAAGCTCGGCTTCGCCGCGCTGGAAAAGCAACTGGCCGCGGATAACACGCGCGGCCATTTCTGCGTGGGCGACATGCCCACCATGGCCGATTGCTGCCTGGTGCCCCAGATGTTCAACGCCCGTCGCTTCGAGGTCGACATGCAGCCGTACCCGACGCTGTGCGCCATCGAGGATGCCTGTAATGCCTTGCCGGCGTTCCAGCAGGCGCATCCTTCGCAGCAGCCGGACGCGGCTTAACGGGGCTCCGGTCTGCCTATTGCGGCCGGCGCGGTGCCAGCAGGTTGCCGGTCATGACCAGCACCGCCTCGTCGTGCTGGTTGTAGGTGGTCACGCGATGGTAGAGGAAGCCCTGCAGTGGCTTGGACTGCGATAATTTGATGCCCAGCACCTCCACTTCCAGCCGCAGCACATCGCCCGGCCGGGTAGGGCGCGGCCAGCGGAATTCCTCAAAACCGGCGCCGATCAGCCCGCCGTGGATGTGCAGCGTATCGACCAGCATGCGCATGGTCAGCCCGGCGGTATGCCAGCCGCTGGCGGCCAGGCCGCGGAAGAAGGACTGTTGCGCGGCAGCCTCGTCCAGGTGGAACGGCTGGGGATCGAACTGCCCGGCGAATTGCTTGATGGCATCGGCCGTCACGGCCTCGCCGCCCGGGTGGCGGAAAACTTGTCCCACCTCAAAGTCTTCAAGGAACATCGGTTCTTTCACGGCGTCTCCCGTTTGGATTGAGATATACTTCCATCATCATTGCAAAATGATAGTAACTGATGATAGCGGAAAAAACGCCGCCAAGGAGCCGATATGGAACGCAAGAGTTTTGGCAACATGCAATGCCCGGTGGCGCGCACGCTGGAGCGCGTGGGCGAATGGTGGAGCATCCTGATCCTGCGCGACGCGCTGCAGGGGCTGACCCGTTTCGACCAGTTCCAGAAGAGCCTGGACATCGCGCCCAACATGCTCACGCGCCGGCTGCATACCCTGGTCGAGGCCGGCATGCTGGAGCGCCGCCAGTACAACGACCGCCCGCCGCGCTTCGAATATGTGCTGACCGACCTCGGCCGCGATTTCCGCACCATCATCATTGCGCTCAATTCCTGGGGCAACAAGCATTTCGCGCCGGAAGGCCCGAGCGTGATGCTGGTCGACGCCAAGACCGGCGAGCAGGTCGACCTGATTCTGGTAGACCGCAACACCGGCCGCGAAATCAATTCGCGCGATTACGCCATCGTGCCCGGTCCGCAGGCCGACGATGCCACGCGCGAGCGCTTGGAGTCGATGGCGCGCCGCCGCGAGGCCGCCAACGAGGCGAGCCTGCAAGAAGGGGCGGCCGGTGACGGGCCGAAGGGCAAGCTCAAGAAATCGAAGAAAGCGGCCGAGCCCAAAGGCAAGGATAAGCCGGCCAAGGACAAACCGGCCGCCAAGGCGGGCAAGGTCGCCAAGCGCGCTTGAGGCGCTACGTCGGTTCGCCTTCGTTCCTGTTTTTCCACATCCCCTTTACCTCATCGGGCTGCGTGCCCCGTTTTCTTTCGCCTATCCGTGGCCCAGCGGCAACGGCATATGGCCGGCAATACGGTCGGCTGATAGATGCCTTGACAGTCCTTGGTTTGGAAAATATGATGCATACACATCGATGTATATGCATTTATGTGATCAGGCGCCAATCGCAGGATCATTCTTGCCCAAGGACCGCCCATGAGTAACGACACCTGTACCTGCTCCCCGCTGCGCCGCCTGACGCGGAAGATCACGGTCATTTACGACCACCATCTGCAGCCCAACGAACTCACCATTACCCAGTATTCGCTGATCAGCCGCATCGGCCGCAGTGGGCCGATCGCCAATATCGGGCTCGCCGCCGATATGGGCATGGACCGCAGCACCCTGAGCCGGGCGCTCAAGCCGTTGATCGCCGCGGGCTGGATAGAGACGGTCGACCTGCCGGAAGAGGCGCATCTGGACAAGCGTTCCTTCGCGCTGCAGCTGACCGCCGCCGGCCGCAAGAAACTCGATGAGGCGCGCCCCAACTGGCGCCGCGCCCAGGATGAAATCGACCGCCAGCTCGGCCCTGGATTGGCAGGCGAGCTGACCCAGATGATCAATGACGCCTACGGCAAGCTGCAGGACATCTAGCCGCTAGCGTTTGCCGGGCGACAAGCCGATAAAAGACCAAGACAAACTACCGCCAAACCTCCTTCAGAAATACAACATGAACAAGCTCACCCAATCGCTCGCCAATGCCGTCACGCCGCGCTTCCATTACGCCTGGGTCGTGGTCGGCGTGACCTTCCTCGTGCTGCTGTGCTCGGCAGGCATCCGCGCCACACCCTCGGTCATGATCCTGCCGCTGGAGCAGGAGTTCGGCTGGAACCGTTCCACCATCTCGGTGGTGATCTCGGTCAACATCGCGCTGTATGGCCTGATCGGCCCGTTCTCGGCGGCCGCCATGCAGCGCTTCGGCATCCGCCGCGTGGTGCTCGGCGCGCTGGTATTGCTGGCCAGCGGCACGGCGCTGTCCACCTTGATGCATATGCCTTGGCACATGCTGCTGTCCTGGGGCCTGCTGGTCGGCGCCGGTACCGGCGTGGCTGCCAACACGCTGGGCGCCACCATCGTCAGCCGCTGGTTCGAAGCGAGGCGCGGTTTTGCCATGGGCTTGCTGACTGCCAGCGCGGCTACCGGGCAGATGGTGTTCCTGCCGCTGATGGCATCCATGGTGGGCGCTTACGGCTGGCGTTCGGTGGCGTTCCTGGTGTCTGCCGTGGCGCTCCTGGCGATTCCGCTGGTGTGGCTGCTGTTGCCGGAAAGTCCGGCGGCCATCGGCCAGAAGATGGTTGGGCAAACCAGCGAGATCAATGAGGACGCCGCCAGCAAGAAGAACCCGCTGGCAATCGCCTTCGGCGCATTGCGCAGTTCGGTGCGCATGCCCGATTTCTGGCTGCTGTTCTTCAGCTTCTTCGTCTGCGGCTTGTCGACCAACGGTTATATCGGCACCCAGTTCATCGCCATGTGCAACGACTACGGCATCAACGAAGTCGGCGGCGCTTCCATCCTGGCGGCGATGGGGATGCTGGACCTGGTCGGCACCACGCTCTCGGGCTGGCTGTCGGACCGCTACAACCCGCGCGTGCTGCTGTTCTGGTACTACGGCCTGCGCGGCGTGGCGCTGATTTTCCTGCCTTATGCCTTTGGCCTGCAGTACTACGGCCTGGCCATCTTCGCCATCTTCTACGGCCTGGACTGGATCGCCACCGTGCCGCCCACCGTGCGTCTGGCCAACGACGTGTTCGGCCGCCTGGCTGCCCCTGTCGTGTTCGGCTGGATCGTCGCCGGCCACCAGTTGGGCGCGGCTACCGCCACCACACTGGCCGGCTACATGCGCGCCACGCTGGGCAACTACACGCTGTCGTCGATCCTGATGGGTTCGGCTTGCCTGGTCGGTGCGGTGATGGTGTTGCGCATCAAGGGCCACAAGGCGACACCGTTGCCGGCTGCCGCATGATCGGCAATATTGTCGAGGAAGAAAAAAACCGGCGCATGCCGGTTTTTTTCATTGTGATGTGATCCAGACTTAGTCCCACTTCGGTGCGAAATCCGGATTGGCCAGGCGCTCGCCGCGGTCCAGTTTGGCGATGGCTTGCATCTCGGCGTCGGACAGCTTGATCTTCACCGCTTCCAGGTTGCCTTGCAGATTGGCGCGTTTGGTGGAGGAGGGGATCACCGCATGGCCCTGTTGCAGCGACCAGGCCAGCGCTACCTGTGCGGCCGAGACGCCGTGTTTGCCGGCGATCTCCTGCAGCGTGGCGTCTTGCATTACCTTGCCATAGGCCAGCGGCATGTAGGCGGTCAGGTGGATGCCTTGGCTGCGCGCGAATTCGGCCAGCTTGCGATTTTGCAGGAAGGGATGGATCTCCACCTGGTTGGTGGCGATTGCATCAGCGCCCACCGCTTCGATGGCTTGCTGCATGTGCGCGATGGTGAAGTTGGAAATGCCGATCAGGCGCGCCAGACCCTGCTTCTTTGCTTCGGCCAGCGCTTGCATGTATTCGGCCACCGGCAGTTCATCGTTGGGCGAGGGCCAGTGGATTAGCGCCAGGTCGACCTGTTCCATGCGCAGTTTCTGCAGGCTTTCCTTGAGGCTTGGGATCAGCTTGTCGCGCGAGAGGTGTTCGGTCCACACCTTGGTGGTGACGAACAGTTCGGCGCGCGCGACGCGGCTGTCGGCGATGGCCTGGCCGACTTCGGCTTCGTTGCCGTAGATCTGGGCGGTGTCGATGTGGCGGTAACCGAGCTCCAGGCCGGTGGCGACCGAGTCGATGACTTCCTGGCCCTTGAGGCGGAAGGTGCCGAGGCCGAAGGCGGGGATGGTGTGCTTGCTCATGGAGATCCTTGTTGGTGAAGGGCGCGGGGATGACCGCGCACCGGATGGTTGGTGCGGCTCGCATCGGCGAGGCAGGCTTGCAGTATCGCGTATCGTCGTCTTTGCAAAAACCGTGTGGTACGCAAAACATTCTTGAACCGCAATCAAGAATGACGGCGAAGGCGAGTATGGAACCCGGCATCGCAGGCTTGTCCTTTTGGTAACGCTACCAAGGGCGATGCTAGAATGCGCGCATGCCACAGAATGTCCCTCCCGCCCACCCCGATCGCCGCGCCGACACGCGCAACGACGACAGCGCCGAGCCGCGCCGCCGCGCCAGCCGCAAGAGCGCCGGCGGCATCACGCTGCGCGATGTGGCGCAATTGGCCGGGGTGGCGCCGATCACTGCCTCGCGCGCACTGAACACGCCCTCGGCGGTGTCGCCCAAGGTGCTGCAGAAGGTGAAGGAAGCGGTGGAGCGCACCGGCTACGTGCCCAATCTGCTGGCCGGCGGACTCGCTTCCAACAAGAGCCGGCTGGTCGCGGTAGTGGTGCCGACCGTGATCGGTCCGGTGTTCCAGGAGATCGTCCATACGCTTACTGAATCGCTGGCTGCGGCCGGCTACCAGGTCATGCTGGGGCAGAGCGGTTATGAGAACTCGCGCGAGGATGCGCTGCTGGAAGCCATCATCGGCCGCCGTCCCGACGGCGTGGTGCTGACCGGCATCATGCGTTCGGCCGAGGCCCGCAAGCGGCTCCTGGCCAGCGGCATCCCGGTGGTCGAGACTTGGGACCTGACACCTACGCCGATCGACATGCTGGTCGGTTTTTCGCACGATGACATCGGCCGCGAGGTCGCGCGTTACCTGCATGGCGCCGGGCGGCGCGTGGTGGCGGTGGTGGGCGGCAAGGATGAACGCAGCCAGCGCCGCATGAATGCCTTTGCCAGGGAAGCCACGACGCTCGGCATGGTGGCAGGCGAGGCCCCGGTGGCGATGCATCATGTCACCGCGCCGACCACGCTGGGCCAGGGCCGCAAGGGGCTGGCCGATTTGCTGGAGCGCCAGCCTGCCATGGATGCCATCTTCTGCAGTTCCGACTTGCTGGCGCTGGGCGTGATGATCGAAGCCCAAAGCCGCGGCATCCGCATCCCCGAGCAACTGGCCGTGGTCGGCTTTGGCGACCTCGAATTCTCGCGCGACCTGCAACCGCAACTGACTACCGTGCGCATCGACGGCACCGGCATCGGCCAGCGTGCGGCGCGGTTCATCATCGACCGTGCTGCCGGCCTCGAGATCGACGAGCCGATTGTCGATGTGGGTTTTTCCATCATCAAGCGGCAGAGTGCCTGAGGGCTGCAGGTTCCCGCATAGGGCGTAGTTGCGCCGCAAAAAACACGTTGCTTATTTGCGCTACGGCATCGTGCCGATGCTTCTGCAACAGTGAGCGAGCTACTCCTGCACCTTATGCTGCTTCGCGGCATAATGGAGACTTCGCCTGCGCCGCTGCCCGCCATATCCCCCATGGAAAAGATTATTGTTTATGTCATTCCCGTATTCCTGCTGCTGATCGGCGTGGAATTCGCGTATGGCTATGTCCGCCGGCGCAATACCTATCGCCTGGCCGACGCCATCAGCAGCCTCAGCCAGGGCGTGATCAGCCAGCTCGTCGCGCTGGTGACGCAGCTGTTCCAGGTCGGGATGTATGCGATGGCCTACCGGGCCTTCGCGATCTTTCCGGCGGCGCGTTTCTGGCAGGGCGCGCTGGGATGGATTGCCGCCATCTTGCTGTTCGATTTCTTCGACTATTGGCTGCACCGCATGGGCCACGAGAATGCGCTGATGTGGGCGGCGCACTCGGTGCACCACCAGAGCCAGGACTTCAATCTCTCCACTGCGTTGCGCCAGGAGAGCACGGTGGTGTTCATCGGCTGGATCTTCTACCTGCCCATGGCGCTGCTGGGCGTGTCGCCCGAACAGTTCGGCATCGCCGGGCTGGTGGTGCTGGTCTATCAGTTCTGGATCCACACCGAGCATGTCGGCAAGCTGGGCTGGTTCGACCGCGTGTTTTCCTCGCCTTCCAACCATCGCGTGCACCACGCCGTGAACGACCAATATCTCGACAAGAATTACGGCGGCATGCTGGTGATCTGGGACCGCATGTTCGGTACCTTCGCTGAAGAAAAGGAGCCGGTGGTCTACGGTACCCGCACGCCGCTGCAAAGCTGGGACCCGCTGTGGGCGGTGTTTTCCGGCTACTGGCAACTGGCGCGCAGCGCAGCCCGGATGCCGCGCTGGAGCGATAAGCTGAAAATATGGCTCAAGCCGCCGGGCTGGCGACCGGCCGGTGTGCCCGACCCCTATCCCCCATTCGACCTGGACGTTGCGCGCCAGCGCTACGATACCCAATTGCCGCGCATCGCCAACGCGCTGGCCGTGGTGCAGTTCGCGGTCTTGCTGGCGGCGGCTGCGGCGCTGCTATGGATTGCCGACGAACAGTCCTACCTGCGCCTGCTGGCGGCCAGCGGCGCCTTGCTGGCGGGGTTCTGGGCGCTGGGTGCGTTCATGCAACGCCGTCTGGGCGGGGGACTGGTGCTGGCAATCGATGTGGCGGCCACAGCCATCGTCGCGTATGCACTGGTTTGAATACCGCCAGGCTTGACCTGTCTGCTTTCCCGTATCGCTCTCCTTTGCTTCATTTCCCCGTCTGATCTGCAGGGACAGACTCCACCTCGTTTCTCGATGCCTGAAATCAACAGTTGACACCTATATTTGGTACCGCTACCATCATTAAAAATTAATTTGGTAGCGCTACCAAATTCGATTGAAGAGATGAAGCCGATCTGTACTTCAACTCGTTTTCACATTGGAACGCGCACCAGCATCACAGAGACACGCCGCGGCAGCGGCGCCAACGAGGAGTCAGTATGAGCAGCACCCAAACCGCATCCGCCGTCCGCAGCGCCCCCAAGATCGTCGACATGCGCGTGGTCCCCGTAGCCGGGCACGACAGCATGCTGCTCAACCTTTCCGGCGCGCACGGGCCGTATTTCACCCGCAACATCGTCATCCTGACCGACAGTGCCGGCAATACCGGCGTGGGCGAGGTGCCGGGCGGCGAGGGTATCCGCCAGACTCTGGATGACGCGCGCACATTGGTGGTGGGACAGTCGGTCGGCAACTACCAGGCGATTCTGAATCGTGCGCGCACCGCTTTCGCCGACCGCGACAGCGGCGGCCGCGGCCAGCAGACCTTCGACCTGCGCATTGCCATCCATGCGGTTACCGCGCTGGAGGCGGCGCTGCTCGACTTGCTCGGCCAGTTCCTGGAAGTGCCGGTGGCGGCACTGCTTGGGCAGGGGCAGCAGCGCGATGAAGTGGAAATGCTGGGCTACCTGTTCTACGTGGCCGACCGCAAGAAGACCGACTTGCCATACCGCGCGGCAGAGGGCGAGGCCGACGACTGGATGCGCCTGCGCCATGAAGAGGCGACGACGCCGCAAGCCATCGTCAAGCTGGCCGAAGCGGCTTTTGCGCGCTATGGCTTCAACGATTTCAAGCTCAAGGGCGGCGTCATGCGCGGCGAGGAAGAGATCGAGGCTGTCGCAGCACTGGCCGAACGTTTTCCCAAGGCACGCATCACGCTCGATCCCAACGGCGGCTGGCTGTTGAAGGATGCGATCCGCCTGTGCCGCGACCAGCACGGCGTGCTGGCTTATGCCGAAGATCCTTGCGGCGCCGAGAACGGTTATTCAGGACGCGAGGTGATGGCCGAGTTCCGCCGCGCCACCGGCCTGCAGACCGCCACCAACATGATCGCCACCGACTGGCGCGAAATGGGCCATGCGATCTCGCTGCAGTCGGTCGACATCCCGCTGGCCGACCCGCACTTCTGGACCATGCAGGGTTCGGTGCGCGTGGCGCAGATGTGCAACGAGTGGGGGCTGACCTGGGGTTCGCACTCCAACAACCATTTCGATATTTCGCTGGCAATGTTCACCCACGTGGCCGCGGCCGCGCCCGGCAAGATCACCGCCATCGACACCCACTGGATCTGGCAGGACGGCCAGCGCCTGACCAGGCAGCCGCTGCAGATCGCAGGCGGGCGCGTCAAGGTGCCCGCCAAGCCGGGCCTGGGCGTGGAAATCGACATGGTGCAGGTCGAGGCTGCGCACCAGTTGTATCGCAACATGGGGCTGGGGGCGCGCAACGACGCGGCGGCCATGCAGTACCTGATTCCGGGCTGGAAGTTCGATAACAAGAAACCTTGCCTGGTGCGCTGAACGCCACCGGCAAGGCAGGAAAAAGAACAGCAGCAAAGCGCAGCAGAAGCACAAGAAAAAGCAAGAGCGCAAGGCATGCCGTCCGGATCATTTCGGGCGCCGGCGTGACTCACGCGCCGCCAGGGTTTTCCCATCAACGAGCAATACCGAGTCCTGAAAGAGGAGACAAACTCGTGAATACTTCCGCAACGCCGGCCGGAGTTCCCGATCCGGCCAATCTGACGCTCACCACTGCGGTGGCCAAGATCAAGTGGCGCATCCTGCCCTTGTTCGTGGTGATGTTCATCGTCAACTACATCGACCGCGTCAATATCGGTTTCGTGCGCACCCACCTCGCCGCCGACCTCGGCATCGGCGCTGCCGCCTTCGGTCTGGGCGCCGGGCTGTTCTTCGTCGGTTACGCCGTGTTCGAGGTACCGTCCAACATGCTGCTGCAGCGCTATGGCGCCAAGGCCTGGCTGACCCGCATCATGTTCACCTGGGGCCTGGTCGCGGCATGCATGGCCTTTGTGCAGAACGAGAGCAGCTTCTATTTCATGCGCTTCCTGCTCGGCGTGGCCGAGGCCGGTTTCTTCCCGGGCGTGGTGTATTACTTTACGCAATGGCTGCCCAACCATGAGCGCGGCCGTGCGATGGCGGTATTCCTTTCCGGTTCGGCGATCGCTTCCATCCTGTCGGGCCCGATCACCGGCGCCTTGCTGCTCATCCAGGGCGGCGGCCTGCATGGCTGGCAATGGATGTTCCTGATCGAAGGCGGCGCATCGATGGCGCTGTGCTTCGTGGTGTGGTTCCTGCTCGATTCGACGCCGCGCGACGCCAAATGGCTCACCGCCGATCAGCGCCAGGCGCTGACCGCCGTGATCGCCGCCGAACAGGAACAGCGCGCGGCCAGCCGACCGGCGCATGTCTCGTCCTTCATGCTGCTGCGCGACCCGCAGATCATCCTGTTCTGCTTCATCTACTTTGCCATCCAGTTGACCATCTATGGCGCCACGTTCTGGTTGCCGACCATCATCAAGAAGATGGGGCATTTCAACGACTTCCAGGTCGGCCTGTTCAATTCCATTCCGTGGATCGTCTCGATTGTCGCGATGTACCTGTTCGCAGTGCTGGCCGGGCGCTTCAAGAAGCAGCAATTCTGGGTGGCCCTGACGCTGCTGATCTCGGCGGTGGGGATGGCGGTGTCGGCCCAGAGCGGACCGGTGGTCGGTTTCGTTGCAGTGTGCTTTGCCGGCATCGGCTTCAAGGCGGCATCTTCGCTGTTCTGGCCGATTCCACAGGGCTATCTCGACGGCCGCATTGCCGCCGCCGTGCTGGCGCTGATCAATTCGCTGGGCAATTTGGGTGGTTTCTTCGCCCCCGCCACCTTTGGATATCTGGAACAGAAGACCGGTTCCATCCAGGGCGGCTTGTACGCGCTTTCCATCGCCTCGGTGCTGGCAGCAGTGCTGGTGTTCCTGGCGCGCACCAAGCCGGCGCCGCAGGATGGCAACGGCACCGTTGGCGGCAGCCGGGCGCTGCCAAGGCGCGCTTGAATCCGCAAGCATGACCAGGCGGACGTAAGTACAGTTTTTCTCCGAGGCATCTCCTCGTTCGCGCTCCGCGCGTTCCGCTTCCGGGCGGGCGCCGGAGCGCTTTTCTTTTGCACTTCCAGCCCCATCTCGGTTTTATTCCGGCCATCGATGTACAAGCAATGTGTGGGCGGCAAACCTATAATGGCCTCCTGCGGTTGGCCATGGCGGACAACCAGGATGTACTTGCCGGATTGTCATTTGGCAAGAATGATGGCGACAATGTAATGGAAACCCTGTACCACCTGATCGAGCAGTACGGATTGCTCATCGTCTTTTTCAATGTGCTGGTCGAGCAACTGGGTGCGCCCGTGCCCGCTTATCCGACGCTGATCATTACCGGTGCGCTGGCGCAAAACGGGCAGTATTCGGCCGCCTTGCTGCTGGTGCTGGCGGTGGTTGCGGCGCTGATCGCGGATTACTTCTGGTATCTGGCCGGCAGGCGCTATGGCCGCCAGATCATGTCGCGCCTGTGCCGCATTTCGCTTTCCCCGGATTCCTGCGTGCGCCAGACCGAGTCGATTTACCTGCGCTGGGGCGCGCGCTCGTTGCTGGTGGCCAAATTCATTCCCGGCTTTGCCTCGATCGCCAGCGCCTTGTCCGGCACCATGGGTACGCGCCGTTCCAGCTTCCTGCTGTACGACGCCATCGGCAGCGCATTGTGGGCCGGGCTGGGGATTTTCCTCGGTTCGCTGTTCAGCTCGGCGGTGGACGACCTGCTCAGCGTGCTGGCGCAGCTCGGCCATTACGGCATGCTATTGATCGGGATCGCACTGGCGGCCTTCATTGCCAACAAGTGGTGGCAGCGCCGCCGCTTCCGCAAGTCGCTGGAAATGGCGCGCATCTCGGTGCAGGAATTGAACAACATGCTGGAAGAGGGCATCGCGCCCACCATCATCGATGTGCGCTCGCCGCTGTCGCAGCAAGATGGAAAGATTCCGGGAGCGGTGACGATTTCCAACCAGGAAATCCAGACCTTCATCTTCGACGGGCCGATCGAAGAGGAAGTCGTGGTGTATTGCGCCTGCCCCAACGAGGCGTCGGCCGCCATGGTGGCGCGCCAGCTGATGCAGCGCGGCTACAAGAAGGTGCGGCCGCTGACCGGCGGCATCGACGCCTGGCGCGCCGCCGGCTATGCGATCGACGTCTGAATCGCCGTGCCCTGGCGGATGGTCTTGGTGACCGGGGTCTTCTCGCAGATTTCCGCCAGGCGGGCCAGCTGTTCCGGCGACAGGGGATTGCCGAAGGCGATCTTGCGGCTGATGGTTTCCAGCCCGCTGTCATCGCGGCCGAAATGCGCATCCACCGAAATGCTTCCCAGATCCCAGCCCTTGCGGTCGGCATACATGCGCAGCGTGAGCGAGGTGCATGAGGCCAGCGCCGCCAGCAGCAGCTCGTAAGGTGCCGGACCGGTATCCTTGCCGCCGTTGTTTTCGGGTTCGTCGGATTTCAACTGATGAATGCGCGCCTTGATTTCCTGGGCGTAGCCGGCGGCGTTATGCAAGGTGACGTGGGCCATGTCGATTCTCCGTGATGTCGGTGTGAAGGGATGGATGACAGGCTCGATTGTGTCACATCGCGGGAGCATCCTTGATGCGGGCGTTCCGGCTGGGCCGATTTACGTTCGCCGCTGCATAAGTCCTATGCCGGCGAAGTGGTTAATCCGGCGCAAGGCGCTTCCTATAATGGCTGCTCGATCACCCAGGAGACAGCCATGCTGATGGAAGCCGCACAATCCAAGCCCCAACCGGGCGCCCATAAAAAATCCGTTTACCAGCCCAACCAGGAAGGCCTGATCTTTCCGCAGGAGCCGGTATTCAACTCGGTCGCCGAAGAGCGCCAGCACCGCAAGGAAAGGCTTGCCGCGGCTTGCCGCCTGTTCGCCAAGCACGGCTTTTCCTTCGGCTTCGGCGGCCACCTGACCGTGCGCGACCCGGAGCATCCGGACCTGTTCTGGACCAATCCGATGGCGGTGCCGTTCTCGATGGTCAAGGCATCGATGCTGGTGCTGGTCGACCACGGCGGCAAGGTGATCGAAGGCAAGTACGCCATCAACCAGGCCGGCTACGTACTGCACTCGGCCATCCATGAGCAGAACCCCGACATCGTCGCCTCTTGCCATGCGCACACCGTGCACGGCGGAGCCTGGGCCGCGTTCGGCCGCCCGCTCTCGCCGGTCACGCAGGACGCCTGCATGTTCTATGGCGACCACGCGGTGCTGGGCGACGGCGCCGGCAAGGTGCCGGTGGCGCAGGAATCCGGCCATCCGGTGGCGCGCGCTTTCGCTACCAACAAGGCCATCATCCACCAGAACCACGGCTTGCTGGTGGCCAGCCGCCACAGCATCGACGATGCCTGCTGGCACTTCATCGCGCTCGACCATTGCTGCCGCATGCAGCTGATGATCGAAGCCGCCCAGGAAATCCGTCCCAAGGAAATCGATGCCAAGTTCGCCGGCTATTCGCGCGAGCACCTGGGCAACGAGTTCATCGGCTGGCTGCACTTCCAGACGCTGTTCGCGGAAATCTCCCACTTGCAGCCCGACCTGTTCGACTAAGAACAACCCACTACAATCAGGCAACAAGCGTTGGCAGGGCGCTCTCGTTTCGGCGAAGCGCCCTTGCCGGGCAGGAGCGGCAGCCGGGAAACTGCGCTATCTGTCCCAACAATAAAAATACAGCCAACCGCCACTCAGGAGACAAACAACATGACTACCGCATACAACAGCGGCCCGCTGGCGCACGCTGACGGCGCCGACGTTTATAAAAAAGCTTACTGGCGGCTGCTGCCGCTGATCCTCGCCTGCTACCTGGTGGCCTACCTCGACCGCGTCAACGTCGGCTTCGCCAAATTGCAGATGCTGGACGCGCTCAGGTTCGACGACGCCATCTACGGTTTCGGCTCCGGCATCTTCTTCATCGGTTACCTGATCTTCGAGGTGCCGAGCAACATGATCTTGCGCCGCGTCGGCGCACGTGTATGGATCGCCCGCATCATGATCACCTGGGGCGTCATCTCGGCGGCGATGCTGTTTGTGCAGACGCCGATGCAGTTCTACATTGCACGCTTCCTGCTGGGCGTGGCCGAGGCCGGCTTTGCGCCGGGCATCATGTACCTGCTGACCTTGTGGTTCCCGGCGCAGCGCCGCGGCCGCGCGATGGCTATCTATGTGATGGGCGCGCCGCTGGCGTTCATCGTCGGCGGTCCGCTGTCGGGATGGATCCTCGATGCGTTCAGTAATGTGCATCCGCTGCAGGCATGGCAATGGCTGTTCCTGGTGGAGGCGATTCCGGCGGTGGTGCTGGGAGTCGTCGTGTTCTTTTTCATGTATGACGATTTCCGCAAGGTGTCGTGGCTGACGCCGGCCGAGAAGGAGCGGATGGAAGCCGACCTGCGTGCCGAGAACGCCGACAAGGTCGAGCACGGCAGCGTGCGCGAATTCCTGGCCAGCCGCCAGTTGTGGGTATTCGTGCTGATTTATTTCTGCCTGATCATGGGGCTGTACGCGGTCGGTTTCTGGATGCCCTCGCTGATCAAGCGCTCAGGCGTGGCCGACCCGTTCCACATCGGCCTGTATTCGGCCATCCCCAATATCGTCGCCGCCATCGCGCTCTATCTCTCGGGCCGCGGCGCGGACATCAGCGGCAAGCGCCGGCTGTATTTCGCCTCCATGCTGACGATCGGCGCCATCGGCCTGGCGCTGGCCATGATCATCAACGGCGGCCCGATGGTGACGGTGGCTTGCCTGTCGCTGGCGGCGGCCGGCGTGTATTCCTGCATCAGCCTGTTCTGGGCGCTGCCGACCAGCATGTTCGTCGGCGCCTCGGTGGCGGCGGCGCTGGCTTTCGTCAATTCCTTCGGCAACATCGCCGGTTTCGTGTCGCCTTACCTGGTGGGCTGGCTCAACGTATCGACCGGACGTACCGACATCGGCATGTACATCATCGGCGCGATCATGGTATTCGGCGCGGTAGTGACCATGATGCTGCCCAAGCGGCTGGACAAGTAACGGCGCACGCATCGGACCATGCAAGTGTTTGGCCGCCTTTCGGGGCGGCTTTTTTTATGCCCGTTCTTGCGGGGTCAGCGCGTCCAGGGCGGTTCCTTGAATTTCTCGACCAGGTAATTGACGAAGGCGCGCACGCGGGGATGCACGTGGCGTTCCTTGGCGTAGACGGCGTAGATGGCGGTGTCGTCCTGGGCCTGGTATTCGGTGAGCAGCGGCACCAGTTTCTTGCGGCGGATGGCCGGCAGCGCGAAGTGTTCGGCCATGCGCGTCATGCCCACGCCGGCCAGTACCATCTCGACCGACGACATGCCGCTGGTGAACTGGAAGTTGCCCTTGATTTCCACGCTCATGCGCTGGCCGTCGATGATGAAGGGCCAGTTGTTGAGGTGATCCATCGGCGCTTCCCATTGCAGGCAGTTGTGTTGCCGCAGGTCGTCCGGCGTCCTGGGGGCGCCGTGGCGTTCGATATAGGAAGGGGCGGCCACGATGATGCGCTGCAGGTGGCACAGCTTGCGGGACAGCAGCATGGAGTCTTGCAGGTGGCCCATGCGGATGGCGACATCGACGCCGTTGCCGATGATGTCCACCAGGTTATCGGACAGCGACAGCCGCACCCGCACATTGGGGTACAGCTCCATGAATTCGGGCAGCAGCGGCACGACCTGGTCCATCCCGAACGAAGTCGCGGCGGTGATGCGCAGGTCGCCCGAGGCCGTGGCGCCGGTGGAGGAGATCTGGCCTTCGGCCAGCTCGATGTCGCCGATGATCCGGTTGCAGGAGGCGAGAAAGATCTTGCCTTCTTCCGTCAGGTTGACCTGGCGGGTGGAGCGCCGCAAGAGTGCCACGCCGAGGCGTTTTTCCAGGTTGTTCAAGGTGCGGCTGACGAAGGGCTGGCTGGCGCCCAGCGCATGCGAAGCGGCGGTGAAGCCGCCGTGGTCGGCCACGGCCTTGAAGACTTGCATCTCGAGCAAGCGTTCGTCTTTCATGGGAGTGTCTCTGTCTGATCTTGGAGGCGCTTTTGTTTTTTGCGGGGTGCTCGGGTGGAGTGATCATACCGGATAGGCAGGCGTTGGCGTGGCTGCGGGCACGTCCCGTAAAAGAAAAGAGCCACGCATTGCGTGGCTCTTTTCATGTGCCGGAAAGGCGGCGCCGATTACGCGAAGTTCTTGGCGACGAAATCCCAGTTGATGATGCCCCAGAACGCTTCCACGTACTTGGCGCGGGCGTTGCGGTAGTCGATGTAGTAAGCGTGTTCCCACACGTCCACGGTCAGCAGAGCTTTGCTGTCGGTGGTCAGCGGGGTGCCGGCGCCGGTGGTGTTGACGATGTCCAGCGAACCGTCAGCCTTCTTGACCAGCCAGGTCCAGCCGGAACCGAAGTTGGCCAGGCCTTGCTTGGTGAACTCGGCCTTGAAGGCGTCGAACGTACCCCACTTGGCATTGATGGCGTCAGCCAGCGCGCCGCTAGGAGCGCCTTGGCCCTTCGGGGTCAGGCCGTTCCAGTAGAAGGTGTGGTTCCAGATTTGGGCCGCGTTGTTGAAGACGCCGCCGGAGGACTTCTTGATGATGTCTTCCAGGGACAGGTTTTCGAATTCGGTGCCCGGGATCAGGTTGTTCAGGTTGGTCACATAGGTCTGGTGGTGCTTGCCATAGTGGTATTCCAGGGTCTCTTTGGAAATCGTGGGCGCCAGCGCGTCCAGAGCGTAAGGCAGTGCCGGAAGGGTATGTGCCATGGTGAATCCTTTCAGTCTTGTTGAGGTATCAGGTGATTACCGAGGGTCTGTTCTGAACCTGCGATTCTAAAGCGGATATGGATTCTTTGCATCCGGTCAATAGGCCGCCAAGCCGCGCCGGCACTGGGTATTTTGTAAATTGGAATTATTCTCATCTGCGGGGCTTTGGCGGGAACAGGAGAAAATCCGGCGCAGCCCGCATGCGGCCGGAGCTTGCGGCTTATTCACTCGTTGGTCTGGGATGTGTCACGCATGTAACGCGTCGAGAATTTGAGGCAAGGTCAAGTAGCAAGGATGCTGGACAGAATGTCGGTGTCAATATTTCCACCAGAAAGCACTACCAATGCAGGTTCACCATTCAATTGGATTTTTCTTGCCAGAATCGCGGCCAGGGCAACGATACCGCCGGGCTCGATGACCAGGCGTAGTGTATCGATAGCGAATCGGATTGCCTGTTTGACTTCGTCATCTGTTACTGCGACGGCGCCGGTTAAATAAGCGGAGTTGACGGCGAAAGGGAGTTCGGCTGGTATGGAGGCCATCAATGCGTCGCACAGCGTTTGATTGTTCCCAATAATTTTTTCCCGCTTGCCGCTTGCCAATGACGTCACCGTATCGTCAAAACCAAACGGTTCGACCGCAAAGATCTCTGTCTCTTTGGCCAAACTGGACATCGCAATGCAAGTGCCTGCCGCCAGCCCGCCGCCGCCGCATGGCACCAGGATCTTGCGTATCGTGGAGCGCTGTTCTTCCTGTAGCTGATTCCAGGCTTCGAAAACGACGGTGCCTTGGCCTGCAATGACATCGGGCTGGTCGCCCGGCGGAATCAGCGTTGCGCCAGTACGCTGCAGGATTTGCATGCCTATTTCTTCTCGGCTCTCGGTGTGCCGATCGTACTGATGCACGATAGCCCCGTAGCGTCTGACGCCATCCATCTTCGTCTTGGGAGCGTCAGCCGGCATGATCACTGTGGCCTGAATTCCTAATCGATTGGCTGCGTAGGCAATCGCTTGGCCATGATTTCCTGTTGAGTACGCTATGACACCCCGACTACGTGTTTCTTCATCTAGCGTGAGTAACGCGTTGAATGCGCCGCGCAATTTGAATGCGCCGGTGAGTTGCAAGTTTTCTGCTTTCAACCAGACGGGTGCTCCAGCCAACTTGTCCAAGATAGGGGATCTCAGTAACGGTGTACGCGTGACGTAAGGAGCAATTCTTTGGGAAGCGGATTCAATATCCGAAAAGTTCGGGATGCGCAGCATGCCCAAGGTGGAATGCTGGATGGATTTTTCCAAGGTCATATAAATACACCTGTACAAAAAGAACCGCCCACGGTGAGGTGGGCGGCTAAACGTTTAATCCGGGATCGAGTTCAATTCAAAAGCTGCTTTGGTGACAGGCGACAGAGGCATGCCTAACTGCCCGAACCACTTTTCATAAAGCGACTTCCCTTCGCCATTGCGGAATTTCTCGGCAATTGTGCGATTGATGATTGCCATCAAAGTGGAATTGTTCTTGGCCACAAGGATCCCGTAAGGAAGGTACGAGAGCGGCCGGCCGGTGATGCGGAATTCCTCCGGGTTTTTGGAGTTTTTCCTCAGGCCGTAGAGGATCGTGTTGTCGGTGATGTACGCATCAGCTCGTCCCGTTTGAACCGCCAGGAGCCCCTCCGCTTGTTCCCGCACATATAGGAAGCGCACGTTGAGATTGCGCTTGCTGTTCGCACTGAGCAGCATGGCCATGCTGGTTGATGCATTTGGAAGAGCGATGACCTTCCCTGCAAGGTCTTCCAGCTCCTTGACGGGGGAATTGGCTTTCACCAGAAGCTGATCTGCCGCAACCGCCGTGACATAGGAAAAATCGACCTGCTTTTGGCGAGCGAGCGTGTTGACCGTTGACCCGCATTCCATGTCGATGGTGCCGTTTTGGACAAGTGGTATGCGCGTGGACAGATCAACCGATTGCGTGACCACTTCAAGATTCGGGAGATTCAACTCCTTCTTGAGCGAATCGACCACCGCCATACATAAGTCGATCGAATAGCCGATGGGCTTTTGATTGGAATCCAGGTAAGAGAAAGGAATGCTGAAGTCGCGCACGCCTATCTTGATCTTGTTGGTGGACTTGATTCTGTTGATTGTCGAATCGGCGCTTTGCGCGTGAGCCACGCTTGCGGCCGCGATCATCAGGATTGGTGCGCCGATAGCGATAAACAACTTCTTCATTGCGGGTCTTGCGATCTTCATACTGCCCTCCCTGTATCAGTTCAGTTAAGTTGCCGCGAAACTCGTACGGATATTTTTTACAGCAACGCCTGCTGTGCAACGTGATACAGCGCCAGCTCACGCATCGTGTCGAGTTCGAGATCCGCCTTGGCGCCTTGTGCGTCCTCGGGCCTGGAGCCGAGGCTGCGGCCTGGGCGCTTGATCCATACGCAGGAAATGCCGAGCTGGTTGGCGGGAATGACATCGGCGCGCAGGCTTTGGCCGACATGCAGGATGCGTTCCTTCGGGATACCCATCGCAGCAAACGCCTCAAAGGCGGACTCGAAATGGGCGTGATCGGGTTTGTAGGCGTTGACGTTCTCAGCCGTCACGATCACGTCGGCTTTGATGCCAAGCTTGCGCTCGGAGAACTGGATAGACGTGTTGTCGATGTTGCTCAACAAGCCGATCTTGTAACGTTTCTGGAGTGTTGCCATCGCGTTACGGGTATCTTCGAATGTGGGCCACAGCATGACGGAATTTGCATAGACCTCGCATTCCTGGTCATTGACGGGCATGCCGTAGCTGGCGCAGAACTGGCGATAGGATTCGCGCAGCACATCGGGATAAAGCAGGGCTGGGCGGATGCGCTGCAGAGCGGCACGTGCCTTGTCAAATTCCATCAGCAACTGATCGCGCGACAGCTCGACACCGTGTTGCTCTGCGGTGCTGTGGAACATGGAGATGATGGTGGGCTCCCAGTCAATCAACGTTCCATAGACGTCGAAAGTCAGGGCATCGAAGTTGTTCATGTTCAGTTTCATGGTTTTCCTTTAATTAATCGATTATCGATAATTGATAATGCTATTATCGATAATCGATCTCGTCAACCAATTTTGGTAAGATGTTGGAAACCGAGGTGAATATGGAAATACTGGAAACATTTGCGCAAGAATCGATCGCCAAGCGTCAGCCCGCGACAGCTTCAATTGCTGATGCACTGCGCGACGCCATCCTGAAAGGCGTACTGAAAGGCGGGGAACCGTTGCGGCAAGATGCGATTGCCAAGCAGTTCGTGGTTAGTCAGGTGACAGTGCGAGAAGCATTTCGCATGCTTGAACACGAAGGCTTGGTGGAGGTGATTCCTCGCCGCGGGGCCGTCGTCTATTTATTGTCGGCCGACGATGTTGATGAAATTACAGATCTGCGCGCAACCTTGGAAGC
Organism: Herbaspirillum chlorophenolicum; assembly: GCF_001189955.1. Taxonomy (GTDB): domain Bacteria; phylum Pseudomonadota; class Gammaproteobacteria; order Burkholderiales; family Burkholderiaceae_D; genus Herbaspirillum; species Herbaspirillum chlorophenolicum. The sequence goes on along the minus strand of NZ_LFLT01000035.1, from coordinate 20,899 downwards.
AAAGTTGCTGGCAGCGGCCATACCACTGCTTGAGGAAGATGATTTTTCTGCCGCTGAGGCAGCGATAGCAGCGCTGGAGCAAGTACAGGACATAGATTCGCTGATTACAAACAACTTGAATTTCCATCAATGTTTGTATGCGAAAGCAGGAATGCCCCGTACCGTCGCTATTCTTGACCGTCTCAGAACAAGCTTGGAACCTTATCTTCGGCTGTTGTGGAGCAAGACTGCTTACAAGCAGCAATCACAAGATGATCATAGGGCGATCCTGGAGTTGTGCCGGCAGCGCAAAAGCGAAGAGGTTCAGAAGCTGCTAAGGGCGCATATCGAGGAAACCGGCAACGAGATAGTGCATGTTCTGAAGAGTACAGAATCCAAATAGTTGGCGTCATTCAGACACAATGATGGAAATCCGGTATCGCCTCTCCTGCCTGCGTCCGGCGAGAAAATGCTTATAAAAAATCGAATGGCCGGTGTCAGTCCAGCCGCGGCTGCACGCCGGCGATATCGACCTCAGCGCTGCCTTGCGCCAGCCGGACCGTGATCTGGCTGCGCGCCGACAACTCGGCGGGCGAGTGCAGCACCCGGCCTTGGCGGTCGGTGACGATGGCGTAGCCGCGTTCCAGCGTGCGCTGCGGGTTGAGCAGCTCGAGCTGGGTGTTCAGGCCGGCCAGTGCCTGGCGTTGGCGCAGCTGCTGCGCGGCCAGTGCGCCATGCAGGCGGCGCGCCAGGTCGGAGACGTCGCGCCGTGCGTGGGCGGTATCGGGCAACTGGTGCGCCAGGCGGGTGGACAACTGTTGCAAGCGGTGGCGCATTTGCGTCAGCGGCACGCGGGTGGCGTGCGAGAGGCGGGTTTGCAGCGCCTGCAGCTTGACGCGCTCATGCTGGATGTAGGCGGCCGGATTGACCAGCCGGCGCGACATCCAGTCGACTGTTTGCGCCTTTTCCGTGAGCGTGCGGCGTAGCGCGCGCGTCAGGTCCTGGGCGTGGGCGCGCAGCTCGGCCAGCCAGTCTTCCTGCGCCGTCGCGGCCAGCTCGGCGGCTGCGGTGGGGGTGGGGGCGCGCAAGTCGGCGGCGAAGTCTGCAATGGTGAAATCGGTTTCGTGGCCGACGCCCGAAACTACCGGCATCGAGCAGCCGGCGATGGCGCGTGCCACCACCTCTTCGTTGAACGACCACAGGTCTTCGATGCTGCCGCCACCGCGGCATACCAGCAGCACGTCGCATTCGGCGCGCGCGGAGGCGGTGTCGATGGCGGCGGCGATGCGCTGGGCCGAGCCATCGCCTTGCACCGGGGTCGGATAAAGGATGACTTCCACATGCGGCGCGCGGCGGCGCAGCGTGGTCAGTACGTCGCGCAGCGCCGCTGCCTGCGGGCTGGTGACGATGCCGATGCGGCGCGGGAAGGCCGGCAGCGGCCGCTTGGTTGCGCGGTCGAACAGGCCTTCGCGTTCCAGCTTTTCCTTGAGTTGCAGGAAGGCCGCGTACAGGTCGCCCACGCCGGATCGGCGGATCGCTTCCACGTTGAGCTGGTAGTCGCCGCGCGGCGCGTACAGTGTGACCAGGGTGCGCACTTCGACCTTGTCGCCTTCGCGCGGCGCGAAGCCGGCGTACTGGGCGCGGCCCTTGAACATGACGGCGCGTACCTGGGCGCCGTCGTCCTTGAGGTTGAAATACCAGTGGCCGGAAGCGGCGCGGGTGAAGTTGGAGATTTCTCCCGAGACCCAGATCAGCGGAAAGGTGCGCTCCAGCACCCGCGCCACCGACTGGTTCAGGGCCGACACCGTCAGCACCGGCGGGCCGGAGTCGCCGGCGGCGGGCTGGGCGGTGCGGAAGGGGGGGTATTTGTCGGCAGGCATGGCGGGCGGCTATCTACTATCTTATAGAGGGCGATAAAATGTCTCCCGCATTGTAAAGCCAACAGCTGCCGGGTTGCGCTTGCCCGTAGCGCTGCAACAGGCTACATTCTGCACCCGTATCCGTTTTCTTCCCCTACAGGAGTTCGTTTTGCTCGCCATCATCCTCGCCGCCGGCTGGCCGATCTGGCCTTTGCTGATCGCATCCATCATCGGCCTGGCGCTGATCATCGAAAGACTGGTCTATCTGCGCCGCGCCCGGGTCTTGCCGCCGGAGTTGCTGGGCGAAGTGGTGCGCGTCTACCAGAGCGGCCGCGTCAACGACGACGTGATCGACAAGCTGGAGCAGAATTCCCCGCTCGGCCATGTGCTGGCGGCCGGCCTGCGCAACGTCGATTCCCCACGCGAAGTGATGAAGGAAGCCATCGAAGAGGCCGGCCAGGCCGCCGCGCACCGGCTGGAGCGCTTCCTCACCACGCTGGGCACGATTGCCTCGCTGGCGCCGCTGATGGGCCTGTTCGGCACGGTGGTCGGCATGATCGAGATTTTCGCGTCGCAGAACGCCGCCGGCACCAATCCGGCGCAACTGGCGCACGGCATTTCCATCGCGCTGTACAACACCGGCTTCGGCCTGGCCATCGCCATGCCTGCGCTGGTGTTCTACCGCCATTTCCGCGCGCTGGTCGACAGCTTCGTGGTCGACATGGAGCAGCAGGCGGTCAAGTTCGTCGACATCGTGCATGACGTGCGTCGCTAAGAGGATGTTGCCATGAATTTCCGCAAAGGCCGCCCCCGCGAAGACCTGGAGATCAACCTGATCCCGTTCATCGACGTGCTGCTGGTGATCGTGATTTTCCTGATGGTGACCACCACCTATAGCAAGTTCACCGCGCTGCAGATCACGCTGCCCACCGCCGATGCGCAGAAAGCGCTGGAGCAGCCGTTCGAGATCAATGTCGCGGTGGATGCGCAGGGCCGTTACGCCATCAACAACAACCGTATTTCCGCACGCGACGCGCAAGGCCTGGCCGATGAGATGCAGGCCGTGCTCAAGGGCAGCGGCAAGAGCGATCCGGTGGTCATCATCAACGCCGATGCACTGGCGACGCACCAGACCGTGATCAATGTGCTGGAAGCTGCGCGCATCGCCGGCTTTCCCAAGGTGACGTTCACGGCGCAGTCCAGCAGCAAGTAAGCGTGCGATGCGGCGCCTGCCGCAATCATCAAACTCATCGAATATGGCCGACTCCAACCGCAATGCCGAAGCCATCCTGACCCGCGCCTGGCAAGGCCGCGGGCCGCTGGCTTGCCTGTTGTGGCCGCTGTCGCTGCTGTTCGGCGCGCTGGCGGCGCTGCGGCGTGCGCTGTTCGCGTTGGGATTCAAGCGCGCGGAACGCCTGCCGGTACCGGTCATCGTGGTGGGCAACGTGTTTGTCGGGGGCACCGGCAAGACGCCGTTTTCGATCTGGCTAATCGAGGCCTTGCGTGCCGCCGGCTACACGCCGGGGGTGGTATCGCGCGGCTATGGCGCGGGCGGCGCCGAGGCGGTGGCGCAAGTGCATGCCGGTTCGGCCGCGGCGCAGGTTGGCGATGAGCCGCTTCTGATCGTGCAGCGTACCGGCGTGCCGCTGGTGGTCGGGCGCCGCCGCGTGGCGGCGGGCCGGGCATTGTTGGTAGCGCACCCGGAGGTGGATGTGGTGGTGTCCGACGATGGTTTGCAGCACTATGCGCTGGTGCGCGACATCGAGATCGTCCTGTCGGATGCGCGCGGTGTGGGCAATGGCTGGCTGTTGCCGGCCGGCCCGCTGCGTGAGCCGGCTTCGCGCCGCCGGGATTTTTCCGTGTCCAATTTGCCTGCCGGCAGCGCGGCTCCGGCCGGCAGTTACGCGATGCGGCTGGAGGCGGGCGAGGCGGTTCAGTTGGCATCGCCGTCCATGCGTCGTCCGCTGGCGAACATGGGGGAAGGTGGAGCACGCATTGCTGCAGTGGCCGGTATCGGCAATCCCGGCCGTTTTTTCGCCACCCTGCGTGGCGCCGGCCTGGCGTTTGCCGAGCATCCGCTGCCGGACCATTATGACTTCTCCGATAATCCTTTCGCCGGCCTGCAGGCCGATGTCATCCTGGTGACAGAGAAGGATGCAGTAAAATGCAGGGCTATCGAGGCCATCCAAAACGACCCGCGCATCTGGGTCGTGCCCGTATCGGCGCGCATCGACGGCGCGCTGGCTGAACATATAGTGGAGAAACTCCGTGAACGCCCGACTGCTTGATATCCTGGTTTGCCCAATCTGCAAGGGCCCGTTGGACTACGACAAGAAAGCGCAGGAACTGATCTGCAAAGGCGACAAGCTGGCTTATCCGATCCGCGATGGCATCCCCATCATGTGGGCCGATGAAGCGCGCGACATCAATGCCGCGCCGATCTCGCCTGCTGCCTGAACCGATCCAAGCCGCCGCCTGTGCGGGTTTGAAGTAGCAAACAACACGTTCCAAGCCCATGTCCTTTACCGTCATCATCCCGGCGCGCCTGGCATCGACGCGCCTGCCCAACAAGCCGCTGGCCGATCTCGGCGGCAAGCCGATGATCGTGCGCGTGGCCGAGCGCGCCGCGCTGTCGGGCGCTGCGCGCATCATCGTCGCCACCGACCATCACGATATCCATGCCGCCTGCCAGCAGCACGGTGTGGAAGTGGCGATGACGCGCGCCGACCATCCCTCCGGGACCGACCGCATCGCGGAGGTAGCCGCTTCGCTGGATCTGGCCGATGACGCGGTCGTGGTCAACGTGCAGGGCGACGAGCCGCTGATCGATCCGGGCCTGATCGCCGCCACTGCCGGCCATATCAAGGCCGGCGTGCCGATGGCCACTGCCGCCCATGCGATCGAGACGGCCGCCGATGCATTCAATCCCAACGTGGTGAAAGTGGTCTTGAACAAGGACGGCTGCGCCATGTATTTCTCGCGCGCCACGATTCCGTGGCACCGCGATGCCTTCGCCAGGTCGCGCGAGGTGCTGCCCGAGGACCACGCCCATGATTACGCGCCGCTGCGCCATATCGGCCTGTACGCGTACAGCAACAAGTTCTTGCAGTTGTACCCGACGCTCTCCGCGTCGCCGGTGGAACGCATCGAGGCCCTGGAGCAATTGCGCGTGCTGTGGCACGGGCATTCGATCGCGGTGCATGTGACTTCGGTGGTGCCGGAAGCGGGCGTGGATACGCCGGAAGATTTGTTGCGTGTGCGCAAACATTTCGAGGCGCCGCCGGACAGCCCCCTGGTGAAGACCATTTCTTCCTTGTAGTTTGCGCGAGGTCAAAAACGACTGCTGCTGAAAGTCTTGGCAGGCGGCCGTTTTGTAAGTTTTTTGTCAAACTTGCGCGACACAATCACAGGCTGGAGACTGCTTAAAAATCGGGCGTTTGTCATGGTTCGGTAAGATTTTGTGGTAAGTTTCGTCAAGAGCTGATGCAAACGGCGCCTCAAAAAGAGACACAACTGCCCAGACGGTTGGTATCGATCGCCATCCCATCGCAAAAGAATTCAAGCATTCAATATTTCAGAAACCTCAATTTAGGAAACGATATGCGCCTCATCCTTTTAGGAGCGCCTGGTGCCGGTAAAGGTACGCAAGCCACTTTTATCAAGGAAAAATTCAACATCCCGCAAATCTCTACCGGCGACATGCTGCGCGCTGCCGTGGCTGCGGGAACTGAACTGGGCATCGCTGCCAAGAAGGTGATGGACGCAGGCGGATTGGTTTCGGATGACATCATCATCGGCCTGGTCAAGGATCGCCTGCAGCAATCCGACTGCGCCAACGGTTACCTGTTCGACGGTTTCCCGCGCACCACGCGCCAGGCTGACGCCATGAAGGAAGCCGGCGTGGCCATCGACTACGTGCTGGAAATCGACGTGCCCGACAGCGCCATCGTCGAGCGCATGAGCGGCCGCCGCGTGCACCCGGGTTCGGGCCGCACCTACCATGTGAAGTTCAACCCTCCCAAGGCCGAAGGCCGTGACGACGCTACTGGCGAAGCCCTGATCCAGCGCGACGACGACAAGGAAGAAACCGTCAAGAAGCGCCTGGCCGTGTACCACGACCAGACCGAAGTGCTGCTCGGCTACTACGGCGATTGGGCCAAGTCCGGTCAACCGGGCGCGCCGAAGTATCGCAAGATCGCCGGCGTGGGACCGGTGGAAGAAATCCGGGATCGTGCATTTGCCGCCCTGGCGGAGTAAAGTAAAGCGGACTGCGGTCCGCTTTTTTCATGCCTGCGCGGCGTAGAGATCGCGAAGCGGCAAGGCAGGCAAGGTCAGTGATGGACTGAATTTTCAACCACCGCCGTGCAGGTTCATGCACGGCGGCGGCAGCCCCGGCAACACCATAAGAAATCCAAGAAAAAGGGCGACGCAATTTGCAGGCGCAGTATCGGTGGCTGCTGACGGCGACAGGAATGTTCCTGTGCCGGCAGCAGCGGCAGATGTTCGTGATTGTTGATGAGTCGTGATAATAAAGGAGACATGCATGGCTACAGCCCTTTGGTTTGCCATTGCCTGCGGCGTCGTCGCAGTGATCTATGGCCTCGTATCTCGCAGTTGGATTCTCAAGCAGGACCCCGGCAACGAACGCATGCAGGACATCGCCAGCGCGATCCAGCAGGGCGCGTCCGCCTACCTTGCGCGGCAATACCGCACCATCGCCATGGTCGGGGTGGTGCTGCTGATCGTGATCGCGTTCATTCCCGGACTGGGCTGGCCGACCGCGCTCGGTTTCCTGTTGGGCGCGGTGCTTTCGGGCGCTTGCGGCTTCATCGGCATGAACGTGTCGGTGCGGGCCAACGTGCGCACCGCACAAGCCGCCACGCGCGGCATGAACGAGGCGCTCAATGTAGCGTTTCGCGGCGGGGCGATCACCGGCATGCTGGTGGTGGGGCTGGGCCTGCTGGGCGTGACGCTGTTCTTCTGGTTCCTCTTCGAATATGGGCAAGGGCGCGCACCCAGCCTGCATGACGCCATAAAACCATTGATCGGGCTGGCCTTCGGCGCTTCGCTCATCTCCATCTTCGCCCGCTTGGGCGGCGGCATCTTCACCAAAGGCGCGGATGTCGGCGCCGACCTGGTGGGGAAGGTCGAGGCCGGCATTCCCGAAGATGACCCTCGCAATCCGGCCGTGATTGCCGACAACGTGGGCGATAACGTAGGCGACTGCGCCGGCATGGCGGCCGACTTGTTCGAGACCTATGTGGTCACGCTGGTGGCGACCATGCTGCTGGGCAGCCTGATGTTGAAAGGCATGGAAGTGCTGGCCATCCTTTATCCGCTGGTGTTGGGCGGCGTATCGATCCTGGCTTCCATCGTCGGCTGCTCGATGGTCAAGGCGTCGCCGGGCAAGAAGATCATGTCGGCGCTCTATACCGGGCTATGGTGGTCGGCCGGGCTTTCGCTGGTCGGCTTTGTGATCGTCAGCTGGCTGATGCTGCCACCCGAGCTGCGCCTGCCGCTGATCGGCTCGGCAGTAGTGGGCATCGTGCTGACCGGGCTGATGGTCTACATCACCGAGTACTACACCGGCACCGACTTCAAGCCGGTGCGCCACATCGCCCAGGCATCGACCACCGGCCACGGCACCAACATCATCGCCGGCCTTGGGGTATCGATGAAGTCCACCGCGTATCCGGTGCTGGCGGTGTGCGTGGCCATCATCGCTGCCTACTGGCTGGCCGGCTTGTACGGCATCGCCATCGCGGCCACGTCGATGCTGTCGATGGCCGGCATCGTCGTCGCGCTGGATGCTTATGGACCCATCACCGACAACGCCGGCGGCATTGCGGAGATGTCGGGCATGCCGGATTCGGTACGCGCCATCACCGATCCGCTCGATGCGGTGGGTAATACCACCAAGGCCGTCACCAAAGGCTATGCGATCGGTTCGGCCGGACTGGCGGCACTGGTGCTGTTTGCCGACTATACCCATGCGCTCGATAGCGTCGGCAAGAGCACTTCCTTCGACTTGTCCAGCCCGGCGGTGATCATCGGCCTGTTCATCGGCGGCCTGATCCCTTACCTGTTCGGCGCCATGGCAATGGAAGCGGTGGGCCGTGCGGCCGGCGCCGTGGTGGTCGAAGTGCGGCGCCAGTTCAACGAGATCCCGGGGATCATGGATGGCACCGGCCGGCCGCAATATGACCGCGCGGTGGACATGCTGACCTCGTCGGCCATCCGCGAAATGATCCTGCCTTCGTTGCTGCCTGTGATCGTGCCGATCGTGGTCGGCATGCTGCTGGGCGCGGCAGCGCTGGGAGGGCTGCTGATGGGAACCATCGTGACCGGCTTGTTCGTGGCGATTTCGATGACCACCGGCGGCGGCGCTTGGGACAACGCCAAGAAGTACATCGAAGATGGCCATCACGGCGGCAAGGGCTCGGACGCGCACAAGGCGGCCGTGACTGGCGACACCGTGGGCGATCCATACAAGGACACGGCTGGGCCAGCCATCAATCCGCTGATCAAGATCATCAATATCGTGGCCTTGCTGCTGGTGCCGGTGCTGCCGGCGTTACCGACTTGAGGCTAAGGCAGCGCTGCCTCGATTGTCGCCGCACGGATAGTCCGCCGTGCGGCGTTTCCTGCATAATCTCCGAACGCAACAATCTGGGCAAATAAGGCAGTGCTGAATCAGCACTGCCATCAAGGAGACACAATGCGTATCGAAGGAAATGTTTTCATCGTGACCGGCGCCGCGTCAGGACTGGGCGCGGCTACCGCACGCATGATCGCCGCTGCGGGCGGCAAGCCGGTGCTGGCCGACCTGAATGAAGAAGTGGGCGGCAAGCTGGCGCAGGAATTGAAGGGTGTTTTCGTGCGCTGCGATGTCAGCGCCGAAGAGGATGCGCAGGCAGTGGTGCCCGCCGCGCAGCAATTGGGCACCGTGCGTGGGCTGATCAACTGTGCCGGCATTGCGCCGGCCGAAAAACTGATCGGCAAGAACGGGCCGCATACCATGGCGCTGTTCATGAAAACGCTCAACATCAATCTGGTGGGCAGCTTCAACATGGCGCGCTTTGCCGCCGACGCAATGTCCAAAACGGAACCGGCGGAAGAGGGCGAGCGTGGCGTGATCATCAACACCGCATCGGTCGCCGCCTACGATGGCCAGATCGGCCAGACCGCCTATTCCGCATCCAAGGGCGCCATCGTTGCCATGACGCTGCCGATGGCGCGCGACCTGTCGCGCACCGGCATACGCGTGATGACCATCGCCCCCGGCATTTTCGAAACGCCGATGATGCTGGCCATGCCGCAGGAGGTGCTCGATTCGCTGGGCCAGGCCGTGCCTTTTCCGCCGCGCCTGGGCCGTGCGACCGAATACGCGCAACTGGCCAAGAGCATCATCGAAAACGTGATGCTCAACGGCGAAACCATCCGCCTGGATGGCGCCATCCGCATGCCGCCGAAATAGCGCGGCGGGAGGTAATACGGGCCGTCATTTGTGCATTGCATCTCAATATTTTTCGCCACCGGCAGGGGGCTGCTGCTAAGCTGTTAGCATGGAGTCAACAGAACATAAAACAGGACTGATCCTGACCGGAGGGGGGGCGCGGGCGGCCTATCAAGTGGGTGTGCTCAACGCCCTTTCTTTGATTTTGCTGGAATCCGGCTGGCCGGTTCACCGCAATCCCTTTTCCATTATCTGCGGCACGTCAGCGGGGGCGATCAATGCCACCGCGCTGGCTTGCCGTGCCGACGATTTCGGGGAAGCGGTGCGCGAGCTGATGGCGGTCTGGGCTAATTTCAAGGTCGAGCAGGTCTACCGCGCCGATTCGCTGGGGATCTTGCGTTCGGGTGCGCGCTGGCTGTCGCTGTTTTCTTTCGGCTGGCTGTTGCGCAAATGGCGCGCCCATCCGCCTAACTCGCTGCTGGACAACACGCCTCTGGTGAGCATGCTGCACCGCTTGCTCGATTTGCCGCGGCTGGACGAGGCGATGGCCGAGGGCAAGCTGCATGCGCTGGCGGTGACGGCGTCTTCCTACACCAGCGGCCAGCACATCACTTTTTACCAGTGCCAGGACGAAATCGAGCCGTGGCGCCGCACGCAGCGGCTGGCGATCCGCGACCAGATCGGCATCGATCATCTGTTGGCGTCGTCGGCCATTCCGTTCATCTTTCCTGCCATCCCGGTCTATATCAACGGCCGCTGCGAATATTGCGGCGATGGCTCCATGCGCCAGATCGCACCGATCTCGCCGGCCATCCACCTGGGCGCTACCAAGGTGCTGGTGATCGGCGCCGGGCGCATGGGCGAGGAGGGCGAAAATGCGCCCACCAACACGCCGCAATATCCCAGCCTGGCGCAAGTGGCCGGCCATGCGATGTCGAGCATCTTCCTCGACGGTTTGTCGGCCGATATCGAGCGCACCCATCGCGTCAACCAGACGCTGTCGGTGCTTACCCCCGAGCAGTGCGCCCGCACGCCGCTCAAGCCGATCGAGACACTGGTGATTTCGCCGTCGCAGCGCATCGACAGCATCGCCAGCCGCCATGTGGACAGTTTGCCCCGGCCGATACGTACCTTGCTGGGCGGCATCGGCGCCACCGAGGCGCGCGGTTCGGCGCTGGCGTCGTATCTCCTGTTTGAGCAAAGCTTTACACGCGAGCTGATTGCGCTGGGCGAGAGCGATACCTATAGCAAGCGCGATGAAGTTCTGGCTTTTTTTGAACCGGAAACGGCGCAAGCGCTCCAAGCCTGAGCTTTGGTCGAGGTATCACGGGTTTGTTCCCATTTAACCTGCTGGTGAGAAGAACGCTTGAGGCCAGGTTGCAATGCCGCATTGCGTCGCCGTTTTGCTCCAGAGCAATACAGTAGTGAATGTCATGGTTGCTTAGCCGAAAGCAAAACGTTAATCTACGATGTCGTATTGCTGAAAATTAATATTATTGCAATCAATAAAATGCGAGCCCGAGTCATTTCATCCTTTTTCCTGAAGTACTGGCTGGTCTTCCTGGCCGCACTGGTGCTGGCTGCGCCGGTCCAGGCGCGCGGTCCGCAGCCGGGCGGCATGGCCGATGTCACGCTTGACCAGTTGCCGCGCGAAGCCCAGCAGACCATGGGGCTGATCCGTCAGGGCGGCCCTTTCCCGTACGCCAAGGATGGTGTGGTTTTCGGCAATTATGAGGGGGTTTTACCCAAGCAAAAGCGCGGGTATTATCACGAATTCACGGTAAAAACCCCGCATGCGCGCAACCGCGGGGCCCGCAGGATCATCAGCGGCGGTGATCCGACAACATCCGGCGAATACTATTACACGAGCGACCACTACAAGACGTTCCGCCGGATTCGCGACTGATCGGATTTCAAGCAACGCAAGCAGGCCGGGTAGGCAAGCCCGGCTGCCAGCCAGGGATACCACTACACTACCTCGTCATGGATGGGAAGGGAGAATGAGTTTGTTTAAAACGGTGCCGCCAAATATAGTGCAGTCGATCCGCGCTTTCCGCGTGACCGAGTTGCAGGAAGAGGCTGCTCGTCTTGAGCAGCACTTTCTCTATGCCTATTGCGCCGAGGCAACCACCAAACAGCAGGTGCTGACGACCATCGCCAGCGCATTCCACTTTCCCAGGCACTTCGGCAAGAATTTCGATGCGCTCGCTGATTGCCTGACCGATCTGACGCACAAGGCCGGCAAGCAGCCCGGTTTTGTCGTGGTGCTGGAACAACTTCCCAATACCCAGAAGTTCGACAAGGAAGCCCGCGAAACCCTGCTCGACGTCTTCCGCGACGCGGCCGACTACTGGGCCGACAAGAAAATCGCGTTCCGGGTTTTTTATTCTTTCCAGTAAATCCGGGTAAATCATTTCCGCCACGGTCGCCGGTCCGCCTCGCGAAAATCGGCGGCCAGGACGCCGCCAGCAGGTACAATGCGCACACCATGAGAAGCATTGTCATCCTGATTTCCGGACGAGGCAGCAATATGGAAGCCATCGTCCGTGCCGCCCAGGCCGAACAGTGGCCCGCCAGAATTTCCGCCGTCATCAGTAACCGCGCCGACGCCAGCGGCCTGGAGTTTGCCGCGGCACACGGCATCCCGACCGAGGTCATCCCAAATCGCGATTACGCCACACGCGACCAGTTCGATGCTGCCCTGCGCGCCAAGATCGACGCCTATGCGCCTGATCTGGTGGTGCTGGCCGGCTTCATGCGCATCCTGACCACGCCTTTTGTGGACCATTACAGGGGGCGCATGCTGAATATCCATCCGTCGCTCCTGCCCAGTTTCCCTGGCCTGGCGACGCATCACCAGGCGTTGGCCGTGGGAGTGAAGCTGCATGGCGCGACCGTGCATTTCGTCACCCCCGACCTGGACCATGGACCCATCGTGGCCCAGGCTTGCGTGCCGGTGCTGGAAGGCGACAGCGAAGAAGCGCTGTCCGAGCGTGTGCTGGAACAGGAACATGTCATCTACCCGCGCGCCGTGCGCTGGTTCGTCGAAGGGCGTCTTTTGCTGGAAGGCGCCCGCGTGCGTTTGACGCCAGCCGCTGTCGGCGCGACCGAAGCCGCATCCGTTATTGCAATCTGAGCCGTTGCAAGCTTACCCATTTTTGAATCTGAAGGACCGAGCATGAGATTGCCTCCCGCGATCATCCCCCATACCGAAGAACTGCTGCGTGAGGTATTGCGCTTCACCGGCCCGGCCGACGTGACGCTGTCGCGCTATTTCCGCGACCACCCCAAGCTGGGCAGCCGCGAACGCGGCGTGATCGCCGAGGCAGTGTATGGCCTGTTGCGCAACAAGACGGTGCTGACCAACTTTGCCGAATCCGGCGCGGGTCCGATGATGCGCCGCATGGCGCTGCTGGGCCTGGCCGATGCTGTCGGCGCCGAGTCGCTGGGCGGCTTGCAGGAGGGCGAAGGCGAGTGGCTGGCGCGCGTGGCGCAGATCGACCGCAGCCAGCTGGCGCCGCAGATGCGCAGCAACCTGCCGCCCTGGCTGTATGAAAAGCTGGTGGCGCGCGTGGGCGAAGCCGCCACGCTGGAAATGGCCGATGCCATGAACCGTCCGGCGCCGCTCGACTTGCGCGTCAACGCGCTCAAGGCCGACCGCGACACCGTGATCGCCGAACTGGCCAAGGCGCCGGTGGCTTGCGAACCCACGCCGTATTCGTCGCTGGGCCTGCGCGTGCTGAAAAAGCCGGCGCTGCAGAACCTGCCGCTGTTCAAGGATGGCGCGATCGAAGTGCAGGATGAGGGCAGCCAGTTGCTGGCCCAGATCGTCGGCGCCAAGCGCGGCGAGATGGTGGTGGACTTTTGCGCCGGCGCCGGCGGCAAGACGCTGGCGCTGGGCGCATTGATGCGCAATACCGGCCGCCTGTATGCCTTCGACGTTTCCGAGAAGCGCTTGGCCAAGCTCAAGCCGCGCCTGGCGCGCAGCGGCTTGTCCAATGTACATCCGGTGGTGATCGCCCACGAGAACGATGCCAAGGTCAAGCGCCTGGCCGGCAAGATCGACCGCGTGCTGGTCGATGCACCGTGTAGCGGCCTGGGCACGTTGCGCCGCAATCCCGACATGAAATGGCGCCAGAGCGTTGAAACCCTGACCGAAATGCGTGCCAAGCAGAGCAGTATCCTGGCCAGCGCCGCGCGTCTGGTCCGTCCGGGCGGACGCCTGGTGTACGGCACCTGCAGTTTCCTGGAAGAGGAGAACGACGAGGTGATCGCCGACTTCCTGCAAGCGCATCCCGATTTCATGCTGCGTCCCATGAGCGAGGTACTGGCCGAGCAGAAGGTCGTGCTGGAGATGGGCGACTATCTGAAGCTGCTGCCGCACCTGCATCAGACCGATGGCTTCTTCGCCGCCGTACTGGAGCGCCGCGCTTGATCCTGGCATCTCATCGCCTGTGCCGGCATGCGGTGCCGGTGTTGCTGTCGTGCCTGGTGGCGGCTTCGTCCGCCTTGGCCAGAGAGGCGGCGGTGCCGGCCGTGGCCGCGCAAGGTACGGTGCAGGCTGCTTTTGCGCCTTGGGACGATATCGAAGGCCTGATCGTCGACCAACTGACCGGGGCGCGCAAGCAGGTGCTGATGCAGGCTTACCTGTTGACCAACCGGCCCATCGTGGATGCGCTGGTGGCGGCCCGCAAGCGCGGCGTCGATGTGCGCGTGCTGATGGATGGCGGCCAGCTCGACAAGAATTCCACCGAGCGCTTGAGGCAATTGCGCGATGCCGGCGTGCCGGTTTGGCTGGAGACGCGTTATCGCAACGCCCACAACAAGGTGATCGTGATCGATGCCGCCTTGCCATCGGCGACGGTGATTACCGGCAGTTTCAATTTCACCTGGTCGGCGCAGCACAAGAACGCCGAGAACATCCTGGTGCTGGGCAAGAATCCACCGCTGGCGGCGCGTTATGCGACCAACTGGGAGCGCCACCGCCAGGATGCGGAGCAGGCGCCATGAGTGCGGTGATGATGACCAGGCTTCATCTTGTCTTTTCCTGATTGCGCCGGCCAGCCATGACCGACCATTTCCTTTCTCTTTTTACCGACTACCAGCCGCTGGACCTGCTGCGCCAATTGGCAGTCATCCTGCTGTGCGTGCTGGGCGGGATAGCGCTCTCGCGCTGGCTGCGCAAGATCCTTGGACTGGACCGCGGCGACGAGCAGTCGCGGATGATGCAGATCGGCGTCAAGAGCTTTTCCCGCGTGCTGTCGCCGCTGCTGGCGCTGGGGTTGCTGGTAGCTGCCTATTTCTGCCTCAAACGCATCGGCCATCCGGTATCGCTGTGGGAAATCATGTTCCCGCTGGCCGTTGCCCAGGTATCGATGCGCTTCGTGTTCTATGTGCTGCGCGGCATCTTCGTCAAGGACGCCACCGTAGGCGCCTTGCTGCACCTGTCGGAAAAGGCCATCGCGGCGCTGGTGTGGATCTGCGTGCTGCTCTATATCACCGGACTGTGGCCTGATTTCGTCGAGTATCTGGATCGTACCGAACTGCCGCTGGGACGCCATAAGGCATCGTTGTTGACGATCTTGCAAGCCGGCGCGTCGGTACTGGTGACCCTGATCATCGCCCTGTGGATAGGCGCGGTGCTGGAAAACCGGCTGATGAAGGTCAGCACCATGCATTCCTCGCTGCGCACGGTGGTGGCGCGCCTGACCAAGGCGGTGCTGATCCTGATCGCCTTCCTGGTCAGCCTGTCGCTGGTGGGCATCGACCTGACCGTGCTGTCGGTGTTCGGCGGTGCGCTTGGCGTGGGTATCGGTTTGGGTTTGCAGAAGATCGCCAGCAGCTACGTGTCCGGCTTCGTCATCCTGTTGGAGCGGAGCATGGTGATCGGCGACATGGTTGCTGTGGATAAATATTTCGGCAAAGTCACCCAGATCAATACCCGGTATACGATCCTGGAGGGCCTGGACGGCATCGAGTCGGTGTTGCCCAACGAAATGTTCATGGCCAATCCGGTCCAGAACTATTCCTTGACCCACCGCATTGTACGTTTGTCCACACAGCTTACAATTTTGTATCAGGACGATGTGGAAACAGTCTTGTCTATCATGGAGCAGGCCGCACTTGGAGTGCAGCGGGTATCTCAACAGACCGCGCCGCAGGCCTTGCTGATCAAGATCGGGGCGGACGGCCTGGAGCTGGAATTGGGTTTTTGGATCACCGATCCGGAAAATGGCCGCCTGAATGTGCTTTCCGATGTCAACAGGGCAATATGGAAGGCATTCAAGCAGCATGGAATCGCGGTTGCGCACGCCAAGCGCGACATCCGGATCATGGACGAGCGCAGTTTCAACCAGAGCGCCGCAACTGTTGTTCCGGAATCTCCTGATAGCCCAGACGAGAAGAATTCGCGTACAATGCAGCGAAATTAAAAGAAAATAAAAACATTTTCACGGAACAAGTTCGTTATCCGATAGTAGTTTCTTATTTGGAGTAGTGATGACCTTAGATGCGATCCTCGACTTTGTTGCCAACGGCTTGCTGCACGCGAGCGGTTGGCAGATTGTCATTTACACATTGGTGATGACGCATATCACGATTGTGGGCGTGACTCTCTACCTGCATCGTTGCCAGGCGCACCGCGCACTCGAATTGCACGCGATCCCCAGCCACTTCTTCCGTTTGTGGCTGTGGCTGACCACCGGCATGGTGACCAAGGAATGGGCCGCCATCCACCGCAAGCACCATGCGAAGTGCGAAACCGAAGAGGATCCGCACAGCCCGCAGACCCGCGGCATCAAGAAGGTGATGTGGGAAGGCGCCGAGCTCTACCGTAACGAGTCCAAGAATGCCGAGACCATGGAGAAATTCGGCCACGGCACGCCCGACGACTGGATCGAGCACAACATCTACAGCAAGTACGGCTGGCAAGGTGTGGGCATCATGCTGATCATCGACGTGCTGCTGTTCGGCGCCATCGGCCTGGCCATCTGGGCGGTCCAGATGGCATGGATCCCGTTCTGGGCTGCCGGCGTGGTCAATGGCATCGGCCATTATTGGGGTTACCGCAATTACGACTGCAACGACGCCGCGACCAACCTGTTTCCGATTGGCATCATCATCGGCGGCGAAGAAATGCACAACAACCACCACACCTTCGGCACCTCGGCCAAGTTCTCGTCCAAGTGGTATGAGTTCGACATCGGCTGGATGTATATCCGCATCCTCGAAACCTTTGGCCTGGCCAAGGTGAAGAAAGTGGCGCCGGTGCCCAAGTTCGACAGCAAGAAGGCTGCCGTCGACCTCGATACGCTGCAATCGGTCATTTCCAACCGTTACGACGTTACCGCCAAGTACGCCAGCTCGCTCAAGCATGCCTGGAAGGATGAACTGGATCACCTGATCGAGAAGGCCAAGCTGGAATCGCGCTTCCTGAAGTCTTCCAAGAAGCTGCTGCAGCGCGAGCCGGCCAAGCTGGAAGATGGCCAGAAGCAACAGCTGTCCGAGTTGTTCACGCACAGCAAGGCGCTGCAGACCATGCATGAAATGCGCATCGAACTGGGCGCGATCTGGGAGCGTTCGCACTCGACCCGCGAGCAACTGCTGCACCAATTGCAAGACTGGTGTGCCCGTGCTGAAGCATCCGGCATCAAGGCCCTGCGCGATTTTGCATTGCGCCTGCGCAGCTACGCGTGATCCGACGCTGAGGGGTTGGCAAGCCTGACGGCTGCTGCCTCTCACAACAAAACCCCGCCGACGAAAGTCCGCGGGGTTTTGTTTTTCGGCTTTCCGTCCAATCCGAAGGAGGGCGGCAGAGCGATTGTCGAAAGCGGCATGCAGTGTGCCGTCATTTGACGTGTGGCGCCACATACATGCGTGCAGCGACAGCTTGCCGCATTGACGCGGCATGAATCGCGCAGGCAATAAAAAACCCCGCCTTGGCGGGGTTCTTCATCAAGAGCGGATCAATTACTTGATCTTGGTCTCTTTGTACTCGACGTGCTTACGTGCCTTCGGATCGAACTTCATGATCGAGATCTTTTCGGGCGTAGTACGCTTGTTCTTGGTGGTGGTGTAGAAGTGACCAGTACCTGCGGTCGACTCCAGTTTGATTTTGTCGCGGCCGGATTTCGCCATGATAGATTTCCTTTACTCTGCTAGTTAGACTTTTTCGCCGCGAGCACGCAGATCAGCCAGAACGGCATCGATGCCGATCTTGTCGATCACGCGCAGGCCAGCGTTGGACAAACGCAGGGAAACCCAGCGATTTTCGGATTCGACGAAAATGCGGCGGTTCTGCAGGTTGGGCAGGAAGCGACGCTTAGTCTTGTTGTTTGCATGGGAAACGTTGTTGCCGACCATCGGCCCCTTCCCGGTGACTTGGCAGACACGTGCCATGTTAATGCTCCTTAAAAATTTCCGAATTTGGGAAAAACGTGAGTATAGGGAAAAAACATTGATTTTTCAATGACTTGCAGAAAACAATTGTGTCTATTGTTTATTTTAATATTTAACAATTTGGTTGTATATCGTCACAAGTGACATCGCTTTCAGCCGTAAGCCCTTGATTGGCAAAGGTTTGTGCAAGCCGATAAGCTTGGAAAACTCATATCTGCCCATGCTCGGCAAAGGAATGGGTGCGTGTTCCAGCCACCACGAAATGGTCCAGCACCCGCACATCGACCAGCGCCAGCGCGTCTTTCAATGCCCGGGTGAGCACCAGGTCGGCCTGGCTGGGTTCAGGATCGCCGGAGGGATGGTTGTGCGCCAGGATCACTGAGGCCGCATTGTGTCCAAGCGCCGCCTTCACCACTTCGCGGGGGTAGACGCTGGCCTGGCTCAGTGTGCCGCGAAACAATTCTTCCACCGCGATCAGGCGGTTGCGGATGTCGACAAACATCACCACGAAGGATTCATGGGCCTTGTTCTTGAACAGGAGCCGCAGATACTGGCCTACCGCCTGGGTCGAGTTCAGCAGGGCGCCATCCTTCAGTTCCTCGCCCAGCGCCCGCCTGGCGAGCTCCATGACCGCCTGCAACTGGGCATATTTGGCCGGGCCCAGGCCGTTGATCCGGGAAAAGTCTTTCAGCCCGGCGCCAAACAATGCGTCCAGAGAGCCGAAACACTGAAGCATCTCGCGCGCCAGGTCTACGGCACTTTTGCCGGTCACGCCTACACGCAGGAACACGGCCAGCAACTCCGCATCCGACAGGGCAGCCGCGCCTTGGCGGATCAGCCGTTCTCGCGGCCGCTGGTCTTCGGGCCAATCAGTGATTGCCATCTTTGAAATCAATAAACAGGGAATAGGGGGCGGCGCTTGAGGCGGATCGGCACTTTTCCGCGACATCGGGCCGATGGCAGCGCTACACGCTTTGTCCGGCGCGGCGCTGGAAGCAAACGTGGCTTACAATAACGGGTTCTTATGCATCTCTGATTTCCTTTCATGTCCAGCCCATCTGTCCCGGTCGTCACCGACAACGCCTACCTCACCCTGCATTACCGCCTGGCTTCGCTGGATGGCGAAGATATCGTCAGCACCTTCAAGGAAAACCCGGCGACGCTGCAGTTCGGCCAAGGGCAATTGGCGCCATTCCTGGAAGCCTGCCTGCTGGGCCTGCCGGAAGGCGCGCACCAGACTTTCGAGCTGGCGCCCGAGCAAGCTTTCGGCGAGCGCAGCGACGAACTGATCCAGCGCATCTCGCGCGCTACGCTGAAAGAAAACTCGGCGATGGACGAGGATTACCGCATCGGCGACCTGGTCGATTTCGCCGCACCCGGCGGCGGCCGTTTTGCCGGCATCCTGCGTGCGATTGACGATGATGGGGCCATCTTCGATTTCAATCATCCGCTGGCCGGCCAAACGCTGAAGTTTGAAGTGAAAATCATTGGAATTCTGTAAGCCGAGCCAATATCGGCTACATGGCAGTAGACAAGTTTTGAATCAAGGAAGCCACCATGGATAAAGCGGAATCCGAAATCCTGCTCGCCCAGCCCCGCGGTTTTTGCGCCGGCGTCGATCGTGCGATCGAAATCGTCGAACGCGCATTGCAGCAGTTCGGCGCACCGATCTACGTGCGCCACGAGATCGTCCACAACGCCTATGTGGTGGCGGACCTGCGCGCCAAGGGCGCCGTGTTCATTGAAGAGCTGGCCGATGTCCCGGCCGGCAGCACTGTGATCTTCTCCGCCCACGGTGTGCCCAAGGTGGTCCAGACGGAAGCCGCTGAGCGCGGGCTGACCGTGTTTGATGCCACTTGCCCGCTGGTCACCAAGGTCCACATGGAAGTGGCCAAGATGCGCCGCGAAGGCCGCGAGATCATCATGATCGGCCACGCCGGCCACCCCGAGGTGGAAGGCACCATGGGCCAGACCGAAGAAGGCATGCATCTGGTGGAAACCGTGGAAGACGTGGTGCGCCTGCAGGTGGCCGATCCGGAATTGCTGGCCTATGTCTCGCAAACTACGCTGTCGGTGGACGACACCGCCGAGATCATCGCTGCCCTGCGCGAACGTTTCCCGGCGATTTCCGAACCCAAGAAGGCCGACATCTGCTATGCCACCACCAACCGCCAGGAGGCCGTGAAATTCATGGCGCCGCAGGTCGATGTGGTGATCGTGGTCGGCAGCCCCAACAGCTCCAACTCCAACCGCTTGCGCGAACTGGCGGAGAAGAAGGGCGTGCCTGCCTTCATGGTCGATAACGCTGCGCTGATCAAGCCCGAGTGGGTAGAGGGCAAGTTGCGCATCGGCGTGACGGCCGGAGCGTCGGCACCCGAGGTGCTGGTGCGGGCCGTGATCGAGCGCATCAAGGAAATCGGCGCGCGCAGCGTGCGCGTGCTGGAGGGCATCGAAGAACACGTCACCTTCCCGCTGCCCAAGGGGCTGAATGCCCGCAAGACGCCTGCAGAGGAAAGCGCCTGAGCGGCGCGGCAATGAAAGAACCGGAAAAAGGCTTGCCGATGCAAGCCTTTTTCATTTTGGGGATATTTCTTGCATCAAAGTGATGAGGTTCACTGGTCTTACCGCAATTTCTTATGTAACAGCACTGTTTTTTGACTGGATTGTGCGCAGCTTCTGCGTATAATTCCGCACCAATATCGACGGGCCACCCAACAGGCAGGCTCGCGCAAGGCCCACCCAACAGGTAGGGCACGACGCCAAACAATGGCGCAAACAGGAGACAAGGGAGACCCCACCATGCATATCCATATGCCCGTCGGCATGTGCCGGCACATCCGGCATTCTAGACTGAGTCGAAGCTCGCGCATCCGAGGCGGCAGCGGCTGACCCTATCGCAATATCCCCCGCGCAAAGAATTCAGTGCCCTGCACAGTGGCTGATGCTGGCGTTTTTATGAAGGCCGCATCGTCTTGTGCAGAGACGCATGAATTCCACCCGGCAAGCGGGAACGGATTTTGCTCATCCGCATGCTTTCGCGAAGTGCCGACAATCTCGTGGGCATTTGCGTTTTTCGTCATTTCAGATTGAAGAGTTATTCATGGACATATTCATCCAGCAGATCATCAACGGTTTGGTGCTAGGGAGCATGTACGCGCTGATTGCCTTGGGTTACACGATGGTGTACGGGGTACTGAACCTGATCAAC
>NZ_LFLT01000034.1 GCF_001189955.1 Herbaspirillum chlorophenolicum | reverse complement strand
CCCGAAGGGTTCGGATGAGAAGGGCGCATTGCGGCGTTGCGGCGCTTGCGCAGGGCACCACCCTGCGCGGCGCACCGCGCCTTGCACTGCACCCTTCTCATCCGAACGCGGGGGATGAAATGGCATATAACACGCTCTAAGGAAAGAACATGCAGGAACACGCAGGCAACATCGTATTCATCGAAGACGACCCGCACATCCGCAAGCTGGTGAAAAGTGCGCTGGAGCAGGAAGGTTTCATTGTTCATGAGGCCAAGACCGCGCGCGAGGGCGTGACTGAAGCCGGCACCCGCAAGCCGGACCTGATCATTCTCGACCTGGGCCTGCCCGACCTCGACGGCAAGCAAGTCATCACCGAGATCCGCGGCTGGAGCGGCGTACCCATCGTCATCCTTTCGGCCCGCACGCAAGAATCCGAAAAAGTCGAAGCGCTCGACGCCGGCGCCGACGATTACCTGACCAAGCCCTTCGGCATGCCCGAGCTGCTGGCACGCATGCGCGCCCAACTGCGTCGCCATGCGCGCGCTGCCGGTGAAGGAAAGGCCAGCGGCCGCTACCGCCTGGGCGAGGTGCTGGTCGACTTGCCGGCACGCAGCGTCACCCGCAACGGCGAGGCGCTGCACCTGACGCAGATCGAATACCGGCTGCTGACGACCTTATTGCGCGATGCCGGACGCGTGATCACGCACCGGCAGTTGCTGGTGGCGGGGTGGGGACCGTCGCATGTGGAGGATCACCATTACCTGCGCATCTACATGCAGCGCCTGCGCCAGAAGCTGGAGCGGGATGCGGCGCAGCCGGTGCATATTCTCACCGAGATCGGGGTCGGCTATCGGGTGGCCGAGGTGGTGGGAGAGTGAGCCTGTTTTACGGCCAGTTGATCAGGGGAAGACTCAGCACGACCATGGCGATGCAGCCGGCGCAGAGTAGCAACTGGTGACGCTTCAAGGCGAAGGATGCGAGCCAGGCGCCAAGCAGGAACAGCACGAAGTTGACCGCATACTGCTTGGCCGCCGCCGATGCCGGCAGCACTTCGTCGGCGTCTTGCGCGCCGGACTGCGCCGCCAGGAATTTCCATGAACATGCCAATGCGGCCAGCACGGCGCAGTTGAAATAGGTGTTGAGATTGGGGAAGAGGTCGCCGGCATGCTGGCGCGGTTCGATCCCGGTGCATTTTCCGTCGCGATAGAAGGCTTCCAGGACATGGCGGTCGCCCTGCCAGACATAAGTGCTTTGGCCGTGATCGAGGTTGCCCTGGCTGGCCGGCGTGCCGAGCTGGCGAACCAGCGCATCGGGCGCGGCACCGATCCATTGGCCGGTCGATGCCGCCTGGATCTGCTGGTCCAGCTGCCTGCCTTTGCGGCGCTTCATCACCTGCCTGAAGGCCAGATGGATCAAGGCGAGGGAATTGAACAAATAAATCCACTGGAGAATGGCGCTGTAGTCGGTTTGCATGCGGGTCGGCCCGGGTTGGAAACGATGCCGCATCTTGCCGCCAGTTCTCCGTTTTGTCTACCCGCCGGCCTCTTACTGTCTGCTCGGGAGCAACCTAAAGATCCCCCCATACATCGATCTGCCTGCGTATCTCACCGGTACGCGCATCGCAGATGAACATGATTTCGCGCAGGTCCTTGCGCACTGTGTAGCGGAAATATTCGTGGTCGGTGCGTGAGACGAAATCCTCGCTTTCTATCTTCCCATCCAGTGCCTGCAACACTTGGCGGCGGCAGTCGCCGCGGTGCTGTTGCGCCTGCGGCGAGGGGCCGTAGTCGTCGGGGGAGCGATAGGGGACGACCGCCTGGGCCAGCGGCAGCATGCCGGCACAGGCGATGAAGATCAGCAGCGCAGCCAGTGCGCAGCGGTACTGGCGACGGTAGCTGGTGCGCAGGAAGAGGTGGCGCGGGGAAAGGGGATGGATGCGTTGGGTGCGGGTGCTCATGATTGCCTCCGATGCATATCCCATCGTCCTGGTTTTCGCCGGGACGATGGAAGGTGGAATGCGTATGCCGGCCTTTCAAATTCAAAACGTCTTGTTCAGCGACAGCACCACCTGGCTGCTTCCGATGTTCTTGCCCCGGATGGTGTAGCCGGCGTCCGCAGTGTTGGTGTCGGTATAGGCCAGGCCCAATACGTAGCCGGAGAAATCCCGCGTGAGGCCAAGTTTCCAGTCGGTATAGGACAGTGCCGGGGAATTCGGTCCGGTATAGCGTTGGCGGCCGATATGGGCGATGCCGCTGATGCCGGCGAACAGTTCATGGTTCACGGACAGGTCGGCGTAGCTGCTGCCGCTGGTGTTGGCATTGCCGAAGGTGTTGCCGGTGCTGTATGAATACTTGAAGGCGATCCATTTGGCATCCAGTCCGGCGTAGATTTCGGTGGTGTCGGGTTTGGTCATGCCGCCCGGATAGCTACCGGGATAGGCGTAGTGCAGCACGCCGATGTCGGCGTTGAGCCAGTCGGTGACGGCCGGCTTCCAGCCGGCGTAGAGGTCGGCTTCCAGGCTGGCCGAGGCAGCCGGGTTGGTGTCGGAGATCCAGCTGATGTTGGACATCCAGATGCCGGCGTACAGGCCGTTGTCGTGCGTGAGGTCGAAGCCGCCTTGCAGGGCCGGCTTTTCGTTGGTCTGGGTGGTGCCGCGGAAGACATACTGGCTGACCACGCCGAGGTTGCCGCTCAGGTGCAGCGGCGAAGCATCGGCGGCGTCTGCGTTTTCGGCGGCCTGCGCCGGGGCGATCACGGCGATGGCCAGCAGCGCGCCGGCGGCGGCCAGCGTAGCCAGGCCGGCGAATTGCGCATTGCGCAGGCGGCGACGGCCCAGCGGCGCGTGCTGTGGGAATCGGGTTTGCTGTTCTTGTTGTGTCTTGCGGTTCATGCTGAAAGCTCCACGGGTTGAGGAGCTTTCAGCTTAGGCAAGGCGGCGTTTAATCCGGGTAAAACTTTGCGCGGGCAGCGTTAACAGGCCATAAAAAAACCGGTGCGCCGTTTACGCCGGCGGCCCCCACCTGGGTGTGCGTTTTTCGAGGAAGGCATCGATGCCTTCCATCGCATCGTCTTCCATGATGTTGCGCGCCATGACGTCGGCCGCGTAGTCGTAGGCGTCGGGCAGCGCCATCTGTTGCTGGCGGTAGACCATGGCCTTGCCGTAGCGGATCGATACCGGGCTCTTGGCGGCGATCTGCGCCGCCAGCGCGGCGACTGCCGCATCCAGTTCCTCTTCTTCCACCGCTTGGTTGACCAGGCCCCAGTCGGAAGCGGTCTGGGCATCGATGAACTTGCCGGTGACCAGCATCTCGAAGGCACGCTTGATCGGCACGTTACGCGTCAAGGCCACCGAGGGCGTGGCGCAGAACAGGCCGACGTTGATGCCGGACACCGCGAAGCGTGCAGCGTGCGAGGCGACAGCCAGGTCGCAGCTGCCGACCAGCTGGCAGCCCGCCGCGGTGGCGATGCCGTGCACGCGTGCGATCACCGGCACCGGCAGCGCCTGGATGGCCTGCATCACGCGGCTGCAGCGGCGGAACAAATCCTGGTAGTAGCCGATCTGCGGCGTGGCGCGCATCTCCCGCAAGTCGTGGCCGGCGCAGAATGCCTTGCCGTTGGCGGCCAGCACTACGCAGCGCACGCTGTCGTCGGCAGCCAGCTGGTCGAGCTGCGCCTGCAGCGCATCGAGCATGGCTTCGGAAAGGGCATTGAATTGCTGCGGGCGGTTCAGCGTCAGCGTTGTGATGCCCTGGCTGTCTGCCCGCAGCAGGATGGGGTGGGATGCGTGATCTTGTGCGCTCATCGCCGGTCTCCTTGATGTTGTTGTCTGCGGAGATGGTAACGCGGCGGCCAGTTTATTTCACGCGGCTCCAGCGCTGGCGGTTATCGTCCAGCCACTGTGCGGCGACGGCACGGTTGTCGTCGTTATCCGGGTGGAAGCCGGGGCGCAGGTAGTGCAGCAGCGGCACGGTGCAGCGGCGCAACTGGCCATTGCGGCCGAACCAGAAACCCAGCGCCGAGATCCAGGTACGGGACCGGAGCAGGCTGCCGTCGCGCTTCAGGTTGAGCAGCGTCTGCACACCGCTCTCCAGCGAAAAGATGCCAAACACATAGAGGTACCAGGCCACGCGGCGCAAATTGCCGCCGCCCATGGCGCGGTAGAGATCGAAGGCAACGGCCTTGTGTTCGGTCTCTTCCGAGGCGTGCCAGTGCCACAGTATCTGCATCTGCTCGTCGGCGCCGTCCATCCAGCCGTGGCGCAGCAGGGCATCGGCGAAGACGGCGGTGAGGTGTTCGTAGGCGGCGGTGACCGCCACCAGGTTGAGCGGCGAGAGGCCGAAGGCGATGCTCCAGTCGACGCGGCGCTGGGCCCAGCCTTGCCAGCGGTTGCGCAGGTTCTGCCGCTCCAGGTGGCGGTTGTACAAGCCGTGCAGGTGGCGGTGGGTGGCCTCCTGGCCGATGAACTGCGCGACCAGCGTATGCAGCGGTGCGTGGGCAGCGTCGTCGGGCAAGGTGGCGGCGCCGGTGCGCACTGAATCGATGAAGAATTGTTCGCCCACCGGGAAGCTCATCGACAGGGCGTTGAAATGCATGCTGCGGTAGGCGTCGCCGCCATGCCAATGGCGCGCGAAGCCGGACGAGAGGTCGACGGCGAGTTTGCGCACGGGAAGGTCGATGGCGGGGATGGTCATGATGTCGGCTTGCTGCAATGGATGAATATGAGCATTATTCAGTTTTAGCCGTCTCCCCTCAACTCGTTTCGGGCTCAGTTTTCCATCATGGCACTTTCCCGCAAGAAAAAAACGCCGGAAGCCGCACAGGCCATGCGTAAGCAGCCGGTGCAGGACCGTGCGCAGCGCACGATCGAGACCATTTTCGATGCCACTGCTCAGATCGTCGATGAACAAGGCGAGGCGCAGCTGACCACCAACAAGATCGCCGAACGGGCCGGTTTTTCCATCGGCACCCTGTACCAGTACTTCCCCACCAAGGAGGCGATCCTGCTGGCGATGATCCATCGCGGGCGGCGCAAGGTGATGGATGAGATGCAAGCGATGCTGGTCAAGTCGGTGGCGGAAGGCGCCGATCCCGAGCGCGTCGTCCGCGAACGCATCCGGGTGCTGATCGAAGCTTTCGGCGCCGGCGGTCCGTTCAAGCGCTCGCTGATACGGCTGGCATGGCGCATGGATCACCATGAAAACATCATGCAGGCCATGCGCGAGGGCGCCGAGCATATCGCGGTGGCGTTGGCGCAGGTGGAGTCGCCGGGCTTGCGTGTGCCGAATGCGGCGGGGATCTTTGTGCTTACCCGTGCGGTAATGGGGACGATACGCAGTGCTTCCCTGGAGGAGTCGTCGCTGCTGGGGACGCGGCAGTTCGAGGATGAGTTGGTGCGGTTGGTATGGGGGATGCTGCGCGCCTGAGAACCTGTGTGCGATCTCGGCAAGGCGGCGATCAGCCATCCCGCAGCCGGCTGATGCTCTCGTTGACTTCTTCCAGCAGCGCATACGCCAGCCGCGACGGCGGCCGCTGCCTGGGGAAGATGGCCCAGACGTTGACCATGATTTGCGGCCGGAACGGAATGCTCACGACCGAGCCATCGCGCGGCAGCATGCTGGCCGAGAACCAGTCCACCACGGTGGCGCCGGCGCCTGCCCGGGCCAGCAGGCAGGCCGTCTCCGAATAGCGCACCTCGACCACCGGTGAGAACGGCACGCCGGCCTGGCTGAAGGCGGTGCGGATCAACGGGCTCAGCCGCGCCGAATTTTCCAGTGCGATGAAAGGATGCGCGCGCAGGTCCTTGGGGGTGATGGTCTTCCTGTTCGCCAGCGGATGTCCCGCCGGCAGCACGCAGACCATCTCGATCGCCGTCATCAGCACCATCTTCAGGCTGTCGCTCAATTCCGGTTCCAGTGCGATCGCCATGCCGAAATCGGCGGTCAGCGCCTCGGTGCTTTCGATCACCTGGTGCGAATCGACCACGTCGCACACGACCTTCACCTTCGGCCGCGATGCCAGGAACTTGCCGATCGCCGCCGGCAGCACGGTGTGCCCCAACTGGGGCGTGGCGGTGACACGCACGCGCCCGACGCGGTTTTCCTTCAAGTCCTCGGCCACGTCATCGAGCTTGCGCGCGAACAGGAACATGGCTTCCGATTCCTTGAGCAGCACCCGTGCCTCTTCGCGCGCGGCCAGGCGATTGCCGACGCGGTCGAACAGGGCGAAGCCCAGTTCCTCCTCCAGCTGGCGTATGGCGTTGCTGACCGCAGGCTGCGAGATATCCAGGCTGCGCGCGGCGCCGATCGTGCTTTCATTCGCCATGACCGCGCGGAAGATACCAAGCAGGCGTAGATTCATAATAACTAAAGCTGATAGAAACAGCGAAAATATTAATAATTGACTATTGTATCCGCTTCTCTAGAATGGGTTTCGGATCGCAGCGCTGCGCCATTCGTGCCCGCGGAAGCAACCGCCGGCCTTCTTGACCTTTCAGCCAAAAGTGGGAACCTCATGAATTCGCCAGCCATGACAGACGGCAGCACCGATGCCGCCCTGATGAAACGATTGATGTGGAAGATCATTCCATTCCTGATGCTGCTGTACTTCATCGCCTTTCTCGACCGCGTCAATATTTCCTTCGCTTCGCTGCAGATGAATGCCGACCTCGGCATTTCGAGCATCGCCTACGGCTTCGGCGCGAGCATGTTCTTCATCGGCTACTTCTTCTTCGAGGTACCCAGCAATCTGGTGCTGGCCAAGGTCGGCGCCAGGATATGGATCGCGCGCATCATGATCACCTGGGGCGTGATCTCAATGTGCATGGCCTTCGTCACCGGGGAAAAGAGCTTCTACCTGCTGCGTTTCCTGCTGGGCGCATCGGAGGCCGGTTTCTTCCCGGGCATCATGGTGTACATCGGCCGCTGGTTCCCGACCAGCTACCGTGCCCGCGTGACCGGTATCTTCATGGTGGCCATCCCGCTGTCGGGCCTGATCGGCAGCCCGATCTCGGGGATCATCCTGGACGGCATGAACAACGTGGCCGGCTTGCGTGGCTGGCAATGGATGTTCCTCATCGAAGCGCTGCCGGCCATCGTGCTCGGCCTGTTGTGCCTGCGCCTGCTGGCCGACAAGCCATCGGAAGTGAACTGGCTGAGCCAGCAGGAGAAGGAACGGCTCGAGGCCATCATGGCCAGTGAACAGCAGGCCATCACCGCCACCGGCCACTACAAGCTGTCGGATGCCTTCACCAATCCCGGCGTGCTGCTGCTGGCCGGCACGCTGTTCTGTATCGTGTTCGGCACCACCGGCATCGCTTTCTTCCTGCCGCAGATCATCAAGAGTTTCGGCTACAGCGATTCGATGGTCGGCTACCTCAGCGCCATTCCCTACCTGTTCGGCGCCGCCGCCATGGTGTACTGGGGGCGCCATTCGGACACCCGGCGCGAACGCGTGTGGCACCTGATCGGCTCGTTCTCGCTGGCCACCGTCGGCTTCCTGGTGCTGGCGCTGATGCTGGACATGCACGCCGCCGCCATGCTGGGCCTGATCATTGCGGCCATGGGCGTATATGCCTCCAACGTGGTGCTGTGGAGCTTGCCGACTTCGCTGATGACCGGCGCCACTGCCGCCGCTGCCGTGGCCTTCATCAATTCGCTGGCCAATTTGTCAGGCGTGGTGGCGCCGACCCTGCTGGGATGGAGCCGCCAGGCCACCGGCAGCTTTGCCGCGACCGGCTTCATCTTCGGCGGCTTCATGCTGTGCGGCATCGTGCTGATGCTGCTGTTCCGCAATACCGATCTTTTCAGGTCGAACGCCGTACTGGCGAACGACGCTACTACCGTCAACGATGGAGAAATGCATGTACAGACAGCTCGACGTTGAGCCGATCAGCGCGGAAGAATTCGCCGCCTTCGGCGAAGTGCTGGAGAACAAGACCACCGTACGCCGCCGCGATTTCTCGCTGCAGTTCGGCGCCGACAACGGGCCCAGGTTATGGGTCAACCGCATCCCCAAGGTCGGCGGCTCGCCGGTGCGGGTCGACGAGATGGAGTCCCATCCGTATTCGGCCCAGACTTTCGTGCCGATGCAGCAAGGGCGTTGCCTGGTGGTGGTGGCGCCGCCCGACGGCAATGGCCGTCCCGATCTGGCCGGTATGCGGGCCTTCCTGACCGAGGGCGGACAGGGCGTCACCTACCGTCCGCACGTCTGGCACTATACGTTCAGCTCGGTGGATGGGCCCAACGAGGTGGTGGTGATCATGGGTTACAGCGGCCGTGGCGACGACACCGTGGTGGTGCGGCTGGATGAGCCGGTCGACGTGCCGCTGCCGGCATGAGGGAAGAGGAGACATCGATGGCTGACAATACGCACGATCTTTACGGCCACCTGGCGCGCGACTTCGTCGGTTACGGCGAAGCGCCGCCCGACCCGAAGTGGCCGGGCCGGGCGCGGGTGGCGCTCAACATTGTGGTCAATTATGAAGAGGGCTCGGAGATGTCCTTCGACGACGGCGACGGCGCGACCGAAACCGGCCTGGTCGAAGGCGGTTCCGGCGGTTTCGAAGGCCGCGACCTGGCCGCCGAATCGATGTACGAATACGGCAGTCGCGTGGGCATCTGGCGCATCTTGCGCCTGCTGCGCGAGCGCGGCATGCCGGCCACGGTGTTTGCCACGGCGCTGGCGCTGGAGCGCAATCCGGCCGTGGCGCGGGCGATCCGCGAGGCCGGCCACGATGTCTGCAGCCACGGCCGGCGCTGGGTGCGCTCGCAGCAGTTCAGTGTCGAACAGGAGCGTGCGGAAATCGCCGCCGCCTACGAGTCGATCACCCGCAGCATCGGGCGGCCGCCGGCCGGCTGGTATTGCCGCTACGCGCCGACGGTGGATACCCGCCGCCTGCTGGTGGAGCACGGCGGCTTCCTGTATGACGCCGACGCCTACAACGACGAACTGCCGTACTGGACCCGGGTACAGGGCCGCGACCATCTGGTGGTGCCCTATAGCCTGACCAACAACGACGCCAAGTTCAGCCGCGGCTCCATGGCGACGGCCAGCGACTTCTTCGAATTCCTGCGCGACAGCTTCGACATGCTCTATGAAGAGGGCGCCACGGCGCCGAAGATGATGTCGGTCGGTTTGCACCTGCGCCTGATCGGCCATCCCGGACGCGCAGTCGGACTGGCACGCTTCCTGGACCATGTCGCTGCCCGGCCCGGCGTATGGGTGTGCCGGCGCGAGGACATCGCCCGCCATTGGCAGGAGTTTCATCCCCCGCAATCATGAGCGGCCTGCTGTGGCAGGAGCACGGTGGCCGGTTGCGCCAGCGGCTGCTGGCGGGAACGTGTTCGCAGGCGGACATCGCGGCATCGTGCATCGAACGCATTGAGGCGCGCGAGTCGCAGGTGATGGCCTGGGCCTGGCATGACAAGGAACAGGTGCTGGCGGCGGCGCGGCTGGCTGACCTGCGGCATGCGCAGGGCGAACCGCTGGGGCCGCTGGCCGGGTTTGCCGTCGGCATCAAGGACATCATCGATACCGCCGATATGCCCACCGCTTATGGCGCCTCGCTGTACCGCGGCCATCGTCCGGCGTGCGACGCGGCTGTGGTGGCCCGCCTGCGGGCGGCTGGCGCGCTGATCCTGGGCAAGACCGTCACTACTGAATTCGCCTATGCGGCGCCGGGGCCGACGCGCAATCCGCATGCGCACCTACATACGCCGGGCGGCTCTTCCAGCGGTTCGGCCGCCGCGGTTGCCGCCGGCATGGCGAGCGTGGCCATCAGTTCGCAGACCGGGGGATCGACCATTCGTCCGGCCGCTTTCTGCGGTGTGGTCGGCTTCAAGCCTACCCATGGCCGTATCGATGGCGCCGGCATGAAGCCGCTGGCGCCGTCCAGCGACACGGTGGGCTTGCATGCACGGAGCGTGGCGGATGTTGCCAGGCTGTTCGAGGCGTTGGTGCCGGAGCCGGAGCCAACGCCGCATGGCAGGTGCGTGCAGCCGCAGCGTGTGGCCTGGTATCCAGGACCGCATGCGGCGCAGGCGTCAGCAGCCTCGCATGAAATGTCCGGGCGGTTGCGCTTGCGTTTGCACGAGGCCGGCATCGAGGTCGTCGAGCCGGAGCTGGATATGGACATGGTGGCGCGGCTGGGAGAAGAGAATCGCCTGATCATGGCCGTCGAGGCATCGCGCACACTGGCACGCGAATACCATGAGCACCGCGCGCAGCTGACCCCGCAGACCATCGAGCTGATCGAACGTGGACTGTCCGTCGGAGACCGTCAATACCATGCGGCGCTGGCTTTTGTCGAACGCAGCCGCGATAGCTTCGCGCACGCCATGCGGGGTATCGATGCGCTGCTCGGTTTCAGCGCGCCGGGCGCTGCGCCGCTGGCCGCCAGTGGCACCGGCAGTTCCTTGTTCAATCGGCCGTGGAGCGCATTGGGCGTGCCTTGCCTGAACCTGCCTTGCGGTAGCGAGCGAGGGCTGCCGCTGGGCGTGCAACTGGTCGCGCCAGCGCACGCGGACGAATCGCTGTTGGGAGTGGCGCGCTCTATTGAAGTGCTGCTGGAAACGGCGGCCGGCGGGTCGTAACTGCGCCGGTGGCGGGCGCCGCCATGAAAAATGCCGCACCGGCGGAAAATCGGTGCGGCATTTTTTTCGAGATTGCAGGAGGGCTTCAGTTGAGGCCGAGCATTGCCTCCAGATCCTCGTCCTCGCTCGGCGGCGCCGACATGTCCAGCACTTCCTCGATGTGGTGCAGGTGCTCGATCATCGCGGCCACCGCATCTTCGGCGCGGCCGGCGGCAATCGCGTCGATGATCTGGCCGTGTTCGTCGTGGGTGCAGGCCGGCACCGTGGGCGAGTCGTACAGCACGATGATCAGGCAGGTGAGCGAGGCCAGTTCGCGCATCATCTTGCTCATCACCGGGTTCCCGACCATGTCGGCGATGCGGATGTGGAATTCGCCGGAGAGGCGGATGATGGCGCGGCGGTCGTTGTTCTCGCGCGCCTTGGCTTCCTGCGCTACATGTTCGCGCAGTTGCGCGATGTGTGCGGGCTGGGTGTGTTCGCACAAGTGGCGCAGCAGGGCCGGTTCCAGCAGGCGGCGCGCGGCGAAGATGGAGCGCGCTTCGTCGGGGGTGGGGCTGGCGACGAAGGCGCCGCGGTTGGGGATGGTGGTGATCAGGCCTTCATGCGACAGCCGCGCCAGCACTTCGCGCACGCGGGTGCGGTTGACGCCGAAGATGCTGGCCAGCTTCTCTTCCACCAGCTTGGTGCCGGGCGTGAGGCGGTGTTCCATGATCGAGCCCAGGATGCGCTCGTAGATCGCATCGCCGGCCATCGGGCGGGCGCTGATGGCCTGGCCGGGCAAGGGGCTGTTGTCGGGTTTGGCGATGCTTTTCCTGCGGCTGGATGGGGCCGTGCTGGTACTGGTACTCATGCTCGTGTCGTCTCGGCGTAGGTTCGCCCGCAGCGTGTGCGTGGCGTTATCGGTGTCATGGTTGGCGCCATGATAGCTGAAAATTGTGGAATTTATTTGTCACAAAATTATAAAAATATCCGTACAGATAAAAATGATTTTGGCGCACTCATGTGGGGAGACTTTTATCTTCCGCATCGCCTCACGGCCACAAGTTGGTGCGAATTTCCGGTCTTTCCACCTCGCAACCTTTTTCCTGGGCGGCCTGGTCTTCCATGAAAAGACTGACTTGGCGGGCTATTTCTTGATGCATCCACAATCATTTCTCCTGGCTGGCACACCTATTGCATAAATCGTGGCAATGAAAAATTAAATTGTCACAATTTATCTGTGGTTTGTTCATTTCAGGGAGAAAAACGATGCAAAAGCAAGTTCGCAAGTCCCCGTTCAGCCTGTCCTTCAAGGGCGCTGCCCTGGCTGCCATGCTGGCCTGTGGCGTGATGGCGGCGGGTTCGGCTGCCGCCCAGTCCAAACCGAAGATCAAGCTGGCGTATGCCAAGTGTGCGCATTGCATGTCGATGGTCATGGTGCCGGCGCTGGCGCAGAACGTGGAGATCGAAGGCATCAACTTCACCGCCGGCAGCGACGCGCTGACCGCGCTGGTGTCCAAGAGCGTGGATATCGCCCAGGTGACCTACCTCGCCTATGTGAGCGGTCTGGACAAGGGTTTCGATCTCGTGGCGGTATCGGGCCAGGTCAACGGCGGTTCTGAAATGCTGGTGGGCAAGGACGCCAAGCTGGCTTCGGATGACTGGGCCGGACTGAAAAAGCTGATCGCAGACTACAAGGCTCAGGGCAAGCCCTTCCGCATCGCCGCCTCGCGCGGCAACGCGCAGGATCTGCACATGCGCGGCGAGCTGGCCGGCCACGGCATCGACCCGTCCAAGGATGTGC
Source organism: Herbaspirillum chlorophenolicum (assembly GCF_001189955.1). Taxonomy (GTDB): domain Bacteria; phylum Pseudomonadota; class Gammaproteobacteria; order Burkholderiales; family Burkholderiaceae_D; genus Herbaspirillum; species Herbaspirillum chlorophenolicum. Next base: position 33,473 of record NZ_LFLT01000034.1, on the reverse strand, counting down.
AGTTCGTCAATATCCCCAATCCGTCCGACCATGCGGCGGCGCTCTCGCGCGGCGAGGTGGAGCTGATCTGTTCGGTCGAGCCGTTCGCCTCCCAGATCCGCATGACCGGCGTGGGCAAGCATTTCGCCTATCCGTACGACCAGGCTGCCGGCCGCCTGACCAACCTGATCGTGACCCGCTCGGACGTGATCAAGGAGCATCCGGCCGAAGTGAAGGAGACGGTGGCCGCCGTGGTCAAGCTGGTCGATGGCTTGCAGAAGGACAAGCAGGGCTGGATCAACAGCATCGTCAAGGGTACCGGCCTGGACCCCAAGGTCGCTACCGAGGCGCTCAACAACGCCTATCCCGACTACCGCATGTACCGCACCCAGACCAAGGCCATCGCCGGCATGATGAAGGACCTGAAGTATGTCTCCAGCGACGTCTCTGCATTGGCGGAAAAGAACATGGACTACAGCTTCCTGATGAGCGTCACGGGCAAGCCGAAGTCTGAGCTTGGCTATTGATGAAGACGGAAGGAATCGCCATGAATGGATTGATGCGTTCCCTGTCGGAGGCGAAGTGGCGCTTCGCGGTTCCGCTGCTGCTGGTGCTGTTCTGGGAGGCATTCTCCCGTTCCGGCGTGATTCCGCCGGCGCTGCTGCCGGCGCCGTCGCGCGTGTTCGCTACCTGGATGGACTGGATCTTCGGCATCAACGACGCCGCCCAGGACAGCAGCGGCAAGTGGATCTACGACGCCATGGCAAGCTGCATGCGGGTGACCGCCGGCTACCTGATCGCCGCCGTATCAGGCATCGCGCTGGGCGTGGCGATCGGCTGGTGGCGCTGGGTCGAGCGCGCCATCGAACCGACCGTGCAGATGCTGCGGCCGATCCCTCCGGTGTCGTGGATTCCGCTGGCCATCATCTGGTTTGGCATCGCCAACAAGCCGGCGATTTTCCTGGTGTTTCTTGGCGCGTTCTTCCCGATCCTGATGAACACCGTGCATGGCGTGAAGACTTCCGACCGCAACTTGCTGCGCGCGGCCGCCATGGCCGGTGCCAGGCAAGGGCAGTTGCTGCGCTTCGTGATTTTGCCGGCGGCCATGCCGAGCATCTTCGCCGGTTTGCGCATCGGCATCGGCAGCGCCTGGATGCTGACGGTGACGGCGGAGATGGTGGCGGTCAAGAGCGGCCTGGGCTATGCGCTGTGGGATTCGTATTACTTCCTGCGCTACGACCTGGTGATCGCGGCGATGATCAGCATCGGCCTGCTGGGGTTCCTGGCTGACTGGCTGCTCAAGCAGATCATGAATTCGGTGCTGCGCTGGCAGCATGTCTCCACCGTGCAAGGCAAGGCGTGAAAGGAAAATGAGCATGGCATTCATCGAACTGAACGACATCGTCAAGGTGTTCAAGGACCGCAAGCGCGGCACTGACATGCTTGCGATCGACAACGTCAGCCTCAAGCTGGAGAAGAAGGAATTCCTGTGTTTGCTCGGCCCCTCGGGTTGCGGCAAGTCGACGCTTTTGAACATGATCGCCGGCTTCGAATTCCCGACCAGCGGCGAGGTGAAAGTGGACGGCAAGAACATCGCCGGTCCCGGCGCCGACCGCGGCATGGTGTTCCAGCAGGCCAACCTGATGCCCTGGCTGCCGGTGTGGGACAACGTTGCCTTCTCGCTGAAGCTGCAGGGCAAGAGTGCGGCCGAACGGCGAGCGGCGGCCCAGCCCTTCATCGAGACCGTGAAACTCAAGGGCTTCGAGAACCACTATCCCAGCGAACTCTCCGGCGGCATGGCGCAGCGCGTGGGTATCGCCCGCGCCTTGCTGCAGAACCCGTCCGTGATCTTGATGGACGAGCCCTTCGCCGCCCTGGATGCGCAGACCAAGCTGGAGATGCAGGAAGAGCTGGTCGCGCTGTGGCAGCGCTATGAAGGTACCATCGTGTTCGTGACCCATAGCGTGGACGAGGCGCTGATCCTGGCCACCAAGGTGGCGGTGATGACGCACCGGCCGGGCCGCATGCGCGAGCTGATCGACATCGACCTGGCACGCCCGCGCGACACCACCACGCAGGAATTCAACCAATACAAGCGCCATGTGCTGAGCCTGATCCGCGAGGAATCGGCGCTGGCGCATGCGGATGCCGCCAAGCTGGCGGCGTGAAAGGAAACCCAATGACGCAACGCACTTTGCTCGGCATGCTGACGCCGTCCTCCAACACCACGCTGGAGCCGGTGACCACTGCGATGATCGCCGATATCCCCGAGGCTAGCGCCCACTTCGGACGATTCCGCGTCACCGAGATCGCGCTGTCCAACCAGGCGCTGGCCCAGTTCGACGACAGCGAGATCCTGCGCGCGGCCGAGCTGCTGTCGCATGCCAAGGTCGGCAGCATCGGCTGGAACGGCACCTCTTCCGGCTGGCTCGGCTTCGAGGCCGACGAGCGGCTGTGCCGCCGCATCACCGATGCCACCGGCATCCCGGCCTGCACTTCGGTGCTGGCCCTGAATGAGATCTTCGATATCACCGGCGTCAAGCGTTTCGGCCTTGTCACGCCATATCTCGACGACGTGCAGGCCGCCATCGTCAAGAACTACGGCAGCGCCGGCTATGAGTGCGTGTCCGAACGGCACTTGCGCAAGCAGGACAATTTCTCCTTCTCGGAAGTGGGCGCCGACGAGCTGCGCGCCATGGTGCGCGAAGTCGCGAAAGACAAGCCGCAGGCCATCACCATCTTTTGCACCAACCTGCGCGGCGCGCCGTTGGTGGAGGAACTGGAGAAGGAAACCGGCATCCCGATCTACGACACGATCTCCACCGTGGTGTGGAAGTCGCTCAGGCAGGCCGGCGCCGACCCGTCGCGCATCCGCGGCTGGGGCAGCCTGTTCCGCGACGTCAGGTAAGCCTATCCCGATTCCCTTTGCACACTCCGCCGCCTTGCTTTGCAGGCAGCGGGCGAGGGCGGATTTCGCCCTGCGTTTGCAGATACCGACCAGGAAACCATCATGGAACATTTTGACGTAGTGATCCGCAACGGCACCGTGGCCACCGCTTCCGACATCATGCAATGCGATGTCGGCATCAAGGATGGCAAGGTCGCCATGCTGGGGCGCGGCCTGCCGCCCGGGAAGAAGGAGATCGACGCCGCCGGCAAGCTGGTGCTGCCCGGCGGCGTCGATGCGCACTGCCACCTCGACCAGCCGATGGAAGAGGGGCTGAAGATGGCCGACGATTTCAGGAGCGGCACCATCTCGGCCGCCTGCGGCGGCACCACCACCGTGATCCCGTTCGCGGCCCAGGCCAAGGGCCAGTCGCTGCGCGCGGCGGTCGAGGATTACCATCGCCGCGCCGAAGGAAAGGCCGTGATCGACTACGCCTTCCACATGATCATCAGCGATCCCAGCGAAAAGGTGCTCAAGGAAGAACTGCCGCAACTGGTGCGCGAAGGCTATACCTCGTTCAAGATCTACATGACCTATGACGACCTCAAGCTCAACGACCGCCAGATCCTTGAATTGCTGGCCCTGGCGCGGCGCGAGGGGGCGATGGTCATGGTGCACGCCGAGAACGCCGACTGCATCGGCTGGCTGACCGAACAGCTGGAAGAAGCCGGGCTGACCGCGCCGAAGTATCACGCCACATCGCGCCCGATGCTGGTCGAGCGCGAGGCCACGCACCGCGCCATCGCCTTGTCGGAACTGGTGGACGTGCCGATCCTGATCGTGCACGTCTCCGGCAAGGAGGCCATCGAACAGATCCGCTGGGCGCATGGCCACGGCCTGCGCATCTATGCCGAAACCTGTCCGCAATACCTGGTGCTGACCGCCGACCATCTCGATGATGGCTACCACGGCGCCAAGTGCGTGTGCAGCCCGCCGCCGCGCGACAAGGCCAACCAGCAGTACGTGTGGGACGGCCTGGCCAGCGGCCTGTTCACGGTGTTCTCGTCGGACCATGCGCCGTTCCGCTACGAAGACCCGCAAGGCAAGAAACCGGGCGGCAAGGAGGTGCCGTTCCGCTATATCCCCAACGGTACGCCGGGGCTGGAAACGCGCATGCCGATCCTGTTTTCGGAAGGCGTGGGCAAAGGGCGCATCGACCTGAACCGCTTTGTCGCGCTGACGGCCACCGACCCGGCCAAGATGTACGGCCTGTATCCGCGCAAGGGCACGATCGCCATCGGCAGCGACGCCGACATCGCGATCTGGGACCCGCACAAGGAAGTCATCATCCGCAACGAGATGCTGCACCATGACGTCGATTACACGCCGTATGAAGGCATGCGGATCACCGGCTGGCCCGAGACCACGCTGTCGCGCGGGGAAGTGGTATGGGATGGCGTGCTGGCCTGCGGCGATGTTGGTCGCGGGCAATTTCTCCAGTGCGGTTTGCCCGATCCTGCCCGTCCCAAGAAGATCATTCTTGCCTGACGGGAAAAAATTTGTCATTTTGTGCTTCGGCAACCCTTTAGCGGTGCATCGTCCACGCCGTAAACGATTCAGGGGAAGGTCAACGATCATGCCGGTCTGGCAAGTCCGGCGCACGCCAGGGACTGCCTTGGGCAGGCTCCGGCGTTTCGCGCAGCCGGTCAGACGGCAGCTGTCGATGGCGCCCCGGAACCCATTCCAACAACATTCCGACGCCGACGATGACCAATCTCTCGCTCAAGAAAAAACTCTGGTTGCCCCTGATCTTCTCTTTGGTCGCCTTGCTGTTCCTCTCGGTCTGGCATGCTTACCAGACCCGCGACCTGCAGATTTCCGAACGCCAGCGGGCGCTGGAAGACGTCACGGAGATGGCGTATAGCCTGATCGCCGGCTACGCCAAGCTGGAAGCCGACGGCAAGATGTCGCATGAAGACGCGCAAAAGGGCGCCATTGCCCGCGTCAAGGACCAGCGCTATACCGGCGACGGCTACGTGACCATCATCGGCGCCGATTCGACGGTCGTGATGCACCCGATCAATACCAAGCTCGATGGCAAGAACCTGATCGACTTCAAGGATGCCAAGGGCAACCAGCTGTACAAGATGATCGCCGCCACCGGCGCATCGTCTGCCGGCAAGGGCTTCCTCGAATACTGGTGGCCGCGCCCGGGGGCCGACAAGCCCAGCCCCAAGATGGGTTTCGTCAAGCGCTTCAAGCCGTGGAACTGGGACCTGATCTGTAGCGTGTATTCGGACGACATCGAAGCCGACTTCCGCAAGGCATTGATCCAGGCGGTGGCGGTGCTGGTGGCGCTGGGCGTGCTGTTGTCGGTCATCGCCGGCATGGTGTCGCGCAATATCTTCCGTTCCATCGGCGGCGAACCGGCCGAAGCTGCCGATATGGCGCGCAAGATCGCCGCCGGCGACCTGACCGGCGCCATCCGCACCAGCGGCGGCGACAACCGCAGCCTGGTGGCGGCGGTGGCCTATACGCGCGACCGCCTGGTCGATACCGTGCATGGCATCCAGGGCGCCACCGAATCGATCAAGACCTCGGTGGATGAGATCGCCACCGGCAACATGGACCTGTCCAACCGTACCGAGCAGCAGGCCGGCTCGCTGGAAGAAACGGCTTCGGCGATGGAGGAGCTGACCTCCACCGTCAGGCAGAACGCCGCCAATGCCCAGCACGCCAACCAGCTGGCGGCGACCGCGTCCAAGGTGGCCATCGAAGGCGGCGACGTGGTCGGCCAGGTGGTGCAGACCATGACTTCCATCAACGACTCCTCGCGCAAGATCGTCGACATCATCAGCGTGATCGACGGTATCGCCTTCCAGACCAACATCCTCGCCCTCAATGCGGCAGTGGAAGCCGCGCGCGCCGGCGAGCAGGGGCGCGGCTTCGCCGTGGTGGCGTCCGAGGTGCGTTCACTGGCGCAGCGTTCGGCAGCCGCGGCCAAGGAGATCAAGGTCTTGATCGACGACTCGGTGGGCAAGGTCGACGCCGGCACGCAACTGGTGCAGCAGGCCGGCCAGACCATGCAGCAGGTGGTCTCCAGCATCCAGGGCGTCTCTACCGTGGTCAATGAGATCGCTACCGCCAGCCATGAGCAGAGCGCCGGTATCGAGCAGGTAGGCCATGCCATCACGCAGATGGACGAGACCACGCAACAGAATGCCGCGCTGGTGGAACAGGCTGCTGCGGCAGCGCAGTCGTTGCAGGAACAGGCGCAGAAGCTGGTGGCGCTGGTCGGCGTGTTCACACTGGACCGCAACCAGAGGGCGGCGCCTGCATCGGCGCCACTGGCGGCAGGTCAGGCGCCGTTGCTGCGCTGACCGGTCGTCGGTGTTCTGAGTAACGGCGCTCCTGGTGGGCGCCGTTATCGTTTCCGGCCATCGTTTGTGCATCACGGCAGGGCAGCGCCGGGCCATGCACCATGAAGTGGAAGATGCTGCTCCAAAAAGATTTGAAAAAATAATAAATCTGTAAAAAATATTTTTGCGGCAGAAAATGCCGAAATATCCGGTTTCATCTCTGCAATACGGCAGCACTATTTGCCGCCTTTTCTCTACCATGGAGCCGTTTTGGATGCATTGCAGCATGCGTCGAAATGGCCGAATCCAGGCTGTTTCTCGCGCAGTTGGAATGCTCCTTTTGTCTTCCACGGAGTCCAGCATGTCGATCGAAAACGCGGCCGCCCGCGTCATCCCCCAGTCCGCCGCCAAGCACAAGCCGATGAGCGGATGGTTTCTGGTTTGCGTGGTGGTGGCGATTTGCATCTGGGGCGGCAACTGGCCGGTGATGAAGTTCGGCAGCCATTACATTCCGCCGCTGTGGTTTGCCGCCAGCCGTTTTCTTTCCGCCGCCGTATTGAGTTTTGCGATCGCCTTCGCCCTCGGCAAGCTGCGCTTGCCGACCCGTGCCGAATGGCCGATCGTGGCTGGCGTGGGCATCCTGCAGATGGGATTGTTTACTGCGCTGGTGACGGGCGCGCTGCATTTCGTCATGCCCGGCCGCGCTTCGCTGATCGCCTATGCCACGTCGATCTGGGTGGTGCCGGGCGCGGCGCTGGTGCTCAAGCAAAAGCTCAATGCGCAGCAGTCGCTGGCGACCGTGTGCAGCTATGCCGGCATGGCGGTGATCGTGCTGCCTGCGCTGTTGCATGCCGACCTGCACAGCATGATCGGTTACCTGATGCTGGGCGTGGCCTCGCTGTCGTGGGCCATGAACATCCTGCAGATCAAGTTGACCCCGGGCGTGAAGCTGGATTTCGACCTGCTGCCCTGGCAGACGCTGGTGGCCGCGTTGCCGCTGTGCGTGCTGGCCCTGGTCTTCGAAGGAGCACCGGTCTTCCTGGCGGAGAGCCATTCCTGGTACGTGATCGCCTACACCGGCCCGCTGGCCACCGCGCTGACTTTCCTGATCGTGCTGCAGATGACCCAGCGTCTGTCGCCGGTAACGGTATCGGTGTGCATGCTGGGCGTGCCGGTGGTGGGCCTGACGCTGTCGTCGCTGATCTTCGGCGAGACGCTTTCGCCGGACCTGCTGCTGGGCATGGGGCTGCTGTGCATGGGCCTGCTGCTGCCGGCCTTGCCCAGCGTTGGCTGGCGCCGCGTTGCCTTCAAAGGCTGAGTACGGTTCAGATCTCCACGATCAGATCCGGGTTGTAGTGCTCGTTTTCCGGTGTGCCATCGCGCCGGAGATAACCGCAGGGATTGCAGATGATGCGACAGTTCCCGATGCGGTAATCGAATGAGTCGTGGGTATGGCCATGCACCCACAGGTCGGCGCGCTCTACCAGCGCATCGAGGTTGGAAGAGAACGCCGCCGACACCAGGTCTTGCGCGTAACGCGTTGATACCGAACGCAGCGATGGCGCCATGTGGGTGACCACCACGGTGCGGCCGTCGAAAGGCGTTTCCAGTTTTTCCGCCAGCCAGGCGAGGTCGGCGCGGTGCAGCCGCACCGTGTCGTCGGGCGTCATCGGATGCAGGCCGCCGTCTTCCACCTGGATGCGGCGATAGTCCAGCATCACGGGTTCGGCCGCTTGCATCGCGGCTTGCCGGTTCTCTTCCCCGAACAAGGCATAGTCGGTCCAGAGTGTGGCGCCGAGGAAGCGCACACCGCCGATCACGGTTTCGCTCCGATCCAGCAGGTTCACATTGGACGATGCTTCTGCCTGCCGCGCCAGGTTGCGTAGCGTGCCTTCCCAACTATCTCCATAGCCTTCATGGTTGCCGCTGACATAGATCACCGGCAGGCCGGCGAATGTGTGTTCGGCCCAGGCCAGTGCGCGGGCCGGCTTGTCGATGTCGCCAGCCAGGATGACGACATCGGGACGGCTCGATGCGGGACGGATGGCGGGCGCGTTTTCACGCCAGACTTCAAGATGGAGGTCGGAAAGGATCAATAGACGCATGGAATAGGCGGGCCTTTGGCGGGCATCTGGTGACATGGAATTGACACCTTAGCAGGGATTGGCGGAGCAAGCAGCGCTGCTGCCATTCCGGAGGAGCGTGGGAAGAGCTCCAGGAACTGGCGGATGTCCGCGGCGCAAATATCGATGAGGTGAAAACGTTTGCAAGTTGTTTGCGAGTTTTTATGAGTTTCTCGGCAGATATTTTCTGTATAACGTTGTAAATATGGAAAGCATTGCCGAGCTCGTGGGGTGAGCCCGGATGCGCGTCTGGTAAGGGCGCGGCGGCGATGTTTCCGGCAGTCATAAGAACCTGTTTGCAATCTCAGCGGGCTTGTCCAACCGCCCTTCGGGCGGTCTGGCGTTGCAAGGCCTTGCATCCCATCCCGAAGGACGACCGGCCAATTTCCGCCGGGATCGCAAACAGGTTCCAAGAACAGTTTCGTCCGGAACGCTAGATTAAATGAAAGTATTAATCGTTGAAGGCGAGATCGACTGGCGCAACACGCTTGCTGCACATGTCGGGGGGTTGGGCTATGAGGCCGGTAGCTGCTCGGGCCTTGCGCAAGCACTTGAAATCCTGAAAAACCGGCAGCCCGATATCCTGATCTCCGATGCTGGCCTGCCGGATGGCAATCTCCTGCCGGAACTGGCCTCGATCCGCCAGCATTTCCCATCGATGGGCATCGTCATCCTGACTGCCAGCACCCGGCTGGAAGAGCGTGTACGCGGCATGAGCGATGGCGCCGATTATTATCTGATCAAGCCGGTCAAGCTGGACGAGGTATCGGCGACGCTGACCGCATTGTCGCGCCGCATGAAGACGCCACCGCACCAGAGCTCGCCGGAATCGGAGAAGTGGACCTTCAACCGCAAATCCGGTCGCCTGGTCGATGGCAATGCGGTATCGCTGCAGTTCACCGACAAGGAAAGCATTGCGTTGGCGGCACTGCTGCAAAGTCCCAATTATCCGGTCTCGCATGCGCAACTGTTCGACCTGCTCAGGTCCGGCGCCGAGGAATACGATTCCCATCGCATCGATGCGCTAATCTATCGCGTGCGCCAGAAATTGCGTTCGCTGGAAGAGGCGCCGATGCAGATCCGCAACATCTATGGCGAAGGTTTCCTGATGCTGCGCCGGAGTGCGGCGGTGGACATCGTGCTCGACTTCTGAAATGCAAGGCTCGTAAAAAATGACCAACCGGATTCGCATACCGGGTTGGCCTGATTGGCTACGTTGGGCAAGGTAGGGGATGAAGTGGACACCATGCTCACGAAACATCGGTAATTCAGCTCGCTTTGCTTTTTTGTTGCGATGCGGATGATTTTTCATCCATTCATCTTTCAGTCCAGTCATATGCTGAATGCTGTTGTTTGATGAAAAAACGGCAAAAAATGCTGCATCGCGAAAGCTTTGCCGCTTTCGGGTATCATGTTCCCAGTTTCGCCGCTAAATCGTAGGTCTCCGCTTTACGTTTTCCGCTGAATCTGTCCTTCGCAGACATGCCGTTTGCGATCCACCTGCTTAAAGACGATACCAAACCGGCCATCCGGCCCGGTGTGCCAATGGCATTTGCATTCAGCAAATGCAAGGCGCACGGATCGTGATTTCCGTATTGCCGATTGTGCTGAAAAACCATGTCTACTTCTGCTGAATATACCGGGGCCATCAACGAGTCCCGGCACCGTCCCCTCACTTCCTCCGACTACAAGACGCTCGGCCTGTCCGCCCTGGGCGGCACGCTGGAGTTTTATGACTTCGTCATTTACGTGTTCTTCGCGGCGGTGGTCGGCAAGCTGTTCTTCCCGGCCGATATGCCAGAGTGGCTGCGCATGCTGCAGACTTTCGGCATCTTCGCCGCCGGCTATCTGGCGCGTCCGGTAGGCGGCATCATCATCGCCCACTACGGCGACGTGATCGGCCGCAAGCGCATGTTCACGCTGTCGATCTTCCTGATGGCCGTGCCTACGCTGGTGATCGGCCTGTTGCCGACTTATGCCAGCATCGGCGTGGCCGCGCCCATCCTGCTGCTGTTGATGCGTACCTTGCAAGGCGCTGCGATCGGCGGCGAGATGCCGGGCGCCTGGGTGTTCGTGGCCGAACACGTGCCGGCCAACCGCTATGCCTTCGGCGTCGGTTCGCTGACTGCTGGCATCACCGGCGGCATCCTGCTGGGTTCGCTGATGGGCATCTTCATCAACAGCGTGTTCGAACCAGGCGAAGTGACCGGTTACGCCTGGCGCATTCCCTTCATCCTGGGCGGCGTGTTCGGCCTGGTGTCGGTCTACTTGCGCCGCTACCTTGAAGAAACGCCGGTGTTCCGGGAACTGGCGGCGCGCCGCGCCCAGTCCCGCGAACTGCCGCTCAAGACGGTGCTGCGCGATCACCGCGCCGCCGGCCTCCTGACGGCCGGCATGACCTGGTGCCTGTCGGGCGCCATCGTGGTGGTGATCCTGATGACGCCTTCGTACCTGCAAACCGTGCACCACCTGCCGGCCAAGCTGGTGATGCAGGCCAACTGCGCCGGCACGCTGATGCTGACCATCGGTTGCCTGGCTATCGGCTGGCTGTGCGACCGCATCGGCACGCGCGCTTGCATGATCATCGGCTGGGGCGGCCTGGCGTTGTCCACGGTGTGGTTCTACGGGCAACTGCCGGGTTCTCCCGAGTCGCTGGTCTGGGGCTATGGCCTGGTCGGCCTGTTCGTGGGCAGCATCGCGCTCACCCCCATCGTTTCGACCCGCGCCTTCCCGCCGCCGGTGCGTTTCTCCGGCCTGTCCTTTGCCTACAACATGGCGTATGCAGTGTTCGGCGGGTTGACCCCTATCCTGATCTCGCTGTGGATCAAGCAAGACGCGCAGGGCCCGGCGCACTATGTGCTGGCGCTGGCGATCCTTGGCGTGTTGTTGGCATTCGTGCCAATGAGCAGCAAGGGCTACAAGACTGCCGGCCAAGGCTGAGCGCCTGGAGCAAGTTCAATTCCCTTGAACAAAACCCGGAGTCCGCGACGCGGCTCCGGGTTTTGTTTTTTGCATGGGCAATACATGGGATGTTATCTGGATAGCCATCGCTTTTATTTTTCGCGGCACTATACTGAAGAGGTTCCTCTCCCTTGGACATGCCATGCAGTCCCTGATCCATACCTGCCATTATCGCGATCACGAGATCAGCGTCGTCGGCTTCGAAATGCTCGACGGCTGGCACCTTGCCGTGCAGATCAAGCCGGAGTGGAAACCCGCATGGCAGGCCTGGCGCGACAAGGAAAGACGCTACGAGGATTTCGACGAAGTGAAAGCGGCCGGCATGGCCTGGGCCATGAAAGCGATCGACCAGCACCTGCCCGCTTTGCAGGCATAGCAATTTCCCTTTCGTATCATCTCTCCCGATGCGTGAAGAAGCCGCCTTTGGCGAAACGCACCGGGTCTGCATCCATGGCCGCGATCAGTTGGTCCATCCCGCCTGCCGTGTTTCCGGCGCCTTCCCCGACCGCTGTCGAGCGGCACAGCATGTCATCCGGCGACCAGTCGCCGCTGGCGTTGCGCGCGCGCAGCCAGCCATCGCGGTCGGCCAGGAGCTGGGTGCCGGGCAATTTTTCCTCGGGCGTGCCGGTGATGATGGCAATGGCGTGCAGCGCATCGCGTTGGCTGTTGGCGCAATCGATGGCGCCGACGGTATCCGGCGCCGCCGCGCCGTTGAGCAGCACGCTTTGCAGGCGGGGGTCCTCGGGCGGGGGCGCTTTTCCGGGTTTGGCTACTACCAGCCTGATGCGTTGCCCATGCCACTGGCTCAGGTGTGTCGCGCCTGGCGAGCGGCAAGCCAGTGCAATGTCAGGCAGCGCCACCGGCCGCGGCCATGCGCCGGTGTCGGTGATGCCGACACCGGCGGCATTGGCCTTCATGTAGTCGATCAGGGCCCAACTGTCGGCGACGCTGATACGTGTCGCGAAAGCCGGCATGCCGCCTTTGCCTCCTTTGCCGTACTGCAGGCTCCAGAAGATGTCGCCGTCGCTGCGCCGCCACAGCAGTCCGCTCGACAGGTTGGGCGGCGCGACCGGCAACGACAGCGCCAGCGGGGTGTTTCCTTTGCCGTCGGCGCCGTGGCAGGCGATGCATTGCCGTGTGTAGAGCTGTTCGCCGCGCACGATGGCGGTGGCGGAAAATCCGGTGGGGGAAGTATGGAAACTGGTCGGCACCGCAGGAGCGGTGAGCAGGGCCGTATCAGGCCAAGGGGTGAACAGCAGCAATGCGCCGCCGGCCAGCAACAGCGGGATACGCGCCCGTTTCCAGGCGAAGGAAAGCGCGACCAGCAGCAATGCGGCCGCACTGTAGCCCAATGCCCCCATCAGCGCACGCGCCACGCTGCGGTCGATCAGCATGACCTCGCCGCTCAGGCGCAGCGCAAAAGGCCAGGCCGGCTGGCCATCGATATCCCGCGCGGCGCCCAGCGCGGCCAGCAAGTGCAGCAGCCCTTGCTGGAGCGACTGCATCGCCTGCAGCATCAGGCCGATGCAGGCATCCCAGTCGATGCCGACTTCAGGGATCACCAACTTTCATCCAGCCCCAAATGGCGCATCGCTTCATGCCGCAACTGCGCCAGCTTCGCGTCGCCGCGATGGCGCGGATAGGGCAGGTCGACCTTGATTTCGGCGCGGATGCCGGCCGGGCGCGGGCCGAACACGATCACCCGCTGCGCCAGGAACAGCGCCTCTTCGATGTCGTGCGTGACCAGCAGGGCGGAGAATTTTTGCCGCTGCCACAAGGAGACCAGTTCGCTTTGCATGGTCAGGCGCGTGAGCGAATCGAGCTTGCCCAGCGGCTCGTCCAGCACCAGCAACTGGGGATCGTTGACCAGCGCACGCGCCAGCGCCACGCGCTGCGCCATGCCGCCGGAGAGCTGGTGCGGGAAAGCGTTGGCGAACTCTTCCAGGCCCACCAGCGCCAGCGCATCGTCCACGCGCTGGCGGTGCTGCTTCAACAGGCCGCGCGCCTGCAGACCCAGCGCCACGTTGTCCCACACCTTGCGCCACGGGTACAGGGTCGGGTCCTGGAACACCACGATGCGCGAAGGATCGGGGCGGTCGATCGGCTTGCCGTCCTGCAGGATGCTGCCGGCGGTGGCCGGCTCCAGCCCTGCCACCAGCCGCAGCAAGGTCGACTTGCCGCAGCCGCTGGGGCCGAGCAGGGCGACGAATTCGCCGGGCTCGACCGACAGTGAAATATCGTCGAGCACCTGCAGTACATCTTGCTTCTTTTCCTGCAGCTTGAACCAGTGGCTGACCTGCCGCACGTCGATGCGCGCGCCTTCGGAAGCCGCCGCCGGGGTTGCCTGTTGCGGGTTCTGTTCTGTTGCCGTCACCATTTCACGGTTCCTTTCTGCCACGACAACGCGCGGTCGCGCACCTTGAAGAGCAGCGTGATCAGCCCCGAGCACAGCGCCGCCATCACGATCAGCGCGGCATACATGTTGCTATAGGCGGCCCAGCCTTGCGACCACTGCAAATACCAGCCCAGTCCGGCCTTGACGCCCATCATTTCGGCGGTGACCAGCACCGAGAATGCCGCGCCCAGGCCCATGAACAAGCCGACGAAAACCTGCGGCAGCGCAGCCGGTATCGCCACCCGCAATACCAGGAAGGACTCCGACGCGCCCAGCGTGCGGGCCACGTCGTAATAGCTCTTGTTGACCGAGGCCACGCCGGACCAGGTCAGCACCGCCACCGGGAAACCCGTGGCCAGCGCGATCAGGAATACCGCGGCGGCATAGCTGGACGGTGCGAAGAAGAACGCCAGCGGCAGCAGCGCCGACGCCGGTACCGGGCCCAGGAAGCGCAGCACCGGATGCACCCAGTAGCCGGCGATGCGCGACCAGCCGATCCACACGCCGACCAGGAAACCGACCGCCGCGCCGCTGGCGAAACCGTGCACCAGCAGGCGCAGCGAATGCGCGGTGGAAAGGCCCAGGCGCGGCCAGTCTTCGGCATAGACTTCGATCAGGCTTTGCGGCGGAGCGAAGAAAGGCGAGGGCAGCACGCCCAGCTTGGCGGTCAGCACTTCCCATACGCCCAGCAACAGGGGGACGGCTACCAGCCATTGGCCGGCCGGACGCAGCAGGTAGACCGTGCGGGAAGCCACCTTGCTGCCCGCGCTCAACGACAGTGCGGCCAGCAGCAGCGCCAGCGCCGTTGCCGCATAGCCGAACTCGTCGGTGAAAGCCCAGTCGCTGAAGCCGACTTCCTTGTTGGGCCAGGCCAGCGCCAGCAGGCCCAGCGCCAGCCAGGCGAGGGCCGCCAGCAAGCCGGTGCGCCACAGCGCCGCCTTGCGCTGCGGCGGCGAGAGCGCAATTGCAGGCGCATTCGGGATCGCGCTTGTCGTCGTCATTTCAGATTCCTTTCATGGCTGCGGCTGGGGCGCACGGCTGCGTCAGGCCAGCACGTCCACTGTTACGTGGCTGGCGAAGCGCGCCGGGTCGGTGCTCTTCTTGAGTACGCCGGCCGTGTGGAAATCGCGCGCGAAGTATTCGACCTCCGAACGCAGGACGTTGCCGGTGGGGTGGTTGTGGTAAGTGAGATCGGTGAGCAGCGCGCGCAGGTCTTCCACTGGCACCTTGGGCGAATACTTGGCGTACAGCTTGGCCGCCTCGTTCGGGTTTTCCGCCACGTATTCCGAGGCCTGGATGATCGAACGCACCACGGCCGCTGCGGCCGGCTTGTTGTTGCGGACGAACTCGCCGCGCGCGCCGGTGATGCAGCAGATCTTGTCCTTGTATTCGCCGATGCCGCTGTTGCCAATCTCCGTGAACACGCCCTGGTTGCGCTTCTCGATCAGGTAGACGTTCGGGTCGCCATCGGCAATCGCCTGGATCTCGCCCTTTTTCGCCGCCACATCGAGCAGGTCGGCCGGATAGACGCGCCATTCCACATCCTTGTCGATATTCACGCCGCGCTTGGCCAGGTGGATGGCGAAGAAATTCTTGGCCGGGCTGTTCAGGTCGGACACACCGATGGTCTTTCCCTTCAGCTGTTTCCAGTCGGTCACGCCGGCGTCCTTGACACCCACCATGCGCAGGCAGCCGCCGTGTGCGGCGCCGATCACCTTGACATCGAAGCCCGATTCCAGCGGCTTGAGCCAGCGGTGGATCAGGCCCACGCCGACATCGGCCTTGCCGGTGGCCAGCGCTTCGAGCAACTGGTCGGTCGAGCCGCCCCAGTTGAGCAGTTCGACCTGCAGGCCGTTCTTTTCGAAGATGCCTTTTTCCTGCGCCACCACGACCGGCGAGAGGCAGAACGCCACCGCGCTCCAGGCGAAGGTCAGCTTGTGCGGCGCGCCGGCCGACCAGGCGCTGCCGGCGGCCAGGGATCCCCCGATCCCGGCCAGTGCGGCGGCTCCCCCGGCGCGCAGGATGTCGCGGCGCGACCAGGAAGGGGAAGTGTCTTGTTCAAGCGAAGGGAGGTCTTTTTTCATTTGGTCATGGCTCCACTGAGGTCGAAGGAAATGCATGGAAAGCGGCAGGCGTGGCGGCCGCAAGATGTGAAATATGGACCAGGCGCGGCCGCAAGCAAACGAACAAGAGCGAGCAACCATATGTGCCCGGCATGGCATATCCATATGCGGATTGCTTCGTTGCGAGGGCGATGCGCGCGGCGGGAAACTGTCTCGACCGGCAGCAAACAGGCACGAGCAAAAAAGACCACAGACAACGAGGACGCCATGACATCACTGAACCACTATCTCAGCGAAAAGCGCAGCGCCGTGCTGGCGCGCGAAGCACTGATCGAAGCCGGCAACGCCGGCCCCAATGCCCTGCAGGCGCGGGTGTCGGCCGAAGGGCGCAGCGGCGTGCGGCGCATCCGCATCCGCGACCACCAGGTCATCAGCGATAGCCCGCCGGATTTCGCCGGCTACAACCTGGGGCCCAGTTCTCCTGAGTTGCAACTGGGAGTGCTGGGGTCCTGCGTCACGCATATCTTCCTGATCCAGGCGGCGCATCGGCAGGTGCCGATCGATTCGCTGGAAGTGGAAGTGAGCGGCAAGATCGATCCGCGCGGCGGCCGTCCCGGCCATGAGCAGATTCCCATCTGGCCGCACGACATCGCTTATGTAGTGCACCTGGATTCGCCGGCCTCGGATGAGGAGGTCAAGACGCTGTTCGATGCGGTGGAGGCCAGTTGCCCTATCCTCAACCTGCTGAAGAATCCGCAGGAGATCCGCGCCGAGATCCGCCACAACCGCACGCAGGCGCAGGAATCGCGAGCCGGCGTGGAAGACGCCATCGCCTGAGAACCTGTTCAAGCCCAAGCGGCACGCCGGCAGCTTTCCAGCAGCCGGCGTGCCGTTTTGCTTGCGTGCCCGGCAGGAATGGCAAAACTTGCTTATAGTCTGCGTTGGATTTGGCGCAGACCAACTACCTCAAGGAGCGGGACATGGCAGCACCCCATATTTCCACAGCGGCACCCGTGCATGAACAAGCGAAGGAAGTCCGGCAACTCTGGCGCCTGCGTTCTTTCGTGACGCAGTTTGCGGAGCTGCTGTCGGGCACGCCGCCGGAGCCCATCATCCTTGATGCCGGAAGCGGCTTGCTGCGCGAACTGGTGGCGCATGACGACTGGCTGCCTGATGCATTCGCCCAGCCCGATCCGCAGCGTTACCGGCAATACCTGCTGCACGCCGATTCGGCGCAGCGCTTTTCCATCGTCAGTTTCGTCTGGGGGCCGGGGCAGCGCACACCGATCCACGACCATACCGTCTGGGGGCTGATCGGCATGCTGCGTGGCGCCGAGCATGCGCAATCCTATTCGCCGGCAGCCAGCGGGTTGCAGAAAGTTGGCCAGCCGGTGCGGCTGGAGCCGGGGATGGTGGAAGCCGTCTCGCCCAACAGCGACGGGTTGCATGACGTGCACCAGGTCAGCAACGCCTATGAAGACCAAATCTCCATCAGCATCCATGTGTATGGCGCCAACATCGGTGCGGTACGGCGTTCCACCTACCAGCCGGATGGGCAGCGCAAGCCGTTCATCTCGGGTTATTCCAACACCGCGCTTCCCAATATCTGGGACCTCTCATCCGAACAATAAGCAAGCCGCCCTCCATGACTACAGGCATCTCATCCGCTTCCCTTTCCATTCCCGTCATCTCGACTGCCGAAGTGCGCGCCGCGCTGCTGGCCCGGGAAGAAATCGCCCTGCTGGACGTGCGGGAAGAAGCGCCGCATGCGCAGTCGCATCCGCTGTTCGCCGCCAATTTCCCGTTCTCCCATCTGGAATTGAATGCCTGGACCCGCATACCGCGCCGCGATACGCGCGTCGTCACACTCGACGATGGCGAAGGCCTGGCCGTGCGTGCGGCGCAGCGCCTGCGGGCGTTGGGCTACACGGATGTACGTGTGCTGGACGGCGGCGTGCGCGGCTGGCGCGAGGCCGGCGGTGAGCTGTTCCAGGATGTGAACGTGCCTAGCAAGGCTTTTGGCGAACTGGTGGAGTCGCAACGCCATACGCCTTCGCTGTCGGCGCAGGAGGTCAAGGCCCTGCTGGATGCGAAGGAAGATGTGGTGGTGGTGGACGCACGCCGCTTCGACGAATACCAGAACATGAACATCCCCGGCTCGGTCAGCATGCCCGGCGCCGAGCTGGTGCTGCGCGTGCGTGCGCTGGCGCCGGACCCGGCCACGCGCGTGATCGTCAACTGTGCTGGCCGCACGCGCAGTATCATCGGGACGCAGTCGCTGGTCAACGCCGGCATTGCCAATCCGGTCCATGCGCTGCGCAACGGCACCATCGGCTGGACGCTGGCGGGCCAGAAGCTGGAGCATGGCCAGCAGCGGCGTTTTCCTGAAACCGTAGATGCCGGCCGCAAGCGTCAGGCCCAAGGCGAGGCGCGCGCAGTGGCCGACCGCGCCGGCGTCAGGCGCACCGATGCGAGCCGTCTTGCCGAACTGGAGGCGACGGGCCGCACCGTCTACCGTTTCGATGTGCGTACGCCCGAGGAATACCGTGCCGGCCACTTGCCGGGTTTCCTGTCCGCACCCGGCGGCCAGTTGGTGCAGGAGACCGAGATGAATGCGCCGGCGCGCGGCGCGCGCATCGTGCTGGCCGACGACGACGGGGTGCGCGCCAACATGACCGCTTCCTGGCTGGCGCAGATGGCGTGGGAGGTTTATGTCGCCGATGGCCTTGCGGGCGAGGACTTTGCCGTTGCCGGCGATGCGCCGCGTCCGGTGCCCGAGTCCGGGGTGTCGCCGCAGCAACGCATTGCGCCAGCGCAACTCAAGGCATGGCTGGATCAGGACCGGGATCAGGATACGAATACGGTGTTGCTGGATGTCTCGCTGAGCGCGCGTTATGTGGCGCGCCATATCCCGGGGGCGTGGTTCGTGCTGCGCTCGCAGATTGAAGAGGCGGCCCGCAGTTTCCCTTCGGCGTCGCGTTATGTATTGACGTGCGGCACGTCCTTGCTGGCGCAATTCGCGGTGGCGGATTTGCAGGCGCTGGTGGCGCAGCCGGTGTACCTGCTGGAAGGCGGCAATGCAGCCTGGGAGCGTGCCGGCTTCGGTTTTGCCGCAGGCGAGGATGCCTTGCTGTCGGCCCGCATCGACCGCTATCGCCGGCCGTATGAGGGCACCGACAATCCGGCCAGCGCCATGCAGGCATATCTCGACTGGGAGTTTGGCCTGGTCGAGCAGCTTGGACGCGATGGCACGCATGGTTTCTTCGTGATCTGATCCTCCGTACCGGCTCCGCTGCTCCCCGCGATATGTCTGCGGTCATATTGTTGTCATACGAATTAAATATGATCGCCGATCAATCAGAAAAACATTACGCGGGCAGAGCACGGTGGATAACCATTTCAGCCTTACCCCGGCAATGGGGAGCAGCCTTTACCAGCCTACTGCAGGGGCGTTGGCGGTAAATGTCCCGGTGGTCTCATTCGATGAGAACAACGCCGAGGTGCTGGAGATATTCGGCCAGCACAAGGAGCTGGTCAGCTTGCCCGTGGTCGAACAAGGGCGGCCCATCGGCCTGATCAGCCGGCATATCTTCATGTCGCAGATGTCCAAGCCTTACCACCGCGAGCTTTACGAACGCAAGAGCTGCATCGCGTTCATGGACAAGAATCCCCTGATCGTCGATGCCGATACGCCGATTGAGACGCTGGGCGCGCTGGCAGTTGCTTCCGGCGACAAGACGCTGGCAGACGGTTTCCTGATCGTGGACGGCGGCAAGCTGTCCGGACTGGGATCGGGCCTGGAACTGATGCGCATGCTGGTGGCGCTGCAGGAAGAAAAGAACCGCCAGGTGATGCAAAGCATCGACTACGCCAGCGTCATCCAGCGCGCCATGCTCAGCACGTCGCGTTCGGCCATGTCGCAGGCGCTCGACGATGCCTGCCTGGTCTGGGAGCCGCGCGACGTGGTCGGTGGCGACTTCTACCATTTCGAACACCATGCCGACGGCTGGTTTGCCGCCGTTGCCGATTGCACCGGCCACGGCGTGCCCGGCGCCTTCCTTACCCTGATCGCGTCCTCGTCCCTGAAGCAGGCGCTGGAATTGCATGGCCCGCGCGACCCGGCGCTGGTGATGAACGAGGTCAACCGCAGCATGAAGCGGGTGCTGGGCCAGCAAGCCGATTCGGAAAAGCAATCGGAGTCCGACGATGGCATGGACGCGTGTTTCTTCTGGTTCGAGACGGGCTCGCGCCAACTGGTTTGCGCCAATGCCAAGATGTCGCTGTTCGTGTTGTCCGGCGACGGCGAGACCGTGCAGACCGTCGACGGCAAACGCACCGGCCTGGGCTACGTGGATACGCCCGACGGCATGCAGTGGGAAAACCGCAGCGTCACGGTGGAGCCGGGCGCAGTCGTCTTCGTTTCCACCGACGGCGTGATCGACCAGATCGGCGGCGCCAAGAATATCGCCTTCGGCAAACAGCGTTTGCGCAACCTGCTGCAGGAACACCGGCATTTGCCGATGCCGGAACTCGGCAGGCAGGTCATGGCGACCCATCGCAGCTACCAGGGCACGCAGCGCCGGCGCGATGACGTCACCTTTTTCGGGTGCCGGCCGGGCGGGATCTCTACCAACAACCATGAGCATCAAGAGCAACGGACATGAGCAGCATTGAACGGGAATGGGCTGATTTCTACAGCTACGTCGAGCGGCGCGACGTGATCTTCTACTACGTCGGTTATTTTTCGCAAACGATCATCGCGGCCATGGCCGATGCGGTCAAGCTGCGCGCCGAGCATACCGGCGCCGTCGCGCAGACTCGCCGCAAGCTGTTTTCTTCCTTCATCGAGATGGCGCAGAACATCCTGCATTACTCGTCCGACCTGCATGAGAAGGAAGGCCAGGCGACCGAACCTTCGATGCGCCATGGTTCGGTCTTCATCTCGCAGACTGAAGGCCGCTATTACCTGCATTGCGCCAATCCGGTCAACGGCGAGATGGCGGAAAAGCTGCGCCAGAAGCTGGAGCACCTGCGCTCGCTCACCATTGACGAGATCAAGTCCGAATACAAGGAAATGCTGCGTTCGGAAACGCCGCCCGACAGCAAGGGCGCCGGACTGGGCTTCCTGACCATGGCGCGCGATGCCAGTGCGCCGCTCGATTTTGAATTTTCGCCTGCCGCTGTGGACGGCACCTCGATGTTCTACCTGAGGGCCACCATCTGACGAGGCTTTGCCGGCAAGACCGGCTTGCATCTTTGAAATGAATGTATGGATAACTTATTTATAGCGGCCAGCCCGAGTTCCCCGGAAGTGGATTTCCGCTTCGAGGAACGCACGCTCTCTCTGAAGGGCGAGTCCTATCCCGAAAACGCGGCGCAGTTCTGGGGCGAGATCATCGCCACGTTGCGTCGCTTCCTGGCCGACGACGACGTGCACGCTGCCATCACCGTGAACGTGGCCCTGGCTTACTTCAACAGTTCCAGCACCAAGATGCTGTTCTCGCTGTTCGATGCCTTGAACGAGAAGGCCGAAGCCGGTGCGGAAGTCGTGCTGAACTGGTACCACGACGAAGACGACGACACGATTTTCGAATTCGGACAGGAGCTGAAAGAGGACTTCGCCGCACTTGTCTTCAACGACCATGCTGTGCAGAGCCGATGATGACCGACGTCGACCTTTTCGAGGCGGAAGCGGAAGCGCTGGAGAGCGCCAGGCGGGTGCTGGCGAGCGGCACGGGTGAGCTTGCGCATTATCGTGGCGCGCTGGAAGAGCTGGTGCAGAACTATGGCCAGCTGATGCGCCAGAGCCGCCGCCTCATCTCGCGCAGCGACCGTACCGAGCGCGAACTCAACCAGCTCAATTCAAAGCTCAAGCAACTCAGCGACGAACTGGATTACAAGGCCAGGCACGACAACCTCACCGGCGCCCTGAACCGCGGCGCGGTATTCGACAGCGCCCGCCGGATCCTCGAACAATCGTCGATGTCGCTGGTCGTGCTCGATATCGATTTCTTCAAGCGCATCAACGACGAATTCGGCCATCCTACCGGCGATGCGGTGATCCGTGAACTGGTGAACCGGCTGCGCAAGGCGCTCGGTGGAGAGGGGCTGATCGGCCGGGTCGGCGGCGAGGAGTTTTCCATCCTGCTGGCCGGCGTGCCGCTGGACGAGGCGGTGGCATTGGCGGAAACGATCCGCGCCGCGATTGCCGGCGAGCGGTTTGCTTGCCTGCCGTCGCGGCCGGTGACATCGAGCTTCGGCGTTTCCTGGAGTGCGGCGCAAGGCAATTTCGAAGATGCTTACGCGCGCGCCGACGAGGCCTTGTACCGCGCCAAGCGCGGCGGCCGCAACCACGTCGAACGCGAACAATAAGAACCTGTTCGGCGTTTGCCGCAACAACTCAGACTGACCTGGTCAGGCCCCCATCGACGCGGATGTTCTGTCCCGTGATGTAGGCGGCTCCTTCGGAAGCGAGGAAGGCGACGGTCGCTGCGATCTCTTCACTTTTTCCATACCGCTGCATGGGGACGCTGGCGCGGCGTTCTTCCCGAGCAGGCAGGCTGTCGATCCATCCCGGCAGGACGTTGTTGATCCGGATATTGTCCTTGGCGTAGGTGTCGGCGAAGATTTTCGTGAAAGCCGCCAGGCCCGAGCGGAACACCGCCGAGGTCGGGAACATGTCGCTGGGTTCGAAGGCCCAGGCAGTGGAAATGTTGATGATGGCGCCGCCTTTTTGCTGTTGCATGAACGGCGTCACCAGCCGGGCCGGGCGGATCACGTTCAGGAGATAGGTTTCCATGCCGCGGTGCCAGTCTTCGTCGGTGATCTCCAGGATCGGCGCGCGCGGGCCGTGTCCGGCGCTGTTGACCAGCACATCGATGCGGCCCCATTGCGCAATCGCGCGGTCGACCAGCGTGTTGAGATCGTCGGTCGACTGGTTCGATCCGGTTACGCCGATACCGCCCAGTTCCTTGGCAAGCGCCTCGCCTTTTCCGGAGGAGGAGAGAATGGCGATCCTGTATCCGTCCGCCGCCAGTTTCTTCGCGGCGGCGGCGCCCATGCCGCTGCCGCCGGCGGTGATCAAGGCAACCTTGTTTGTCATGGAAAAATCCTTTGTATCTGTGAGATGAATCGGGTTGGATGGCGGGATTCTAGCGTGCTTATCCAACGCGCGCTTCACTGGGCGGATGGCCGATGATGCGCTTGAAGGCGCGGCTGAACGAGGCTTCCGAATCGTAGCCGAGCCGGTTGGCCACCACCGCCACGCGCATGCCTTCGCGCGCGATCCAGTGCCGCGCCTGGAACATCTTCACGCGGGCCACGTACTTGGCGGGCGTTTCGCCGACGGTGTTGGAGAATTTCTCGATGAAGCTGGAACGCGACGCGCCCATCACATCGGCCAGTTCCGCCACCGACCATTCGCGTTCCGGCTGGCGATGCACTGCCGCCAGCACGCGTCCGATCTGTGGGCAGCGCACGGCGGCGATCCAGCCGGTAGCGTCGCTGCAGGCGCATTCGACCCAGGCGCGGATGATGCTCGCCGCCAGCACATCGGCCAGGCGCGCCAGGATGCCGCAGGCGCCGATGCGATTGAGCGTCACTTCTCGTTCCATCGCCTCCAGCATGGAGAGCACCGCCGGGTCGCTTTGCGGCAGGTCGCGGGCGCGCATGACATCGGGCATCATCGCCAGCAGCGGATGCAAGGGGTCGAGGTTGAAGCGCATCGCGCCCGTGAACAATATGTGCGATGGTTCCGCGTCAGCGGCTGCGGCTGCGGCCTCCGCGGCCTCGCTTGCAGTCGTGCAGGAGCCGGAATGGCTCACGCCATTGACCAGGTAGAGATTCTCCGACAGCACCTTGCGCGCCAGCGTATCGATATCCACGGACGGCACTTCCGGCGAGCTCGCCATCACATGGAAGGTGCTGCGTGGCAACAGCAAGGCGTCGCCGGCATTCAGGGGCATCCAGTCCGTCGTTTGCGTGCGCATCCAGCAATTGCCTTGCGCGATAAAATGGAAAGTTGCTTCAGGCTTGGACGGAAACGCCACCGCCCATGGCTCGCGGGTCACGCAGCGGCCATACTCTACGCCGTCCAGGCGCAGGCCCAGGAGGATTTCGGTCAGGGTATCGGGGATGTCTTTGTCGGCCATTTGGGCGCCTCTTGCTCAGGTTTGTTGGTCTTGGACGAATAGTCATGAGAATAGACGTTAATGGCATGGAAAGTCCAGGGTCTTCACCATAAACTGCGATCTCTACACTAAGTTGAGATCCGCCATGTCTGAATCCATTTGCATCGAATGCCCCGACTCGCAATACGCGGGCAATCCAGCCACTCTGGCCACGCCGGCCGATTTGCCCGAGGCCGACGCCAGCGAGGCCGGCCGCGCCAACTGGCTCGGCATTGCCAGCCTGGCGCTGGGCGTGTTCGGTCTGGTGACGGCCGAATTCCTGCCGGCCAGCCTGTTGACCGCCATGTCCACTGACCTCGGGGTTTCCGATGGCGCCGCCGGCCAGGCCGTGACCGCCACTGCGATCGTGGGCGCCATTGCCGCGCCGACGATCCCGGTGCTTACGCGCAACTTTGACCGCAAGCGGGTGGTGCTGGTCTTGAGCATGCTGCTGGTGCTGTCCAACGTACTTGCCGCGACGGCCAATAGCCTGCCGGTGCTGCTGGTCTCCCGCGTAATGCTGGGCGTGGCGCTGGGCGGATTCTGGTCGATGGCGGCCGCACTGGCGATGCGCCTGGTGCCGGAAAATGTGTTCGCCCGCGCCATGTCCTTCATTCTCACCGGCGTGTCCGTGGCGACCGTTTGCGCCGCTCCCATCGGCGCCTATATGGGCAACCTGTGGGGCTGGCGCAGCGCCTTCGTCGCCGCCGGCGTCGTGAGTGTGGCTACCCTGGCCGTGCAGATCTTTGCCATCCCCAAGCTGCCGCCCAAGGACAACCCGAACCTGAAGGTGCTGTTCGAGCTGCTGGGCCGTTCCCATGTGCGGGTGGCCTTGCTGGCCGTGCTGCTGGTGATCTCGGGCCACTTTGCCGGATTTACCTATATCCGTCCGCTGATGGAACACATCACGCATCTGTCGGTGGCCACCATTTCGGCGGTGCTGCTGGGTTACGGCATCGGCGGTTTCTTCGGCAACTTCGCGGGCGCCTTCATCGCCGAACGCAGCGAGCGCCATGCCATCGTGTTCGGCGGCGCACTGATTACCGTGCTTGCCATTGCGTTATGGGTGGCCGGTGCATCGTCCACGGTGGCGGCGGTGTCGATTGCGCTGTGGGGCTTTGCCTTCGGCGCCTTCCCGGTCGGTTTCCAGACCTGGATCGTGCGTGCCGCGCCGGACCAGGCTGAAGGCGCCGGCGGGCTGCTGGTCGCGGCTTTCCAGATCGCCATCGCCAGCGGCGCGGTCGGCGGCGGCATCCTGGTCGACCAGGTCGGCGCGCTGGGCGGCCCGATCTTCGCCGCTGTCGCGATCATGCTCGGCACCTTGCTGACCTTGCGCTACGGCCCGCGCCCGGCGCGCATCGAAGGCGCATGAAACCGGCGTTGCGGCTGCCGTAGCAGCGTTGGCCGCAACGTTCCTTTTAGCTGATGACTTAGCCAATACCATGCCATCCAATCTCTCCATCAACCGCCGCATCGTCCTGGCCGCCCGTCCGCGCGGCGTGCCGGCTCCCGCTGATTTTCGCCTGGAGCAAGGTCCGGTTCCGGCGCCGCAAGAAGGACAAGTACTGCTGCGCACGGAATGGCTCTCGCTCGATCCCTACATGCGCAACCTGATGGAAGAAGTCGGGCCGGGATATGCCGACCCCATGCCCTTGGGTGCGACCATGGTTGGCGGCACGGTCAGCCGGATCGTCGAATCGCGCCATCCGCGTTTCAAGGCCGGCGAGCTGGTGGTCGCTAACGCCGGGTGGCAGGACTACGGAATCTCCGACGGCAGCGACCTGATGCCGGCCGGCGATCTTGAGCAGCCTTCATTGGCGCTGGGTGGGCTTGGCATGCCGGGGTTCACAGCTTATGTCGGCTTGCTGGATATCGGTGAACCCAAGCCGGGTGAAACGGTAGTGATCGGCGCCGCCACCGGCGCCGTCGGGGCGGTGGCGGGCCAGATTGCGAAACTCAAGGGCGCGCGCGTCGTCGGCATTGCCGGGGGCCCGGACAAATGCCGCTACGCCGTGGAAGAGCTCGGTTTCGATGCCTGCCTGGACCATCGCGATCCACAGTTTGCGCAGCGGCTTGCAGCCGTTTGCGCGGACGGCATCGATGTGTATGTTGAAAGTATCGGTGGTGCGGTATTCGATGCCGTGCACCCGTTGCTCAACCTTAACGCGCGCGTGCCGGTCTGCGGTTTCATCGCGCACTACAACGAAAAAACAGCAACTGGCCCGGACCGCTTGCCGGGATGGATGGCGACCCTGCTGGCCAAGCGCATCCGCATGCAGGGTTTCATCATCCTCGACCACTACGCCACGCGCTTCGATGCCTTCCGCCGGGACATGCTCGCATGGCATGCCGCCGGCAAGGTGAAGCTGCGCGAAGATATCGTCGACGGCCTGGAAAACGCTCCCGCCGCTTTCATCGGTTTGCAGCAGGGCCGCAATTTCGGCAAGCTGGTGGTGCGTGTCGCAGGCGAGTGAAGCCGGTCCTTATTGGCGCGCCGCCAGCAGCAATGCGCCGGCGCCGATGAAGAAACCGCCCGTTGCCTTGTTCAGGCGCGCAACGCCGCGCGAGGTGCGGATGAAATGGCGGATCTGTTTGCCGCAAGCGGAGTAGACGGTGCTGGAAACGAATTCGGAACAGAGATAGATCGATCCGAGCACCAGAAACTGATGTGCTGCCGGCCGCGACTGGTTGATGAATTGCGGGAAGATCGCCGCGAACAGCATGATGGCTTTCGGATTGGTGATGCCGAGCAGGAATTCCTGCATGGCCAGGGCCCGCACGCCTTTTTGCGCCTGGCCGGATTTCCCCGTAGAAGTCGATGCGGCCGTACCGTCGGCCAGTTCTAGCCCCTGGAATTCACGGCTGCGCCAGGCGCGCCAGCCGAGATAGAACAGGTAGACGGCGCCAACCCACTTCACCGCCGTAAACGCCGTTTCCGAGGCCAGTAGCATGGCGCCCAAGCCTACGGCGGAAATCGTCAGGAAAATGGCGAATGCGGCCACACGGCCGAATGTTGCCAGCAAGGCCGCCCCGATACCGTGCCGGATACCGTTGTTCAACGCGCAAAAGTTGTTCGGGCCGGGAATCAGCGCCAGCGTGATGGCGACAGGGATAAAGAATAGGGCGTCCACTTGGCTTGTCTTTGGGGCAGGGAAGGAATGGAGATTCTATCAGCAGTCTGCAAGCTCCATGAGCGCCGCTCAAGGCGCTATGGCACGCTGGCCAGGCGATCGATGCCGGAGGCAGCGGCCATCATGTTTTCAAACGGATGACTGTCGAGCTGCCTGACCCATCGGAACAGGAATTCTTGCGCCGCCTTGCGCAGGGACGGCCCATAGCGCTCGCTGTCGTTGCGAAAGCCCGCAATGTCGAACCCCGGCATGCGCGCAATCTCCGAGCCGCCGGAGATCAGCCAGCGTTCTATCTTGGCGACATCCGGTTCCGGATGGAATTGCAGGGCGAGGCAATTGCGGCCCCAGGCAAAGGCCTGGTTGGCGTTGTGGGCGGAGGCGGCCAGATGGCGCGCATTGGGCGGCAGGCCGAAACTGTCTTCATGCCATTGCATGACGCGGATGTCTTGCTCCAGCAAGGGCCTCAGGTAGCCGGCGCGGGCATCGGCGCCAGCGGCCAGCGGTACCCAGCCGATATCCCTGGCGCCGGGCTGGATGCTCGCGCCCAGGGCAATGGCGATCAGGTGGGCGCCCAGCGCGATGCCCAGTGTCGGCATGTCATCGATGAGCCTTGCGCGCAGCCAGGCGATCTCTTCGCCCAGATAAGGGTAGCGCGCGATATCCCGCGCCGACACCGGGCCGCCCAGCACGACCGCGATATCGGCATCCAGCGGGGACTCGGCGCACAGCGGCTGGATGCCGACGTCAAGATAGCGGACGGCGAATCCCATTTTCCTGAACTGCGGTTCGAAGATCCCCAGGTCTTCGAAGGGCGTATGGCGCAGCGCCAGGACGGTTTTCATGACGGTTTCACCTTGCGTAATGAGGATGATTCGAGGGAAGGTTTTCCCTGACTGCGCGCTGCAGTATCCCATCGGCGAAGCAGCTTGGATAATGAAAAATACCTGGATTTATTATCAAAAAAATGTTTTTGAAAATCCGGATAAGGGTAATTGGAGAAATTATTTTGAAGTGATGCGGGAAGAGATTGGCGCGTGCCAGCGAAATCCGCATCGGATCACGCATCATTGGCTCCTGGCGACCATCCCCAGAATAGTCTGCTGCAATTCAGCGGTAGCCTGTTCTTGCGTAATGTCGCCGGCAAGGGCTGCGTTGGACAACGATTCGGCGGCGCCAAGCATCGCCCACATGGCCGCCGCCGGAATTCCCCTTGTGCCGGCAAACGCAGCGAGTGCATCGTGGCACTTTCCGATGAAGGCCTTCTGATATTGCCTTTTCAGTGTGGCCAGTTCCGGCGAGCCGCTCAAGGCGGCCAGCACGCCAGGAATCTCCCGCCCCTGGGTCAATACGCACGCGACGTAGCTTGAAGCAATGATGCCTGCCTTGTCATTCAACTCGGGGCGTGCAGCTGCAACCGAGGCGTCGATGCGCTCGGTCTGCAGGATGTCGAAATCCTGGTAAAGGGCAGCCAGCAATCCGTTGCGTGTACCGAAATGTTCGTACACGACGGGTTTGGATACCCCGGCTACTTCGGCAACGCGCCCCAGCGTCAGCGCATCCGTGCCTTCATCGCCGATCAATTTCCAGGAAATATCCAGGAGCTGGCGTCCTCGCTCCGGCCGCGCCAGGCGCTGGCGTGGAATGGTTTTCGGTGAAGCCTTGGGCTTTGTTGGTTTGGGCATTCGTGTCGTTGTCATTGCTTAAAGATCCTGCTGCCATACGCATACGCCGTATCGAGATGCGAAGCAGGGAAATCGCGTTCCGAGGAAAGCAGCAGCTCGGAGCCGATGACGCGGGCACCACAATAACCGAAGATGCCGTGATCGACCTGGTTCTTCATGGAGCCAAAGTAGCCATGCCTGGCATAGGTTCGCTGATCGGCGCCGCCGATGGCGATCTGGTGCACAGCCAGACGGGAAAGCTTTTTCTCCAGCTTGCCATCGGCATTTTCATCATAGGCCCATCCGCGCGTGAATACGCGATCGATCCAACCTTTAAGCAGTGCCGGGAATGACCACCAATAGACGGGATAAACCAGCACCAGCGCATCTGCGCGGTCAAGCCGGGCATGCTCGGCGGCGACATCGCCGGCCGCAGCGGACTTCCCGAGATGGAGTTCAATGTCGGTTTGAGTGAAACGTGGGTCGAACCCTTCCGCGGCGAGATCGGCAATCTCGACGGAATCCAGGGTACCCGAGTCAACGATTCCTTGGGCAAGGCGCTGGGCAATGGTGTGGGTGAGTGAGTCCTGGAGAGGATGGGATACAACGATGAGTGCGTGCATGGCTGGTCTGCCTTGGGAATCGAAATCTACCAATAGTAAATTACTTTTGGTAGGTTTTCTTGTTTCCGAGGCTTGCAGGTTCTTCAGAAGTAGTTGGAAGTGCGGTGGTTTGGTCTTTGATTGGCCGATTGTGGACATTTCTAAGTAGCTTTGCGGAAGATGCGCCAAGCAACTAGCAATAGCAAAATTTCGGCTACTGAAAATTGAATCATGAATACAAAAAATGGGCCGAACAATGGCTCATCTTCGGGAGTGCCAGCTGGACTCCTGTACTCTAAAAAATATCCAGACGACGCAGGTATAAGGTCCAACACCAGGGCGTACAAGATATTGA
Source organism: Herbaspirillum chlorophenolicum (assembly GCF_001189955.1). Taxonomy (GTDB): domain Bacteria; phylum Pseudomonadota; class Gammaproteobacteria; order Burkholderiales; family Burkholderiaceae_D; genus Herbaspirillum; species Herbaspirillum chlorophenolicum. The sequence continues at coordinate 3,789 of NZ_LFLT01000034.1, read as the reverse complement.
GGAAAATAGTCGAGAGAACGACAAATAGCCATGGTCGATTGAGACTGCTCCAAGCGATGCAGGAGAAGCCTATTGTGAGAACGGATGGCAGCGCAATAAAAAAGACGAATAAAAAAAACAGGACATAAGCCTCTTTATTTGATCTGATGTGTAAACATTCGACTGCTTCCGGTCGGTTATGGGCGGTCATCGAGAAGGAGAATCACTAGTCAGGCAGCTTATTGATCAAGCGTTTCAATTCTCGAAATTCCGTTGATGGAAATGGATGTTCATGCCACTTCTCAAGATATCCAGATTCGCCAATATCTTCCAGAATCAATTGCGCAGTTGCATACACCAGTTTTGCGAAAGTAATCGGACGGCATTGCGTCTGAAACAACACCTCCCCGTCTTCATCTGGTTTACCGCCCCATAGCTCTTCAAATGACCGAATTTCGATTTCTATTTCGTTGATTCTTGATTGTTTAATTATCCAGCGAAACTCTCCCGGTTCTTCATCAAATCCAAATGAAATACGGTTAACACCGGTACAAACAGAGATAGCGCTCGAGATTAATTTATAGAGAGCATCAGAAAGATAGGACGCACTAATGAGGCAGGAGCTATTTTCGCTAACTAGTTTGCAGCTTGCCCAGCCGATTCCAGTAAGGCGGTATTCAATGTTCAATAACATAAGATTTAGAGTTGAGATGCTAACTATGAGCGTCCGCTCCTGGTCGAAAAAAGACAGCTTTATCTCTTATTAGAAACAGTCAGAAGCGATAAAACATACAAACGGGATAGCCAAGATCAATCCACAATAGGGGCCAGCAATTTCGGCTGCGAGCGCAGGTACAAGTGCCAACTTTATCGATATCCGGCTCCTGAGCTTGAAAAGAGTGAGTGCAATTAACCCGGCAGAAAGAAAATATGCCGGCAAAAACAAGAGCGATGATCCAGGAAGCCATTTTTCAAGTGGAAGTCCCAGACGATGAATCAACGTTGAGGACAATACCGCGCTAATAAATCCACCGATGATGGAAACCAACACAAGAAGAAAAGTTGTTTTTAACAATCCCGTGTCCTCGTTTATTGATGAAGCGATCTTTCTGAAGTTTGTCCGCTTCTAGCCGATTGCGGTCACGATTGGCTTAACGAGCTAACCGAACCTTAAGATCTATTCATAGCTGAAATGGATAGCCCCGATCAAGGGAAGTCCGAGGAGTATCGCTGAAAACCAATATGGCATGCCTTCGTGCAATACCGTAATCCCAATAAACGAACCGACGACAACAAGACCGAAGCCTGGGCCGAACTGATAAATGTGTTGAGAAGTCGTACAAAATGCCAACTTCCAAAACTGAAATAACGCCCATGCCCTAGCTACAGCTCCAACAATTCCTGTCGGGCTGCCTTCCATCAGTGCATAAAGAGACTCTCCCAAGATATAAGGAAGTCCATAAAAAACAGGAGGGATGGTGGACCACCGAGGACTAGCGCTTCGATAGAAAGGAAAAGAGACCTTCTGCTATTCATGGCTTACACCATTTTAAGATATGTTTTGGTTGGTCTACTTTTGGTCGATTGCAGTCATAACCAATTATCTGCAATTGCCATTGTTCCTACAAAGTACGTATCAATCAGCGCCAGAACGTTGAATACCTGTAGAGTGTGAATCTTCTTTGGGCCTTTGTACTTTATTAACGTGTAAAGGATGAATATGCACGGAACAATCAAGGAAGCAGAGAACACCTGTGTGAATTTTGCGTTTCCGTAGCCTCGGAGACCTATCGCCAATGAAGCTAAGTACAGGAAAGAAATTAACGGTCCTGCAATGGAAACAGCGATGCGCGGCGTCTTTGCTAAGTCTCTACTTTGAAGGAAATAGCAAATTCCAATCAGCGCAGGAACGACTACTGGGAATATGAAAATAAGCAGAGTCATTATTATTTTTTGATCATGAAATCAAGTCCGCTCATGGTCGGAAGGGGACTAGCGAACTTGGCAACCAGTTTCTCCGAGCCGTCGATGAAGTTGAGAACCCGACGCCACGAAATTTCATGTCTCATCTCCGACGCAGACGCCCTCGAACATATAACAGCCCCCAAACTTGGTTAATAAGACCAATAATCAGGAGCGCTTGCTGCGCTCGAAATACGGCCAGGCTAACAGATTCATTATTGATCAAATACAGATTCATCAGTTGCAATACCGTAAGGACGGCAAGAATTGTTCCTCCAATTAACATATGAATTTTGAATTGTTTAGTGTATTTGGCCATGTTTGGTGACTGATAACAGAGTAGCTATCCGACTTACGCCCGCTTCTGGCCGTTTTCAGTCGTTAGCCGCCTACCTATTGGCAAAAAACGGCGCCCTTGCCAAGATCGCATTGACGTCAATAACTAGACTTTCCAGCTCAGGTTGACGATCCTCCTCGCCGATGGCTTGCATAAGAATGTCTAACTCGATGAGAATTTTTCGATACTCATCTTCACTTCGAACTACTCCGACCGCTCGTATCTTCTGGAGATAAGCCTCACCAAACAACTCGTCTAAGGCAAGGATGGTCTTGAAAGACATCCAGCTTTTTTTCTCCATCGTCTCGCGGGCAATCACGAGTAATTCCTTTTGCAGGGCTTTCAAATAACCCTTTCGAACAGGCTTTTTCCCTTGAAGTTCGATAGAAAGAAGTTCTTGAAAATGGCCGGCCATGTTGGATGCATCAGGTACTTTCCTGAGCACATCAATCATAAAAATCAGCTCTTGCACCATTCCCTTGATTTCTTCGGACACTTTTTCCTTCTAGTTTATATGGATGATGGCCACTTCTGGCCGGTTGCGGACGTTCGCAACCGCCGCCTATAGCAGCCATACATTTTCGGTTTATATCTTTGCTAAAAGATGCCGTGTGAGAAACAGGATGACGGTACTACCGATTAGCCATGCCAGCATGAACGAGAGATAGCGTATAGCGAGTGGATCAAGTGCCGGCCCTGATGTGCCAGATAGGTTGCCGCTGATGCCAACATCAGAAAATACCCACGTAAGGCACGTCGCCATCAGGATGTATGACGCTACTCCTCCAATACCAATGAACGACCAAAAATGTGGAAGAGAGGCGCGCCACAAATACGCGAAGACACCAACCGCAAGCGCTGGGCCAATGAGTCCAAACGGGATCAGCAGACTGAATGGGTTCATCGTAGAAATATTCTGTTGTGATTGAAAAGACATAGCTTGACGTTTTTCAGTGTCCGCGTCTGGCCGATTGCGAACAATAAGATGCTGCGGGCCAAATCACATCAATGATTTAGTGAGAACGATCTGTACACGAGAACTTTCCGGTAAGTCGTTAGCGATACGTTGCAACCCCGAATATAGCTGAGGATTTCGCCTTGCGAACTCATCGACATTCATTAATTCAATTTGACACTCTCCAGGCCAACCTGGGCCGCCAGCAGACACCGCATCCCATAACGCGTGTAAATTCCGCCCAAAGATATTTGAACCTTCAGGCTGAACAGCTTCGCAATAAAGGCTCCAGAAGTCGTCATCTGTTTCTACGGAGACGCAGTTTAGAATGATTTTTTTCATGGTTCTTGGGGCAAGAAAGAGTCCGCTTCTGGCTGATTGGAGACATCAAACACTCACTGACTGCCCAGTTTTTCACTTGGCTCCTGAAGGATCAGGTATCTATTTGATAGCCGAGGGCCTGGCATTCAGTTATGAAACGCTTCCGAAATTGCTCAGCATTGAAGCCACCTAACCTCGACTTTTTACTTAACAACACCTCAGTAGCCGTATAAAG
>NZ_LFLT01000033.1 GCF_001189955.1 Herbaspirillum chlorophenolicum | reverse complement strand
TATAAATTGTGCGAACTTCTTTTTGCAACCAGGCATCTGGATTTCTATCTATTTTTTTGCAGTTGCTTTCTTCTTGTTGACTCCTGCTTTTTTGCTATCTGCTTTCTTTTTACCGCCTGCTTTTTTACCACCTGCTTTCTTTTTACCACCTGCTTTCTTTTTACCACCTGCTTTCTTTTTTTTCTTCGGCGATCCCGCGTTACTACTTTCTGGAGTACTTTTAGCCGGGATGCCCCACAATCCAGGAAGCGTTGCTGCTTTAGCGCGCGCAACCGACGCCGCCTCCCGTCCTCTTTCCTGTTCCTCCGCCCTTTCCTTCTCATCGGCAGCCTCTAACTCACTCCTCTCCCGCTCCGCCGCTTCCTCCTGCTCTCGCAAAAGCCTCTGCCTCTCCCGCTCTTTCGCCCTCTCCGCCGCCTCTCTCGCCTGCCGTCGGATAAGTGTCTCAATTACACTAGGCCCAGCCTCTTCGTTTGCTCGCCGTATTTTGGCCTTCTTTGCGTCCACGCGCTCACCGTCGTCTGAATCATCGTCGTCCGTTCCATTGAACTTTTTCTCTTCGTCATGCCCTTTTCGCTTCGAATAAACATTTCTTTCTGCAGGCGACGACGACGAAGCAGCTGCAGCACCATGCGCGAAGGATGCCCCGATAGAAGCCGCGGCAGTGGAAGGTGCAGCAGTTGCAACGGAAGAGCGCCAAACGTGGCGAACCTCCCATTGATATGTGACGGCTCCGTCCCCTAGACCGAATGTTCTCAAGCACAGCACTGCGTCACGAGGCCTAGAGACAACAACAAAGCCTGCACCAGCCTCTGACGGCAGTTTGCAACTTAATACGGGAATGTCCCTAGATGCGTAATCTCCACCCGGCACATAAAAGTTCCGGCCGGCTTCGCCCGCCTTACCTACATACTCCAGAGCTTCCTTTTTTGCCAGGTCTTCATAACCATCAGGCTTTATTTCGTAGAATGCGTCACCACGCATAAAGTCAACGAATCCTATCTCGCCTTCTTTGTTCTTTGACGCACCCGGAATACCAAATTCTGGTTCTGCATTTTTTTGCAACTCATCTTTCTGGATAGTTTCGTGCGCCGCCTTTCCTCGCGCTATATTTGTAGGAAGCCTCTTCGCCTTTGAAAAGTCTTCCCCTGCAAATGCACTTTCCACCAATCCCGGCGTGAGCGCGAAATTCGATGTCCACCCAATATAGCTAATAACCTTGCGCTGGATAACGCTACCTCCTACAAAGCCCTGATGTTGCCTAGCAGTTGGTGGCTGTTCTGACGTTTTGGATGATGCCTGCAAAGTGAAAGCGCGCTGCCCCATCATGTCGGCCTCTCGCTCCAAGTTAACATCCTCATTGAGGCGCCCATCACCTTTCAATTGCCTCATCGGTGCAACTCGTCCCTGCGCCTGTTGCACCACATGCCATGCCTCATGGGGCAGATGGCGCTCTTGACCTGGCCCCAAATGAATATCACTTCCTTGCGCATAGGCATGCGCGCTTAGCTGTGCGGGCTGAGACGAATTGTAGTGAACCTTGACGTGGTCCAAGCTCATGCCTGATAACGATTCAATTCCGGATTTGAGATGGTCTGGCAAACCCGTCTTGTTTTCTTTCATTTGAATGACGGATTGCAGTTGCGCCGCGCGTTGCGAACGAGGGCTTGTGTGGGCGATGTTCTGGAGTTCCCGCTGAAGTGAAGCGCTAGGACGGTTATCTACGAACGACGCAGGTACGATCCCTGATCGCCCCTCCCCCTCCCTTTGTGCATAGTCCCGCCGTGAGTCGTTCTCCGACTTCTGTTCTGCCTGCACATTCATCGGGCACTTCCCCAAAAGTGAAAAACGCGAAAATTCTTATGCGAATTACAATCGCTCAGTAGAATGTGCTGTGACTAGCGCGGAGAGACGATTACGTGGAGTTACTTTAGCACGATCTTTTCCGATTAAGCTCCTATAGTTCGGATCGCTGACACAGGAATAGCGAAGCCCCGAACCGTTGCCGGTCAGGGCTTTCGATAACTACCGATACTTGAGCATCCAGACCTATCTGAAAAGTGATACTGCCTTGAACGAACTTCAGAGAGCTGGGATATAAAGGATCGTATGACCGGGTAGCCATCTTCAGCAGGCAATAGAAGGTGGGGCAAATGAGAGGATCAAATCTGCGAGCAAATCAACACAATCACTTTGCCTTAGCGTGAACGGGATTTTTGGTGCCGAGAGAAATGCGCTGTTCTTTACGTGTTCCATGGGAACAGAACTGATAGCGGTAGTAATCACGCCATGTCTAGGCTGGTAGATTCTGCAAGGGATTCGCATGGTTTCCCCTGAATGAGGAGTACTCCCGCGGAGTGACGCCAGTTGCGAATTGAAAATAAAAAAGCCCTTGAAAAATCAAGGGCTTACTTATTCTGGCGGAGAGAGGGGGATTCGAACCCCCGATAGGCTATTAACCTATACACGCTTTCCAGGCGTGCGACTTCAACCACTCATCCATCTCTCCTGGATTTGGGTCGCGTTTAGCGAAGCCGCAGATTATAGCAAGTTTTTCTTCAAGTTGAAGCTTTTTTGCTCATTGGGATCGTGAAAAAGCCGATGGAACCGGGCGACTGTGACTTGTGCGCCCCGCTCCCTCGGCCTTTTTACATGCCGGTTCTGCGGCCCGACGACCTTATTGCGCTTCCTTCAACTGATCCAGGATGGCCGGATTTTCCAGGGTGGAGATGTCCTGGGTGATCGCTTCGCCCTTGGCCAGCACGCGCAGCAAGCGGCGCATGATCTTGCCGGAGCGGGTCTTGGGCAGGTTGTCGCCGAAGCGGATTTCCTTGGGCTTGGCGATCGGGCCGATTTCCTTGGCGACCCAGTCGCGCAATTCCTTGGCGATCTGTTTGGCTTCGTCGCCCGTGGGACGTGGGCGCTTCAAAACGACAAAGGCGCAGATCGATTCGCCGGTGGTTTCGTCCGGTTTGCCTACGACTGCGGCCTCGGCCACCATGCTGTTGGCGACCAGCGCCGATTCGATTTCCATCGTGCCCATGCGGTGGCCGGAGACGTTCAGCACATCGTCGATGCGGCCGGTGATGGTGAAGTAGCCGGTCTCCTTGTTGCGCACGGCGCCGTCGCCGGCAAGGTAGGTCTTGCCGCCCAGTTCCTCAGGGAAGTAACTCTTCTTGAAACGCTCGGGGTCGTTCCAGATGGTGCGGATCATTGACGGCCAGGGGCGCTTGACGACCAAGATGCCGCCGTTGCCGTTGGGCAGGTCGTTGCCGGTCTCGTCGACGATGGCGGCGGTGATGCCCGGCAGCGGCAAGGTGCAGGAACCCGGCACTTGCGGCGTGGCGCCCGGCAGCGGCGAGATCATGTGACCACCGGTTTCGGTCTGCCAGAAGGTGTCGACGATCGGGCACTTCTCGTTGCCGATGTTCTTGTAGTACCACATCCAGGCTTCCGGATTGATCGGTTCGCCCACCGAGCCGAGGATGCGCAGCGTGGACAGGTCGTATTGCTTGGGGTGCACCTTCTCGTCGGCGTCGGCGGCCTTGATCAGCGAGCGGATCGCGGTCGGTGCGGTATAGAAGATGGTGGCCTTGTGGCGCGCGACCATGTCCCAGAAGCGGCCGGCGTTGGGATAGGTCGGCACGCCTTCGAACACGATCTGGGTGGCGCCCACCGCCAGCGGGCCGTAGGCGATGTAGGTGTGGCCGGTGATCCAGCCGATGTCGGCGGTACACCAGTAGATGTCATCGGGCTTGATGTCGAAGGTCCACTTCATCGTCAGCGCCGCCCACAGCAGGTAGCCGCCGGAGGCGTGCTGCACGCCCTTGGGCTTGCCGGTGGAGCCGGAGGTGTAGAGGATGAACAGCGGATGCTCTGCATCCACCCATTCCGGCTCGCAGGCGTCGGACTGGTTGGCCACTACGTCGTGCAGCCAGAGGTCGCGCCCTTGCACCCAGTTGATCTCGGCGCCGGCGCGCTTGTAGACGACCACGTTCCTGATGGTGTCGCAGCCGCCCATGGCGAGCGCTTCGTCGACGATGGATTTGAGCGGCAATTGCTTGCCGCCGCGCACCTGGTAGTCGGCGGTAATGACGGCCACGGCGCCGGCGTCGATCACGCGCTCTTGCAGCGACTTGGCGGAGAAGCCGCCGAACACCACCGAGTGGGTGGCGCCGATGCGTGCGCAGGCTTGCATGGCGGCTACGCCTTCGACCGACATCGGCATGTAGATGACCACGCGGTCGCCCTTCTTCACGCCCAGCGATTTCAGGCCATTGGCGAACTGGCAGACCTTCTGGTGCAGTTCGCGATACGTGACGCGGGTGACCTTGGCGTCGTCGGACTCGAAGATGATGGCGGTCTTGTCGGCGTTGCCGTTCTCAAGATTGACGTCCAGGCAGTTGTAGGAAACGTTGAGCTGGCCATCTTCAAACCATTTGTAGAACGGCGCGTTGGACTCGTTCAAGGTCTTGGTGAAGGGTTTCTGCCATTTCAGGTTGTCCTTGGCCAGTTTGGCCCAGGTGCCTTCGTAGTCGCGTTCGAATTCGGCGTTCAGGGCCTTGTAGGCGTCCATGCCGGAAATGGCGGCATGCTTGACCAGTTCGGCGGGCGGTGCAAATACACGGTTCTCTTGTTTGAAAGTTTCGATGTCAGCCACGGTAGTCTCCACTAGGTAGTTTTTGCTTTCCGCAAAACATAGGCCGTTTCACTTACTCAGTCCTTACACAAACGGCAATGTTCCCGAGCGGGAACGCCTGTGCGCAAGGCTTTGCGGGCGACCGCCACCGCTTTTGCGAAATGCTGAAAGAATGTTCAAAGGCTTGAACCCGGCAAGCAGTCCCATCCAAGGAGACTGGAATCATGTCGATATGTTCACGATCCGTCCATTGTGGCATAGCCGCATGTTTCCCGCAGGTACTGCTCTGCTCGCGTTTTTGCGGCACTTTCTCTTGTGCGGCCGCACGAGACTATGCCCAAGGGCGTGTAAAATACGGCCCCAATTCGAATCCAATAATCGAAGCCAGCCATACCTCGCCAGATCTCACGCGCCAATCGACCTCCATGAAAGATTCGCAACAACAATCCCCCCGCAAGATCGGTATCCTGCCCAACCTGATTTTCATGAGCCGCTGGCTGCAGTTGCCGCTCTACCTGGGCCTGATCCTGGCGCAGTGCGTCTACGTCTATCACTTCTGGGTCGAGCTGTCGGACCTGATCGGCGCAGCCCTGGGCAACGCCGCGTCACTGGACCACATCCTCGATGCCGTGGCCATCACCGGCGCACCGCGTCCGGAAAAGCTCAACGAGCAGACCATCATGCTGGTGGTGCTGGCGCTGATCGATGTGGTGATGATTTCCAACCTGCTGATCATGGTGATCGTGGGCGGCTATGAGACCTTCGTCTCGCGCATGAACCTGGAAAGCCACCCCGACCAGCCGGAGTGGCTGTCGCATGTGAATGCGTCGGTGCTGAAGGTGAAGCTGGCCACGGCCATCATCGGCATCTCTTCGATCCACCTGCTGAAGACCTTCATCAACGCCAACCTGTACGACGTCAAGACCTTGCTGGCGCAGACCGGCATCCATGTGACCTTCCTGGTTTCCGCCATGGCGATCGCGTATTGCGACAAGCTGATGGCACATCCCGCGCCGCAGTCACCCGATTCGCCCGACACGCCGCACTGACCGCCTCCCTATTCCAAACCCTGAGAGAACCAGCCATGACCATCATCAAGCAAGACGATCTCATCGAATCCGTAGCCGCCGCGCTGCAGTACATCAGCTACTACCACCCGGTGGACTACATCCAGCACCTGGCGCGCGCCTATGAGGCCGAGCAGAACCCGGCTGCCAAGGATGCGATCGCCCAGATCCTGACCAACTCGCGCATGTGCGCCGAGGGCAAGCGTCCGATCTGCCAGGACACCGGCATCGTCAACGTGTTCCTGAAGGTGGGCATGGGCGTGCGCTTCGAAGGCTTTTCCGGCTCCATCGCCGATGCCGTCAACGAAGGCGTGCGCCAGGGCTACATGCATCCGGACAACGTGCTGCGCGCCTCCATCGTGGCCGACCCGCAGTTCGAGCGCAAGAACACCAAGGACAACACGCCGGCCGTGATCCACATGGAACTGGTGCCGGGCAACACCGTCGACGTGCGCATCGCCGCCAAGGGCGGCGGTTCGGAAAACAAGACCAAGTTCGTCATGCTCAATCCCTCCGACAACCTGGTTGACTGGGTGCTCAAGACCGTGCCGACCATGGGCGCCGGCTGGTGCCCGCCGGGCATGCTGGGCATCGGCATCGGTGGCACCGCCGAGAAGGCCATGCTGATGGCCAAGGAAGTGCTGATGGACGACATCGACATGTACGAGCTGAAGAAGCGCGGCCCCAACAACAAGACCGAAGAGCTGCGCATCGAGCTGTGCGACAAGGTCAACGCGCTGGGTATCGGCGCGCAAGGCCTGGGCGGCCTGACCACCGTGCTGGACGTGAAGATCATGATGCACCCGACGCACGCGGCGTCGAAGCCGGTCGCCATGATCCCCAACTGTGCCGCGACCCGCCACGGCCACTTCGTGTTGGACGGCTCGGGCCCCGCCTACATGGAACCGCCGTCGCTGTCGGAATGGCCGGAAGTGCACTGGGTGCCGGATACCGAGAAGTCCAAGCGCGTCGATCTCAATACGCTGACCAAGGAAGAAGTCGCGTCCTGGAAGCCGGGCCAGACCCTGCTCTTGAACGGCAAGATGCTGACCGGCCGCGATGCCGCGCACAAGCGCATCCAGGACATGCTGGCCAAGGGCGAGAAGCTGCCGGTGGACTTCACCAACCGCGTGATCTATTACGTCGGCCCGGTCGATCCGGTACGCGACGAAGTGGTGGGCCCGGCCGGCCCGACCACCGCCACCCGCATGGACAAGTTCACCGACATGATGCTGGAACAGACCGGCCTGATCTCCATGATCGGCAAGTCCGAGCGTGGCCCGACCGCGATCGAAGCCATCAAGAAGCACAAGTCGGCCTACCTGATGGCAGTAGGCGGCTCGGCTTACCTGGTGTCCAAGGCGATCAAGTCGGCCAAGGTGCTGGGCTTCGCCGACCTGGGCATGGAAGCGATCTACGAGTTCGACGTCAAGGACATGCCGGTGACGGTGGCGGTCGATGCCAATGGCATCTCGGTGCATAACACCGGCCCCGCGGAGTGGAAGGAAAAGATCGCGCAGAGCGTTTCGCTCTCCAAGATCCCCGTCACCACCGCCTGATCAACGCCAATGCGAACAGCCCGCCATCGTAGGAGAAAGCAGGAGAAACCGAAGCAACATGCAGCAACATAGTTCTGAAGCTTCTTCCGCGATGACGCCCGCAGTTCCATCGATGCCGATGACAGCCGACGCTGCCATCGGCATTTTCGATTCCGGCATCGGCGGCCTGTCGGTGCTGCGCCACATCCACGCTGCCCTGCCCCACGAAACCCTGCTGTACTTCGCCGACTCGGGCTATGCGCCTTATGGCGACAAGACCGAGGGCGAGATCGTCGAGCGCTCGCTGGCGATCGCTTCCTTCTTCATTACGCAAGGCATCAAGGCCCTGGTGGTTGCCTGCAATACCGCCACTGCTGCAGCCATCCAGGCGATACGCGAACGTTGGCCGGAATTGGTGGTGGTCGGCATCGAGCCGGGGCTCAAACCCGCAGCCCAGCAGACCCAAAGCAACACGGTGGGCGTGCTGGCCACGCGCAGCACGTTGGCCAGCCAGCGCTTCGCCACGCTGCAGGAACAGATGGAAAAGCAATATCGGGTGCGCTTCTTGCCGCAGGCCTGCGTCGGCCTGGTGGACCTGATCGAGAAAGGCGAACTGTATTCGCCGGCGACGGTATCGCTGCTGGAACGCTATCTGGCGCCGCTGCTTGAACAAGGCGCCGATACCCTGGTGCTGGGCTGCACCCATTATCCTTTCGTCAGGGAAGCTATCGAAAATACATGCCGTCGGCTGGCCAGCCGGCCATGCGCAATCATCGATACCGGCGAAGCGGTCACGCGACAGCTGCTGCGGCTGCTGCAGGCGCGCGGCCTGCACCGGGACCGCGGCCCCGGTTCATTGACCGGCTACACCACCGCCAGCCGCTCAACGCTGGAATACGCCTTCGCCACGCTGCTGGACCTGCATCCGGATGTGCATGCATTGGGCCGGCAAGCCTGAATCCGGCTGAAAGCCGCCATATAAGCGGCGCCGGGTGGGCTTTACTTGCCCGATGGTGTTTTCGCCAAGAAACGGGGAATATAGTTGCCATCTGCCCCAAGGCTTTGTATAATCGTGCGCTTCACTGATGAATCGCAAGTAGTTTTGCTTTCGCATCAATGCATCAGTGGTGGCTGTAGCTCAGTTGGTAGAGTCCAGGATTGTGATTCCTGTTGTCGCGGGTTCGAGTCCCGTCAGCCACCCCAATCCTGTAAGACTTCCCGTCTTCTTGCTGTGTTTTCGCACAGTGTCCAAATCCCCTTAGTTTTTCGTTGTTTCGCTGCGGTCATAGACGCGTAACGTGCCACGTTCCCGCTTCGGCAAGAAAGTTGTCGACTCTTGGAAACCGTTTCTAAGAATGGTCTTGCCGCATCCGCTGCACCAGCCTTCGCAATTCCATCAGAGCCGGGGCGCGATTGTCTTTGCGCGTAGCAAGATGCAAGGGCGCAGACAATCCCGCGCAATCTTTTAGCGCCCTGTAGGTAATTCCTTCTCCCCCAAGGCGCCGCATCGAGGCAGGCACGATAGAAATACCGAGACCGGCCGCCACCAGGCTGAGCGTTGCCGGCAGGCGCGGCGCTTCCTGCACGACGGTGGGACTAAATCCGGTTTCACGACATGCGGCAAGAATCGAATCGTAAAGACCCGGCCCGCTTGAGCGGCGATAAAAGATGAATGCCTCTCGGGCTAAATCCGAAAGCGGCAAGGCTTGGTCAATATCGATGGCCAGTGGGTGCCCTGCGGGAAGCGCGACCAGCATCTGCTCATCGAGTACGTCGTCAACCGCTATCCCGGGAATCGTGCCGACCGGTGAGCGCACAAAAGCGGCGTCCAACTGCTCGTGCAGCAACGCGTCCACCAATTCGACGGTACCGGCCTCCTCCAGGATAACGGAGACGCCCGGGCGCCTCTCTCTAAAGGCGCGAAGTACAACCGGTACAAATGGATGCAGCGCGGCCGAACTTGTGAAGCCGACCGCGAGCCGCCCCTGCTCGCCTTGAGCTGCCCTCCGGACGATTGCCTCCACCGCATCGGCGCGGGCAAGGATGACGCGCGCTTCTTCCAGCAATGCTTTTCCGGCCTCCGTAGGCCGGATGCCGCGCGGCAGGCGCTGCATGAGCAGCACGCCCAAATCCGTCTCCAATCCCCGCAACAGGCGTGTGAGCGGCGGCTGCTGGATACCCAGCCGTTCCGCTGCACGGGTCACGTTGCCTTCTTCGGCTAGCGCGACAAAGGCCCGAAGGCGACGCAAATCGATTTCCATACCCTGAGGGTATCAAAAATGATTCCCTAGTGCATTGGAAATCATGAATCGGCGGCGTATTCTGGAGGTAGCCACCTTACCGGAGCATTTCTCGTGAACATTACTATTCTGGACGACTATTTCGATACGCTGCGTACCCTGCCGAGCTTCCGCAAACTGGACGGCCATTCCGTCACGATCTGGAATGATCATGTGCAGGACGTGGACGCACTGGCCGAGCGCCTGCGCGACACCGAAGTATTGGTATTGATCCGGGAGCGCACCCAGATCCGCGCACCGCTCATTGCACGCTTGCCGAAGCTGCGATTGATCAGCCAGCGCAGCGTCTATCCGCACATCGACATCGACGCATGTACCGAGCACAACATCATCGTTTCATCAAACCAGCATGCCGGCAGCCCGTCTTATGCGGCAGCCGAACTGACCTGGGGCCTCGTCATCGCGTGCATGCGCCAGATTCCTCAGCAGATGCGCTCACTTCAAAATGGAGGCTGGCAGATCGGCGTGGGCCGCACCCTGCGCGGACGCACGCTGGGCATTTATGGATACGGCCGCATCGGTGCCGAGGTGGCGCGATACGGCGCGGCGTTTGGAATGAAGGTGATCGTCTGGGCGAGGGAAGCCTCGCTGCAACGGGCGCGCGAAGACGGTTGGCAAACAGCGCCAGACAAACGGACGTTTTTTGAGATGTGCGACGTGCTTTCGCTCCATATGCGCCTGGTAAAGGACACGCGGGGCATTGTCACCGGGGAGGATCTGAACCGGATGAAACCGACTGCCTTGCTGGTCAATACGAGCCGCGCCGGACTGATTGAGCGAGGTGCACTGGAACATGCACTACAGGCGGGGCGCCCCGGCATGGCCGCGGTGGACGTCTATGATGAAGAACCGCTGCGCGACCGGCAACATCCACTGTTGCAGATGCCCAATGTCGTATGCACTCCGCATATCGGCTATGTGACAGAGGATGAGTACGAAATCCAGTTCTCGGACATCTTCGATCAGATCGTGTCCTACGCAGCGGGGCATCCAATCCATGTAGTCAATCCGGACGTGCTGGCCAACGCTCAAGGTTCCGTCGAACCGCTGATCCTCGATCTATTGGAATGGATCGGCCCCACCGCCCGCCCCTACGGCGAGGTAATTGAAGCCTGGCGCACCTCCTGCCCGCGCCTGCCGGTGTGGGAGGAGGCCAACGCACGGGGGTTCATTGCCCGTCTCCATGCGCCGGGTGAAGAGGCGAAAGTGGTTGTCAGTGAAGCAGGCGCGGCCCATTTGCAAAACCATCGCATCAAGTCGCCAGCCGGGCTGCACTGAGTAGTCCCTCTAATAAAAAACACCCGTCCATGAATGAACGGGCGGAACCGGCCCGCAAGCACGGCCGCCCCATCTCATCAGGACTTCCCCGGCTGCGGCGCCTGCCCATCGTTACGGCCGATGATCTCCACCCCGCTTTTGCGCTTTGCCAGCTCCGCAGGAGATTCGCACACCGCACTCAGTTGTTCGGCTAGCGCATCTTTTTTATCCTTCTCGCGCGGGCCGAGCGCAAAGCTCAACGAACACTGTTCCTTGCTTGTCGTACCCCAGCGTACATTCAGGATGCCGCTGTTCTCGTCGGCCAGGCGCACAAAGATCAAGCCACCCTGCCCCGCCATCCCGACCACGCCCTGGGCGCTGCGCACTTCCGCACCGAAAGGCACCGGCTCGCCATTCGATTGCGTCGCCCGCACGAACAGCGAGCGGCCGCTGACGGTCTCGTACTTCATCATCACCACCGCGCCGGCATATGGCGCCACGCGCTGGCTGGTCACCTTCATTTCAACGTCGGTGGAGGTTCCCTTGGGATCGATGATGATTTCATTGGTGCGATATGGCGTCAGGTAGGGAACGACCGCGTATCCGCTGCCATTGACGCGTACGCCAGAACTATTGACCATGGCGCCGTCTGCCTCCCGTGCCTCCACGATGCCGATGGTATCGCCCAGCGACTGCGACAGGATGATGCCGCCGGCATGCGCCACCAGCGCCCCCGAAACCTGTGCCGACATCTGGCGCGATCCGCCCGGACCGTAACCGTAAGAACCGCCCAAGGTGGCGAATGGTGCACGGTACTGGGCATTGGCCGATGACGATGCCCCGCCCTGGCTCTTTGCGGCATTGATGCCGTAAGAGAAGGCATTGTCGGCACCTGCAGTTCCATTCAAGGAAGTCTGCATGGTGCTTCCGCTATTGTTGTCGCGCGTGATACTGCTGCTCAGCATGGGTGAATTGGGTTCGCGACCCAGCGGCAGCGAAACGCTGAAGAAGTACTGGGTATTGGTCCGCCCCGAAGAAAGGTCGCGCTGGCGTGAAACCGAAGCACTGTAGCTCACTGCTCCCCAGTTGTTGTTATAGCCCAGTTGATACTGCGTGGTGGATCCCGGCCTGTTCCAGTAGTTCTGCGACGAGCCGGTGGCGTAGAAAGATCCCATGCCATCGCCCAGCCGTTGCGTGACGCTCAACTGGAGCTGGCTGCGCTGCCGGTCCTGCAAGACGAAGTCGGCGCCGCGGCCGGCCAATTGCTTCAAGCCCTGCAGATCCTGCAGGCGCAGGTAACCGCTGCTGGAATAGCGATAGGCCGCCAGTGTGACGTTGGTGTCGGTGCGCTCCAAAAACTTGCTGTAGTCCAGGCGCAGGCTCTGGCCGTTGCGCGTATCGCGCTCGCTCACCTTGGCGCGCGACTGCGTAAGGCTGGCCGACATCGCCCCGATCGGTGTGCTGAATGCGCTGCCGCCTAGCAGCGCCAGATAATCCTGGGCGGCAATGGCGCCGCCAAACAACGTCATCTCGTTGGAAATGCCGCGTTCATAGGTCCCCTGGACGAAACCGGCTTCCGCAGCCCGTCCGTTGCTGCGCGTGCGCCCGGCAATGACGCTGTAACGGTCGCTGCCGGGCCGCAGCAGTTGCGCCACCGAGGCATACGGAACAGTGGAACTGCTGCGGCTACCATCGGCCTCTGTCACCACAACATTCAGGTCGCCGCCAAAACCGGTGGGATTGAGGTCGGTAATTTCAAATTGGCCTGGCGGAACGGTGGTTTCATAGATCACATTACCGTTTTGCATGATGCGGACTTTTGCATTCGAACGCGCCACGCCGCGCACCACTGGCGCATAACCGGTCTGCGACTCCGGCAGCATGCGCTGGTCGGTCGCCAGCTGCACGCCGCGATAGGACATGCTGTCGAACAATTGGCCGCTGGTATAGAAATCCCCGACCGTCAGCTCACTCTTGAGTGGAACGATACTGCGCTGCGCGTAGGAGGCGATGGTCTGGAATCGGTTGCGGCCATCGCCCTGTCGAATCACGCTCGACACATTGCGCAGGCGCCATTCACCCAGGTTCACACCGCCATTGAGGCCGAGATAATAAGACGTGTTGCTTTTCTCGCCGAACTCGGTGCGGTAGGCATTGAAGTTATAACTGAGCATGGCCGCAGTAATGCCTTTGTCCCAGAGTTCCGGGCTGACATAGCCGCGCGCGCTGCGGCGCAAGGCGATCTGAGGAACGCCGACTTCCAGGCGCAGATCGCCGCTGTCGAACTTGAGGCTGGCGTCCTGAACGATGTCTTCCAGAGAAAAGCAGCGGTCGGGCGCGGCATCCTTGATCGCGGCCAGCGCCTCTGGGCTCAGCTTGCCGAAGTCGATGCCGATGATATCGAGCAGCGTCCGGTTGAAACAGGCCTTGACCTCATCGCTTCCTGCCTCGGCACGAAAACTCACATCCTGGCGGCCGACCCATCCGCCGTTGACATACATGTCGACACGGTAGGCACCCGGCAGCACCGGATTGGAATCGCTGAAACGGGAGAGATCGACCGGCGCCTGGCCGTTGCGGCGCAAGAAATCATCGCCAAACTCGATCTGGGCGAGTTTCGTCCTCTTTTCCGCATAGGCAAGCTGCGCATGCATGGCCGCCAGCACGCCAATGACCAGGGCGCAAAGCGGCTTCAACGAAAAGACTGGACTGCGATTCTTCATCTCGTGCAATACCAAAAATGGTTGGCAAAACCGGACGCCTGCCGTGCAACGGCCAGGCATCCGGCAGCATTATTTGACGGCTTGCGCCTCGCCCTCGACACCGGCGCCGTAGTCGTTCAACCAGGTGTACTTGACCTTCACCGGCCCGGCAGGCAGGCTTTCGCCGCCTTGCAGCGCGAAGCTGGCGGACTTGCCTGGCTCGACCATGCCGCCGTCCTCGTTCACGGCATTCTTTCCATTCGGCGCATCGACGCCCAGGTGCATGAAGCTGACGTGATAGGGAGTGGGATTGCTGACCTCAAGGGCATAGGACTTGCCGTCCGCCGTCCTGGCCAGCGACCATTTGAGTTGGCCTGCCGCCTCCTGCACTTTCTCCTGCAGGTTCAGCGCCTTGGGGCGGAAGAACACTTTGATGCGCGTGCGAAATGCCATCTGGATGTAGTTGGCATCGCCATCTTCCGGCTTGGGTGGAACTTCCAGCATGTTCAGCCAGTACACCGATTCGCGATCCTGAGGCAACGGCGACTGGTTGTAGAGCATGCGTATCGTCTGTCCCTTGCCCGGCTCGATGCGGAACATGGGGGGCGTCAGTACGAAGGGCACCTTGATCTGCTCGGGTGCCGCCTGCACATCCCCCTCGTCCAGCCAGACTTGCACCAGGCCGGGCTGCTGCCCTTCATTGCTCAGGCGTATCGTCACTTCTTTCTCGTTGGACGGAAACACGACACGCGTGCCGCTGATGACGACGCTGGCCATCACAGCTCCGTGCACAGCCAATACTGTTGTGGCGACGATGGCGCTCTTCATGATTTTTTTCATTAACCTCTCCCTGAAAAAGCAATGGAAATGCTTGAATGAGGGCGCACACGCGCGCTCATCGAAACACATCTGTCAAAGGGAAATCAGAAAGACGGGATGCCGGCCCTGGGGCCGGCATGCTCAACAACCGGAATTAGTTGTAAGCGATGGTGAAGCCAACCGAGGTATCGGTCTTGCCGGCGGTCACACTATTAGCGGTAGCGACGTATTGGGAATACATGCTGATGGTCGCATTACCCGAGCTGACAGCGACCGGGGGAGTCTGACCACCGTCTGCGCGTACCTTGCTAGCGGTCGAATCCAGCAGTCGAATTTCGACGTTGGTAGCCTTGCCGGTGGTTGCCGCTGCGATCTTCAGGTCGCCAGTCGATGTGTTGACGTTCGGCCCCAGCTCGAACAAGCCTCGCACCTGGGTGACACCCGACGGGCAATTGGTCAGTTGTACCTGGAACGGCGTGGTACCGGCGACATCGCCCGCCTGCTTGAACTGGGCGGCCCCAACAGTGGGCATCGCCACGTTCAACGAACTGTTGCCGCCATTGACGGTGCAGGTCTGAGCGATGATGGTGCCGGTGAAGTTAATGGTCAAATCCGCTGCCGATGCAAAAGCCGGAACCATTGCTGCGGCCACTACCGCGGCCAGTGCTGCTTTTTTCATTTTCTCTACTCCAAAAATATCAGATGAATCCCATGCGCTCCGCACATTCCGGCATCGCCGACGGCACTACGCCACATAGGTGTGTTACGGCCGGAAAGAAGAAGGACAAAAGCCCCTCCGACAAGCCGTGAGGCCGAAAGCATCGGCACCTTCATTTTTCAGGTTGAAGTACCGACTTCGGACACAGGAAGCATCTTATTGATGGGGTATTTTTTTGATATGAGAAAATTCTGAAAACGGAAAAAGCAACAAAATAAAACGAAAAAAAAGCAGCGATCTTTCGCTGCTTTTTTTCATCTTTACATACCGATTATCACGAAATCATTCCTGTCGAATAGGCGTACTTGATCAGGTCCGCATCGGTATTCAGGCCAAGCTTGCGCATGGCGTTGTTCTTGTGTGTGCTGACGGTGCTGGGCGTGCGCGAGAGACGATCGCAGATGTCGGACAGCGAATTTCCCTCGACGAACAGGCGAACCACTTCAAGCTCGCTCAGCGTCAGTTCCTTCGATTGCGAGAACGCCTCGCCCTGTGCCCAATTCACTTCCAGCTCTCCGCGCAACGACACCGGGAAGTACACCTGCTTGCTGCTTTGCGTAGCCAGGCAGGCGTTGATCAGTTCTTCCGGCTTTTCGCGCTTGTTGATGACCGAAAAAATGCCCATGCGGTACAGCCGCTTGACCACCGCGCTATTGGCCATCGCCGTGTACACGATCACCTTGCTGGATGGATGGTCGGCCTTGATGCGCTTGATCAGCGAAAAGCCGTCGGAGTCTTCCCGCTCGTCGTTTGGCATGGTGAAATCGGTGATGACGATTTCACATGGCGAGCGCTTCAACGCGGTCAGCAGCGCCTCCCCGGTTTCCACTTCGAGGTCGATGCGCACTTCCGGCAAGCGCCCCAATTCGTTCTTCAGTGCCCCCAGCACTACCGGATGATCGTCGGCGATGGCGACGTGCAAGACTTTGTTCAGATTCATTTTTGCTACCCCCAATTGAATTGATTTGATTGACTGATATCGATGATGTCATTGCTGATCTGCGGCTACTCCATGGCGCCGCTTGCCTGACACATGACCTCGACCGGTAGCTCTCGCGCTTGGTTCCCGACATTTTTTCCATCGACAGCCATCAATTGCCGAATCGCCCTATGAAAACTGCACGCTAAAAATATTTAAAAAAAGTGGAGATAAAAACAAAATAAAAATAGCGAGTTAACTAAAAGCAACAGCAACCCAGAATTTCATTTGATATACTTCTCGGATAATTTCGAGACGATAATTGAAATAATTCTCGCACTCGATACATTGGAAAATGCCGCAACAAAGAATGCGGCGACCTTGGGCCCAGGGAGGGCAACCAAACCAGGAGTACTTTCCATGTCCAGCAAATCCGCTTTTACCAAACGCGTCCTGATGATCGGCGCCATCGCCCTGTCTCCCGCTCTGTGCCTGGCGACTGACCTTACCATCAACTTCAGCGGCGCCATCGTCGAACCGCCGTGCACCGTCACCACCGGCAATCTGAACTATGCAGCAGACGACCTCACCCGCCTGCGCGACAAGCGCGCAACGGCAAGCTCGGCGCTCGACCTGAGCCTGAAATGCCATGCTGCACAGTCGGTCCAGATCTCGTTCGAACAAGGCGGCCGTGAAACGCGAGCCGGATTCGCAACCGGCGTCGAAGGCGTGACCATGGCCATGAGCCACAACGGCCGCGAACTGCCTCCTGGCGCAATCATCCCGCTCGCACTGGCCACCGGCCAGCAAAAGCAACTCCGGCTCGATACCCAACTGCTCGGCGTAAGCGCTTCGCCCCAGGAAAAGGTACGCAGCACCATCCTGGTATCGCTCAATTACCGTTGATGATGCCGCGTCCTTCATGCGGCCTGCGATCTATAACAAAACCGTTGTACCGTGTTCGATCCAGCAAAAAAAAAGAGCACCCGATGCGGATGCCCTTTGATGTCTTGCCATTGCACTTAGCCTGCTGCAAGAGCCTCTCGGCTCACCAATAATCCTCGGTCACGAACTGCCCGCCCCCGGTGCGGCGTAATGGGGTCATGCCGCGCTCGCGCAGGATCTCGCGCACCTCGGTGACCATCTCAGGATTGCCGCAAGCCATGAAACGCGAATGCGCCACGTCGATTGCCAGCCCGGTAGCCCGCTCCAGGCCACCGTCGCGCAGCAGCGTGGTAATACGCCCTGAAAGTACCGCACCGTCGCCAGGTTCGCGCGTCACCGACTGCAGGTAATGCAGCCTGGCCGGCAAGCCGTCCGCTTGTACCTGCGCACGCAAGGCGCCGAACTTGTCAGCATAGGCCAGCTCTTCACGGCTGCGCACGCAATGCACCACGACCAGGTCCTGGAATTTCTCCCACACGTCCTTTTGCTGAAGGATGGAAAGGTAAGGCCCCAACCCGGTACCGGTAGCCAGCATCCACAGTTGGCTGCCGTCAGTGAAGCGGTCGGCGGTCATGAAGCCGTAGCTGAGTTTTTCCACCCATACCGGATCCCCGGGCTGCATGGCATCGAGGTGGGTGGTGAATTGACCGCCGGGCACGATGATGGCGTAATACTCCAGTTCCTCCCCGGACTCGGCCGACGTGATCGAATAGGCGCGCGAGACGATTTCGCCGTCGACCTCCAGCCCGAGCCGGGCGAACTGGCCGGCGGTGAAACGGTAGCCGGCCGGGCGCGTGGTGCGGAAGGTCAGCAGCTTGTCGGTCCAGCGATGCACCGACAGCAGACGCTCGCAGCTGGCTTTTTCCGAATAGACGTCGACACTCACCTGCTTCTCCTTCCACTTGCCTTGGCAACCAAGAAAATTCTGAAAATAGACCTGTACACCGTGAAATCGGCATGATCGACGCTAATTCGCCGGGGAGCCGCATTACAATGCCTGCTAATACAAACCGATGCGGCTTATGCCCACACGACGGCGCCATGCGGGCCTGCAACCGGAACTATCCGCACTGCCGCCAGGTCTAGGCGCCGGTACAGGCTGTCATCGTACCCGACTTTGCACCGGCCCCGCAGCAGACGGCGCGCCCTGCCCGCATTAACAGAATATGAAGTGACCTAATGAACTGGACCTGCCGCCTGGCCATCGCATGCCTATGCTGCGCCGCTGAGACTGCCAACGCCGCCTACAAGGTGGAGATCGATGCGCCCAAGCCGGTGCAATCGATGCTCAAGGATTTTCTCGACCTGTCGCGCTACCAGGAACGCGACGACATCAGCGACGACCAGCTGAAGTTCATGATCGACACCGTCGGCGACCAGGTACGCGACTTGACGTCTACCGAAGGTTATTTCTCGCCGCAAACCAAGGTCGAAGTCAACAACGAACGCAGCGCCGACGGCAAGGAAGAGTTCAAGCGCGTGATCGTCCACGTCGAGCCCGGCGAACGCACCGAAGTCGGCCAGGCCGACATCCAGGCGACCGGCGCGGTAGCGCAGCAGGACTTGCCGCGTGTGGAGGCGATCCGGCGCGACTGGCTGCTGTCGCCCGGCAAGCCGTTCCGCCAGGAAGATTGGGACAAGGCCAAGGATGCCGGGCTGCAAGCGCTGCAACAAAAGAAATACGCGGCCGCACGCATCGCACAGTCGCGCGCCGAGATCGATCCCGACAGCCATCGCGCCGATCTCTCGGTACAGTACGACAGCGGTCCGGCCTTCACGCTGGGCCCCTTGCAGATCACCGGCGCCAAACGCTATCCGGAAAGCATCATCCGCAACGTCAACCCGCTCAATGTCGGCGAGGCCTATGATGCCGACCGCCTGCTCTCGCTGCAGCGCCAGATCCAGAGCACGCCCTATTTCTCCAACGCCATCGTCGGTATCGACGATGACCCGGAGCACCCGGATATGGCCCCGGTGAAAGTGCAGGTCACCGAGTTCCCGATCCAGCGCATACGCACCGGCGTGGGTTATGGCACCGATACCGGCGCCCAGGTCGAAGGCCGGTATTCGCACTACAACGTGTTCAACCGCGCCTATGCATTCGACAGCCAGCTGCGGCTGGAGCAAAAGCGCCAGTACGGCCTGCTCAGCCTGGCCATGCCGCCGGATGAAAAAGCCTTCGTCAACAGCATCAACAGTTCCTACGAACGCACCACGCTGGAAGGCATCGACCTGCGCAGCCAGCAGATCGGCATCAAGCGTGCGCGCACCGGCGAGCTGTACGACACCACCTATTCGCTCACCTATTACCGCGACCAGCTGACCCAGGAAAACGGCGCCACCCTGCCGGCCAATACCGTGGTCACGCCCGGCAAGCACCATGCGCTGGTACCCGGCTTCGCCTGGGCGCGGCGCAACGTCGACAACCCGATCTTCCCGCGCCACGGCAACCTGTTGACGCTGGAAGCCGGCTTCGCCGTCAAGGGTGTACAGACCGACCAGACCTTCAGCCGGCTGTACGGCCGCTTCAAGCAATTCGTGCCGGCCGGCAAACGCGACCTGATCGTATTGCGGGCCGAACTGGGCGGTGTCTTCACCGCCGGGAGCGCCTCCGAGGTACCGGCCTCGCTGCTGTTCCGGACCGGCGGCAACGATTCGGTGCGCGGTTACAGCTACCAGAGCATCGGCAACGAACAGAACGGCATCGTCTATCCGACCAAGTACCTGGCGGTGGGCAGCACCGAATACCAGCACTGGCTGACCGAGAACTGGGGCGCAGCCGTGTTCTACGACATCGGCGCGGCCGCCGACAACTGGAGCAACAAGACTTTCTATAACGGCGTGGGCGCCGGCGCGCGCTGGCGCAGCCCGGTCGGCACCCTCAACCTGGATCTGGCCTATGGCGTGCAGAAACGCCAGATCCGCCCGCACGTTTCGCTGGGCATCGCCTTCTGAGGCAGCCCGCACGTGAACACGACAGACAAGATTTGAACGACAAGAACGCATGAGCGACCAGCAAGCATCTCCTTCCGCCCCGGAGCAACACGCCACACCGCCCAAGCGGAGGAACAAGCGCGTCCGCAAGATCGCCTTGTGGAGCGGTGGCACGCTGGCAGCGGCGCTGCTGATTGTGGCGGGCGCCGGCCTGTATGCCGTCAAGACCGAAAGCGGCACACGCCTGGTATGGAACGGCGCGGTACAGGCGCTGGGCGGCAAATTGTCGGGCCAACTGCTGGGCGGCACCATCGCCGACGGCCTGCGCCTGCGCGACCTGCACTACCAGGACGAGCAGCGCATCCTCGACATCGACCGCATCGACGCCAGTTGGCAGCTCGCGCCGCTGCAGCGCAAATTCAGCGTGCGCTACCTGCGTGTGGGTACGGTCATCCTCAAGCAGCAGCCTTCCCCCTCCGAACCCAGCACCATGCCGGCCTCGCTGGCGATTCCGCTGGCGCTGGACATCAATGAAATCGCACTGGACCGGCTGAGCTTCACCCAGGGC
Organism: Herbaspirillum chlorophenolicum; assembly: GCF_001189955.1. GTDB lineage: Bacteria > Pseudomonadota > Gammaproteobacteria > Burkholderiales > Burkholderiaceae_D > Herbaspirillum > Herbaspirillum chlorophenolicum. The sequence goes on along the minus strand of NZ_LFLT01000033.1, from coordinate 27,127 downwards.
GCCTCCACCACCGAGCTGTCCAAGTTGCGCCTGCACGGCGACTCCGACGGCACGCAGCACACACTGGTGCTCGACAGCCTCGTCACACCCTTCGGCGATGCCGCTGCGCTGTTGCACCTGAACGGCCGCGCGCCGTTCGCCATCAGTGGCGGGCTGGAGCTGTCCGGCGAATACAAGAACGCCAGCCTGCAAGAGAAATACCAGTTGGCGGCACAACTGTCTGGCTCGCTGCAGGATCTGGGCATCGCGCTCAAGGCCAGCGGCGACAAGCTCAACGGTACAGCCGACGTGCAAGCCACGCCGTTCGCGGCAGTGCCGCTAAAAAGCGCCAAAGTCGACCTGCAGCACATCAACCCCCAAGCCTTCAGCGCCGGCGCCCCGCAAGCCGACCTGCGGGTGAGCGCCGACCTGCACCCCGCTCCCGGGGCCAGCAGCGACGACATGCGCGTGACCGGCAAGATCGCCATCGACAACGCCAAACCCGGCAGTCTCGACCAGCAATTGCTGCCGCTGCTCTCGGCCAGTGCCGATGTCGATCTCGACCTGCAGCGCCAGAAGATATCGTCACTCCAACTGCGCTTGCCCAAGAACGCACGCATCGAAGGCGGCGGCGAATTCCGTCCCGGCAGCGATGAGGCCGGTAAACAGCAGGAGATGGGCGGCAGCTTCAATTTCCGCATCAGCGGACTGGACCTGAACCAGATCCACCGCCAGCTCAAGCCCACGCAACTGGGCGGCCCGCTGGATGTGACACTGGCGCCCGGCGCCCAGCAAATCAAGCTGGCGCTGGATGACCGCGAGCTCAAGCTGCGCGTGGACAGTACCATCCGTGCGGAGGAAGTGGAGTTGCACCAAGCCCAGCTGGCTGCCGGCAAGTCGCGCGTGGAAGCGGCCGGCACGCTCAAGACGGTTGGTGCGATGGATTACGCCGTCAAAGGCAAGCTGGTGGATTTCGATCCGACAGCCTGGTTGCATGCGGTCGCTCCCGCGCCTGCCGCCGCCGGCAAGAAAAAAACCAGTGCGGCCGCTGCCTCCAAGCCGGTACAAGCCCGGATCAACATGGATTTCAACGCCAGCGGCGCCATCTCGCCGGAACTGAAGCTCAAGCTGGCCTTCGGCATCCACGACAGCAGCTACGGCGATTTGCCCATGAGCGGCCAGGGCGACATCAACCTGGCTGGCATGCGGCTGTTGCCGAGCAAGGCCAACCTGCTGGTGGCCGGCAATACGTTGAACCTGAACGGCAGTTTCGGCACCGGCAAGGATGCCCTTGCGCTCAAGGTCGATGCTCCGTATCTGGAGCGCCTGGGCTATGGCCTCTCCGGCCTGCTGCGCCTGGATGGCCAACTGACCGGCACACAGCAACGCCCCAACCTGCACACGACCTATCAGGCCGAAAAATTGGCATTCGGTCCGCACCATCTGGCACGCCTGTCTGGCGAAACCGACTTGCGCACCGACCTCGCCGCCGGCGTCGCCTCGCCCAACAACAAACTGGACCTGCGGGTGGAAGGTGAAGGCTATTGCGGCCCGCAGGCAGAATTGTCCAGGCTGGATCTGAACCTGAACGGCACCTGGGGCAACCATACGCTGAACCTGCGCAGCGTCGGCAAGGTCATGGATCAAACCCTGGATCTGGACTTTGCCGCGCATGGCAAGGTGACGGAAAAGACCCGCGGCAAATACGGCTGGGCCGGCAGCATCGACAAGCTGCAAAACAAGGGTTTCCCACAGGTCGCCCTGGCCAGCCCGCTGGCGCTGGAGGCCTCGGCCGATGCGGTTGAAGCTGGCAGCACCCGGCTGGAAATCGACCGCATGGCGCTCGATCTGAAACGGCTGTCATGGCGCCAGGGCCGCATCGCCTCGGCCGGACAGGTACTCTCGCTGGACCTCGGCCGCCTGCTGCAGATCGCGCAGGAATTCACCGGCACGCCGCCGCCGGTCAAGACCGACCTGGTACTGGACAGCGACTGGGACTTTTCGCTGGCCGAGACCGCCAGCGGCTATTTCCAGCTGGCGCGCAAATCGGGCGATGTCCGCGTAACCGCCAGCAATGGCGAAGCCACGCTCGGTCTGTCCGAATTGCGCCTGCGCGCCGACCTGCAAGGCCAGCAGGTGCGTGTGGACGGCCGCGTGAACGCCTCCCGGATAGGCACTATCGATCTGGGCGGCACGCTGGGACTGCAACGCATCGATAGTCTGCTGGCTCTGGCCGATGCCTCGCCCCTGAACCTCAAGGCGCGGCTGGATGTGCCGGAACTCAAGCGCGTGGGCGACCTGATTGGCCCGCAAGTGAGCCTGAACGGCAAGCTCGGCGCCGAGTTCAACGCTAGCGGCACGCTCGGCCAGCCGAAGCTGTCGGGCGCCATCAATGGCGATAACCTCGCGGTGACGCAGTTCGACCAGGGCATACAGCTCAAGGATGGCATCGTGCGCATCGTCATGGACAACAACGTGATCGACCTGCGCCAGATCGAATTCCACGGCGGCAAAGGCACGCTGCGCGCCGAAGGCAAGGTACAACTGGGCGCGGCCGATCCCAACCTCAACGCCACCGTCACTGCCGATCGCCTGGAACTGTTCGCCAGCCCGGATCGCCAGCTCATGCTGTCGGGCCAGGGCAAGATCGCCAACGTCAACGAGCAGTTGCACATCGATGGCAAATTCATCGTGGACAAGGCCCTGTTCGACCTGCCCAAGAGCAGCGCGCCCAAGCTGGGCGATGATGTAGTGATCGTGCGCCGCGACGGCAAGACCAAAGCCGGCGCCAACGCCAGCTCGCAGCAAAAACTGGAAGCCGCCACCGAGAAGCCGGCCGGCAAGTTCGCGCCGGTGATGAATATCGCGGTCGACCTCGGCCACGACTTCCGCTTCCGCGGCACCGGCGCCGACCTGCTGCTGCGCGGCGACATGAACGTGCGCAGCGAACCGCTCTCGCCGCTGCGCGCCACCGGCACCATCAACGTGGCCGAAGGCACCTACGAAGCTTTCGGCACCAAGCTCAACATCGAGCGCGGCATCATCAACTTCCAGGGGCCGATCAGCAACCCCAACATCAACATCCTCGCCATGCGCCGCAACCAGGATGTCGAGGCCGGCGTGTCGGTGACCGGCACCGCCAATCGCCCACGCGTGCAACTGGTGTCCGAACCCAATGTGCCTGACGATGAAAAACTGTCATGGATGATGTTCGGCCACGGCACCGACAGCTCCAGCATCGGCCAGCGCAGCGCCAGCAGCCAGGCGCTGGCGCTGGTGGGCAACCTTGGCGGCAAGCGCATCGCCAAGGACTTCGGCCTGGACCAGTTCTCCATCGGCGCCAGCGAATCGGGCCTCACCGACGACCAGGTAGTCAACCTGGGCAAGGAGATCACCCAGAAGATCACCCTGGGCTACGAGCAGAGCCTGCAAGGTGCCGCCAGCGTGGCCAAGGCAACCTGGCAACTGTCGCGCCGCTGGTCGGTGGTGGTGCGGGCGGGGACGATTACTGGCTTGAACGTGCTGTTCAACCTGCGTTACGACTAAGGTAGTCATCTTTATTTGCAGCTACAAATAATTCTTGCAGCACAAAATTTATGTAGTTACAATTAATATGGAAATCACATTCGATTCCGCCAAAAATGCCATCAACTTCGAAAAGCACGGCATCTCACTCGCCGATGCCGTTCAAATCGACTGGGACACGGCGTTCGTCACTCTGGACAATCGGCGCGATTACGGCGAACAGCGTGAAGTCGCTATTGCCTACCTCGGAACGCGACTCTATGTTGTCGTATATATGGATCGTGAAAACACCCGGTGCATCATCAGCTTACGCAAGGCGAACAAAAGGGAGATTCAACACTATGCCCAAACTTAAACTAGGAACGATTCTGCCGGATGAAAAAGAAGATGCCGCCATTACGGCCGCTGCGCTATCCGATCCCGATGCCCAGCCGCTGACCAACGAGCAACTTGCCAACCTGCGGCCGGCGCGTGGTCGCGGTCGTCCCGCCGGAAGCGGCACTAAAGTACAAGTGACGATGCGCTTCGACGAGGATATCGTGGAAGCCTTCAAGCGGGACGGTGATGGATGGCAAAGCCGCATGAATGGAGCATTACGCCAATGGCTCGTCGAGCATCAGCACGCTAAGTAAAGCGTCTCCAATTCCGCCCAGTTAGACCACAACTGCCTGACTCGTTGCTCTGATGAAAGTCAGGACCCAGTGGCTTTAGCAGCGTATCGATGAGCGCTGAACGACGCGGGGCCCTGACTCTCGTCAGGGCGACGGTGATCATTGTCAGCTTAACTGAGCGGCATTGCCCCTTTTTTTACAACCACCCCGCCCTGCGCAACCTGCGCCACAGCAACGAACAACAGGTAACGATACCGCCCAGCACCAGCGGAAAGCTCCACTGCCAGCTCAGGCCCGGCATGTTGGCGAAGTTCATGCCGTACAGGCTGAACACCATGGTCGGAATGGCCAGAATCGCACCCCAGCCGGCCAGGGTCTGCACGATCTCGTTCTGGTGGATGGTCACCTGGGCCAGGTTGATCTGGACTGCGGACTCCACCATTTCACGCAAGCGGTCGCCGGTGTCGATGAAGCGCACTACGTGGTCGTAGATGTCGCGGAAGTAGGCCTTGCCTTCCTTAGTGATCAGGCTTTCATGAAACCGCAGCAACTGGGTGCAGACGTCCAGCAGCGGCGAAGCCGCCGAACGCAGGCGGATCAGCTGGCGCTTCAACTGATACAGCTCCTGCAGGTAAGCCTTGCCGGTATTGGCCGTGGGGTCGAACAACTGGGCCTCGTATTGGCTGAACTTGGCTTCCAGGTCATCCATGATGGGGCGATAGTTGTCGACCACGAAGTCCATGATCGAATACAGCACGAAGCTGGGGCCGCGCACCAGGCGCTCGGGCAGCATCTCGCAATGCTCGCGCACCTTGGCATAACTGCGCGAAGCCCCGTGGCGCACCGTGATCACGAAGCGCGGGCCGGTCATGATGTGGGTCTCGCCGAACTGCACCTCGCCGCCGCTCAACTGGGCGGTATGCAGCACCACGAACAGCGTGTCGCCGTATTCCTCGATCTTGGGGCGCTGGTGCGCGGCGTAGGCGTCCTCCACTGCCAGCTCGTGCAGGCAGAATTCTTCCTTGATCTTGTTCATCAGCTCGACGTTGGGTTCGAGCAGCCCGAGCCAGACAAAGGTGTCCTCTTCTTTCAGCACCTCGCTGATGTCGTCGAGGACGATCTCGCGCAGTTTTTTGCCTTTCTTGTAGACCGTGCAGTTAACGATCATGTCGGCGTCGATCATGTCCAAGCTCCTGTTTTTATCGCTGTCGCCCCGCAGGGTGCCACGTCTTCATTGTGATTGGCAACGCCTGCCGCAAGGCGCCGCTTCAACCGGCCCTGGCACGGCCGGGCAGGCGTTGCTTCAATATCTGCGCCATCAGCACGCCGGCCAGGGTGATGCCGCCGCCGATGGCGTGGTAGCCGTGCAAGTCCTCGCCCAATGCCAGCACCGCGATGGCGACGGTAAAAATGGGCATCAGGTTCACAAACACGGAGCAATGGCTGGCCCCCAGATGGCTCACGCCCTTCATCCACAGGAACTGCGAAACGATGGAAGCGGCAATGCCGGCATACAGCAGGAGAGGCAGGTTATCCGCAGTCAACGGCGAATGGTGGCCGAAGACGAAACCGGGAAACAGCAGCACCACCGCCATCAGCACCTGCATGTACAGCAATTGCCAGGTACGCAGCGGCAAGGCCCAGCGGCGCAGCATCACGCCGTACAAGCCATAGGAGATGGTTGCCAGCAGCATCAGCAGGTCGCCCATGACTACCCCCTGGTCGAACAGCGCCAGCGGATGGCCGCGGCCAATCAGCACCGCCAGGCCGAACAGCGACAAGACACCGCCGGCGACCGTGCCCACAGTGGGCGGCTCCGACAGCAACTGGATGCTCAGCAACAAGGTCAACAACGGCATCAGCGAAGCGATGATGCCCATGCTGGTGGCCGAGGAAGTAGCGGCGGCGAAATATGCCAGGCTCTGGAACAGCACCATGCCCAGCAGCGCCAGCACCAGGATCTTGCCCAAGTGTGGCTTGATCTGCGCACGCGCATCCCAGGTCGATTTGGCCAGGAACGGCGACATCAGTACGGCGGCCAGTACCCAGCGGTAAAAGGAAATGTCTTCCGGCGCAATCACGCCGGCCGACATCTTGCTGATGACGGTATTGCCCGCCCATATCAGCACCGCCCCCAGGGGGAACCAGACATATTTAAGTTGCATGCGTACTTTCCAGAGCGTGTTATGTGCTGCTATTCAAGCCGACTTGGTTTTCACGCGGCCCGACATCTCCGCGCCGGCATTGGGCGACAGGCGGCGCAACATCAGGATCGACAGCGACGCCACGGCGCCGACCACGAGGAAGGCCGGCCAGAAGTCGGAAGCAACCAGCGTGGCGTGGCCCTGCAATTCATTGGAAGCCTGCAGCGCAAAGCCGGCCAGCACCACGCCCATGCCGATCGACAGCTGTTGCGCCACGCTGGCCATGCTGGTGGCCTGGCTCAGGCGCGGATTGTCGACGTCTGCATAAGAGATCGCGTTCAGGCTGGTGAATTGCAGCGAGCGGAAGCAACCGCCTATCAGCAGCACCAGCATCATCACGATGTAAGGCGTCTGCGGGGTGAACAAGGCGATCGCCCACAGGCTGAGGATGCCCAGCGAGCCGTTCACCACCAGCACGGTGCGAAAACCATAGCGCTCCAGGAAACGCGACGCGATGGTCTTCATGAACATGGCGCCGGCCGCCGTGGCGCAGGTCAGCAGCCCCGAGTGGAAAGGCGTATAGCCGAAGCCGAGCTGCAGCATCAGCGGCAGCAAAAAGGGAATCGCGCCGATGCCGATGCGGTAGAGCGAACCGCCGAATACCCCCGCCTGCAGGGTCGGGATCTTCAGCAATGTCAGGTCGATCAGCGGCGCGGCGGCACAGCGCGCATGCCACACATAGGCGGCCAAAAACAGTACGCCCAGCACCACGCAGGCAAGCGAGACTTCGCCCGAAACCAGATGACGTCCGGCAGTGGACAGCCCCATCATCAGCAGCGAGCAACCCAGCGCCGACAGCACGAAACCGGGCCAGTCCAGCGGCGACACCTGCTCGGCCTTGAGATCGGGGATAAAACGCGTAGCCAGGTAAAGGCCCAGGATACTGATGGGAATGTTGATGAAGAAAATCCAGCGCCAGTGGAAATAGGTGGTGATGAAGCCGCCCAGCGGCGGCCCCAGCACCGGCCCGAACAACGCGGGAATAGTCAGGTAGGACAAGGCCTTGACCAGGTTGACCTTCTCCACGCTGCGCAGGATCACCAGGCGCCCCACCGGCACCATCATGGCGCCGCCGATGCCCTGGAAGAAGCGCGCCGCGACGAACTGCGGCAACGTGGACGACACGCCGCACAGGATGGAGCCCAGCATGAAAACGCAGATCGCCGAACGGAAAATGGTGCGCGAACCGAAGCGGTCCGCCATCCAGCCGCTGATCGGGATGAACACCGCCAGGCTCACCAGGTAGGAAGTCAGGGCCAGTTTCAGCGAGATGGGGTCGACCGCCATGTCCAGCGCCAGCGCGGGCAGTGAAGTGGAGATCACGGTGGAATCCATTTGCTCCATGAACAGCGCGCAGGCGACGATCAGGGGAACAAGAAAGGTACGTGGGATGGCCATCGGTGATATTAGCAGTTTGACATGAAGAGGCCCGGCAGCAGCTGCCCGGCAAGCCGACAAGTATACCTTTTACGCTATGATGCTGCCGGACGCCGCCTCCATGCGCGGCGGACCCGCCGCTCTATCCGATTTTGCCCATGACCGCCTGCTTCGCCCTGCTCGACGACCACCTGGCCACGCCGGCCGAACCGCGCTCGCGCCTGTACACCGGCCATCTGCGCACGCTGGCCTGCGATGACGCCGCCGGCTTCCCGGCGCTGCTGGAGGAGATGCAGCAGGCGCTGGCCGACGGGCAACACGCCTTGGCCCTGTGGAATTACGAACTGGGCGCCGCCATGCAAGGGCTGCCGCACCGGCATGCCGGCGGCCCCTTCGCCAAAATCATGCTGTTCGCCCACTGCGACCGCCTCAGCGCCGCCGATGCCGACCAATGGCTGGCACGGCAGGAAGAAGCCGCGCCGGCCGGCATCGCCGATGTCACCCCCAGCGTCAGCGAAACGGAATTCAGCGCCGCCATCGCGCGTATCCACGACTACATCGCCGCCGGCGACACCTACCAGGTCAATTACACCTATCGCCTGCATTTCGATGCGTATGGCGACCCGCTGGAGCTCTACCGCAAGCTGCGCGCACGCCAGCCGGTGCCTTATGGCGCGCTGGTGTGCTGTGAAGACGGCAGCGCCGTGCTGTCGTTCTCCCCGGAGCTGTTCGTCGCCCATGCCGGCGGCATGCTCAAGGCCAAACCGATGAAGGGAACGGCGCCGGCAGCGCCTACCGCCGATGCGGACGCCGACGCCATCAACGCGCGCCGTGCGCTGGCGCTGGCCACGGATGAAAAAAACCGTGCCGAAAACCTGATGATCGTCGACCTCCTGCGCAACGACCTTGGCCGTATTGCCATACCCGGCTCGGTGCAAGTGCCTCACCTGTTCGACGTGCGGCGCTACGGCCAGGTGCTGCAGATGACTTCGACCATCCACGCCCGCCTGCGCGCGGACGCCACACTGGCCAACGCCATCGCCGCGCTCTATCCCTGCGGTTCGATCACCGGCGCCCCCAAGCGCCACACCATGGAAATCATCGACGAGCTGGAAAGCACGCCACGCGGACTCTATACCGGCGCCATCGGCTGGTTTGAAGCCCCGCGAGCAGGTGGGCATGCGGTCGGCGACTTTTGCCTGTCGGTACCGATCCGCACGCTGGAACTGCAAGCGCCAACCGGCGGATTGCGCCGCGGCGTGCTGGGCGTGGGCGCAGGCATCGTGCATGACAGCGATGCCGCATCCGAATACGCCGAATGCCAGCTGAAGGCCAGTTTCTTGACCGGCCTCGGCCATGAATTCAGCCTGTTCGAAACCATGCACGCCACGCGCGAGGGATGCCGGCACCTGGATTTGCACCTGCGGCGCCTGCGCACCTCTGCGGCAGCCTTCGGCTTTGCCTTCGATGAAGCGGCGATCCATGCCGCGCTGGAAAAAACCTGCACCGCATTCGACGGCCCGGGGGCATACCGCATGCGGCTGGCGCTGGATGCGCAGGACCGCATCGCCATCCAGCATGCACCGCTCGCGCCACTGGGCGAACGCGTGAAAGTCTTCCTTGCTGCGGATGCCACCGATAGCGGCGATTTCTTCCTGCGCCATAAGAGCACGCGCCGCGCACGCTACGACGCGGCGTGGAAAGAAGCCGAACGGTGCGGCGGCTTCGACATGCTGTTCTTCAATGAAAAGGACGAGCTGACCGAAGGCGGACGCAGCAATGTCTTTGTGAAGCTGGATGGACGCTGGGTGACGCCGCCGCTGGAGGCGGGTGTGCTGCCGGGAGTAATGCGTTCGGTGCTGCTGGCCGATCCGGCGTGGGATGCCGTCGAACGTCCGGTCAGCCGCGAGGAATTGATGCGGGCCGCGGAAATCGTAGTGTGCAATGCATTGCGCGGAGCAGTTAACGCTGAACTGGGATGGCCATCTTCCTCGTCGACCTGACGAAAATCAGGACCCAGCGGCGTTCAGCGCGCACCTCAAACCACTAAACGACACCGGGCCCCGGCATTCGCTTGGACGACGGATATTTCCCGCCGAACTCAACGCAACGCCGCGTTGTCCTTCAACCCCTTCGCCTTGGCCTCGCTCTGCTCCGCCAGCGGCGCCAGATCCGCCAGGCTGTTCTCATCCCAGCCTCCGCCCAGGGCGGTAGCCAGCAATACGCTGGCTGCCATGCGACGGTTCAGGATATCCAGCGCGGAACGCTCGGCAGACAGTGCCGTGGCCTGCGCGGTGACCACGTTCACATAGCTGACGGTACCGGCCCTGTACTGGTTGAGGACCAGCGTCACTGCCTGACGGGCCGATTGCACGGCTTCGTCCTGCACCACCGCCTCCTGCTCCAGAATCCGCAGCGCCGCCAAGTTGTCTTCGACGCTCTGGAAGGCGGTCAGCACAGTCTGCTTGTATTGGGCCACCGTGCCGTCATATGAAGCGATGGCCTGGGCGGTGGCGGCGCGGCGCGCACCGCCGTCGAAGATGTTCTGCGCCAGTTGCGGGCCGAGCGACCATACGCGTCCCGGCAGCGAGAACCAGTCGGCGAAGCTCGAGTTTTGGTAACCGCCGGAAGCCGACAGTGTCAGGCTGGGGAAATACGCCGCCTTGGCCACGCCGATATTGGCATTGGCTGCCGCCACACGCCGCTCGGCGGCCGCCACGTCGGGCCGGCGCTCCAGCAGCATCGACGGCACGCCCTGCGGGATAGGCGGCGGCGCCGCTGTCAGCGGCGCCTTGGGCAACGAGAAAGTGGACGGCGTCTTGCCGACCAGCAGCGCGATGGCGTGCTCAAGCTGCGCGCGCGACACGCCGTTATCCAGGGCCTGCGCCTGGGCCGACTTCAACTGGGTCTGGGCCTGGATCACGTCCGACTTGGCGGCCACGCCGGCGGCATACTGGTTGAGCGTGAGCTGGTAGGAACGCTGGTAAGCGTCGACGGTATCGTCGAACAGCTTTTGCTCGGCATCCAGCACGCGCAGTTGCAGGTAATTCTGTGCCAATGCGGCCTGGGCCGACAGGCGCGCTGCGGCAAGATCGGCCGCGCTGGCCTGGGCGCTGGCCTCGCTGGCCTCGACGCTGCGCCGCACCTTGCCCCAGATATCGGCTTCCCATGAAGCGTTGAGCGCGAAGGCATACGAATTACGCACACCGGCGCTGCCGGACGAAGAGGAGGACGTGGAGGAACTGCCGGAACGCGAACGCGTGGCCGATGCGGAAGCATCCAGCGTCGGCGAGTAAGCGGCACGCGAACTCTGCACCAATGCCAGGGCACTGCGGAAATTGGCCTCGGCCAGCGCCAGGTTCTGGTTGGAAATATCAACCTGCGCCACCAGCGCATTGAGTTGCGTATCGCCGAACATTTCCCACCACTTGCCGTCGGCCGTCAGCTCGCGCGGCTGGGCCGGCTTCCAGTTCTGGCCTTCCTTGAAGACGGCCGGCGCCTCATCCATTTGCGGACGCACATAGTCGGGCCCGACCGAGCAGGCTGCCAGTGCGAAGGTAGCGACCAGCGCCAGCAGCAGCGGCTTGACAGCCGGAGGCAGTTGACGGGCGGCGTTGCGTTGTTGCGGTTTCATGCTTTTCTCCATGGCGGCAGCGTTCATGCCGCCGAGGTTTCGGTCTGTTTTTTATTGCGGCCGAAGCGGCGCTCACCCCAGGCGCGCAGGCGTTCCATGTACAGGTAGACCACCGGCGTGGTGTAGAGCGTGAGCAACTGGCTCACCACCAGGCCGCCGACAATCGAAATGCCCAGCGGCTGGCGCAGCTCGGCGCCGTCGCCATGGCCGATCGCCAGCGGGATCGCCCCCAGGAGCGCGGCCATGGTGGTCATCATGATCGGGCGGAAACGCAGCTTGCAGGCCTCGAAGATGGCGTCGCGCGCGGACATGCCGCGGTTGCGTTCGGCATCCAGCGCGAAGTCGATCATCATGATCGCGTTCTTCTTGACGATACCGATCAGCAGGATCACGCCGATCAGCGCGATCAGGCTGAAATCGGTGCCCGTCAACATCAGCGCCAGCAAGGCGCCCACGCCGGCCGACGGCAAGGTGGAGAGGATGGTGATCGGGTGGATCAGGCTTTCATACAGGATGCCCAGCACGATGTACACCGCCAGCAATGCCGTCAGGATCAGGAAAGGCTGGCTCGACATCGAGGACTGGAAGGCATTGGCGGTGCCGGAGAAGGAACCATGCACATCGGTCGGCACCCCCAGCGTAGCCATTGCGCGCTCGATGGCTTCGGTGGCCTGCGACAGCGAAACGCCCTCGGCCAGGTTGAACGACAGCGTGGAGGCGACGAACTGCCCCTCGTGGTTCACCGCCAGCGCCGTGTTGGTCGGCGCGAAGCTGGCGAAAGCCGCCAGCGGGATCTGGGTGGACGCCGCAGTCGAGATAGTCTGCGCCAGGCCGGTGTTGGCGTTGAGTTTGCCCGCGGCCGACAGCGCCGGCGGCGTCGACAGCGTCGAAGTGGTCGGCGACAGGTTGCTTGAACCGGCCAGGCTGACATAGGTATCGCGCAGGATCTCCGGGCTTTGCCAGTATTGCGGCGCCGCCTCCATCACCACATGGTATTGGTTCATGCCGCTGTAGATGGTCGAGATCTGGCGCTGACCGAACAGGTCCGACAGCGTCGAGTCGATCAGCTGCGGCGTCACGCCGGCGCGCATGGCCGTCTCGCGGTCGATGGTCAGCGAGGTCTGCAGCCCCTTGTCCTGCTGGTCGGTGCTGACGTCCTCCAGCTCCTTCAGGTTGGAAAAGGCCAGGCGGATCTTGGGCTCCCAGACGCGCAGCAGGTTGAGGTCGTCGGACTTCAGGGTGTATTCGTACTGCGAATCGCTCTGGCGCGCCCCGACGCGGATATCCTGCACCGGCACCAGGAACAGGCTGGCGCCGGCCACGTGGGCCAGCTTCATGCGCAGCCGCCCGATCACGCGGTCGGCCGATATCTTGCGCTCGGACAGCGGCTTCAAGGTCACGAACATGCTGCCGCCGTTACGCCGCTGGCCGCCGGTGAAGGCCACCACGTCGGCCACGGCCGGGTCTGCCTTGACGATCTCGATGAACTCGTTCAACTTGACCTTCATCGCCTGGAAGGAAATCGCCTGGTCGCCGCGAATGCCGCCCACCAGGCGGCCGGTGTCCTGCTGCGGGAAGAAGCCCTTGGGAATGGCCTTGTAGAGATAGACGTTCAGAGCGACGGTCGCCAACAAAATCAGCATCATCAGGGGCGCCGCGCGCAAGGCCCAGGCCAGGGAACGCTCATAGCCCAGCAGCATGTCGTTGAAGATGTGCTCGGTCTGGCTCACGATCTTCTGCAGCAGCGGATGGCGGCGCTGGCGCCTTTCTTCGTCCAGACGCGGATCGTGGCGCAACAGCGCCGCGCACATCATCGGCGTGGTGGTCAGCGACACCACCAGCGACACCAGGATGGCGACCGACAGCGTGATCGCGAACTCGCGGAACAGGCGGCCGACGATGCCTTCCATCAGCAGGATGGGAATGAACACGGCGATCAGCGAGAGGCTCATCGACAGCACCGTGAAACCGACTTCCCTCGCCCCCAGCATGGCGGCCTTGACCGGCTTCATGCCGGCTTCGATATGGCGCGAAATGTTTTCCAGCACCACAATGGCGTCATCCACCACGAAACCGGTGGCAATCGTCAGCGCCATCAGCGACAGGTTGTCCAGGCTGAAACCGGCCAGGTACATGATGCCGAAGGTGCCGATCAGCGACACCGGCACCGCCACCGCCGGGATCAGCGTGGCGCGTACATTGCGCAGGAACAGGAATACCACCATGATCACCAGCGCTACCGACAGGATCAGGGTGAATTCGGTCTCCTTGAGCGAAGCGCGGATGGTCGGCGTGCGGTCCATCACCACCTTCATGTCGATGGCGGCGGGGATCGACGCCTGCAACTGCGGCAGCAATTCCTTGACGGTGTCGACGGTGTCGATGATGTTGGCGCCGGGCTGGCGGTTGACGATCACCAGCACCGACGGCTTGCCGTTGGAAGAGCCGGCGTTGCGCACATCGGCCACCGAGTCGCGCACCTCGGCCACATCGCGCACGCGCACCGGCGTGCCGTTGCGGTAGGACACGATCAGCGGCGCATATTCGGCGGCGGTCTTGGCCTGGTCGTTGGCGTAGATCTGCCAGTTGCGCTCACCATCTTCCAGGATGCCCTTGGGCCGATTGGCGTTGGTGGCGGCCACCGCCGTGCGCACGTCGGCGCTGCCGATGCCGTACTTGTTGAGCGCCGTCGGGTTCAGCTCGATGCGCACCGCCGGCTGCGAACTGCCGCCCACGCTGACCTGCCCCACCCCGCGTACCTGCGACAGCTTCTGCGCCACGATACTGTCGGCGGCGTCGTACATCTGGCCCTGGGTCATGGTGTCCGAGGTCATCGCCAGGATCATGATCGGGGCGTCGGCCGGGTTCACCTTGCGGTAGGTCGGATTGCTCGGCATGCCGGTAGGCAGCAGGTTGCGCGCCGCGTTGAGCGCCGCCTGCACGTCGCGCGCGGCGCCGTCAATGTCGCGGTTGAGGTCGAACTGCAGCGTGATGCGGGTCGAGTTCTGCGAGCTGCTGGAGGTCATCTCGGTCACGCCCGCGATCGAGCCCATGGCCCGCTCCAGCGGCGTGGCCACGGTGGCGGCCATGGTTTCCGGGCTGGCGCCGGGCATCGAGGCCGAGATCGAGATGGTCGGGTAATCCACCTGCGGCAACGGCGACACCGGCAGCAGGCGGAACGCCACCATGCCCGATAGCGCGATGCCTATCGTCAGCAAGGTCGTGGCGATGGGCCGCTGGATGAAAGGAAGCGAGATGTTCATGGCGTCCCGGATTTACACTGCCGGCGGCAGCGATGGCGCCTTGCCGTCGTGGTCGTCGTCATGGCCGGGCTCCTTCTGGCCGAAACGCTTGCGCATGCGGCGCGCCAGGCTGTCGAAACCGAGGTAGATCACCGGCGTGGTGAACAGGGTCAGCACCTGCGACACCAGCAAACCGCCCACCATGGTGATACCCAGCGGTTGGCGCAGCTCGGAGCCGACGCCGGTGCCCAGCATCAGCGGCAGCGCGCCCAGCAAGGCAGCCATGGTAGTCATCAGGATCGGGCGGAAACGCAGCAGGCAAGCCTGGTAGATCGCCTCGCGCGGGCTCTTGCCCTCGTGCCGCTCGGCTTCCAGCGCGAAGTCGATCATCATGATGGCGTTCTTCTTGACGATACCGATCAGCAGGATGATGCCGATGATGCCGATGATGCCCAGGTCGGTACGCGAAATCATCAGCGACAGCAGCGCGCCCACACCGGCCGACGGCAGCGTCGAGAGAATGGTGATCGGGTGGATGTAGCTTTCATACAGCACGCCCAGCACGATATACATGGTCACCACCGCCGCCAGGATCAGCCACAGCGTATTGGACAGCGAAGCCTGGAAAGCCAGTGCCGCGCCCTGGAAATTGGTCACGGTAGAGCTCGGCATGCCGATTTCAGCCTCGGCCGCCTTGATCGCCTTGACTGCATCGCCCAGCGCGGCGCCCTGCGCCAGGTTGAACGAGATGGTCGCGGCCGGGAACTGGCCGATATGGTTGACCACCAGCGGCGCGGTTTGCTCGGTGACGGTGGCGATCGAGGACAGCGGCACCTGGTTACCGGCCGACGTCACGAGATAAATGCTGTCCAGCGCCGACGGGCCGAGCTGGAATTCAGGCTTGACCTCCATCACCACGCGATACTGGTTCGATTGCGTGTAGATCGTGGAAATGAGGCGCTGGCCGAAAGCGTTGTACAGGGCGTTGTCGATGGCGGCGGTAGTGATGCCCAGGCGCGACGCCGCATCGCGGTCGATCTCGACGTAGGCTTGCAAGCCCTTGTCCTGCAGGTTGGTGGCGACATCGGCCAGTTCGGGCACCTTTTGCAGCCGCTCGATCAGTTTGGGTACCCAGGTGCTGAGTTCATCGGGATCGGCGTCTTCCAGCGTGAACTGGTATTGCGTGCGCGATACGCTGTCTTCAATGGTCAGGTCCTGCACCGGCTGCATGTAGAGCGTCACTCCCGGCACCTGCTTGGCCAGCGTGGGCTGCAGGCGGCGGATCACATCGGCGGCGGAAACGTCGCGCTCCTCGTGCGGCTTCAGGTTGATCAGCATGCGGCCGCTGTTCAAGGTGGCATTGGTGCCATCCACGCCGATGAAGGACGACAGGCTATCCACCGCCGGGTCTTCCAGCACGACCTTGGCCAGGGCTTGCTGCTTCTCGCCCATGGCACCGAAAGACACCGATTGCGAGGCTTCGGAAATGCCCTGGATCACCCCGGTATCCTGCAGCGGGAAAAAGCCCTTGGGGATGAACACATACAGCAGGACCGTCAGCGCCAGCGTGCCGACGGCGACCAGCAGCGTCAGGCGCTGGCGGTTCAGCACCCATTCCAGCATCACGCCGTAGCGCGCGATCACGCGGTCGAAGAACAGCTGGCTCTTGTGGTAGAACCAGCCCTGCTCCTGTTCCGGCACGTGGCGCAACAGGCGCGCGCACATCATGGGCGTGAGCGTGAGCGAGACCACCGCCGAGATCAGGATCGACACCGCCAGCGTAACGGCGAATTCGTGGAACAGCCGCCCCACCACGTCGCCCATGAACAGCAGCGGGATCAGCACCGCGATCAGCGAGAAGGTCAGGGAGATGATGGTGAAGCCGATCTGCTCGGCGCCCTTCAGGGCCGCCTGCATGGGCTTCATGCCCTCTTCGATGTAGCGCGAGATGTTCTCGATCATCACGATGGCGTCATCGACCACGAAGCCGGTGGCAATCGTGAGCGCCATCAGCGTCAGGTTGTTGATCGAGAAGCCGACGATGTACATCACCGCAAAGGTGCCCACCAGCGACAGCGGCACCGCCACGCTGGGGATGATGGTGGCCGGCACATTGCGCAGGAAGACGAAAATCACCATCACCACCAGCATGACCGACAGCAGCAGCTCGAACTTCACGTCCGACACCGAAGCGCGGATGGTGGTGGTGCGGTCGGTCAGGATCTGCACGTCGATCGAACCGGGCAGGTTGGCTTCGAGCTGCGGCAGGATATTCTTGATGCTGTCGACCACCGCGATCACGTTGGCGCCGGGCTGGCGCTGGATGTTGACGATCACCGCCGGCTGTGCGTTGGCCCAGGCGCCCAGGCGCACGTTCTCGGCGCCATCGATCACGTCGGCGATGTCCGAAACACGGATCGGCGCACCGTTCTTGTAGGCGATGATCAGGTTGCGATACTCGTCGGCCGAACGCAGCTGGTCGTTGGCGTCGATGGTGGAAGCGCGCGTGGGACCGTCGAAGCTGCCCTTGGCCTGGTTGACGTTGGCATTGCCGATGGCGGTGCGGATGTCATCCAGGTTCAGTCCCAGTGCGGCAACAGCGCGCGGGTTCAACTGCATGCGCACCGCCGGGCGCTGGCCGCCCGAGAGGGTAACCAGGCCGACCCCGGAGAGCTGCGAAATCTTTTGCGCCAGGCGGGTGTCGATCAGGTCCTGCACCTTGGGCAACGGCATGGTCTTGGAGGTGACCGCCAATGTCAGGATCGGCGTGTCGGCCGGATTGACCTTGCTGTAGACCGGCGGCATCGGCAGGTCGGACGGCAACAGGTTGCTGCCGGCATTGATCGCCGCCTGCACTTCCTGCTCGGCGATGTCGAGGTTGAGGTCGAGGTTGAACTGCAGCGTGATGACCGAAGCGCCGCCCGAACTGGTGGACGACATCTGCTTCAAGCCGGGCATCTGGCCGAACTGGCGCTCCAGCGGCGCGGTGACCGATGACGTCATCACGTCCGGGCTGGCGCCGGGATAGAGCGTGGTGACCTGGATGGTCGGGTAATCGACTTCAGGCAAGGCCGACAGCGGCAATTGCCGGTAGGCGACGATGCCCACCAGCAGGATCGCCAGCATCAACAAGGATGTGGCGACCGGCCGCAGGATGAACTGGCGGGATGGATTCATGCGAACGCCTTATTTGCTGCCGTTATTGCCATTGCCTGCATTGCTGCCGCTGCTGCCATTGCTGCCATTACCGCCGGCGGCTTCGCGCTGGCGGCGCAACTCCATCATTTTCTGGCGACGCTGGTCTTCGGGCAGTTTCTTGATCTCTTCGCCGAACTCACCGGCGTCGATGCGCTTGTTGATCTCGGCCCAGCGTTTCTGGCGCTCTTCTGCCGACATCTCGCCTTGCCCGCCCTGCTGGCCGGCAGCCGCGTTGCCGGATGGCTGGGCATTCGGCTGGCCTGCCGGCGCAGCTTGCCCCGGCTGGGCGTTCTGGCCCTGGTTACGCTTGCCATGGCGGCGCGCGTTCGGGTTTTCGGTAGTCAGCTTGTTGGTCGGGTCGTCCGCGCTGCCGCGCATCACGGCTTCCACCTTGGCGCCTTCGCGCAGGCGGTCGATGCCGTCGATCACCACGGTCTCGCCGGCCACCACGCCATCGGTGATCGCCGTCACGTCGCCCTGTACCGCACCGGTCTTGATCTGGCGCACGGTGACGGTGTTGTCGTCCTTGACCACGTAGACGAACATGCCCTTGGAGCCGCGCTGGATCGCCGCGCTGGGGATCACGGTGGCGCCGTCTTCCGTGCTGAGCAGCAACCGGATATTGACGAACTGGCTGGGGAACAGCGCGTAGTCGGTATTGGGGAACTGCGCCTTCAGCTTGACCGTACCGGTGGTGGCGTCGACCAGGTTATCGATGGTCAACAGCACGCCGTCGGCGAGCTTTTTCTTCTGCTCACGGTCCCAGGCTTCGGTGGGCAGCTTGCGGCCGCTTTGCAATTGGCGCAGCACGCTGGGGATATTGTCTTCCGGAATGCTGAAGATGGCGGTAATCGGCTGCAGCTGGGTGATGATCACCAGGCCGTTGGTATCGCTAGTGGTGATGTTATTGCCGATGTCGGCCTGCTTCAAGCCGAGGCGGCCGCTGATAGGCGCCGTCACGCGTGTGAACGACAATTGCAGCTTGGCGCTGGCCAGCGCACCTTCGTCGGTCTTGACCGTGCCTTCATATTGCTTGACCAGCGAGGCTTGCGTGTCGACCTGCTGGCTGGCGATGGAGTCCTGCGCCAGCAGGGTCTGGTAGCGCTTCAAATCCAGCCGGGCGGAATTGAGCAAGGCGCGGTCGCGCGCAAGCTGGCCTTCGGCCTGGGTCACCGCCACCTGGAAAGTACGCGGGTCGATGTCGGCCAGCATGTCGCCGGCCTTGACCAGTTGCCCTTCCTTGTAATGCAGCTTGAGCAGTTGGCCATCCACGCGGGCGCGCACGGTTGCCGTGGCGGTCGGCGTCACCGAACCCAGGCCATTGAGATAGATATCGACGTTCTGCACCTTCGCCTTGGCCACGCCCACCGGCATGGTCTGGTTGGCGCCAACGCCGCCGCCATTACGCGGCCCGCCCGGCCCCGGACGTGCGCTGGGGCTCATCCCCATGGCAGCCATTTGCGCCGCATCGGCCTTCTTCTTGACCCAGTACTTGTAGCCTCCGCCGGCGACGATCGCCAACACGATGATCCAGAACCACCAGCGCCGCAGGATGCTGCCTCGGGTTGGTGGCCGGCTGCCTTGCGGCGGGGTCGGGTTGGAAGGAGATTGCTGCCCGGAATTTGCTGTGTTTGTCATGTGATGAAAACCAACCTACTGATCGCGGAGGAAAGTCCCGACCGGAGCACCCGTCCAGGCACTCCGGCGTGGAACGCATTGCACACCTGTTGATGAAATGCGCCCCAGTCGCAAAGGACACGGGATGAGGGCCTGGCCACGCCCGGCCTGGCCCTCATCCGGTGTACTCCGCTGCGGCATATGCGCCGCCACGAACCGGACAAAATATTGCACTAAAGACAATGCGCTAGCATATCACCCGCTGCCATGCACAGTCGTTGCGGGTGGCTCGCAGTGTACCCAGCAAACGGCCGGCGCGCCACGGCAACAGACGTCAAAATACCCGTTAAATGCTTGGCTGGAAGCTGACATGCAAAAGCCTTGCGGCGCCAACCGCAAGGCTTTTGCTGGGATAACCGGCCCGGCGAACATCCCGGGCGCGGCTACCTGGCTTCAGGCTGCCCTGCAGCACTGCACGACCTGCCTCACTTGGCGGCCGGTGCAGTTGCGTCAGGCGCCGGCTTGCCGCGATGCGACGAGTCCTTGTGGTCATGGCGCATGCGTTCAAAACGATGGCGTTCCATCTTGGCGAACTCGGCGTCGAAGGTTTTTTGCTGTTCCGGCGCCAAGGTGGCGTAGAACTCCTTGGTGGCTGCAACGCGTTGTTCGGCGAAGGCTTCACGCTTGCGCATGAACTCCAGTCGCTTGTCCAGGCGTTCAGGCGTGGTCAGCTTGGCGAACTCTTCCTTGCTCGGACGTGCGGCCGGATCGAATGGGGCCGGCTTGGTCTTGTCCAGGAACAGTTTCCAGGACGCTTCCTGGGAAGCGGTAATCTTCAGCTTGTCGTGCAGCTCGGCCTGGCGCTTGGCGCGCATCTGCTCGAACTTGGCGATTTGCTCGGCGCTGGGAGCTCGGCCGTGCGGGCCTCCCGGCGGCGGGACCTGGGCGAATGCCGCCACGGTCACTGCGCTGATGCTCACTGCGGCGATGCCGGCCAGGATGCGGGTCTTGAAATTCGACATGATTTACTCCTTTGTGATGTCGTGCTGTCTTTGCACGGTTCCCATTAAACCGGCCGCGTGTATCGCCAATTTTTCCCTTGTGCCGCCATTTGTATCGTTTTGTATATGGGGAGGCCTGTGAAGTATCGTTTTATGTCGGCGCCAACCCTTGTTAAGAGGCGATACAAATCAGCCTGTTCGGGCTTAACAACTTCGGCATAATGCGATTCATGGATACAAATACTCACATCCTCATCGTCGACGATGACCGCGACATCCGCACCCTGCTGGCCGAATACCTGGACAGCAACGGCCTGCGCACACTGACCGCCACCAATGGCGCCGAAATGCGCAAGACGCTGGAGGAGTCCCGGGTTGACCTGATCGTGCTCGACCTGACACTGCCCGGCGAAGACGGGCTGACCCTGTGCCGCAACCTGCGCGCCACGTCGAACGTCCCGGTGATCATGCTGACCGCGCGCGGCGAACCGCTGGACCGCATCCTGGGTCTGGAGATGGGCGCCGACGACTACCTGGCCAAACCCTTCGAGCCGCGCGAGCTGTTTGCGCGCATACGCAGCGTCCTGCGCCGCACGCAGGCGCTGCCGCCCAACATGGCGCAGCCGGATGCGGCGGCCATGCGCTTTGCCAACTGGACGCTGGACCTGACCGCACGCCATCTGGTGAACCGGGATGGTGTCGTAGTGGCGCTGTCGGGCGCCGAGTTCCGCCTGCTGAAGGTATTCCTGGACCATCCCAACCGCGTGCTCAACCGCGACCAGTTGCTGGAGCTGACCCAGGGCCGCGAGTCCGACCCGTTCGACCGTTCGGTGGATATCCAGATCAGCCGCCTGCGCCAGAAGCTGGGCGACGATGCCCGCACGCCGGTGATCATCAAGACCGTGCGCAACGAAGGCTACGTGCTGGCTACGACCGTGACGGCGGAAAGCGCGGGCCGCGCGTCATGAAGGATTTTGCAGGCTCCATCGGCAACCGCATCTTTGTACTGCTGCTGGCCGGTATCGTGGTGGCCATCGTCGCCACCACCTGGCTGGCGTCCAACGAACGCAAGAGCTCGCTGCGCGAACTGCGCTTCCAGCACCTGGCCGAACGCATCGAGCAGATCGTGCAGGCGGTCGATAACATTCCGGCCAACCAGCGCCCCATCGTGCTGCAAGCTGCCGCCAATTTCGGTTTCGAAGCGAAAATGGTGGACGACATGAATGACGCCGTCGGCGTCAATGCCAGCACCAGCCCCCTGATCGACATCCTGCAAACGCGGCTGGGCAGCGAGCGCAAGATTGCCGTGCAGCGCGAGACCGAATGCGCCTCGCCGCGCCGCGAAGATGGCCGGGCCGAAGCGCCGCGCCGGGAAACCTGCCGCGTGGTCTACGTCAGCCTGCACGACCAGTCGCTGATGCGCCTGCGCCTGCACCAGCCGGGCGAACCGCCGATCATGCGCGGCCGCGGCGGCCAGGGTGGCCCGTATGGACTGCAGTACATCGCGCTGTTCCTGATCCTGATCGCCCTCCTGGCCTACCTGGTGGCGAGCATGGCGACCCGCCCGATCCGCAAGCTGGCGCAGGCGGCGGCCGAACTGGGGCGCGACATCGACCATCCGCCGCTGCCGGAAACCGGCCCTACCGAGATCCGCCAGGCAGCGCATGCCTTCAATGCGATGCAGGCGCGCATCCGGCGCCAGATCCAGCACCGCACCCATATGCTGGCCGCCATCACGCATGACTTGCAAACGCCGCTGACGCGCTTGCGCCTGCGGCTGGAAAAGGTGACCGACAAGGAACTGCAGCAACGGCTGATCGACGATCTTGCCGTCATGCACGGCATGGTGCGCGAAGGACTGGACCTGGCGCGCAGCATGGACTCGTCGGAAAAGATACAGGCGCTGGATATCGACTCGCTGCTCGACAGCGTTTGCGCCGACGCCGCCGATGCCGGGCAGGACGTGACGCTGCAAGGCAGCACCCGCGCCTTCGTCATGGCCCAGCCGGGCGCCCTGCGCCGCTGCCTGACCAACCTGCTCGACAATGCCTGCAAATACGGCCAACTGGCGCGCGTCAGCATTGCATTGGAGCAGCAGCGTGTGGCGATCCGCATTCGAGACCAGGGTCCCGGCATTCCGGAGGCGGAACTGGAATCGGTGTTCGATCCCTTTTACCGTCTGGAGGTTTCGCGCTCGCGCGACACCGGCGGCACCGGCCTGGGACTGACGATTGCGCTCAATATCGCCGAGAACCACCATGGGCAGGTGACGCTGCGCAATTTGCCGGAAGGTGGATTGGAAGTGTTGCTGGTGTTGCCTGTGATGCAGGCGGGGAAGGCGCGCGCGGGTTAAGCGGTTTGTACACTGTACGGCGCTGGGCCCCTGCTTTCGCAGGGGCGACGGGGCTTGATTTTTCAGTGACTTGTCGTCCCGGCCCAGCGCTATTCGCGGCGCATCAGCCGAAGTAGTTCAGACCCAGCGCGGCATTGACTTCCGACATGGTCTGCGCCGCCACCGCGCTGGCGCGCTCGGTCCCGCGCTTCAGCATGGCCAGCACTTCGCCGCGGTCCTTGGCGTAATGTTCGCGGCGGGTGCGGATCGGCTCCAGCATTTCTTGCAGGATGCTTTCCAGTCGGCGCTTGACCACGCTGTCGCCCAGGCCGCCGCGGGTGTAGTGCGCCTTCAGTTCTTCCACTGCGGCACGGTCGGGATCGAAAGCATCCAGGAAGGTGAACACCACGTTGCCCTCGACCTGGCCCGGATCGTCCACGCGCAGGTGGTTGGGGTCGGTGTACATGCGGTGCACGGCCTGCTTGATTTCAGCGGGCGTGGCGCCCAGCGCGATGGCGTTGCCCAGCGATTTGCTCATCTTGGCCTTGCCGTCGATGCCCGGCAGGCGCGCCGTTTCGGACAACACTTCCTTGCACTCGACCAGCACTTCGCGCTCGACGGTGGCGTTGAATTTGCGCACCAGCTCGTTGGTCTGCTCGATCATGGGCAACTGGTCGCCGCCCACCGGCACCAGTTGGCCCTTGAAGGCAGTGATGTCGGCCGCCTGGCTGACCGGATAGGTCAGGAAACCGGCCGGAATGTCGCGCTCGAAGCCGCGCAGGCGGATCTCTTCCTTGATGGTGGGATTGCGCTCCAGGCGCGACACCGTCACCAGGTTCAGCAGCACCATCGACAGCTCATACAGTTCGCGCACCTGCGACTGGATGAAGATGGTCGATTTTTCCGGATCGATGCCCACGGCCAGGTAATCCAGCGCCACTTCCAGCACATTGTCGGTGACCTTCTGGTGGCGGCCGACGTTGTCGGTCATGGCCTGCGTATCGGCCAGCAGCAGGAATTGCTGGGCAGTCTCCTGCAGCGCCACGCGCGACTTGAGCGAACCGATGTAGTGGCCAAGGTGCAGCGGGCCGGTGGGGCGATCGCCGGTGAGGACGATGGGACGTACGGCTGGGGTGCTGGATACGGATGCGTTCGAAGACATGGACATTCCTGATCAAATCGATTATCTGGAATGCCGCCGGTCCCGAAGCGTAAACACAATGCCGCCGGAACCGGCGGCATCACATTGTCAAACTGTGTGAAAACGGGCCGCCTCGGTCAGGCGCGCCACCAATGCTGGATTTTCGCAAGTTGGATTCGGAAAAACATGGCAGCGAGTATAGCATTGCCGGCGCGCCATGTTGCGCCGCACCGGCCGCCCATGCCGAAAAAACGCCCATTCCTGATGCCCGGCAACAAAAAACCGCATCCGGGGATGCGGTTTCTCGAACAGCCTGGGTGGCTCAATATGCGCCCGGCGGCGGCCCGTAGTACGTCGGCGCAGGAGCGTAATATCCCGGAGGCGGTGGCGGCGCGTAATAGTAGCGGCGCGGATGATAAGTGTAGACGGTAGCCTGGCGCTGGGTCTCGACCTGGTTGCCCTTGCTGTACATGCACTGGGTGTAGGTCATGTCGTAGCGCTGCTGCATCGAATAGTTGCCGCCAGCGGCCGCATTGCTGCCCGCGGCGCTGCCGACCAGGAGGCCGCCGCCGGCACCGATGGCAGCACCGGCGCCGGCATTGCCCGACGCCGCGCCCACCAACGCACCGGCCACGGCGCCGATCGCAGTGCCCACGGCCGCGCTGTTGACCGCATTGTTCTGGGTCTGCTGCGCCTGGCCGCCAATGGCTTCCTGCGCGTATTGCTGGCACTGCATCTGGTCAGCACGGAACTGTTCATAGCTCTTGTCCTTGCCGGGCATGGCCATGACCGAAGGACCGGTCGGTACGCTGACGCAACCGCCGAGCGCCAGCAAGGCGCCGATCGCGGTGACCGCTGTGGCTGTCTTGTAGATGGGTTTCACGATATGTCCTCGATATTTCCTATGCCGCCACCGGCGGCGTGGTGCTGCAATCTTCAGCCTGGATACGCGGCGCGGTTATTACGGCGGCCCTCCCGAGGTACCAGGCGTGTTGGGCACCACCCTCATCCAGTTGCTGGGGCAGCTCTGGACGTAAGGGTAGTAAGCCTTCGACTCCGGGCAGTAGTACCAGAAATCCTGGCGCGGCTGCTCGATATAGACCGGTGGCGGCGCGCGCTCGATGTAGACCGGCGGAGGATAGTAAACCGGGGGAGGCACCCATATCGGACCTCCGATCACCACGCCGCCATAAAAACGGGGATGCGCATAGGTCGCCGCGCTAGCCATCAGGCCGGCCACGGCAAGCACGCCACAAATTCCGATTGCCGCTAACTTTTTCATTTTTCGCCTCTGGGAACTACCCACATCCGGTCGCCCTTGCGGCCGGTCTCCTGTCGCGCCTTGCGGCGCTTGATGCTTCCACTTCGATTCTGCTTTACGGTTTTCCCGCGCACCGTGCGCGCCGGTCTTGCCCTGTTTTGCCTGCATGCAGCATTTCCCAAACCCCGGCGATCCCGCGCCGGGCCTGCCTGCAAGCGCATTGAGCGCATGAAAACAATATACGCCGCGCTCCGCCGGAAATCCTGAGTTGTTTCAATTCGTAACCCAAATCAATATTGCTATACATAAGGCTGCGAAGCCTTTGCAATCAGGGTCTGGGGATGGTCGATGCAAGGATGGAGAACAGGATGGCAACGCTTGGACGCATACGGGTTCTAAAAAGGAAGCGGGGCATGGACGCCGCCGTCCATGCCCCGCTCATACCCTGCCTGTCGGGCTGGAAGATCAGCCCGGACGGGTCATCTCTTCCGGCTTGATCCACTCGGCGAATTGCTGCTCGGTCACATAGCCCAGCGCCAAAGCGGCTTCCTTGAGGGTAGTGCCGTCGTGGTGGGCCTGCTTGGCGATCTTCGCAGCCTTGTCGTAGCCGATGTGCGGCGCCAGCGCTGTCACCAGCATCAGGGAACGCTCCATCAGGTCGGCAATGCGTTCGCGGTTGGCTTCGATGCCGCGCGCGCAGTGCTCCTCGAAGCTGGCCATGCCGTCGGCCAGGAGACGTACGCTTTGCAGGAAGTTATGGATGATCACCGGCTTGAAGACGTTGAGCTCGAAGTTGCCGGATGCGCCGCCGATATTGAGCGCGACATCGTTGCCGAACACCTGGGCGCATAGCATGGTCAGCGCTTCGCACTGGGTCGGGTTGACCTTGCCCGGCATGATGGAGCTGCCTGGTTCGTTTTCCGGGATAGTGATTTCACCCAGGCCCGAACGCGGACCGGAAGCCAGCCAGCGTACGTCGTTGGCGATCTTCATCAACGACGCCGCCAGTGTTTTCAGGCCGCCGTGGGATGCCACCAACGCATCATGCCCGGCCAGCGCCGCGAACTTGTTGGGTGCGGTCTTGAACGGGAAGCCAAAGTGCTTGGCCAGTTCCGCTGCCACGCGCTCGCCGAATTCGGGATGGGCGTTCAGGCCGGTACCCACCGCGGTGCCCCCGGCAGCCAGCTCGGACACGCCGTTGAGTGTGGCGATGATGGCCGCTTCGGCATGCTCCAACTGGGCGACATAACCGGAGAATTCCTGTCCCAGCGTCAGCGGGGTGGCATCCTGCAAGTGGGTGCGGCCGATCTTGACCACATCGGCGAATTTGACGGATTTTTCTTCCAGAGTGGCACGCAGCTTGTGCAGCGAGGGAATCAGGTGCGCCGCCATGGCCATGCAGGCGGCGACGTGCATCGCAGTCGGGAAAATGTCGTTGGAGGACTGGCTGCGGTTGACATCGTCGTTGGGGTGGATCAGGCGCTCTTCGCCGCGCACGCCGCCCAGGATTTCGGAAGCGCGGTTGGCCAGCACTTCGTTCATGTTCATGTTGCTCTGGGTGCCGGAACCGGTCTGCCAGACCGACAGCGGGAATTCCAGCGGATGCTTGCCGGCAATGACTTCATCGGCAGCGGCGATGATGGCGTCCGCCTTCTTGCCATTGAGCTTGCCCAGGTCGCGGTTGACGCTGGCACAGGCGCGCTTGACTGCCGCCAGCGCCACGATCAGCTCCGCCGGCATGCGTTCGGTGGAAATGTGGAAGTGGTGCAGCGAACGTTCGGTCTGTGCGCCCCACAGCCTGTCGTCCGGGACTTCGATCAAGCCAAAGGTATCGCGCTCCATGCGATGTTTCATGATGCTTCTTCTCCGTAAGTATGGGAACCGTCCAGGCAAGAGGCGAAATGCAGACACGCGCCTCTTCCCGAAACAGGTTCCGAAGGCCGGGAACGGCCTGATAACCCCGTACGGCTCTGGCAAGAGCGTATTAGGTACTTTTCCAGGCCCC
>NZ_LFLT01000032.1 GCF_001189955.1 Herbaspirillum chlorophenolicum | reverse complement strand
GGGCGGATGCGCTGGAGGCGTGAAGCGCCGGAGGTTGGCGCGCCTGCATCGGCCGTTGTACGACGCTGAGTCCTGACTTGCGTCAGGACGACAGTGTGACGAGGGAATGTTCGCCTCAGGCAAAATCCTTGATCGTCTCCGGTTCGATCAGCACCATGTTCTCATTGGCGCCCAGCCACACCTGGCCGTCCTGGATCGTGCATTGCAATTGCATCGAACGCTGCGCCAGCGCCGCCAGCGCCTGGCTGGCTTCAGCCGGGATATTCACCACCTTGAGGTTCTTGGCGCGCTCGACGCGGCTGCCGGTCTGGTTCCACCAGATGCTGGAAACGCTGCTGTAGCTGTATACCAGTACGCGTCCGGAACGGCCGCAAGCCTTGAGGATGGCGCGGTCGTCGGGCTGGCCGACTTCAATCCACAGTTCGATGGCGCCGGTCAGGTCCTTCTGCCACAGGTCGGGCTCGTCGGTATCGGACAGGCCCTTGCCAAAGGCCAGCGCTTCGCTGGCGTTGAGGGCGAAGGCCAGCACCCGGATCATCATGCGTTCATCGGTTTCGGACGGATGGCGCGCAATGGTCAGCGTATGGTTTTCGTAATAGTGCCGATCCATGTCGGAAATCTGCAGGTCGGCTTTGAAGATGGTGGATTTGAGCGCCATGAGGGAAATCTTGATGTATACGGATACGGATGGTGCAGCGGCCGCAATCGCCGCCGCCGAAGGTTGGCAAGCATAGCCCATCCGCGCCGCGAATGGGCGGCGACTTTCGCGCCACGGCGGCCATGCGACAATATCGTATGGACACCCCACCTTCCCCGCGCAGCGACGAAGACGTCGTCGCCCTCACCCAGGCCTGGCTGGAACAGGCCGTGATCGGCCTGAACCTGTGCCCGTTCGCCAAGGCCGTGCATGTCAAGCAACAGATCCGCTACAAGGTCAGCCACGCCACCGAATGGGATGCCTTATCCCTGGAGTTGGAGCAGGAACTTGAGTTGCTGGCCCAGGCCGATCCCGAACAGGTCGATACCACGCTGCTGATCATCCCACTCGCATTAACCGATTTTCTGGAGTACAACGACTTCCTGGATTGGGCCGACCGCATCCTGGAGCGCCTGGAGCTTGATGGAGAACTGCAGATCGCCAGTTTCCACCCGGCATACCAGTTTGCCGATGCACAGCCGGACGATATCGAGAACTACAGCAACCGCTCGCCTTTTCCCATCCTGCATCTGTTGCGAGAAAGCAGCATCGACCGCGCAGTCGCCGCTTACCCCGATGCCAGTGCAATTTTCGAGAAAAACATGACTACCTTGCACAAACTGGGCCTATCTGGCTGGAATGCGCTGCCGTTTGTCGTGTCAGATAAACAACACTAACAAATCCCGAAAAAATCCTGTTAATATCTGTTACAAATTCGAAATGAGTTTCTGCAACTATTGTGGAATAGTATTTTCTGACCTCATGAAATTTGTGCAATTATTTCTATATAGACATAGAATTAGTTCTATGACTGATAGGGATTAAATGCACCGGTCAGAGAACTCAATGCCCAGTATTGAAGTCGTTCTTTGATAAGACTAGTCTTTTATCTTGCAGAAAAAAGGTCCAAAGCCTTGGCCTCAGATAGAGTTAGTCGCGTTTTGCAGTTTTACCAACAATTAATGCTTAGGCGGTCAAGCCTTCACAAACATCTGCATAATGGAACGTCCCGATCATGACTACAACTACCGATACTGCTGAAACCAATTCTGTTTCCGACAACGTCAACTACGACCCGAACCATCTGCTGGATGCGTTGATCGAAAAGCTGCACCTCAAGAACGATGCTGCGTTGTCGCGCGCTCTGGAAGTGGCGCCGCCGGTCATCAGCAAGATCCGTCACCGCCGTCTGCCGGTGGGCGCTTCGCTGCTGATCCGCATGCACGAAGTCAGTGAACTGTCGATCCGCGAACTGCGTGAACTGATGGGCGACCGCCGCGAGAAATTCCGCATCAGCGACAAGCAATTCAAACCGAAGCCGGGTGCCTCTGCCCCGGTTTCCGGCGGCGCTGAATAAAACGCGCAGCTCTTAATCAAAATGCCGTTCAGTGTAGAACTGAACGGCATTTTTGTTTATACGAAGAAATTCTGGATCCATTCTCGCAATGCGGATCACATTGGTGAACGAGTGAGCTCGCCAGGCAATTGATATCAAATTTTGATACCATATTGCACATGAAAAGCGCGCATCAAAAAACACTAACCGCCATCTTCGCCAATCCGGTTCCGTCATCGATGGAGTGGCGCAAGATCGAAACGCTGTTCATGGCGCTGGGAGCCGACACCATCGAAGGCGATGGCTCCCGTGTACGTTTCATTCTCAATGGCGAAATCGGCACGTTTCACCGGCCACATCCGCACAAAGAAGCGAAGCCGTATCAGGTGCGCGATGCAAGGACTTTTCTGCAGAATGCCGGCATTGACCCGGGAAAGGAATAAGGGAATGGGAACAATGACTTACAAGGGCTATGCAGCCCGTATCGAATACAGCGATGAAGACGAAAGCTTCATCGGCCACATCGCCAGCATCCGTGACGTGGTTGGCTTTCACGGCGACTCCGTGGCCGAACTCAAGGCCGCGTTCGAAGAGGCGGTAGACGACTATCTTGCCGCCTGCAAGAAAGTCGGCAAAGCGCCGCAAAAGCCCTACTCTGGCAAATTCATGCTGCGGGTAGCCCCCGAAGTGCATGCGCATGCGGCGACGATGGCCGAAGCCCGCGGCCTCAGTCTGAACGCCTGGGCCGCAGAGGCTTTAGTGCATTATCGCTGATGTTTCTCCATCAAGCCGGGAACACGCCAGTCGACAGGTAGCGGTCGCCGCGGTCGCACACCACGAACACGATGGTGGCGTTCTCCACCTGGTGCGACAAGCGCACCGCCACCTCGCAAGCGCCGGCTGCCGATATTCCGCAGAACAGCCCTTCTGTCACCGCCAGCTTGCGCGCCATGTTCTCGGCGTCGGCCTGGCTGACCGATTCGGTCTGGTCCACGCGCGACTTGTCGAAGATCTTGGGGAGATAAGCTTCCGGCCATTTTCGGATACCGGGAATGGAAGAGCCTTCCGCCGGCTGCGCGCCAATGACTTGCACGCCGGAATTCTGCTCCTTCAGGTATTGCGACACCCCCATGATGGTGCCCGTCGTGCCCATGGCGCTGACGAAATGGGTGATCTTGCCCTGGGTATCGCGCCAGATTTCAGGACCGGTAGTTTCATAATGCGCCAACGGATTGTCCGGGTTGGCAAACTGGTCGAGGATCAGGCCCTGGCCCTCCTTCTCCATTTGCTCCGCCAGGTCGCGCGCGTATTCCATCCCGCCGCTCTTGGGCGTGAGCACGATCTTCGCGCCGTAGGCGGCCATGCTCTGGCGGCGTTCTTCGGAAAGGTTTTCCGGCATCAGCAGCACCATCTTGTAGCCGCGCATGGCAGCCACCATCGCCAGCGCGATGCCGGTGTTGCCGCTGGTGGCTTCGATCAGGGTGTCGCCCGGCTTGATCTGGCCGCGCGCCTCGGCGCGGGTGATCATCGAATAGGCGGCGCGATCCTTGACCGAACCGGCCGGGTTGTTGCCTTCCAGCTTGCCGAGGATGATGTTGTTGCGGCGCTTGGCTTCCTCGCCGCCGATACGCGGCAGCTGGATCAGCGGCGTATTGCCGATGGTGGACTCGATGGTCGGATAAGACATCTGCTTGGCTTTCCTTACGCGATCCCGGTGGGATCGGCCTTGGGTCGAAAGACTCATTTTAATATGACTCTTTATCATGTGCCGGCAAGCGAACCCAACAAGATGCTTATATAGATATAGCCAATTCATTTAAGCCCACGGGCCGCCTCCCACATGGCCTACACTGCGCAAAGGGATGCCCCGCAAACAAAAACGGCAAAAGGGACCCTCGGCCAACGACAAGAGATGAGGCACGGAGACAGCATGCACACCCACGAAATCGTCAACCAGGTCCCCGACCTGACGGATTACAACCTCTACACCACCGACGCTGCCTTAAGCGAAGGCGTCAGGCGCGAGGGTGCAGGCTGGCACGCCTTCGCCCTCACCAGCCACGGCGCCGAACTGGGCAGTGCCGAAGTGCTGGAACTGGCTGCACTGGCCAACCGCCACACGCCGGAACTGCAGACCCACGACCGCATCGGCCGCCGCATCGACGTGGTGAACTTCCATCCTTCCTGGCATGCGCTGCTGGAACTGCTGCGCCGTGCCGGCTTGCATGCCCTGCCCTGGATCCAGCCCGGCGATGGCGCCCATGTGGCGCGCGCCGCCGGCTACTTCATGCATGCGCAGGTGGAGGCCGGATCGCTCTGCCCCACCACCATGACCTTCGCCGCCATTCCGGTGCTGCAGCAGGAACCCGTGCTGTTCGAACAATTGCGCGCGCAGCTCCTGGCGCGCGAGCATGACGGACGCGACCTGCCCATCCGGCAAAAGCGCTCGATCCTGATCGGCATGGGCATGACCGAAAAACAGGGCGGCTCCGATGTGCGCAGCAATGCCTCGACCGCCATGCCGATGGACATGCAGGCACAAGGACGCGGCGCGTCTTACCTGCTGTCCGGCCACAAGTGGTTCTTCTCGGCGCCCATGTGCGATGCCCACATGATGCTGGCGCGCACCGAGAACGGCCTGTCCTGCTTCTTCGTGCCGCGCTGGCTGCCTGACGGCGGCAAGAACCCGATCCTGATCCAGCGCCTGAAAGACAAGCTGGGCAATCGCTCCAACTCCAGCAGCGAAGTCGAGTTCAACGAGGCGCTGGGCATCATGGTCGGCGACGAAGGACGCGGCATCCCCACCATCATCGAGATGGCCAATCACACGCGCCTGGATTGCGTCATCGGCAGCGCCGCGCTGATGCGCCAGGCGCTAGTGCAAGCCCTGCACCACGCGCGCCACCGCCGCGCCTTCGACCGCCACCTGGCGGAACAGCCGCTGATGCGCAACGTACTGGCCGACCTGGCGCTGGAAAGCGAAGCGGCCACACTGCTGATGCTCAAGCTGGCGCACGCCTTCGACGCGCCGGACGATCCGCTGGCGCGCGCCTGGAAACGCATCGTCACGCCCGCCGCCAAATTCTGGATCTGCAAGCGCGCACTCGAATTCACCGGCGAATGCATGGAGGTCTGGGGCGGCAACGGCTACGTCGAAACCGGCCCGATGGCACGCCTGTACCGAGAAGCGCCGGTCAACTCGATCTGGGAAGGATCGGGCAACGTGATGTGCCTGGACGTGCTGCGCGCCGTTGCGCGCGAAGCCCTGGGGTTTTCCCTGCTGATGGACAGCCTGGAACAAGCCGCCATCGGACATGCGCTGCTGCAAGAACGCGTGCATGCGTTAAAGGCGATGCTCTCGGCCCCGCCGGCACAACGGGAAGCCCTGGCGCGCCGCTTCGTGCAACAACTGGTGCTGGCGCTGCAAGGCATGCTGATGCTCCAGCACGCGCCCGCAGCCAGCGCCGACGCGTTCCTTGCCGGACGCGGCGAGGCCGATGGCGGCCGGGTGTACGGCACCCTGGGCGCATCGACGGTGGCAGCGCAGGAAGGCATCTTGCTGCGGGCATGGCCGCTGCCATAGCAAGCAGCGTTCAGCCGCTTCCCTTGGCCAGCAATTCGAACAAATCCGCCGTTCCCATCTGCCCGCCTTTCAGCATCAGCTCGATGCCGTCGAGATGGGCGGCATCGGCATGCGCGCGGCACAGCGCCACGCCCGCAGACAAATTGCCCAGATACGACAGCCCCCAGATATCGAGCGCCTTCAAGGCATAGCTGGACGTATCCCCGCCCGCCACCCCCACCCGCCCCAGCGGAGCAGCCAGCAACAGGCGGCGCAGCAATTCGCCGCAAGCCTGCGCCAGGCGCTGCGATGCCCCGGCATCGGCCAGCAGTTGCCGGTCGCCCTGATGTGCGGCGGTGCAGGCCAGCAGGTTGCGGCCTTCACGCAAACTGCCGGCGATACGCGCGACGGTCGTCTCCAGGTAGTGCGTGTCGCCTTCGAACAAACGCTGCGAATCGAGCAGCAGCTTGTCGTAGGAATGCGCCGCGCCGACCTGCAGCGCAGTCACCGGCGAGAGGCTGCCGGCCAGCACAAAGACCGGACCGGCTGCCGCTCCGATCCGCGCAGCATCGACCGGCGTCGCCGGCGGCAGCCATCCCTGGCTGCGCCACCATGCGGCGAGGCTTTGCACCACGCTGCTGGCGCCGATGGCCAGCAATTCCTGCTGCAAGGCGCGGCGCCAGATCACACTGCCGATCACGGCCAGGTCGCTCTCGCCCGCGACGTCGAACAGCAAGGCGTCGGCGCCGCCTGCAAGCGCGGCATCGACATGCACATCGAGCTTGTCTCCCTCGGCGTAGAGCGGATAGTGCAGCCCTGCCACATCCAACGCCTGCAACCCGAGATGGCTGCGCATGTCCGCCTCATGCATCGGCGTAACCGGATGGCGGCACATGGTTGGATGGCGGTCGATGCGCACCACCTCGCCACCGGCCTTCTCCGCGGCGTAGAGCTGGCTGAACAGGCAGAACCGCCTCAGGTTCGGCTGGCCGCCGACGACCGGTACAAAACGATTGGGAATACGCTGGCGCCAGATGCGCAAGGCGGCGCCGATGCTGCCGATGTGCGGCGCACTGTCGAAGGTGGAGCAGATCTTGTAATGCGTCACCGGCACGCGCAGTCCGCTGAAGAACGCGGCCACCGGTTCCAGTTCGGCGCGCATCTGCCTGGGGTCCATGGAACGCGCAGCGCCGGCGATACCCAGGCAGTCCAGTTCCCCCGCCGCACGCAACTGTGCGGCGCCCGGCACGCGCAAGAACAGCAGGCTGCGCAAGCCGGCCAGCGATGCCGTGGCCAGCGTGTCGGTGGCGCCGGTGAAATCGTCGCCGTAGAACGCGATCTTGGGCCGGCCGTCGAGGAAACGCATATTCACATCACGTCACTTCAGTTTCGCGCCGTAGAAGGCAATGGCGCGCCGCAGCTCCGGCGCATCCTTGGCGTACTCATCCAAGGCGATGCCGGCGCGCGCTGCCGCCCATGCCTGGCGCAGGCTGGCCACGCCGGCGGCGGCGCCGTCCGGATGCGCAAGGATGCCGCCGCCGGAAAGGAAGATCACATCGCTGCTGCCGATGGCATCGAAGGTGGGCCGCACGGTACCGGCCCATTGCCCGTTGGAGAACACCGGCATGACGGCATCGTCGCCGGCCATCGGCGCCAGGCAGGCGCGGGCCGATTCGATCACTTCATCATTGAACTCGGAGAACTTGCCGTTCAAGCCATGCACGTGCAGATGGTCGACGCCGGCCAGTCGCCACATCGCCTGATAGGCAGCAAACGACATGCCCAGCAGCGGCTCGCGCGACATCATGCCGAAGCCGTTGCGGTGCCCATGCAGCGCCAGCGGCGTACTGCGGCGCAGGCTTTGCACGGCGGAGAAGCCGCACCAGTTCAGGCCCACCATCACGCAGCTTCCGCCCTCGCGTTCGACCAGCTCGGCGTGGCGGCGCATGGCGTCCAGCTCGTCGGTGATGTTGAAGGCGACCATCACGCGGCGGCCGCTCTTGTCCTGGTAATCGCGCACACGGCGCATGACCGCACGCACCCGTTGCTCCAGCGGAGCATGGCTGGGGTTGGCACACACCTCATCATCCTTGATGAAATCGACGCCGGCTTCGCACAAGCGGCCTACCAGGGCAGCCGTTTCATCCACAGAGAGGCCGACGTTGGGCTTGATGATCGTGCCCAGCAGCGGCGCATCGGCGATGCCGGTCAGCCGGCGCGTGCCGGCGACACCATGCTTCGGCATGTCGAACTGGCGGCGGTAAGCGGCAGGCAATGCCACATCCAGCAAACGCAGGCCCGTCACCTCGCCCAGATCGAAAAGATTGCCGGCGACGGTGGCGGCCAAGGTCGGCAGGTTGGGGCCGACGTTTTCCACCGGGAAGGCAATGCGCACGCGCGCACGGTGATAAGGGCCGGCGATCTTCTGGCGCTGCTGCCACGCATTGGGCAGGCTGGGTTCGCCAACCGATTCCAGCACATCGATCCCCGTCACCACGGCGCGCGCACGTTCGCGCAACTGGTCGGTCTCGCCTTCGACGCGCACGAAGGTGCCGCAGGACTGCTCGCCCGCCATCACCTCCGCCACTTGCGCCGGATCCAGCGGCGTCTCGATCAGGTAGTCGGCGATGAAGCGACTGCCGTCGGCCGGCAGCGCCAGTTTTGCGGGGCCCATCGTCACATCTTGCTCAGGTCGGGGAAGGCGCGCACGGGTTCGCTGCCGTCCCAATGCTCGGCCGCCTCGCGGATGATGCGAAATACCTTGCCCTTGGGGCCGGCCACTTCCGACAGTTCGATCACGGTGCCGGGATGGAATTCGGTCTCGAAGTAGACGAAGCGGCCGCGCTCCCCCACTTCGCCGCTCATGCCGACCTTCCATCCCTTGTCGAGCAGGCTTTGCAGGTCGCGGTCGAAGTCTTCGGTCCAATACGCCAGGTGCTGCAGGCCGGTGCGCCCGCCCTGCATGAAATCGCGGTACATCGAGGGCGTATTGCTGCGCTGCTGGATCAGCTCGACCTGCACGCCGCCGGAGTTGGCCAGCGCCACCGAGTTGTGGATGTCGTAGGCCTGGCCCTTGTAGCGGTAGTTCTTCAGCGGCACGCGCTCCATGTAATAGAACGGCCCGACGCCCAGCGTCCCGGTCCAGTATTTCATCGCGGCCTCGATGTCTTCCACCACGTAGCCAAGCTGTTTGATCTCTCCGAGAAATCGGCTCATGTTTTTCCTTTTCCGTCTGGTTGGTGTTCAGCGCATCAAGCCAGTTTGCCGGTGTATTTTTCCAGCAGGCCCCAGGCCTCTTCGCCGAACTTCTTGTGCCACTCGGCATAGAAACCGGCGCTGCGCAGCTTGGCGCGGAAGGCGTCGTTATCGATGTTGTTGAACTGCAGCCCCTTGGCCTTCATGTCCGCCACCAGCGAATCGTTGAGCGCCTTGACATCGATACGCTGCTTCAGGCCCGCCTCATTGATGTTGCGCGCGACGATTTCCTGCAGCTCCTTGGGCATGCGCTCGAACGACTTCTTGTTGCCCATGAACCAGAAGCCGCTCCAGACATGGTTGGTCATCGAACAGAACTTCTGCACTTCATAGAACTTCACGGTGGAAATCACCGCCAGCGGGTTCTCCTGCCCCTCGACAATCTTGGTCTGCAGCGCCGAATACACCTCGGCAAAGTTGATGCTGGTTGGCGACGCGTCAAAGCCGCGGAACAGCGAGGTCGCCAGCGGGCTGGGCGGCACGCGCAGTTTCATTCCCTTGAAATCTTCCGGCCTGGCGATCGGTCGGGTGCTGGTGGTGACCTGGCGGTAGCCGTTGTCCCAGCACTTCTCGAAAGCGAACAGCGAGGTCTTGGCAGCCAGTTCGCGGCGTACATACGCGCCCAGGTCGCCGTCCATCGCGGCCCATACCTGGCTGTAGTCCCTGAAAGCGAAGCCGACGCCGCTGATCTGCCCGGCCGACACCAGCGTCCCCAGGACTTCGGGCGAAATGGTGAAGAAATCGATGGCGCCGGAACGCACCTGCGACAGCATGTCGGTATCGGTACCGAGCTGGCCGTTGGAGTAGACCTGCAAATCCACCCTGCCCTTCGACTCGGCGGCAATCTTTTCGGCCATCTCCTTGGCGCGCACATTCATCGGATGCGTCATCGGCAGGTTGTTGCCGTACTTCAGCGTGAACTCGGCGGCATGCGCCGACGTAGCGTACAAGCCGGTAGCCATGGCCGCGGAGGCGACCGAAGCGTGCTTCAGAAAATCGCGGCGGCTGGAACGGAAGTTCTCCTCGGGATTGCTCATCGTCGTCTCCTTGGTGTTGTGTACGGCGCATGGCCTTCCGCCGCTTGTTTTGATGATGTTTTTTGATTCGATTTGATTTAGACTTTCCTGCACGCCACTTTCAAAAAATCCTGTTGAATCAAGGCATGGTGAAGAATATCGCCGTCGAATCCAAGCGGTCAAAGCCGTTCTTTGATGGTTTTTGATGTAACCGAAAATTCCCAGGCAAACCATGTCCGACAAAACCCGCAGCACCTCATCGAACGCTACCCGCGCGCGCGTGACCGATATCGCTGCCGCTGCCGGCGTCTCCACCGCTACGGTCGACCGCGTGCTGAACCAGCGCCCCGGCGTGCGTGCGGCGACCATGCAAAAGGTCATGAAGGCCGCCGCCGCGCTCGACTACCTGCCCGAGTCCGACCTCTACAAGGTCATGCGGCCGCGTCCCATGCAACTGGTGTTCCTGCTGCCGCCCCGCAGCAACCGCTACATGCAGATGCTGGGCGACTACATCGGCTTCGCCGAAGACCATCTCGCGCCCTTCAACGTACGCTGCAAATGCCATCACATCGAAGGTTTCAACCCGCGCGTGCTGGCACAACGCCTGCTGCATTACGGACGGCAAGCCGATGGCGTGGCCTTCATGGCACTGGAACATCCGCTGGTGCGCGAAGCCGTCAACACGCTTGCCGGAGAAGGCGTACCTATCGTGACGCTGATTTCCGACCTCTCCAATTCGCGCCGCGCCGCCTATGTCGGCATGGACAACCGCGCGGCCGGCCGCACCGCCGGCTACCTGCTGGCGCGGTTCCTGAACCGGGACGTCACCCACCCGGGCAGCGGGCGCAAACCCGGCAAGATCGCCATGATTGCCGGCAGCCTCAGCTATCGCGGCCACGAGGAAAGGGAGATGGGATTCCAGCACGTGCTGGAAGAGATGTGCCCGCAAGTGCAGGTAGTCGGCCTGCGCGAAGGCCATGACGACGCCGACACCAACTACAAGCAGGCGCGTATCCTGCTGGAGCAGTATCCGGACCTGGCCGGCATGTATAACATCGGCGGCGCCTCCGATGGCGTAGGACGCGCATTGAAGGAATGCGGGCGCGACCAGAAGGTAGTGTTCATCGGCCACGGCCTCACACCCGACACCCGCGGCCTGCTGATCGACGGCACCATGGATGCGGTACTGACGCAGCATCCGCAAAACATGGTGATGAATTGCGTGCGCATCTTCACCAACCTGCGTGAGCGGCGCGATGCGCTGGCCGGCGTTGAGGCAGTGCGTATCAGCGTGATTCTGCGCGAGAACCTGCCATAAGAACCTGAAACTCAGGGAAACAACGGCGGCATCGAAGGACTGCGCTCACCCCATGCCACAAACAGTTTGCGGCGGCGCGGACGTATGCGGTGCTTGCGCAGGCGGGAATAAACCAGTTCGGAGAGTATGCGCTGCTCGACATCGCTCATCTTGAGCGAGAAGCGATACATCCTCAGCAGCATCAGTGCATTGTTCAAGAACGCCAGATCGGCCGCCTCGCTGCGCGCAAGGGAAACCAATTGCGCAGCCAATGCCAGCACGCGTGCGCCGATCGCATTATCGGACGACGGCGCGGCGGCCTTCAGTTCCGGCGATTCCTGCATATCCTGCAGGCTGATCCGATACAGCGCGTAGCGGTAGTCCGCTTCGAGCGACGCTTCGTCGCCGGCCCGTTCCCCGATGCTCACGCCGGCCAGGCCGGCAAGCAATTTTTCCAGCGCGGAGAACCCGACCGCGTGGCCGCTATCTTCCCCGGAACGCCATCCGCCGCCGCGCGGACTGAGCAGCCAGGCGATGAAGGAATGATCCAGCTTCGTCTCCCGCGCAGCCTGGCTGGCCAGAATGCGCTGGGCCAGCACCATGTCATCGCCGCTCATGCGGTAGTACTGCGGGCTACCGGCGCCGTTGGCAGGCGCTCCCGTATTCGTTTGCCCATCGCCACCATTGGCGCGGGAAAAACGATAGGTGGCCAAGTCGTCGGCCAGCGCGTCCACTTCTTCCAAGGCCAGCCCATTGGCCGCGGCGTAAGCATAGGCATCCGCCAGATAACGCCGGTCGCCGAAGGAGAGAAATTCGCGGTTCTGCATCGACAAGCCGGTGGTCCGCGCGACCGTCGGTTCGTCCTCGCGCCGGACCACGCCGAACACCCGCTGCAACAGCATCCGATAGGCATCGTCCTGCACTGCGCGCACGATGCTCGATACCGGCAGGATGTCCACCAGCTTGGGGGCTGCGGCGATCAGCGCCATGGCCGACGGCGTGACGCGCGGCAGCACCAGTCCACGGACGACTCCACCGGCCAGCGCCAGCGGGCCGGACGGCAGCACCAGCGATTCCAGCATGCGCACCAGGTCGGCTTGCTGCTGCGGCGGCAACGGCGCCCCGGGCCTGAGGCTGTCCAGCGCCAGGTATTGCTGCATCAGTTGTACGTAATTGGGCGGATACGCGGTGCGCTCCAGCAGCGACAGGCTGGCGTAGAACGCCAACCCGGCCTCGAGCACCGGACGCCAGTCGCCGGTCGTCATGGCGCGCTGGAATACCGGCGCCCAGAAGCGGTTGTCGAGTTCGGTACGCTGGTTGGCCGCGGCATAGCGCTCGTTGACGGTATAGGCGCCGCTTTCGTCGTAGATGATGGCGGAGAGTTCGGCACGGCTGCGGCCGGCGAAGGGATTGGCGGCGCGGCCATACAGCGACTCGGTCGCTTGTTCGGCTTGCTTGAGGCGAACCGGATCAGAAGAGTCCGGACGTTCGCGGTCGGCCTGCGCAATGGCATCGGCGCCGCGGCGTGCGGCCACCAGGCGCGCCTCGATCGCATAGAGCGTGGCGCGCGTGAT
Source organism: Herbaspirillum chlorophenolicum (assembly GCF_001189955.1). Classification (GTDB taxonomy): domain Bacteria; phylum Pseudomonadota; class Gammaproteobacteria; order Burkholderiales; family Burkholderiaceae_D; genus Herbaspirillum; species Herbaspirillum chlorophenolicum. The sequence goes on along the minus strand of NZ_LFLT01000032.1, from coordinate 36,150 downwards.
GGGGAGCGGGTCGGAGGATGATGCGGCTTGCGCGTCCTGTGCCGGCTGTGCTGCCGGCGCCACGTCGGCGCGCGCGGCTGCCGCTGCGGCATCTAGCACACTGGCAAAAGCTGCCAGCAGGCGGCCCTGGGCCGACAGCGTCAGCGTGACGCCATCTTCCGGCGCCGCTTGCTCCGCGCTTGCGCCATTGCCGGGGCTGCCTCCACCGTTGTTCAGCGATGCTTGCGATGTAAAACGCGGCAACGCCTCTTGCGCCGCTACTGCTATATCCGTTTCGATAGCCATGTCATTTCCCTGATCGGGATTCTCATGACTTGATTACGGACGATGGCAAGCAATCTTTACAGTTGAAGAGATCGTGTGGAAAAAATATTAATGATTTTTCCAAAGGATGTTTCCCGCATGCATGTTCGATCCGTTACGTATCGGCACCAGACGTATCGGAACGCTGCGTTCAACGCGTGAATCAGTGCGAAAGAATCTTGGAAAGGAATTGCCGGCTGCGTTCCGAATGCCCGCTGCCGCCGCCGAAGAAATCTTCCTTGCTGCGGTCTTCCACGATGCTGCCCTGGTCCATGAAGATCACTCGGTTGGCGACCTTGCGGGCAAAACCCATCTCGTGCGTGACGCAAACCATGGTCATCCCTTCCTGCGCCAGCTCCACCATCACATCCAGCACCTCGTTGACCATCTCCGGGTCGAGCGCCGAAGTCGGTTCGTCGAACAGCATGCAGATGGGGTCCATGGCCAATGCCCGGGCAATCGCCACGCGCTGCTGCTGGCCGCCGGAAAGCTGGCCGGGGTGCTTCGCGGCATGCGCCTTGAGACCGACCCGCTCCAGGTATTTCATGCCGTGCTGGTGCGCCTGCTCCTTGCTGCGCCCCAGCACCCGGACCTGGGCCAGCGCCAGGTTCTCGGCAATGGTCAGGTGCGGGAACAGCTCGAAATGCTGGAACACCATGCCCACCCGCGAACGCAGCCTGGGCAGGTTGGTGCCGCGGTCGTTGACCTTGATGCCGTCGACGGTGATGCTGCCTTCCTGGATCGGCTCCAGCGCATTGATGGTCTTGATCAGCGTGGACTTGCCCGAGCCCGACGGGCCGCAGACCACCACCACTTCACCTTTTGCGATCGAGGCGCTGCAATTGGACAGCACCTTGAAACTGCCGTAGTACTTGGAGACGTTTTCCAGCAAGATCATGCTGCCACTTTCCTTCTATAGCGCTTCACCATGAGCGACATGGAAAAGCAGATGATGAAATACACCGCACCGGCCACGAACAGCAGCTCGATGATGCGGCCGTTACGCTCGCCAATGCTGTAGGCGCGCCCGAAGAAATCGGCCAGCGCGCTGACGTACACCAGGGAGGTGTCCTGGAACAGCACGATGCCTTGCGTGAGCAGCAGCGGCACCATGTTGCGGAAGGCCTGCGGCAACACCACCAGGCGCATTGCTTGCGGATAAGTGAGGCCCAGCGCATAGGCCGCGCCGAACTGGCCGCGCGCCACGCTGTTGATGCCGGCGCGGATGATCTCGGAATAGTAGGCCGCCTCGAACAGCGAGAACGCCACCAGCGCCGAGGTCATGCGCAGGTCGTTGGCCGGCGACAGGCCGAACAGCTTTTGCAGCAACTGCGGCACGATCAGGAAAAACCACAGCAGCACCATCACCAGCGGAATGGAACGGAACAGGTTGACGTAACCGGCCGCGAACCATTGCAGCGCGCGGTGGCGCGACAAGCGCATCATCGCCAGCAGCGTGCCCCACACCATGCCGAAGGCGATCGCCACCAGCGTGATCTTGAGCGATACCAGCATGCCGTCGCTCAATACCTTGACCGCAGCCGGCGTGATGGCGCTGAAATCGAATTCGTAGGCCATGATTCGGTCTCCTCCGTCTTATTTTCCGCCTGCCATGCCGGGCAGGCTGGATTTGCGTTCAAGCAGACGCATGAGCGCCATGACGCAGATATTGATCAGCATGTAAGCCAGCGTGACGGCAATGAACGCCTCATATGGCTGGGCGGTGTAATCGACCAGCTGGCGTCCTTGTGCGGCCAGCTCCAGCAAGCCGATGGTGGACGCCACCGCCGAGTTCTTGAAGATATTGAGGAACTCCGACGTCAACGGCGGCAGCACGATGCGAAACGACATCGGCAACAGTACGAAGCGGTAGGTCTTGCCCCAGCGTCAGGCCCAACGCTAACCCAGCGCCCTTCTGGCCGCGCGGCAGCGACTCGATGCCGGAGCGCACCTGTTCGCACACGCGGGCAGCGGTGAACATGCCCAGGCACAGCATGGCCATGGTGAATTGCTGCTCCATCGGCGGCATGGACTTGACCGCATCGCCGAACGGCAGCAATTCCGGCATGGCGAAATACCAGATGAAAATCTGCACCAGCAGCGGCACATTGCGGAACAGTTCCACATAGCAGGCAGCCAACCCCGACAACAAGCGGTTGGGCAAGGTGCGCATGATCCCGAGCAAGGTGCCCAGCGCCAGTGCCAGCACCCATGCCGACAGCCCCAGCGCCACCGTCACGCCCAGGCCGGACAGCAGCCAGTCGAGATAGGATTGGCCGGCGTTGGGCTCTTGCAGGAACACCGACCATTGCCATTGGTATGCCATCGATATTTTCCTTACTCTCTCGGTATCGCCCGACGCTCAGCGCGCCGGTTCCGCGAAGGGCAGGTCGCCCTCGCCTTGCCCTTCGGCGCGCATGCCGAAGGTGTTGAGTGTCATGGCCACCAGCGCGTAATACCCCAGCAAGCCGACCAGGTTGACCACCACCGGCAGGCCGAACAGTTCGCAGGCCTCGGCATAGGTAGCGTCGGACACGCGCTTGTCGCGATACAGTTCGCTGGCGAATTGCCACACCACGCGCTCGTCGCGCAACGTGAATTGCGGCGTCTCGCCCCGGCGGATCTGCTCGGCCGCTGCCGGCGCCAGCCCCGCTTCGATGGCAATCGGCAAATGGATATGCCACTCCGCCTGCGACTGCCAGCATGCCGCCGTGGCGAGGATGGCCAGCTCCGACAAGCGCAGCGGCAGGCCGGTGTCGTAGCGGCAGAACGCGCCCAGCCGTTGCGCCAGTTCGCCCAGTGGCGGGCTATGGATCCAGGCCACGAAAGGACCGTTGAGGTTCTTGCGCGGCCCGGCCAGGATGGCATCGAGCATGGCGGCCTGTTCGGGCGACATCTGTTCGCGGGCGATGGCGGGCAAACGCGGCTGGGTCATGGCGGGTCTCCTGGTGTGATTGAGCGCAACAGTCTGCACTCAATCCATCGGCTTGTCGCTGGGCGCGGCATACAGCGCCGACACGGGCTCGGACATCGGGAAATTGAAGCTGACGTTCTTGGGCGGAATCGGGAAGGTGAACCACTTGGCGTAGATCTTCTTGATCTCACCGCTCTTCATCAAGCCGCTCAAGGTATCGTCGACCAGTTGCTTGAACTGCGGGTCGTCGCGACGCACCATGAAGGCATAAGGCTCGGCGCCGAAAGGATTGCCGGTCAGTACCCAATCGCCCGGCTTTTGCGCGGTGGTGCGCGCGCCGGCCAGCAGCACGTCATCCATCACGTAGGCGGCCACGCGGCCGGACTGCAGGATCAGGAACGCTTCGCCGTAGTCCTTGGCGCTCTGGATCTGCATGTTCATCTTGCGGTGCTCGTTGAGGTTGCGCAGCAACTGCTCGGACGTGGTGCCGGCATTGGTCACGACGGCCTTGCCGGCGAGGTCCGGGAAGTCCTTGATGCCGCTGTCGCGCTTGGTCAGGATGCGGCTGCTGGCAACAAAGAAATTGGTCGCGAAGGATACCTGCTGCCAGCGGTTCTTGAGGTTGCTGGTGACGCCGCACTCCAGGTCGATGGTGCCGTTCTGCAGCAGCGGCGTGCGGTTCTGCGACGTCACCGGCACCATGCGCACTTCCAGCTTGGGAGCGCCGAGCTTGGCCTTGACCGCGTCGATCACCTTGTTGCACAGGTCTTGCGAATAGCCGATCACCTGCTGGTTTTCATCGTAATAGGAAAACGGGATCGAGCCGGTGCGATGGCCGATGGAAATCAGGTTGGCATCCTTGACCTTTTGCAAGGTCGGCCCGAGTGCGGCATCGGCGGCATGCGCTTGCAGCGGCAACACGGAAAACAGGACAGACAGCATGGCGACGGCCGGTGCGGCCAATGGTGCTAGACGTTTCATTGTTACCCCTCCTTGGAAAATTCAAACCCGGCATGGCCGGCTCACTTGCGCAATCAGGCTGTAGCCACTGCAGCCGCAACCGCTTCGGCAAGACGTCCGACGATGTCGTCGATGTCTTGCCGGGTGGCGATGAACGGCGGCGCCAGCAGGATATGGTCGCCGCGGCGGCCGTCGATGGTGCCGCCCATCGGGTAGACCAGCAGGCCGCGCTTCATCGCTTCGGCCTTGACGCGCGCATGGGTGCGCAGCGACGGATCGAGCGGCGCCTTGCTGGCGCGGTCGGCCACCAGTTCGACGCCGACGAACAGGCCGCGGCCGCGGATGTCGCCCACATGGGCCTGTTCCGCGAAATTCTCGCGCAGGGCGTCGCGCAGCTGTTCGCCGCGCTGGCGCACGTTGTCCAGCAGTTGGTCTTCACGGATGGCGTTTTGCACGGCGATGGCGGCGGCGCAGGCGGTGGCGTGGCCGATGTAGGTGTGGCCGTGCTGGAAGAAACCGGAGCCCTGCACGATGGCCTCGTAAATACGGTCGCTGCAGATCATCGCGCCGATGGGCTGGTAACCCGCGCCCAGTCCCTTGGCGATGGCAACGATGTCGGGCTGCACGCCGTCTTCCTCGCAAGCAAACAGGTAGCCGGTGCGGCCCATGCCGGACATCACTTCATCCAGGATCAGCAGCACGCCGTACTTGTCGCACACGGCGCGCATCTTGCGGAAGTAATCGGCAACCGGCGGCACTGCACCGGCGGTAGCGCCGACCACGGTTTCGGCGATGAAAGCGGCGACCTTGTCCGCACCCAGCGACAGGATCTTGTGCTCCAGCTCATCGGCCAGGCGCTGGACGTATTGCGCATCGCTCTCGCCATCCTTGCGCTCGCGGTAGGCGTAACAGGGCGAGACATGATGCGCCTCGATCAGCAGCGGCATGAACATCTCGCGGCGCCAGGCGTTGCCGCCGATGGCCAGCGCGCCCAGCGTGTTGCCATGGTAGCTCTGGCGGCGTGCGATGAAATACTGGCGCTGCGACTGGCCCGATTCCACGTGGTACTGGCGCGCCAGCTTGAGCGCGGCTTCCACCGCTTCGGAACCGCCGGAAAGGAAGTAGACGTGGTTCAGCGATCCCGGTGCGGCGGCGGCCAGCATCGCCGCCAACTCTTCTGCCGGCTCGGTGGTGAAGAAAGACGTGTGGGCGTAAGCCAGTTGGCCGACCTGCTTGCGGATCGCCTCGACCACGCGCGGATGGCCGTGCCCCAGGCAAGATACCGCCGCGCCGCCGGAAGCGTCGATGTAGCGCTTGCCCTCGTGGTCGATCAGCACCATGCCTTCGCCGGCGACGGCGACGGGCAGCTTGCCACGGGGATTACGGTGAAAAACATGCGTCATTCCTGATGTCCTTCCATTCATTGGCTGCTGCAACGGCGTGATTCATCGTCTCTCGCCACTGGCAACATTCGTTGCGAATTCAATTTGAAACGCAATATAAATGAACGAACTCATCAATGCAACATATGTTGCACTATATTTTTAAAATGATTTTTTTGGTGCGAACGCAGCATTTTTTCGGTGCATGGAGATGCGTATAGGCACGCTAATGGCGCACGGCTGCCGCCGCATACGGCATCGCTATGCAGCAAAGAATGAAAGGAACGGAGAGGTTGCGGCTTACTTGGCCACGTAAGCGCCGGTGCGATGCAATGCCTCTTCGGCTTGCTCGATGCGCTTGACGGCCTTGTCGTCGTCGATGGAAATGACCAGCTCGATCAGGCTTTCCGCCACAGCTGTCGCGGCTGCCATCGAGGGAAAGAAGGACGTGCTCTCGTGCGAGAACAGGATGCAGTGGTCGGCCTTGAGCGCGATCGGCGCCACCGCGCTGTCGGTCAGCGCGATCAGTTTGGCGCCGGCCTCCTTGGCGGCTTCGGCCACGCGCACCGCTTCGGCCGAATAGGGGGCGAAGCTGATGACCACTACCGCGTCCTGCGCGGCGAAGGCGCGCAGTTCCAGGTCGATCGATCCTTCGCTGCCGCGCACCAGCGAGACCGAGGTGCGGAACAACCGGTACAGGTAATGCAACAGGAGAATGCCGCCCGGAAGCCGGCGATGTGCACATGGCGCGCCTTGGCCATGGCGCGCGCGGCGGCCAGCATGCGGTCGGCGCTCTTGGGTTCGGAGGCATCGAGATTGGCCCGCTGCGCGGAGAACAGTTCGGCCACCAGGTTGTCGCTGTTGCTGCGGCGGACGATGCTCTTGGCCTTGAAGGCATAGGCCTTGGGGTCGCCCGCCAGGCGCTCGACGAACAGCGCGCGCAATTCGGCCCAGCCGGAAAATCCCAGGTATTGCGCCAGCCGCACGAAAGTCGACGGCTGCACTTGCGCCTTCTGCGACAGCGAACGCATGGTCGATACCGCGACCTCGCCCGGATTGTCCAGCAGGTAGGCCGCCCCGGCCTGGAACTGCGGCCGCATGTCGGTGAAACGTTCACGGATCAACGCTTCCAGCTCAGGGAAAGTGTGCGGCGGGGTAGCAGTGTTACGCATGAACGTTGACTGGATATCTGGATGAGAACCCGGCCGATGGTAGCAAAAAATCGACGTTCATATCGCAACATTTGTTGCAAACCCTGGGTGCGATGTCTTGCCTGATCCGATACGTGCACTCAATTCTGCTCCGCACCGGATACCATGCGCCGCTTTTCCTGGCGCTGCAGATATTGGTTGGGCGATGCACGCAGCGCCTTGCGGAACATGTTGCCAAAAGCGCTCTGGCTCTTGTAGCCAAGCGCCTGCGCTACCACGCCGACCGCCTCGCCGTTGGACAAGCGCACCAGCGCTTCGCTCAAATGCACTTGCTGCACCCAGTGCCTGAACTGCAACCCGGTCTCTTTCGGAAACAGCCGGATCACCGTGCGCACACTGGCGCCGCCCACACAAGCCCAGTCGGCCAATGAAAACTGCCGGCCCGGGTCGGCCAGGATGGCCTCGCAAATCGCCACCAGCCGCCGGTCGCCCGGCCAGGGAATCTCGATCGGGATAGCCGGCGCACGTGCCAGTTCGGACAGGATCAGTTCGGCCACATGGCCGCCGCGGCTGCCGGCCGGGTAATCAGTCGGCTCGGCCAGCAGCGCCAGGATCAGCTCCCGCAGCAGCACCGACACTTCCAGCAGCCGGCAGCGCTCGCCCAGGACGTCTGCCGGCCTGGGGTCGATATACAGCGTGCGCATGCTGACGTTGCTGAGCATGCGTATTTCATGTTCGACATGCGGCGGCACCCACAGCGCCCGCTGCGGCGGCACCACCCACACGCCCTGCGGCGTACGCACCTGCATGACGCCATCGACCGCGTAAAGCAGTTGCCCGCGCCGGTGCGAATGGGCAGTCAGCAAGTCGCGGTACGCCAGTTCACGGGAAAACGCCACCACCGGGCAAGGCACCGATTGCAGTCCATGGACTTCGCTGCTGGGGCTGACGGTGCGTAATTTGGCCACCATGGCATTTAATCGACAATAGTTGTCATGAGGAAGAATAGATGCCAATGATACGCTTACGCATCCTTCCTTCACAACCCGAACGTTCCTGCAATGACGACCGATACCACAACGGCGGCGCCGGCCAATACCGGCGCGACATCCTCGCCCCCTGCCAGCGCGGCCCAGCCGCTGGTGATGAGCATCATCCTGGCCGCCGGCGGCGCCCACCTGATCAACGACATGATCCAGGCGCTGCTGCCCTCGATCTACCCGATGCTCAAGGCCAACTACAACCTCAGCTTCACCCAGGTCGGCCTGATCACGCTGACCTTCCAGGTCACCGCCTCGCTGCTGCAGCCCTGGATCGGCATGGTCACCGACAAGCATCCCCAGCCCTGGCTGCTGCCCAGCGGCGCAGTCTCGACGCTGATCGGCATTGTGATGCTGTCGATGGTCGGCAGCTTTCCGGCCTTCCTGCTGGCGGCGGCGCTGATCGGCATCGGCTCGTCGACCTTCCACCCTGAAGCCTCGCGCATCGCGCGCATGGCTTCGGGCGGCCGCTTCGGGCTTGCACAGTCGACCTTCCAGGTCGGCGGCAATGCCGGTTCCGCATTCGGCCCGCTGCTGGCGGCCGCCATCGTGGTGCCCTACGGCCAGGGCAACGTCGCCTGGTTCGTGCTGCTGGCGTTGCTGGCCATCGTGGTGCTGTCGCGCGTGTCGGGCTGGTATCGCCGCCATCTTGCCGCGACCAAGGGCCGTGCCAAGCCGCGCACGGCCCAGACGCTGCCGGCCGCGACCGTGCGGCGCGCGTTGCTGGTGCTGGCGCTGCTGGTGTTTTCCAAGTACTTCTATATGGCCAGTTTCACCAGCTATTTCACCTTCTACCTGATCGACCGTTTCGATCTTTCGGTGGCCAGCTCGCAGCTCTACCTGTTCCTGTTCCTCGGTGCGGTGGCGGTCGGCACCTTCGTCGGCGGCCCCATCGGCGACAAGATTGGCCGCAAGCTGGTGATCTGGATCTCCATTCTCGGCGCCGCCCCGTTCGCGCTGATGCTGCCGCACGCCAACCTGTTCTGGACCGGCGTGCTGTCGGTGGTGATCGGCCTGGTGATCGCCTCTGCCTTCTCGGCCATCGTGGTGTATGCGCAGGAATTGGTGCCGGGCAAGGTGGGAATGATCGCCGGCGTATTCTTCGGCCTGATGTTCGGTTTCGGCGGCATCGGCGCCGCCTTGCTGGGCCACCTGGCCGACTTGTATGGCATCGCCTGGGTCTACGGCCTGTGCGCCTTCCTGCCGCTGGCGGGCCTGCTGACGGTGTTCCTGCCGAACCTCAAGGAACAGCGCGGGTAAACCAACCCGCAACCCGGCGCGCCCGCTCACTCGCGGGCGCCGCCCCGCTTCCCCATCACTCCCGGATGCTTGTGCTGTACCACGCGCTGCGCACGGTAAATGCCGGTATGGCCTGAGAACAAGTAGCTGACCACACATGCCAGCGCTGCGAAAGGCCCGATGTCGGCGCCGAACAGTTCGATCGCCATGATTGCCGAGGCCAACGGCGTATTGGCCGCGCCGGCGAACACCGCCACGAAGCCCAGCGCCGCCATCAGCTGGAACGGCAGATGCAGCAACGGTCCCAATATGTTGCCAAGCGTGGCCCCGATGTAAAACAGCGGGGTCACCTCCCCTCCCTTGAATCCGGTACCCAGCGAAGCTACGGTGAACGCGCCCTTGGCCAGGAAATCCCATGGCGCCACCGGCTGGTGGAAGGCTTCGACAATGGTGTCGATTCCCAGGCCGATGTAGCGGTGCGTGCCGCAAGCCCAGACCGCAACGGCCACGACCACGCCGCCGATGGCCGGGCGCAGCGGCGCATACGCTACCCATTTCTTCATGAAGGCCGACAGGCCATGCGTGCCGTGGGCGAAAGCCATGCCCGCCACGCCGAACACCACCCCGGCCGCGATCACCGCGATGGCGTTATACAAGGTCACGGGCGCCATCGCCGCGACCGCATAATGGGTGTGGTGCACGCCCCAGGCCAGGCCGACCTGGTCGGCGGCGATCGCGGCCACGAAGCACGGCAGGATGGCGTCGTAGCGCATCCGCCCTATGGCCAGCACTTCCAGCCCGAAGATCGCCCCCGCCATGGGGGTGCCGAACACCGATGAGAAACCGGCGCTGATGCCGGCCATCAGCAAGATGCGGCGGTCGTCGTGGCGCAGGCGCAGCAGGTGGGTCAACTGGTCGGCCAGTACGCCGCCCATCTGCACCGCAGTCCCTTCGCGTCCGACCGACGCGCCGAACAGGTGCGATACCACTGTCCCCATCAGCACCAGCGGCGCCATGCGCAGCGGCACCACCTTGGCCGGGTCATGGATTTCATCGATCAGCAGGTTGTTGCCGGCCTCGACCGATTTGCCGGTGTGCAGGTAGATCCAGCCGACGGCGAAACCGGCCACGGGCAGCAGCCACAACAGCCAGGGATGGGCCTCGCGCGTACGCGTGGCAAGGTCGAGCGAGAACAGGAAGAAAGCAGAGGCGCTACCGGCCAGGAAGGCCACCAGCGAGGCAATGAAGCACCATTTGCCGACATAGGGCAACAGGCGCAGCGGTTCAGGGAGCTTGGAAGTGTTCATGTCGCGGGCGTCAGGGATAAAACCAGCCTGGCCGACAGGAACGGGGAGGTGCGAAAGGTGCTTCAAGCGCGCGCCTACAGTCCCGGTCGTCCAGGTATCCGTAGGCATCATCAGCCCCGGCGTATGCCGGCGGCGGTTCGGGGAGGAATGCCATCTCCGGTGCGCATGGTAGCAAGTTTCGCTGCCCCCCGCAATCGTCCGGCCGGTGCGCCTCATTGTCTTTACAGATGTCAGGCGGCGGCCTGCCCGTTCCCTTCCCGGCTGCCATATGAGATGATTGGCGTGCAGCAATCTCGAGGAAGGGTCGCGCCAATTTCCCCTCCTGACACGATAAAAACCGAATATCTTTTCCTCCGGCACGCCGGAGGAAAGAAGCGCAGACATGCTGAAGAAAATCAAAGTGGAAGAACTGGTTCTCGGGATGTATTTCGCCGGCTTCGACGACGCCGCGTGGATGAATCACCCGTTCTGGAAAAACAAGTTCCTCATCAAGAATCCCAACGAACTGAAGCTGGCTCGCGCCAGCGGCATTGCCTGCTGCTGGATCGACACCGCCAAAGGCAAGGACCTTGCAGCAGAAGACGATGGCGCGCCGGATGCCCCCGAACCCGAAGCCGTTGCTGCCGCTCCCGAACCGGCAGCGCCGGCGCTGGATCCGACGCTGATCGATGCGCAAAGGCTGTGCGAAACCGCCAAGAAGGCGACCCAGGCCATGTTTGCCGAAGTACGCATGGGCAAGGTGCTGGACATGGACCGTTGCGTCTCCGTGGTCGAGGAGATCGCCACTTCGGTCATGCAAAGTCCCAATGCGCTGATGAGCGTGGTGCGCCTGAAGCTGGCCGACGAATATACCTACCTGCACTCGGTGGCGGTGTGCGCGCTGATGGTGGCGCTGGGCCGCACCCTGGGCATGGACGAGACCGCCTGCCGCGAAGCCGGCCTGGGCGGATTCCTGCACGACATCGGCAAGGCCTTCATCCCGCACGAGATCCTGAACAAGCCCGGCAAGCTGACCGAGGAAGAATTCGCGATCGTGCGCAAGCACCCGGAGCTGGGCTACAAGTACCTGAGCCAGGATCCCAACGTGCCCGACTACGCGCGCGACGTTTGCCTGCATCACCATGAAAAGATCGACGGCAACGGCTATCCGAAGGGCCTGCGCGGCGGCGCCATCTCGCTTTACGCGCGCATGGCGGCGATCTGCGACGTGTACGACGCGCTCACCTCCGAGCGCCGCTACAAGCATGCCTGGGATCCGGCCGAAACAATCTCCACCATGGCGGCCTGGACCGGCCACTTCGACCGCGCCATGTTCCTGGCTTTCGTCAAGACGCTGGGCATCTACCCGGTGGGCTCCATCGTCAAGCTGGAGTCGGGCCGCTCAGGCTTCGTGATCCGGCAGAATGACAAGGATCTGACGCGTCCGGTGCTCAAGGTGTTCAGCTACAACGACAACATGCAAATCAGCGACACCGAGATCCTCGACTTGCTGGCCACGCCGGAAGCCGACAGCATCGTCGCCCGCGGTGGCGAGGAGTGGGCGCGCGTGAGCTATCTCGACTCCATGCATCTGCTGAGCACGCGCGCACTGTCCTGAACCGGAACGCACTGCGGCTGCAAATGAAAAAGCCCGCTGCCTGCGGGCTTTTTCCTGGCTGCCATGCTTACCGGATGCGTATCTCGACGAATCGGTTGCGCGGCTCCGGCACGCCCTTCTTTTGCGGTACGCGCGGTTCGCGCGCACCCTTGCCGACTACCTCGATGCTCAAGGGCGCGATCTTGGCGCGGACCAGCTCGCGCTCCACCAGTTTCGCACGCCGTACCGACAGGTTGTCGTTGAAGGCATCGTTGCCGATATTGTCGGCATGCCCGACCAGGATGAATTCGCCGGCGGGGAATTTGCGGAACTCCACGATAGCTTCTTCCAGCAGCTTGCGCGAAGAAGGCGTCAGGCGGTCGCTGCCCAATTCGAACAGGAGCTCATAAGTACGCGGCCGCAATGGCAGGCTCTGCATCACCGGCGCGTAGCGCGCCTGCACTTCGGCGTCGCTCAGGGTCGCAGCTTTGCCGATCTTGCCGGCCTCGCTCTCCACCGAGGCATAAGGCGTCGCCAGCGCCGTCTCGCCGGCCGCAGTCTTCACGACAATGCTGCTGGCAGAACCATCAGGCTGCGGCAGCAGCACGAAGCGCTCCTTGGGGCCGGCGCAACCGGCCAGCGCCAGCACGGCAAGGCACAGGGCCAACAACTTATTCATCGCCCACCTCCACGATGAAGTCGGTGCCGCGGATACCGATGGTGGCAGTCGGCGTGGCGACCTGCTGGCGGTCCGGCGCATGCTTGCCGATCAGGCCCGACACATAGCGCAAGGTGCCCTTGGCCACCCGCACGGCAACGTTGCCCTCGCCGGAACTCTCGTTGAATTTGAAATCTTCCAGTACAAAACTGGTCTTGGGGCCGAGCGACATCAGCGTGTCATCGCGCAAGGTGATGCCGGCCGCCGCATCGGCGGCGGTAACGATACGGTCACCGGAATACAATTTGTCGCCGACCTGGGCGGACAGCTTCTGGTCCTGCCGCTGCACCTGCACGTCGCCACGCACGACTTTCATGATGCCGGCGAAACGGCTGTCCTGCGCCTGCGCACTTGATGCGATGCAGACAAGCAGCGATGCCGCAACCGTCACGGCAACGGCTGACAGACGGCAAACGAATCCCGGAACAAGCCGCGACCACATGGAATGCTCTCTCCTGATGGCTTATTGATTGATGACGCTGTGCACCGCCATCCAATCCCAAGCCCATCATGGCGGAAGCGGCCATTATAGACATAATTCCATATGGAAATTATTCAACCGGGCAATATTATGCGTAGCGGAAATGGGCGAAGGAATGAAAGATCCAACGCGCAACTCCTGGACATCGCCGAATCGGATTGAATACCCGGGCTCAGCAATATTGCCTTCCCAACAATGTCCATTGTCCCCGCTATTTACACTTGCAAATCCGAACGGATGACCCGCGCCGGATTGCCACCGACAAGCGTATTCGGAGGAACGTCCCTGGTGACGACCGCTGCCGCCCCAATGACGGAATTTTCACCCACAGTCACGCCACCGATGATCGTTGCGCCAGCCCCAATCCATACGTTTCTTTCGATCCTGACGGGCTTTGCAACGACGGCGGCATGCCGCTGAGAAGGTTCGAGGGGATGGCCGCTCGTGATGATGCTGACATTCGGCCCGATCAACACATCATCGCCAATGTCGACCCCGCCGAGATCGTAGATGGTGCAGTTCTGGTTGATGAAAACATTGCGGCCAATCGCAAGATCGCTCCCGCCTGTCGTATAGAAAGGGGGAATCAATACAAAACCGTCATCGACCTTCTTGCCGATAAGATCGCTGAAGACTGCACGGATTTCGTCCGTGTCGTTGAACGTCAGCCGGTTAAGCATCGCGGTGATCGTCATCGCCCTCTTGACGCTTTCCACCATCGCCGCCGATTCCGGTGTCCTCCGCGGGATTACCTTGATGCGGCCATCATTTTCCATTCGCTCTTTCCTCCAAGCGCTTCTGATGCAATGTGCGGTGTCTGGCGGCAGTGACAACCGGATCTATTCAACCGGCCGGTATAACTCCTGAAAAATCTGCTCGGCCAGGTAATCGCATGGCGGCCGGCTTGAGTCGGAGCTTCTGGCCAGCACGATCTCCAGCGGCTCCAGATCGGGCAAGCCCTCATCGCGCCCCAGCTTGATCAGCCGGTCGGGCACACTGCATTCGGCAAGTGCGGCGATCGCCAACGATGCATCGACCATCGTAATCAATCCAAGCAGGCTCTGGCTGCTGTAGTGCGTACGGAATTTGATGCCGGCGTTTTTCAGCGCATTCATCGCGTTATTGCGCGCAACGCTGCGCTCGAACATGGCGATGGGAAGCGGACGCTGCTTCCACAAGGCCGGATTGGATTGGGAGCAAACCCAGTTCATCGGTTCCTGGCGGATGAAATCGCCGCTGAGTTCCTTGTCCTTGGTCACGCATGCCAGGTCGATCTTGTTGTCCTTGAGCAGGGGCATCATCGACATGCTGGGGACGCAAACCACCTGAATCTGCACCTTGGGATAGGTCCCCGAAAACTTCCTCAATACCGGCGGCAGCAAGGATGAAACGAAATCCTCGGGTACGCCGATGGTCACCTTCCCCGTCACGTCAGGACGAACGATCGATGCCCAGGCCTCATCGTTGAGCGCCAGCATGCGCCTGGCATAAGCCAGCAGCTTCCGTCCTTCAGAGGTGAGCGAGACCTTGCGCGTATCCCGGATGAAGAGCGGCTTGCCTAAAGCCTCCTCCAGTTCCTTGATCTGCATGCTCACCGCCGACTGGGTGCGATGCACCAAATTTGCCGCTTTCGTGAAGCTGCCGGCATCTGCCACGGCAGTCAATGTGCGCAAGACGTTCAGGTCAAAATGGGCCATGTCGATTAATCAAATAACCTTATTAATTATATAAATTTAATTTGATTGTCTGATCATGGCAAGTCCTACACACTTGATTGCGTCAGTGCCGTATCAAGTTGTCAGCCCCCACGTGCAACGCAATCTGAACGAAATCCACCAGCAATCAGCCCTGCACGAGGGAACCTCATCACCCAAAGGAAATGATTGTGAACGATATCCCCCAGATTCCCCTGTTGATTGATGGCCGGTTGGTGCCCTCCAAGACCAAAGAATGGCACGACGTCATCAATCCATCGACCCAAGAAATCGTCGCCCGCGTGCCCATCGCTACGCCTGAAGAAGTGGCGCTGGCCATCTCGACGGCGAAGGCCGCATTCGCCTCATGGCGCAATGCAGCGCAATCCACCCGTGTCCGCGTGATGTTCCGTCTACAGCAACTGGTCCGCGAGCATGCTGCGGAACTCGCGCAACTGATCAGCCGCGAACACGGCAAGACGGTGCCCGACGCCGAAGGCGAAGTGGGACGCTGCCAGGAGCTGATCGAACATGCCTGTGCAGTCAATTCGATCCAGCTGGGCGAATATGCCGAGAACGCCTCTTCCGGCATCGATGTGTATACCGTGGTGCAACCGCTGGGCGTGTGCGCCGGCATCACCGCCTTCAACTTCCCCATCATGCTGGCTGCCAACATGTTTCCCACGGCGATCGCCTGCGGCAACAGCTTCGTCCTCAAGCCTTCCGAACAGGCGCCCAGCGCACCGCTGTTGCTGGCCAGGCTGGCGCTGGAGGCAGGCTTGCCGCCGGGCGTGCTCAACGTGATATTCGGCACCGCCGATGCCGCCAACACCCTGTGCGACCATCCGGATGTCAAGGCGATTTCCTTCATCGGCTCCACGCGGGTGGGCACCCTGATCTACCGCCGCGCCTCCGAAGCCGGCAAGCGCTGCCAGTCGATGCTGGGCGCCAAGAACCACTGCGTGGTCATGCCCGACGCGCAAGCCGACCAGGCCATCGAACATCTGCTGGGCGCCTCGTTCGGCGCCGCCGGCCAGCGCTGCATGGCGACGACCGTGGCGGTGTTCGTCGGCGAGGCCTCGAAGTGGCTGCCCGACCTGGTCGAAGGCGCCAGGAAAATGAAGATCGGCGCCAGCGACGACCGCACGGCCGAGGTCGGCCCGCTCAACAGCAAGCAGGCGCTGGAACGGGTACGCGGCCTGATCCAGAGCGGCGTGGAGGAAGGCGCCGAGCTGCTGCTGGATGGCCGCGATGTCCGGGTGGCCGCAGCGCCCAAGGGCAACTTCGTGGGACCGACCATCCTGACCAAGGTCAGCGATGAGATGCGCGTGTACCGCGAAGAAGTATTCGGTCCGGTGCTTTGCGTCATGCAAGCCGATACGCTGGACGATGCCATTGCCATCGTCAATCGCAACCCCAATGGAAATGGCGTGTCGATCTACACCCAGGACGGCGGCGTGGCCCGCAAATTCCAGAACGAGATCGATGTCGGGCAAGTGGGCCTGAATGTCCCGATCCCGGTGCCCGTTTCGTGGTTCAGCTTCACCGGCTCGCGCGGCTCCAAGCTGGGCGACCTGGGGACGGCCGGCAAGCAAGGCGTGCAGTTCTGGACCCAGGTCAAGACCCTGACCGCACGCTGGCGCATGGCAAGCGCCGCACCGGCAGCGCTCCATAGCAGCATCAACCTGAAATAAGGAGCGCGGCATGGCACGCAAGATTGCATTTATCGGATTGGGCAACATGGGCGGCCCGATGGCCGCCAACCTGGTGCGCAAAGGTTTCGACGTCACCGGCTTCGACATCTTCCAGGAAGCGCTGGCGCGGCTGGCGCAAGCCGGCGGCAAGACGGCCGGTTCGGCGGGCGAGGCGGCGCGGGGAGCCGATGTGGTCATTACCATGCTGCCCACGGGCGAGCACGTACACGCTGCCTACGCCGGGGAAAAAGGCATCCTGGCCATGGCGCACGACGCCGCGGTTCTGGTCGACTGCAGTACCGTCGCCCCGGATGTGCCGCGCAACATCGCTGAAGCCGCGGCCGCGCAAGGCCGCGGCCTGGCCATGCTGGATGCGCCGGTTTCAGGAGGGACCTCGGGAGCGGCGGCCGGCACGCTGACCTTCATCGTCGGCGGCGAAGCCGGCGCTCTGGAAAAGACCCGCGGGGTATTCGATGCCATGGGGCGCAAGGTATTCCATGCCGGCGCCATTGGCGCCGGCCAACTGGTCAAGCTGTGCAACAACATGCTGCTGGGCGTGCTGACCATCGGCACCTGCGAAGCATTGCGCCTGGGGATCAAGAACGGACTGGATCCCAAGGTCCTCACCGAGATCATGTGCCAAAGCTCGGGACAGAACGTCGTCCTGCAGACGTACAGTCCATGCCCTGGCGTGATGGAAAACGTCCCGTCCGCACGCGGCTATGCCGGCGGTTTCGCGACCGACCTGATGCTCAAGGACCTGCGCCTGGCTTCCGACCTGGCGCAACAAAGCGAGGTCCGCGCCCCGCTGGGGCAAATCGTTAAAGCCTTGTACGAGCTGCACCAATCGCGTGGAAGCGGACCGCTCGACCATTCCAGCGTGTTCAACCTGTCGGCAACGCTGGATGAATTGCCGTCGCTCGCATCCAACCAACGGCGTCAGGCAGGAACAGCGCCAGTCATCTGAAACAATGGCGGCAGGGCTGCCTAAACAGTGAGGAGAATAGCCATGCAGAATAAAAAACGATTCGTCCCAATGAACGGTCATGCTCAACAAACCGGACGGTCCGCAGGGAAAAAACACCGCATCCTTTCATTCGTGACAGCCATTGCCGGGTCCCTGCTGCTGTATTGCGCCGCCCAGGCCCAGACGCTGGTGGCCGTGATGCAGTCGCCCTTGCGCGTGCTGGATCCGATGATCACCACGGCCCACATCACCGCCGACCACGGCTACATGATCTACGACACGCTGCTGGCAATCGATGCGCAGAACAAGATCCAGCCGCAGATGCTGGAAAAGTGGCAAGTCTCCGCCGACGGCAAGACCTATACGTTCACGCTGCGGCCCGGCCTGAAATGGCATAACGGGAAGCGGGTGAATGCGGAGGATTGCGTGGCATCGATCAAGCGCTGGGCAGAGAAGGACCAGACCGGCCAGGTCATGATGGGGCTGGCGACGGAAGTGAAGGTACTCGATGAAAACACCTTCTCGATGTCCTTCAAGCTCGCCACCGACATCGCGCTGCGGGCACTGTCCCGAACCGGTTCGGCGCCGGCCTTCATGATGCCCAAGTCGATTGCGGAAACGCCTTCGAGCCAGGCCATCACGGAATTCATCGGGTCGGGGCCGTTCAAGTTCGTGGCTGCCGAGTTCAAGCCCGGTGTGAAGGCGGTGTACGTCAAGAACGGGGACTATGTTCCGCGCAAGGAACCCGCAAGCGGCAGCGCCGGGGGCAAGGTGGTCAACCTGGAACGCGTGGAATGGGTCACGATGCCCGATGCGATGACCGCGGTCAACGCGCTGGTGAAAAAGGAAATCGACTTCTACGAAGCGGTTCCGTACGACCTGGTCCCGATGCTGAAAAACCAGGCCGCCATCAAGGTCGACACCATCAGCAAGGTCGGCTTCCAGTACATCTACCGCTTCAACTTCCTGTATCCCCCGTTCAACAATCGCGCGCTGCGCCAGGCCGCGATGTATGCGGTCAGCCAGGATGATGTGCTCAAGGCCATCGTCGGCAAGACCGGCCTGTACAAGAAATGCGCTTCCGTGTTCGGCTGCGGCATGCCTTATGAGAGCAGCTACGGCATGGACATCCTCGGCAAGCCGAACCTGGACAAGGCCAGGCAGCTGCTCAAGGAAGGCAACTACGACGGCACCCCCGTGGTCATCATGAACCCGACCGATTTCCCCGACCTGGCCGTGCCGCCGGTGGTGATCGCGCAAGCGCTGCGCAAGGTCGGTTTCAAGGTGGACCTGCAGGCGATGGACTGGCAAACCCTGCTGACCCGCCGCGCCTCCCAGGAGCCGCCGGCCAAGGGTGGCTGGAATATCCTGGCGACATTCAACCTGGTCAGCGACAGCCAGAACCCGATCACCAACTACCAGATGGGCGCCAATGGGCGCAAGGCCTGGCCGGGCTGGCCCGACTTCCCGCGCGTAGAGGAAATCCGCAAGGAGTTCGCTGAAACCGCCGATCCCGAGAAGCTCAAGAAGCTGGCCGAAGAAGCCCAGCACATCGCCATCGACGAGGGCATCGTAGTGCCGCTGGGCCAGGCGCTGCGCCCCACCGCGTACCGCACCAGCTTGCAAGGGATCCTGGATGCGCCGCTGCCATTCTTCTGGAACATCAAGAAGAACGAGAAATAAGGTGTACATATGGTGACCTATGTAGCGCGTCGCTTGCTGGCGACCATTCCGGTGCTGCTCATGGTAATCGTGGTCGTCTTCCTGATCCTTAGGCTGACGCCCGGCGACCCGGCGGCAATCATCGCGGGCGACAACGCCAATGCCGAGCAATTGGCCGCCATCCGCGCACAGATGGGCCTTGACCAGCCGATCTATGTGCAGTTCGCCACCTGGGCCGGACATCTCCTGCAGGGCAACTTCGGTATCTCCCTGATTTCAGGCAAGGCGGTCACCGAGCTGATCGGCCAGCGCATGTGGCCGTCGCTGGCCCTGGGCACGATCACGATCGTGCTGTCGGTCGCCATCGCCATTCCCCTCGGGATCTTCGCGGCCTGGAAACAGGGCAAGACCGCCGACCGGCTGGTCATGGCCGGTTCGGTGCTGGGGTTTTCCATGCCGACCTTCGTCATCGGGTACTGCCTGATCTGGCTCTTCTCGGTGAAACTGGACTGGCTGCCTGTGCAAGGCTACAAACCCATGGCCGATGGCCTCGGCCAGTTCGTCGGCCATCTGGTATTGCCCAGCCTGGCCCTCAGCACCGCGTATATCGCGCTGATCGGGCGCATCACCCGCACCAGCATTGTGGAAGTAATGGGAGATGACTTTATCCGCACGGCCCGCGCCAAGGGCCTGCGCGAATGGTCGGTGCTGTCGCGGCATGCCCTGGGCAACGCCGCCATCCCGATCATCACCATCATCGGGGTCGGCATCGCGCTGCTCATCGGCGGCGTGGTAATCACGGAATCCGTCTTCAACATCCCCGGTGTGGGGCGGCTGGTCGTCGAGTCAGTGCTGGCCCGCGACTATCCGGTGATCCAGGGCTTGATCCTGGTTTTCTCATTCCTCTATGTCCTGGTGAACCTGGCGGTGGATCTGACCTATATGGTCTTCGATCCGCGTATTCGGTATTGATGCAACGGGAGAAGATCTGAACATGGCAATCCTGGAATCGAACCAACTTCCCCTCTCGGCCCGCGATGGGCAATGGCGGCGGCGCTGGGACAGCGCACGCCGCTTCGCCGGGACAACCCCGGTGGCGCTGTCGGTGGCCGTACTGGCGCTTATCGTGCTGGCGGCCTTGCTGGCGCCGTGGCTGCACACCACGGATCCGATGCAGCTGGACCCGGCGGAGCGGCTCTCGGACTTCTCCGCCGACCACTGGTTCGGCACCGACGCACTGGGGCGTGACCTCTACTCGCGCGTGGTGTATGGCGCGCGCATATCGCTGGTTGTCGGTGTGGGCGTGTCGCTGGCCAGTGTGGCTTGCGGGCTCCTGATCGGCGTGGTGGCCGGCTACTTCAGGACGGCCGATGCCATCATCATGCGCATGATGGATGGCCTGATGGCGATCCCCGGCATCTTGCTGGCCATCGCCCTGGTGTCGCTCTCGGGCGCCAGCCTGATGACCGTGCTGGTCGCCATTGCGGTTCCCGAGGTTCCCCGGGTGGTGCGGCTGGTGCGCAGCATCATCCTGGCTACCCGCCATGAATCGTATGTGGAGGCCGCGCTCACGCTGGGTACGCGTACCCCGAAGCTGCTTTGGCGCCACGTCATCCCCAACACCGTCGCGCCCCTGGTGGTACAGGGCACCTATATCTGCGCGTCGGCGATGCTGACCGAGGCGGTGCTGAGTTTCCTCGGCGTCGGCATCTCTCCTGAAATCCCGAGCTGGGGAAACATCATGGCCGAGGGGCGCATGTACTTCCAGCTATTCCCCAGCCTGATCCTGTGCCCGGGGGTATTCCTTTCAATGGTCGTGCTGGCCGTCAACGTGCTGGGAGACGCCATGCGCGACCACCTCGATCCAAAAATGGCGGAACGACTATGAATATGACCGATCTCCAGCGAGAAACCAGCCGTGACGCGGTGCTATCGATCCGCGACCTGACGGTAATCAACCGCAAGAGCGGCCGCAACATAGTCGAGCGCATCAATGTCGATATCCGTCCCGGCGAGACCGTTTGCGTGGTCGGCGAATCCGGCTCGGGCAAGTCGGTGACATCGCTGGCAGTCATGGGCCTGCTGCCCCAGCATTCGCTGGCAATCGGCGGCGGCGAGATCTGGCTCGCCGGCGAAAACATTGCGCAGGCAAGCGCATCCCGCCTGCGCCAGCTGCGCGCCTGCAAGATGGCGATGGTCTTTCAGGAGCCGATGACCGCGCTCAACCCCGTCATGACGATCGGCGCACAGCTCGACGAGGTTCTGCGCATCCACTCGCGGCTGCCCTTGTCCAAACGCCGCGAGAAGGTGATGGGGATACTGGAAGCCGTCCATTTGCCGGATGTGCCGCGCATCGTCGCCTCCTACCCGCACCAGCTCTCGGGCGGGCAGCGCCAGCGGGTAGTAATCGCCATGGCCCTGGTGCTGGAACCGCAATTGCTGATCGCCGACGAGCCGACCACGGCCCTGGATGTGACGACGCAAAAGCAGATCCTGCGCCTGATCGATGAACTGCGCGCCAAGCACAATACGGCGGTGCTCTTCATCACCCACGATTTCGGCACGGTCTCTGAAATCGCCGACCGTGTGGTCGTCATGAATAGCGGCAAGGTCGTGGAAACCGGCAACCGCGCCCAGATCCTCGCGGAACCGCGGGAACGGTACACGCGCCTGCTCATTTCGTCGGTGCCCAGCCTGATCCCGAAACCCGAGGAAGCCTTGAGCGACGAGGTCGTGCTGCAAGTAAGCGGCCTGGACAAGCAGTATGGGAAAAAGACATTTTTCTCCCGCAAGGAACCGACACTGGCAGTCAGCAATGTCGACCTCGCCCTTCGCAAGGGGGAAGTCCTTGGCATCGTCGGCGAATCCGGCTCGGGGAAATCGACGGTGGCGAGATGCATCATGCGCCTCATCGAACCCAGCGGCGGCCAGGTCCTGCTCAATGGCGAAAACATGGCCGCCTTGCGGGGCGAACCCCTGCGCCAGCTCCGCCGGCGCATCCAGATCGTGTTCCAGGACCCATATCGCTCGTTGAACCCGCGGCAGCCGGTAGGCGAGTCCATCATCGAAGGGCCGTTGAACTTCGGCACAGAGCGGGCCGTCGCATGGCGCAAAGCGGCCGACCTGATGCGTACCGTGGGCCTGAGCGAAGAAGTGATGAACCGCTACCCGCACCAGTTTTCAGGCGGACAACGGCAGCGTATCTGCATCGCCCGAGCACTGGCCATGGAACCGTCGCTGCTGGTCGCCGACGAAGCCGTGTCGGCACTGGATGTCTCGGTGCAGGCGGAAGTCCTGAAACTGCTGCGCGAGATTCGTGAACGCACCGGCATCGCCATCCTCTTCATCACCCACGACTTGCGCGTCGCCGCACAGATCTGCGACACGATTGCGGTCATGCAACGCGGGCGCGTGGTCGAATTCGGCGCAGCCCATCAGGTGCTCGCCAATCCGGCCGACAGCTATACCCGGAAACTGATCGACGCGGCGCCCGGGAGAGATTGGGATTTCCAGAACTTCCGCCCCTATGCCAATCAGTTGGTTTCGTCATGGCCGTAACCGGCGCCTCCTCCGTCAAACACCGAACAGCCAGGGGAGGCGCGCACTGACCTCGATGGCAAGTCCGGTTCTCGCCGAAGCAGCAGGCAAGAACAGGCACTTGCATCGATTCCATATTTCAATAATAATTGAAATATGGAATCAAAGAACCCCACCATGGAAACGAAAGCCGTCATCACCGCACTGGCTGCGCTGGCCCAGGAGTCGCGCCTGGCCATCTTCCGCTATCTGGTACAGATCGGGCCTGAAGGCAGTGCCGCCAGCAAGATCGGCGAACACCTCGACATTGCGCCGTCGTCGCTCTCGTTCCATCTGAAAGAACTGGCCCACGCTTCACTGGTGACTTCGCGGCAAGAAGGCCGGTTTGTCATCTATACCGCCAACTACCCGGCCATGAACCAGGTGCTCGGTTTCCTCACCGAAAACTGCTGCGGCGGCAATGCCTGCGCGCCCGTGGACGCGTGCTGCGAACCTGCAACCTCATCGAACTGACCAACATCCCCCTCCCTATCAAGGACCTGGCGTGCTTCCGGCATTTCTCATTTTCCTGCTTACCCTGATATTCGTGATCTGGCAGCCCAAGGGGCTGGGCATCGGCTGGAGCGCATGTACCGGCGCCATTGTGGCGCTGATCTTCGGGGTCATCCATTGGTCTGATATCCCGGTGGTGTGGCATATCGTCTGGAACGCCACCGGCACCTTCATCGCCATCATCATCTACAGCTTGCTGCTGGACAAGGCCGGCTTCTTTGAATGGGCAGCGTTGCACGTGGCCCGCTGGGGCGGCGGCCGAGGCCGGGTCCTGTTCTGCTTGCTGGTCTTGCTGGGCGCCGCCGTCTCCGCCCTGTTCGCCAACGATGGCGCGGCCCTCATCCTGACGCCCATCGTCATCGCCATGCTGCTGGCATTGCGCTTCCCGCCCCGTGCGACCCTGGCCTTCGTCATGGCGGCCGGCTTCATCGCCGATACGGCCAGCTTGCCGCTGGTGGTATCGAACCTGGTCAATATCGTCTCGGCCGACTTCTTCAAGATCAGTTTCGCGGAGTACGCGTCCATCATGATCCCGGTCGACATCGTGTCGGTGCTGGCCACGCTGCTGGTTCTGTTCGCCTGTTTCCGGCGCGACATCCCCGCCAGCTATGACCTGGCGCAGCTCCAGTTGCCGGCCGACGCCATCCGCGACCGCGCCACGTTCATTGCCGGCTGGTGGGTGCTGGCGCTGCTGCTGGTCGGCTTCTTCTGGCTGGAAGGCCTGGGCGTGCCGATCAGCGCCGTGGCCGCCGTTGGGGCGCTGATCCTGCTGGCCGTGGCCGGCCGCGGCCACATCATCTCCACGCGCGAAGTCATCAAAGGCGCGCCCTGGCAGATCGTCTTTTTCTCGCTGGGGATGTACCTGGTGGTGTATGGGCTGCGCAATGCAGGCCTGACGGACTATCTCACTGGCGTCTTGGACGGCTTCGCCCGGCATGGCGTCTGGAGCGCCGCCATCGGCACCGGCTTGCTGACCGCCTTCCTCTCGTCCATCATGAACAATATGCCCACCGTGCTGGTTGGCGCCTTGTCGATCGACGCCACCACCGCCCAGGGCGTCGTGAAGGAAGCCATGATCTACGCCAACGTCATCGGCAGCGACCTCGGCCCCAAGATTACGCCGATCAGCAGCCTGGCCACCCTGCTCTGGCTGCACGTGCTCGACAAGAAGAGCATCCACATCTCCTGGGGCTATTACTTCCGCATCGGCGCCATGCTGACGCTCCCGGTGCTGCTGGTGACGCTATCCGCCCTGGCGCTCCGATTGGGGGCTTGAGATGCCCTTTATTTCATTTCGCCGCACTTCCTAACCGACCGCCATTTCATATCAGGATTCCACCATGACCACGATCTACCATAACCCGGCCTGCGGGACTTCCCGCAACACCCTGGCGATGATCCGCAACAGCGGCGAAGAACCGATCGTCATTGAATATCTCCAGCATCCCCCTTCACGCGACACCCTGGTCAAGCTGATCCAGGATGCAGGCCTGGCCGTGCGCGAAGCAATTCGCCAAAAGGGAACACCCTATGCCGAGCTGGGCCTCGACAACCCGGCACTGACCGACGAGCAATTGCTGGACGCCATGCTGGCCCATCCGATCCTGATCAACCGGCCGTTTGTGGCGACATCGAAGGGAACGCGCCTGTGCCGGCCATCCGAAGTCGTGCTGGAAATTCTTCCGCATCCTCAAAAGGGCCCCTTCACAAAAGAAGACGGCGAACTCGTCATCAATACGGAGGGGCAACGTGTCGCATCAGGCAAGTAATCTGCCCAATATCGATCCGGGCTTGTTCCGGATTCCATCGATTGCCGATTTTTCGGTGCCCCGCACATCCAGCCATGCCCCAAGATTTCTCCTGCTCTATGGGTCCGTTCGCGAGCGTTCTTACAGCCGCTTGCTGACCATGGAAGCGGCCAGATTGCTGGAGGCGATGGGCGGCGAGGTCGCCATCTTCGATCCGCGCGGATTGCCCTTGCCGGACAGCGAACCCGATACCCATCCCAAGGTGAAAGAGCTGCGCGACCTGGCCAACTGGGCTGAAGGCATGGCCTGGTGCTCGCCGGAGCGGCACGGCGCCATGACCGGCATCATGAAAGCCCAGATCGATTGGATTCCACTGGCACAAGGAGCTATCCGGCCGACGCAGGGAAAGACGCTTGCCGTCATGGAAGTCTCCGGCGGCTCGCAGTCTTTCAATGCGGTCAACCAGATGCGCGTGCTGGGGCGCTGGATGCGCATGCTCACCATCCCGAATCAATCGTCGGTTGCCAAGGCCTACCAGGAATTCGACGATGCCGGCCGCATGAAACCTTCGGCCTACTATGACCGGGTAGTCGATGTCATGGAGGAGCTGTTCAAATTCACGCTGTTGACCCGGGACATTTCCCCTTTCCTGGTGGATCGCTACAGCGAGCGCAAAGAAAGCGCGGCAGAACTGGGCAAGCGGATGAATCAGAAATCCATCTAAATCCGGTTTTCTGCGACCTGGTCTATAATCGGCGCGATGAAAATGCTGCGCACATTTCTGATCCTGCTGTTGGCCATTGCCATTCCCCTTGAGGGATTGGCGGCGGTACGCATGGGCGAAATGATGCACACAAACTCTGTCCCCATGGAGATGGCGGCGTCCGCGAGTACCGCAGATGACGCTTGCATGATGAACATGTCGGATTCCGGCAAATCTTCCAAATCGACGGCTCCATGCAAAATGGGCGACGCCTGCAAGATTTGCCAGGTTTTCCCGTCGACAACATCCGCCGTCAACGCCAATCCATTGATCCTGCCGCTGATCGAAACCGTTTCCCTGCTGCCCGAGTCGCTGCTGCCTTCTCACGACCCGTCCGGGTTGTGGCGCCCTCCCCGTTCGCTCTAACTCCTCATTGATCCGTTGATACGTCCGGCCTGAATGCCGGGCGGTTGTTTGCGCGCCTTTCGCACGCGCCGTCACGCTATGGAGTGAACAATATGTCCCTTCGCAGGATATCCAGCACCTTGCTTGCTTTGCTTGCCGGGATGTCCGGCCTTGCCCAAGCCGGCCCCCTTTCCTTTAACGCCGCGCTCGACATTGCCGAGCGCCAGTCCCCCAATCTCGCCTCCAACAGGGCGCAAATCCAGGCCGCCCAATCGGCCGCAATACCTGCCGGTGCCTTGCCCGATCCAAAAATTTTCGCCGGCATCGACAACTATCCGGTATCCGGGCCGGATCGCGGCCAGCTCAATGGCGACTCGATGACGATGCAAAAAATCGGCGTCATGCAGGAGTTTCCCAATGCGGCAAAACGCCAGGCGCGCGTTGCGGTAGCCGAGGCTTCCATCGAAACCGCCGAAGCGCAACGGCAGGTCGAACGCCTGAAATTGCGCCGGGCCACTGCCCTGGCATGGCTCAATCGCTACTACCTGGAACGCAAGGTCTCCCTGTTCGCTAGCCTGGACAAGGAGAACCTGCTTTGGGCGGATGCCGTACGCGCCCAGGTCGCGTCCGGCCGCACCCAGATTGCCGATAGCCTCATCCCCAAACAAGAGGCGGCCCAGCTTGCCGACCGCCGCGACGACCTGATTCGCGACCTGGTCAAATCAAAGGCCAATTTGCGCCGTTATATCGGCGGCGAAGCGGACGAGCCGCTGGTCGACGCCTTGCCTGCCCTGGATATCGATGCCGACCATTTGCGGCAGCATTTGCATCGGCATCCGGAACTGCAGGCGTTTGCCGCCGCAACGCAGAAGGCGCAAGCCGAGGTCCGCGAAGCGCAAGCGATGAAGAAGTCCGACTGGGGTGTCGAACTTGCCTACCAGCGGCGCGATCCGCGATTCGGCAATATGGTTTCCGTGCAATTCACGTTCGACATTCCCGTGTCGCCGTCGACCCGGCAGGATCCCCGCATTGCCGCCAAACAGCAGGAGTTGTATCGCATCGATGCAGACCGCGAAGCCATGCTGCGCGATCACACCAACGAACTGGAAAACGACCTGGCCGACTACCAGTCCTTGACCCGCCAGCTCGAGCGCGCCAACCAGACCGCCTTGCCCCTGGCGCAGCAGAAAGTCGACCTTCAGTACGCCGGCTATCGCGCAGGCAAAAGCGACTTGACGGCGGTACTGGCCGCACGCCGTGAAATCATCGACCAGCGCCTGAAAATCATCGATATGGAGGCGCAACGCGCGGCTGTGGCCGCCCAGCTTTATTTCGCTTATGGGGGAGACCAGCAATGAACAAAAATACTTACCAGATCGCCGTACTGATCGCAGCGGTTGCCGCCGTGAGCGGCATGGGCGGATATTGGATCGCCCATCGCGCCGCCGGCGTCGCAGCAATGCATGCCGAGACAGCAAACCCAGCCACGCAAGTGGAGCGCAAGGTACTGTATTGGTACGACCCGATGATGCCGAACCAGCGTTTCGACAAGCCGGGCAAGTCGCCTTTCATGGATATGCAACTGGTGGCGAAATACGCCGACGGGCAAGCGGAAGGCGCTGGCGTCATGATCGATGCCGGCATTGCCCAGAATCTGGGGATGCGCACCGCGAAAGTCGAACGCGGCAGTTTGTCGGCAACGGTCAACGCCGTCGCCAGCGTGCAACTCAATGACCGCCAGGTTGCGATTGTCCAGTCCCGCAGCAACGGTTTTGTCAAACGCGTCTATGCGCGCGCGCCCGGCGACGTCGTTGCACGCGGCGCTCCGCTGGTGGATTTGCTGATTCCGGAATGGGCCGGCGCCCAGGCGGAATTCCTGGCGGTACTCAATACACACGATGCGGCCCTGCTCCAGGCTGCCCGCGCACGCCTGCAACTGCTCGGGATGCCTGGCGACCTGATCAGCCGCGTCGAAAAGAGCGGCCGCCCTCAAGCAGTTGTGACCATCGTTGCGCCCATCGCAGGCTTGATTCAGGCACTGGATATCAGAAGCGGGATGACCGTATCGGCAGGCGCCCCTTTGGCCAGGATCAATGGCCTGGATACCATGTGGCTGGAAGCGGCCATTCCTGAAGCGCAGGCTGCACAAGTCAATGTCGGCAGCAAGCTGGAAGCGCATTTCTCTGCTTATCCAGGCGAAAACTTTACCGGCAAGATCCTTGCCGTTCTGCCGGAAACCAATGCCGACAGCCGCACACTCCGGGTACGCGCCGAATTGCCCAATCGCGACGGCAAATTGAAGCCGGGCATGTATGCGCAAATCAGTCTGGGTAGCGGCAAGGCAGCGCCAAGCCTGCTGGTTCCGTCCGAAGCGGTCATCCGCACCGGTGCACGCAATGTCCTGCTGGTCACAACGGGCGATGGACGCTATCAGCCGGTCGAAGTGCAGCTTGGCCAGGAAGCCGATGGCAAGAGCATCGTACTGGGCGGCGTCGCCGAAGGGCAGCAGGTTGTCACGTCCGGCCAATTCCTGATCGATTCGGAAGCCAGCCTGAAAGGCGTGCTGGCGCGGCTGAACACCGCGCCGCCCCCTGCCGCCGATACCGCCCAGGCAGCACTCAATGACGCCACCGGGAAAATCGAATCGCTGCAGGGGCCCGATATCACGCTCTCGCATGGCCCGGTCCAATCGCTGGGCTGGGGAGCGATGACGATGTCCTTCAAACTGGCGCGGCCCGATATGGCGTCCGGCCTCAAGACCGGCGACAACGTGCATTTCAGCTTCCATGAAAAAAATGGCGACTACGTGATCGAGAAACTGGATCGGAGCGCGCCATGATAGAAAAACTCATCAAATGGTCAATCGCGAGCCGCTTCCTGGTCTTGCTTGCGGTTTTCTTTCTGGGAGCATGGGGATTCTGGGCACTCAAGACGACGCCCGTGGATGCGTTGCCGGACCTGTCGGATGTCCAGGTCATCATCCGCACCAGCTACGCCGGCCAGGCGCCGCAGATTGTCGAGAACCAGGTTACCTATCCGCTGGCGACCACCATGCTGTCGGTGCCGGGGGCAAAGACCGTGCGCGGCTACTCGTTCTTCGGCGACTCCTTCGTCTATGTCTTGTTTGAAGACGGCACCGACATGTACTGGGCGCGCTCCCGGGTGCTGGAGTATCTCAACCAGGTGCAGGGCCGCCTTCCCGCTTCGGCCAAGGCATCGCTGGGGCCGGACGCCACCGGCGTCGGCTGGATCTACGAGTACACGCTGGTCGACAAGACCGGGCAACACGACCTGGCCCAGTTGCGCAGCCTGCAAGACTGGTTCCTGAAGTATGAACTCAAGAGCCTGCCCAACGTCGCCGAAGTCGCAACCGTCGGCGGCATGGTCAAGCAATATCAGGTCGTGCTCGATCCGGTGAAACTGGCGGCCTACAACATCACGCAAGACAAGGTCATCGACGCGATCAGGAAAGCCAACCAGGAAACCGGCGGCTCGGTGCTGGAGATGGCGGAAACCGAATACATGGTACGCGCCTCCGGCTATCTGAAGACGCTGGCGGACTTCCGCAATATCCCGCTGGCGACGGGGAAGAACAGCGTGCCGGTCAAACTGGGCGACGTGGCGACCATCCAGCTGGGGCCGGAGATGCGGCGGGGTATTGCGGAGCTCAACGGCGAGGGCGAGACCGTCGGCGGCGTCATCGTCCTGCGCTCCGGCAAGAATGCGCGCGACACCATTGCCGCCGTCAAGACCAGGCTGGAAGAACTCAAGAAGAGCCTTCCAGCCGGCGTCGAGGTCGTGCCCGTCTACGACCGCAGCCAATTGATCGACCGCGCCATCGACAACCTGTCGCACAAGCTGCTCGAGGAGTTCATCGTCGTCGCGGTGGTTTGCGGCCTGTTCCTGTGGCATCTCCGTTCAGCGCTGGTGGCAATCGTCTCCTTGCCGCTCGGCATCATGATTGCCTTCATCGTGATGCGCTACCAGGGCGTCAATGCCAACATCATGTCGCTGGGGGGCATCGCCATCGCGATCGGCGCCATGGTCGATGCCGCCGTTGTCATGATCGAGAATGCCCACAAGCATATCGAGGAGTGGAAGCATCGGCATCCCGGGCAATCCCTGCAGGGCGAAACCCATTGGGAAGTCATCGGCGAAGCGGCGGCGGAAGTCGGGCCAACGCTGTTCTTCTGTCTGCTGATCATCACCTTGTCGTTCATCCCGGTGTTCACGCTGGAGGCGCAGGAAGGACGCCTGTTCGGGCCATTGGCGTTCACCAAGACCTATGCGATGGCCGGCGCCGCGGGCTTATCCGTCACGCTGATCCCGATCCTGATGGGCTACATGATCCGCGGGAATATCCCCTCGGAAAACAGCAATCCGCTCAATCGATGGCTGATTCGTTGCTATCGGCCGTTACTGGAAGCCGTCTTGCGCCGGCCGAAAACGACGCTGATCGTTGCCGCTCTTGCGCTGCTGACGACGCTGTGGCCGATCAGCCGGTTGGGCGGCGAATTCCTGCCGCAGATGGATGAGGGGGATTTGCTCTACATGCCGTCCGCCTTGCCAGGTTTGTCTGCGTCCAAGGCTGCCGAGTTGCTGCAACAAACCGATCGCCTGATCAAGACCGTCCCGGAAGTGGCCAGCGTTTTCGGCAAAGCCGGCCGCGCCGAAAGCGCCACCGATCCGGCGCCGCTGGAGATGTTCGAGACCACCATCCAGTTCAAGCCACGCGATCAATGGCGCCCCGGCATGACGCCGGCGAAATTGATCGATGAGCTGGACCGGGTCGTCAAAGTGCCGGGCCTGTCGAACATCTGGGTCCCTCCGATCCGCAACCGGCTGGACATGCTGGCCACCGGGATCAAAAGCCCGATCGGCGTCAAAGTGTCCGGCACCAGTCTTGCCGATATCGACAAGACGGCGCAGCAGATCGAACAGGTTGCCAAACAGGTTCCCGGGGTGAGTTCCGCGCTCGCCGAACGTCTCAGTGGCGGGCGTTACGTGGACGTCGATATCGACCGGCTTGCCGCCGCCGGCTACGGGCTCAATATCGCCGACGTGCAAAGTATCGTGTCGTCGGCCATCGGCGGCGAGAACGTTGGCGAAACGGTCGAGGGGCTGGCGCGCTATCCGATCAGCGTTCGCTACCCGAGAGAAAGCCGGGACTCGCTGGAGAAGCTGCGTGACCTGCCGATCCTGACCGGCAGCGGCCAGCAGATCACGCTGGGCACCGTCGCCAAACTGAAGGTCAGCGATGGGCCCCCGATGCTCAAAAGCGAGAACGCCCGGCCAAGCGGCTGGATCTACGTCGATGTCCGGGATCGGGATTTGGCTTCCGTCGTCGCCGACTTGCGCGCCGCCGTCGCTTCCCAGGTGAAACTGGCGCCGGGACTCAGCATCGCCTACTCGGGACAATTTGAATACCTGGAACGGGCAAACGCACGCCTGAAGCTGGTGGTGCCGGCAACGCTGCTGATCATCTTTGTGCTGCTGTACCTGACGTTCCGGCGTTTCGACGAGGCGGCTCTGATCATGGCGTCGTTGCCGTTTGCCTTGATCGGCGGTATCTGGTTCCTCTATCTGCAAGGCTACAACCTGTCGGTTGCCACCGGCGTGGGATTCATTGCCCTGGCGGGCGTGTCCGCTGAATTTGGGGTGGTCATGCTGCTGTACCTGAAACAGGCTGTCGCTGCCCGGCAAAGACAGGGGGTGGAATTGACTACGTCCATGCTTGAGGACGCGATTCGGGAAGGCGCCGTGCTTCGCGTTCGCCCCAAAGCAATGACTGTCGCCGTCATTCTTGCCGGCCTGGTTCCTATTTTGTGGGGGAGCGGCACCGGCTCCGAAGTCATGAGCCGCATTGCCGCACCCATGGTCGGCGGCATGATCACCGCCCCATTGCTCTCCATGTTTGTTATCCCGGCTGCGTATCGCTTGATGCATGGCCGCCAACCCAAAGCCGCACGGGCTTGATTTATCTTTAACCCGAAAGGAAATTCACCATGAAAAACCGTTTTATCGTTGCTGCATTCGCTACCTTTGCCTTCATTGGCGCTCCGTCTGTTTTTGCCGCCGACATGGATAACATGAGCAATATGGGCAAGAGCGGCTCGACCGAGAAAGTCTCCCACGGCGTTGGCATCGTCAAGGCGATGGACGCCAAGCAGAACACCATCACGCTTGCCCACCAGCCGATCAAGGAACTGAACTGGTCCGCGATGACGATGACCTTCAAAGTATCGGATGGGAAATTGCTCAAGGACGTCAAGGCAGGCGACCAAGTGTCGTTCGACCTGAAAGGAAGCGGGATGGCGCCTGTGGTGACGGCAATCCGCCCAGCCAAATAGTAGAAGCCGGTTTGGCTTGCAATCGGCTTCGTTGATATCCGACTAAGCCGATACCCGCCCCGGCCACATACCGGGGCGGGTATCGCGATTGCCGAAGATATTTCCAATGCAACAACAAATGACAAAACCATCCTGTACTTTTGGATGATGGCACCAGGCCATATGGCCTGTAAAATTCGCCCCCTCAAGGTGTAAGTTCATCCTTACAATCAGCTCTTTACCCTGGCGGCGGATTCAAATTGTTGTTCAAGCGATTGCAAACCTGGTGGCATGGACGAAAGCGGCTCGGCATGTTCTGGCGCTTCCTGTTCGCCATGATGCTGGCGACCTTGATTGGCATGGAATTACTTGCAATTGGGCTGACTCTTTTCAAAGAGTATCGCATCGTCAGGGACCTGGAATCGCCGCTGTTTTCCCAAGGTCTTGATAGCGAACTTCTAAAAATAGTGCCAACCCTTGAATCGGCACAGAATAACCAGGAGCTTTTCGCCCTGGTTCTGGGCGCGTTTATCAACAAGGGCAAATCGCTGGACGTGCTGGCTGACAACGGCACCAGTTCCAGGGCGGTCATGGTGACCTCCGGGAGGCTGAGCGTTGCCTTCATTTCAAATGGGCAGACAATCTGCAGCTATCCCAATGTAGCGGCCAGCCAGGCAGATACCGGCGCATGGTCAACGGCAACACCTCAAGAGTTTCACTTTCGCACGTCATTTTCGACCGATAAAAATGTTCAAGGCGAGCTGAATATGAAGCTCGCCCTGTTCCGGTCACCTGCATTGATATGGATGGCAACAAAAGACATTTCATGGAACTTCATCTTCGTCTTCCTTGCGTTCCTGAACATCTGCTCCGCCATCGCGCTGGCCCCCATTCTGGTACGGCGAATCAAGCGCGCCGAGAAAGTTGCCCGAAGCTGGACGGAGGGAAACCTGCATGCGCGGATCAACGATTCGCGCAAGGATGAATTCGGCGACCTCATCCGGTCGTTTAATACCCTCGCCGATTCATTTCTAGAAGTCATCCGAGTCAAGCAAGAATTGGCCGCGGTTGAAGAAAGAAACCGCCTTGCACGCGACCTGCACGATACGGCAAAACAGCGCGCCTTCGCGCTGAATCTTCAACTCACCGCCTTGAGCACCCTTGGCGACCGGCATCCAGGTGAAGCATCACGCATCACCAGCAGCGCTTCCACTTTGGCCCAGCATCTGCAAAATGATTTGTCGAATGTCATCAGGCGCTTGTCGGCGTCCACCGTGGCCGAGCTTGGAATGCGCGAAGTGCTGCGACAAGAAATAGGGAGCTTGTTTGATGGCTCCCGGATCAGATGGAAAATTTCCATTTCCGATGAAATCGATTCGATGATGCGCGACGCGCCCCATCTCGCCCAGCAGATTCTGCTCATCGTCATGGAGGCCTCCGCCAACGCACTCAGGCACTCGGGAGCTGAGCTGCTTGCCGTTGAATTTTCCGAGTCGAACGATAGATATACCCTGGTCATCGAGGATGATGGAAAAGGCTTCGATGCCATAGATACCTCTGTCCTGGGAATGGGGCTGGCAAATATGCGCCTTAGAGCGAAAAGCCTTCCCCAGGGAGAATTTTCGATTGTCAATCGCAGCGAAGGCGGTGTAGCCATCACTGTCCGCTTCCAGTTTTGAGGCAAATGAAATGGGCGTGACAGTGCTGCTGGTTGACGATCATGCCGTCGTTAGAGAGGGACTGGCGAGCCTGTTGGCCATCGCTGGAGAATTCGGACGCATCGAGCAAGCAGGCGATGGGATTCAGGCTGTCTCCTTGGCCAAAGAACTGCAACCCGGACTCATCGTCATCGATCTGCTGATGCCGGCCATGTCTGGCCCGGAGGCCATCAAACTGCTACGCGAAGCGTGCCCGACAGCAAAAATAACGGTGCTGACGTCTTCGGAAGATGACGCGCTTGCCTTCTCCGCTTTAAAAGCGGGGGCGAATTCCTTCTTGCTCAAGTCCATGTCGGGCGGCGAAGTCCTTTCCTCACTCAAAAAGATCGCAGATGGTGAGGAAATCATCCATCCAACCGTGAGCAAAGGCATTCTCAAAATGTCGTTGAGGAATGCCAACCAGAACGCTCCTTTCGATAACCTGACCCCTCGCGAGCTTGATGTCCTGACCGAGCTGGCCAGGGGAGCAAGCAATGCCCGGATCGCACTTGCCCTGAACATCACTGAAAGAACGGTGAAGTCTCACATCGGGAACGTGCTCTCGAAATTGAATCTGTCCGACAGAACCGAGGCAGTAGCATTCGCCTGGCGAAATGGCCTCATGAAGGAATAAAGCGCAAAAGAAACGGTTCCGCCCCGCTATTGAGCCGTTAAGCCTGCGATGGCATTTACCTTCGGATTCTGCACACCCTCATCCTGTTGACCGCAGACGCTATCGCCCAACTCTCGAAGTATGGCCTCCATTCTGGCCTGCCTCTCAGGCGAACCCGGCTGCGCCCACAATTCATCAAACTCCCTGAAAGCAGCGGATAGTTTTTGACCGTTCCCCGTGAGTCTTTTCACGACCAAAGCATCACCTTTCATCTGAATATCATCGGCACGGAAGAACGCCAATCACTCACACCTCATGCAGAAGCAACGGCAACATCCGGTTGAGCGATTTTAAAGCGCAGCGATATGCTTCGCCTCGTACAAAAGTACAGTGCCACCGGGGCACTTTGTACGATTCGCAAGGCAAACCGTTCTTCTACAATCCCTCTCGCGATGAATATCCGCATTCATCAACCAAAAATCGATCCCGCAGAACGGAACGGTTGAATTGCCTGAGGGGTTTTCGTGAAGTGATGGCGTTCCCTTCCCGTCCTCATGACATCCGCGGACTTGTCGCTCGTTTGAAGAAATCGCAGTGAAAGCTCGCGAGAACCTGGAAGGTCACCCATCGTCCTTCCTGCCTGGTTCCGTCAGGCTGTCTTTCGTTAAATGCACCACACTACCAACTCTATATGCCATGAAGACATTCAAACTAGCCTTAGTGTCCGCCACCGTTATTTCCGCGCTCGCCCCTACCCTTGTCTTTGCACAAGCCCAGAATGGAGACGAATGGAAATATACCGTTGGCGTCGGCGCGATGAGCGGGCCTAAGTATCCCGGTTCGAGTGATACAAAAATCCAGGGGTTCCCCGTGTTGGGTGCGACCTACGGCCGATTCTTCTTTGGGGCGGCAGACTCTGGAGTCACGATCCCTGTCGGGATCGGCTACAACTTCTTCCAAAACAAAAACTGGAAAGCAGGCATTGGCATTGGCTACGACATGTTTAGCGTACGCAAAGAATCCGATAACGAGCAAAAGCTTCATGGACTTGGCGACATCGAGCGCACGACGAGAACCGCAATCTTTACGAAGTACACCAATCATGGATTTTCGGCGTTCGGGGCGGTGGTCAACTCCGCAAAAGGACAAGGGATTCAGCTCAAGGGCGGTGTAGATTTATCCACCAACGTCACCCCTCGCCTTCTGGCCAACGCCGGCCCCAGTTTCACATGGGGCAATGAAAAGTCAAACAAGACATTCTTTGGCGTCAACGAAGTACAAAGTGCCAACTCCGGAAAACGCCAGTATTCCCCATCGGCAGGTTTTACCGATGTGAGCCTCTCGGCCGGCCTCACCTATCTGGTTTCTTCCAGCTGGAGCATTGGTTCAAAGGTCAGCGTTTCCTATCTTCCGGATACCGCCAGCGACAGCCCGATTGTGGATAAGGATGTCACCACGAGCTACACCATCTTTACTGC
>NZ_LFLT01000031.1 GCF_001189955.1 Herbaspirillum chlorophenolicum | reverse complement strand
TACCCCCATCTTTTGCGCGATCAGCTTGGCGACGTCGATATCCAGGCCCTGCAATTGCAGGTCGGTATTGACCGAGCCGAACGGTGCAAAATCTTGCGGTACGCCGATGCGCACCACGCCGGCTTTCTGGATGTCGGCCAATGCGTCGGCACGGGCTTGCACGGCGGTTGCGGACAACAGTCCGAAGGCGATTGCCAGCACCGGTTTGAGGGATTTCATTACTTTGTTCTCCTTGAGATTATTTATACAGAGCAAGCTTCGTGGGCCAGCTCCATGGATCCTGTGTCTGAGCACGGATAGCCGCCGTTTTGGCCATCGGCGGCCGCGGATGATAATACGCTTTATTTGAGGGGCGGGCACGCCTTGGCCACGTGCATGCCGATCTGTCTTTTTGGATTGCGCGTCGCAAAAAACAGGCGAATTCGGTATCCTAGGGCTTGTGCTCATTTGGGCCTGTGGGGGAGGTGGTTCACAAGCGGCTCCACCCATCTGGTTGATTTCGTGCGGAACAGGCCTGAGAGATTGGCATATTGCCGCCATAGAATTTGTATCCTGATAATTAACGAAGGCGATAAAAGAATGTCGACCTATATCGAGCCACAAACATTTCGTGAACTGCGGGATTCGGAAGTGTTGCCCGCGCCGTCCGGCGTGCGGCTGAATATCATGCAGATGTGCCAGCAGGAAGACATATCGCTGCCCGAGCTGGTATCGCAAGTGCAGGGTGACCCGGTGCTGGCCGGCCGCCTGATCCAGATCGCCAACGTCCCCAATATCAATAAAGGGCGCATGGTGGCGTCGGTCAACGTCGAACTGCTCCTGCTGATCGGCTTGCATGCCGTGCGCCAGATGGCGCTGGCGATTTCGCTGACGGAGTCGGCACGCCGCGGCGATTGCAAGGAGTTCGACTACGACGCTTTCTGGGGCCGCTCCACGGCAATGGCATGTGCCGGCCAGGCGCTGGGCGAAATGCTGCAGGTGGCGCCGCCGGCTGAGATGTTCACCAATGGCCTCCTGGCCGGTATCGGCCGTCTCGGCCTGGCGTCGGCACGTCCCAAGCGCTATGGCGAGGTGCTGCACACCAAGCCGCAAGGGCAGGAGTTGCTGGACAAGGAACGTGAAGCTTTCGGCTTCGACCACCTGAGCCTTGCTGCGGCGATGATGGAGGACTGGCATTTCCCCAAGCTGTTTTGCACCGCCGTTCTGCACCATGAAAACCCCGAGGCATCGGGGCTGGATGACGACGATCGCCAGCAGATACTGGCGCGCGTACTGGAATTGGCAGGCTGCGTAGCCGATGTCTGTATTGCCGACACTGAAACCCGTAGCCATTTGCTGCCCCGCTTGCTGCAGTTGTCTGCGCGTTTCTCGCTGCCGCTGTCCAGCGTGGAATATATTTGTTCAAGGGTCGCGTGGGATTGGAGCGACTGGGGTTCGCTGCTGCATATTCCGACCCAGGTTCTTCCCGAGATCGGCGCAGAAATCGCCGAAGCGGCGAAGCCGCCGGCCTGATTTCCTGGCGGGCATGTGCCCGCAAATGACGACATGCTTCGGCATGTCGCTCACGATTCGTTGGAAAATGGCACAAGTCCTGATTTTGTATTTGAACGGTCATACTTGAATGCTAGTATGGCGCCCGGCCTGGACGTGGATGCCGGCTGCCGTTTCGCCACAGGTTGCGATACAGGCGCCACCCGCAATCCTGAACGGTCGGCTCGCATGGCATGCGGCCTTCCACTTGCGCTCCCGCGCATTTCAAATCAAATTTTCCACTCCAGCCCGGAATGCGGCCAGCCAGATGCCAGAGGTATCGCGCTCCCATCCATCCAGAAGCTGCGGCGCTAGCCGTCATCAATAACCAAAATAGCGTAGCGGGCCGACACCATCATTTCATCGCCTGCCTTGCCGGCTTGCAGTGCGCGCGCTGCGGGGGAGCCGCAAGCGTCCTGTCCACGGGCCGCCCGTTACGCGCATCGCTTTATGAACAGGTGGTTTATGAAAAAAATCCTGTGCGCCTCCTGGCTGCTCTGCGTAACGATGAATCAGGCCTTTGCCGCCCATCCGCTGGTGACGGACGACGCCGGCGTGCAGGGCGAAGGGCGCCACCAGATTGAAGCCAATACCGACTGGAGCAAGCAAGCAGGCGAGGCCGGACATGTCGGCGCCTTCACCTATACCTATGGCGTGACCGACAAGTTGGACTTGTTTGCCAACCTGCCGCTGACCTTCCAGTCGACCGAAGGCAGCGGGGTGGGCGATTATTCGCTCGGCGCCAAGTGGCGCTATTACGATCAGGACGGCCTGGCACTGGCATTCAAACCGGAGGTTTTCCTGCCCAGCGGCGACACCGAGAAAAGCCTGGGCAACGGCAAGAGCGGCCTGGGCCTGACTGCAATCGCTTCCTATGAGATTGGTGCCTGGACCTTGCACGGCAATGCCGGCCTGAACTACAACCGCTATACGCGCGACAGCGACGATGCCGCCAAGCGCAAGCTGGTATGGCGCACTTCGGCAGCCGTCTGGTATGCGCTCAATGAACAGTGGCGGCTGGTGGCAGATACCGGCGTCATGCAGAATGTCGATCGCGGCAACCGCACCTGGCCGGCTTATGGCCTGGTGGGCGTAATCTGGTCGCCCAATGACACGGTCGACCTCGATATCGGCGCCAAATTCGGCCTGAACAAGGCTGAAGTCACGCGCCAGCTCGGCGTCGGCGTGACTCTGCATTTCTGATTGTGCCGGTATGCTGTGCAGTGCAGCATACGATCGTCTGGAAAGCGCCGCCAAATCTGCTATCTTTGACCTTGGCACAGGGCCAAGCTTAAGGAGACGACATATGGATCTGGTAGAAAAATTCGATGCCAAAGGCAAGACCGGCGCGCCTTACCACGTAGAGGTGTACCAAATCCAGCTGGACGAAGTGGGCAATTCTGTCGCAGCCGGCCAGCGTACTTACCAGCTGACCGACGGACGGGCGCTGGATCCTTTGTCGAATGAGAAGTTCAGGATCGTTCAAACGGGGGAAAAGATCTACCGCGTCTGAACCCTTACTACTGGAAACAGAAAAAGCCGGCACCGAAAGGTGGCCGGCTTTTTCTTTGGCGGCGTCCGGCACCGGATACTGTTCCGGGAAAACCGTAATTCAGGGCTGTGCCTGCGCCTTGGTAATCCGGTTGCGGCTCAATTCGATCAACGCATCGCCCAGCGACTCAGGGCGCCCTTCGAACAGCCGCTGCAGGTACTGTGGATCGGTCAGGTGCCGGTATAGCGCATTGCGTTCGCCGGCGTCGGTGGCCATCCTTACCGCCGCCAGGATATAGTCGTCCAGTGTGGCGGCGATCGTCCAGCCGGGCAGGCCGACGCGGCGGAACAGGCCCTCATCGATATGCTCGAACACCTCAGGTCCGGTCTTGCACACGCCCGGCAAGCCGACCATGAAGGCATCGATGATGCCGTTGGTATTGCCGAAGGGGAATGGGGACAGGAACATGTCGCACTGGTTGAAAATGGACAGGTACTCCTGGTAAGGCTGGTGCGGATAAACGCTGGCGCCAGGCACATAGCGCAGGATCAGGCGCTGCAGTTGCGGGTACAGCAGGCCTTGCGCCTGGCCGATCAGGAAATGGAAGCGCACTTGTTTCGGCGCTTGCCCGTTAGGCGGCTGCAGCGCCAGTTCGGCAATCTTCTGGCAAGCCATCAGGAAGCGCGGGTTGAGCTTCATCGTGGTGGCGGCGATGGCGACGTTGACGTAGGGCTTGTCGGTGCGCTCCAGTTCGGGCACGTTGAAGGGGATGGCCGAGGGGCGGTAGGGCTGGCCGTCGGCCGGCAGGCGCAGCAGCTTTTCGCTGAAGCAGGCCGGGTCGCCGACGAAATCGTCTTCCACGCTGATGTAGTCGATGCGTTTGGAATGCGTGGTGGCCGGGTGGCCCAGGGCAGCCACCTGCAAGGGGGCCACGCGCAGGTTGGCGGCGAACATGGTGATCGGGAACATGCCCACGCTGGGCATGTAGAGCACTTGCGGCCGGCGTTCGATGGCCAGCGCGCGCAACTGGGCCAGGCAGGCTAGCATGTCGCCGGGTTTCTCGAAGGCGAAGAATTCGTCGAAGACCGCGCGTCCCAGCTCGTCGGTGTTGGCCTCATAACCGATCGCCACGACATGGAAGTGGCGCCGCGTCGCTTCCAGCGTCTTGGAGTGGGTACGGTAGATCGAATGGCCGCCGGAAAACCATTCCAGCAATACCAGCAGCACCGGTTTCCCGGCCGCATCAGCCTGTGTGCCGACATCGTCGATGTCGCCGATGCCGGCTTCGCGCAGCTTCTTTTCGATGAGCACGTTGATGGCGCCCTTGATGCGGTGGCGCTGCGGCAGGTCGGCGTAGCTGCAATGCATGTAGACATCGTGCAGGATGGCTACCGGCAAGCCGTCCAGGCTATCCAGCTCCTGCAAGCGGTCGGGCAGCCAGCCGAGCAGGGCTTCGCGCTTGGAGTGCGCCGCCGGCGTGCCGAGGAAGCGCGGCGACAGCAGCGCCATGAACAAGGCCGCGGCCAGCGGTTTGTTCTGTTTCCACAGCATTTCCACATCCAGCGGCAGTTCCGACTCCGGCGAATACAGGATGCAGAATTTCACCAGGTCCAGCGGCTTGATCTGGAAGTCTTTCGCATCCGGCCCGCCCAGGTTGAGCGAGCGCAGGATGTGGTCGCAGTTGATGAAAGGGCTGGCGCCGAACAGCGAGGACAGCCAGCGCTGGAAATTGATCAATTGCCCGAAACCGTCCGGGCTGATGTGGAAGCTGGGATCCGAGAACAACGCCGAAATCGCGCTCGTCACCCGTGTGAGCACGTGCTGCTCCAGCGCCGCGGCCGGCACCGCCGGCGAGACCGACAGCGAGAAATTATTGGCCAGCTTGCCGTAGTTGCGGTCGATCAGCGTCAGGAGGCGTACCAGCTCGCGCGCGGCCGGTTCCTGCTGGCGCGAGTAGCAGAGGTATTCGAATTTTTCCAGCGAAAAAACGTCGTCGGTATTGGCCGTCATCGGATCATCCAAGCATAAAAAAGGACGCACCCGGCATTGTGCCGCCGAAGTGCGTCCGCCGCCAGCTCCACAGTCAGGCGTTAAATCTTCCTTTATCTATCTTGTCGCAATGCCGGGGACTTATTGGCCCAGCTTGTAGAACGCCTGATCCAGTTTCTGCGAGGCCGCGGCCAGCTTGTCGCGCTGGCCCTTCAGCCACAGCTCGTCCTGCGCCAGGCGCGCGCGCTCGGCGGTCAGCATGCGCTCGACTTCGGCGCGTTGTGGGCCGCCCAGGCCACGGCTGGACTCGATCATGTTCTGCGCCGTCAGCGCCTGGCGGAAACGCTCCTGCGCCAGCGGGAATTGCGCATGGTCGAAATTGAAGGCCTTGAGCGCGTCGCCGTAGATCTTCTGCACCTGGTCGAACGGGATATCGGCCGGCTTGATCTTGTTGGTGCGGCCATAAGTCACCAGGTCGGAGGCGAAATGGTGGCCTACCCGGAACGGCACGTCCGAGTCGCGCTGCAGGATGTCGGCCAGTTCGGTGGTGGTCGAGTAATCGGCATCCACCTCGGCCAGTGCGCGGTCCTTGTCGATCACCAGGTTGCTCATCAGGTCGGCCAGCTTGCCGAAGGAGTTGGCGGTCAGGTCCAGCGTCTTTTCCACCTGGTCGCGCTTGTAGTCGGGCATGCCGGGCGTGACGTTATGCGCTTCGACCTGGAAGGTCATGGCGCCGCCGACCACTTCGCTGGCTTGCAGGCGCAGCACGTTCAGGCCGTAGGGGTTGCGCTTCTGCGGCATGATGCTGGAGGTGCCGGTCAGGCGGCCTTCGCGGATCATGATCCAGGGGTAGGGATTGTGGTACTGGGTGTGCATGTCCTGCACCAGGATGCCCATGGTCAGCGCGGCGTTGCTGCAGATGCCGACCAGTTCCACACCCATGTCCAGCGCGCCCAGCTGGGCGGCGTCATAGGAGTTTTCGACCGGGCCGTCGAAGCCCAGCAGCTCGGCCAGGCGGTTGCGGTCGACCGGGAAGCTGGAGGTGCCCAGCGCAGCCGAACCCAGCGGGTTCAGGTTCAGCCGCGCATAGGCCTCCTGGAAGCGGGTCGAATCGCGGCCGAAAGCCGCAGCGAACGCCAGCAGGTAGTGCGCGTAAGTGGTCGGCTGCGCCTGCACCCCGTTGGTGTAGGCAGGCACGATGGTATCCAGGTTGTCCGCGGCCAGTTTGAGGAACACCGCCTTGGACTTGTTCATCTGGTCCATCAGGTTCAGCACGCGCTCGCGCTGCATCAGGCGGCGCGTGGTGGAGAGGATGTCCTGGCGGCTGCGGCCGGAGTGCATGCGCGAGCCGTCCGGGCCGGCATAGGCTAGGATCAGCGGCTCGTATTGCAGGTAGTCGACGGGGCGCTTGGCGCCGGGCTGGTCGCCATCCTTGATCACCTGGTCGACGGCCTTGACGATCTTCTTTCCCAGCGCCGGCGGCACGATCTTGTTTTCGATGGTCATCACCGTCGAGGCCTTGTTCATCTCCCCGAGAAAGTAAAAGTAATCATGCGGCCCCGTGCTGGCCTGGCTGGCGGCGAAGGCCGGCGCCAGCGCCAGGGCTGCCAGGCTGAGTACGGCCAGCTTGCGCAGCTTGCCAGGCATACGGACCGGGATTGGACGTGCAATCGCTTGCATCGGGAGGAAATCATTGGTTTTCATTGTCTTGGCTCTCTGTGGATGAGTTGGAACGGGAAGGGCTGTTGCCGGAACGTTGGCCGGCATCGAAACGATTGAGTTGCGCCAGATCGATGTTGACCCGGTCGCCCTCGTTGCCGATTGGCGTCATGCGCATGGTCGCGGGCGGCGGGGTGATCCAGCCGTTGTTGACCTGGTTTTTCTGCAGGGAACCGGTGGCCGGGGCGGTGCTGGTATCGGTCAGGATGTTGCTGGTAAAGCCCCCCAGGTTGCGCACCACGACGCCTTTGCCGACGGCGGCGATGGTGGTGGTGTCGACCGATTGCCCCATCGGCTTGCCATTGGCGGCGCGGGCGGTAATGAACAGGACGCCATCGTTTACTTGCAGCGTGTTGGTGCCGCCGGTGAAACGCAGGCCGTAGGCGCCATTGCCGGTGGCCGTGATGTTCATGTTGCCGCTGCCGCCGGTGGCGATGGTATTGAAGCCGTTGCTGCTGGAGCCGACGAAGGAGATGCCTTCGCCCGAGCCGTTGCCGCTTCCCGACAAGTTGATGTTGCCGCTGCCCGACCGGACCGAAACGCCGTTGGCCGCCGAAGATGAAGCGGCCCGGATCAGGATGCCGGCGGCGGAAGAGCCGGCGCCGCTGGTTCCGGTCAGCGCGATGTCGCCGCTCACGGTGGAGATGGTGTTGGAACTCGCGTTGCCGGACGGATAGATGCTGATGCCGCTGCCGTAGGCCGAGCTGCCGTTGAGCGCCACTGAGCCGCTGCCGGTGGCGCGGATCACATTGACGCCGGTCTGCATGCCGATGCCGTCGCCATAGTTGCTGCTGCCGGTGATGGACAGATTGCCGTTTTCCACGCTGACGGTAGCGCGGCCGTTGCTGTAGAACGCCACGCCATTGCCCTGGTCGGCGGCGTTGCCGATGAGTGTGACATTGCCATTGCCGGTGGTGCCGATCACGTTGGTGACGGCCAGGATGGCGATGCCGTGGTCCAGTTCAGGCAGGTTGGGCGAATGGAAGTTGCCGTTGAGCGTGATGTTGCCGCCCTGCGAGGTAATGCGGTTGGCCGAGGCGGTGCCGTTGCCGCCCAGGGCAATGGCGTCCGAGGTGCCGACCGAGTCGCCGGTCAGCGTGATGTTGCCGGACACGGAGGAAACGTTCACGCCGACCGAACTGCCAGTCGAGTTGAAGAAAATGCCGTAGCCGCCGAAGCTGTTGGTGCTGTTGCCGTTGATGACGATATCGCCGCTGGTGGTCACCAGGTTGATGGACGCGTTGGCGCCGGATGGGGCAATGTCCACGCCGCGTCCCGACGCGCTGGTGCCGTCCAGGCGCAACTGGCCGCTGTTGGTGCCGAGATTGATGGCGGCATATTGGCCGCCGGCATCCAGCGAGAGGGCCTTGAAGGAGCCGCTGGCCGTATTGATCTGCGTATTGTTGGCGGTGAGCGCAACGTTGCCGGCGGTGCTGAGGACATTGACCTGCGCACCCGGCGCCGAGGAAGTGCCGCTGCCGGAAGCGATCAGCGCCAGGGCCGGCGTGGTGCCGCCGGAACTGTTGCCGGTGATGGCGATGTTGCCGTTGGTGGCCAGGCTGATCATCGAGCCGGCGCCGCTCGAATTCAGCAGGGTGCCATAGCTGCCGCCGCTATTGCCGGTGACGGAAATATTGCCGCCGGCAGAGCGAATGCTGATGTTGGA
Organism: Herbaspirillum chlorophenolicum; assembly: GCF_001189955.1. Lineage (GTDB taxonomy): Bacteria > Pseudomonadota > Gammaproteobacteria > Burkholderiales > Burkholderiaceae_D > Herbaspirillum > Herbaspirillum chlorophenolicum. The sequence continues at coordinate 44,796 of NZ_LFLT01000031.1, read as the reverse complement.
GCTGGCGCCGGAAGAGGCGATATCGACCGCGCGGCTGGTGGTGCTGTTGCCGTTGATGGCGATATTGCCGCCGGAGGCGGCAGCCAGCGCCACCGCACCGTTGCCCGATGCGGCGAGATACACGCCCCGGCCGCTGCCGGCAAAGCCGTTGCTGTTGCCCTGGATGGTCAGGTTGCCGCTGCCCACGCTGATGTTTTGCGAAGAGGTGGCGGCGGTGGAGCAGACCAGTACGCCATAGCTGGAAGTGGCATTGCCGCTGATGGTCACGTTGCCCGAGCCGGTGGCGGCAATCGTGTTGTTGGTGCTGAAGATGCGGGTGGCATTGCCGCTGCCCAGGTTGGTGCTGTCGATGCTGATCGAGCCGGTGCCGTTGGTGACGATCTTGCCGCCGCCGGTCAGCACAAAGGCATCGCCCGTGCCGCTGGTGCTGGCCTGCAGTGCGACGATGGTGATATTGCCGCCGCCGGCATCGAGGGTGCTGCCGGAGATCTGGGTGGCATTGGCGGTGGAACCGGCCGCCAGCGAAGATGAGGTCGCCCCGCGGATAGTGATGCTGCCGCCGTTGGTGTTGATGTTGCTGCCGCCGGTGATGGCTACGCCGGCGCCATTGGAGACATTGGTCGTGGCATAGGAGGTGCCGGGCGACACCGCGCCGCTGATGGTCAGGTTGCCGCCATTCGTGGCAATGCTGGCGTTGGTCAGCGACACCGAGCCGTTGCCGGTGTTGTTGAAGTTGGAATACAGCGAGACGTTGAGCGACTTGCCATCCGCGTTGGCGATGCTGGTATTGGTCATCACGATGTTGCGGTGCGCCTGCAGCGTCAGCGTGGCATTGCCGACCGCCTTCACGTTATCCAGCACGTTGATGTCACCGGAAGTGCCGCCGACCGAGGTGGTGCAGACCAGGATATTGGCGCCTTCGGTCAGCGACGCGTTGAGCGTGGCCGAACTCAGGTTGGAACTGGCGGAACCGGATGAGGTGAATGGGCTGGTGCTGGTGGCGCCGCCGGCATTGGCGGCACTGGTGATGTTGATGTTGTACGGGTCCAGCAGCCAGGTGCCGCCCTGGCCGGATGCCGCCGACAGGTTCACCGCGCCGAACACGTCGAGGTAATGCCCCGACGTTTCGACCAGCCCGCCGGCGCCGGTGCTGCCGCCCCCGGTCACGCTGATATCGCCGTAGAAGCGGGTGCTGCCGGTCGACCACAGGATGACCTTGCCGCCGTTGCCCGAGGCCAGTGCGTCGGCGTTGATGGAGGCATTGGCATCCATGTAGGTGGCGCTGGCCTGGAACACGCCGTTGCTGCCCTGATAGTCGCCGCCGGCCAGCACGGTGCCGCCGCCGGCGTCGCCGGACGCGTCGATAAGGCTGCCGTCGAACATGCCGACGTATTCGCCGAGCATCTTCACCGTGCCGCCGGTCTGGCCGGTGTCGCGCCCGGAGACGTCGATCGTGCCGCTGTTGGCGACCACGCCGCTGTTGCCGCCGTCCAGCACCACCACGCCGTTGCGCTGCTGCAGGCTGGTGGCCTCGATGATGCCGCTGTTGTTGACCACTTCGGCCATCAGGGCGTTGCCGGCGCGCGCCGTCATCAGCACGGTGCCGCCCTGGGCCCGCAACAGGCCGGCGTTGGATACGCTGGCGTTGACGGTAGCGTTATTGACCTCCATGCTGATCAGGCCATCGCCATTGAAGTCGAGGGTGATCTTTTCGCCCGCGCCCAGCACCACCGAGCCGAGCCGTGCGGCGATGGCGCCTTCGTTGCGCACCTGCGCGCCCAGCAGCGCCACATAGCCGCCGTCGGCGGCCTTGATGCTGCCGAGGTTGATCACCGCGCCGTTGCCGCCATCCAGCTCAAACACATTCTTGCCGGCCATGAAGTTGGCGTCGGAGATGTTGAGCGCGCTGGCCACCAGCCCACCCACATTGACCGAGGCCCCGGCCCCGAACAGCACGCCGGACGGATTGACCAGGTAGACCTGCCCGTTGGCGTTGAGCGCACCCATGATCTGCGAGGCATCGCTGGACAGCACGCGGTTGAGCGCCACCGACGATGAGGTGGGCTGGTTGAAGTTGACGGCGGCGGCGCTGCCGATGTTGAAGGTATTCCAGTTGGTCACCATGCGATCGCTGTTTTGCGTCACCGTCATGGTGTTGCCCGAGGTGGCAATGGCGCCGCTGCCGGCGACGATCTGGCCGTTGGTGGGCAGGGCGCCGGCATCGAGCGCCTGGGCCGACAGCGGGACCATGCCGAAGCTGGCGCACAGCACCGCATGTGCGATCGGGGACAGGGCCGGCAGGCGCAAGGCCTTGCGGTGCGAACGGTGGAGCGTGGAAGAAGTGTTCATCGCGTCTCCTCAGAAGGTGTAATTGATGCCCAGGCCGATGGCGCGGATGGTGGTGCCCACGCCCGACGACAGGCCGCTGGCGCCGAGCACGCCCGCCACCGCATAGTTGTAGTTGGCCAGCGCGTTGTTCCTGAGCACGGTGTATTGCCCGAAGATGCGGGTCTGCCTGTTCCAGGCGTAAGAGAAACCGTAGGCTTGCTGGCTGGCGCCCATGCCGTCGGTGGAGCACTTCACGTTGTTGCCCGAGATCATGCTGCATTCGCCGGGCAGGGCGCGCCCGGCGTTGGCCAGCAGCGTCCAGGCGCCGATCTTGTGCGACAGGCCGAGCATGTAGGCGCGGCGGCGATAGTTGGACAGGTCGGTCGAGGTGGTGCTGGTATTGATGACGCCGTATTCGGAATAAGAGAGGTCGTCGGCGATCAGCGATACCTTGGTGGCGCCGAAGTCGTAGCCCAGGCCGTAGCGGAAGCTGAAGTCGGAAGACGAGGTGCCGGCGGTGACTGCGGTATTGCTGCCCACGCCGCGCGCATTGCGGCCCAGGCTGGCGATGCCGAAGTAATTGATGTGCTGCTCGGCGGCGACGATGGCGGTGAGCCCGCCATATTCCCAGGTCAGGCTGCCACCGTACATGTAGCCGGTATTGACGTCGGAAGCGGCCTTCATGCTGTTGTCCGAGAGGGCGAGCTTGGCCTGCAAGCCATTCCACTTGGGCGTCCAGTAAGCGAACATGCCGGCCTGGCGGCGGTTGAAGGCGGCATCGTCGTTGTTGGATGAGGAGGCGGTGCCGACCGGACCCGAGTTCTTGGTGATGCTGGTGACGAAGCCCGGCGAGCCGATCAGGTTGTAGTGCGCGGCGCTGGTGCGGCCCTGGAAGGGATCGAGCGAGGTCATGCTCTCCTTCATCGGGGTATCCCAGTTGCCGTACATCAGGGTGCCGTAGGCCGGATTGTTCAGTGCCACGCCGGTGTTGCGCAGGTCTTGCGAGTGGGTCCAGTCGGGCACCGACGGATCGCTGCGGTTGGTGTAGTTCAGGGACAGGCCCAGTTCCAGTTGCCACAGGAATTTCCATTGCTGGTACAACTGGATACCGCTATGTGCACCGATGTAGGAGACGTTGTCGCGCACGCGCCAGAAGCTGTTCATGTTGCGGCCGTTGGGCGTGGCCAGCTTGCTCTGGTCGGCCGGCGCCTGCGGCGTGGAGCCGTAGCGGTTCACGTATTCGGGAATCAGGCCCAGCGAGCCGTACAGGACGAACGCGGTTTCCGGCTCTTCGAAATCCTCGCCCTTGCTTTTCAGGTCGCTGGCCAATCCGGCGAAGGCCTGCGGCGAGCCCGATACCGAGACCCACACCCGGCGCGCATTGCGCTGTTCAGTGGCAGGATCGACACCGGGGGAAATCGCGAAGGCGGCATTCATCACGATGTCCTTGTGGTACAGGTTCAGGCCGATGCCATAGCCCGAGCGCGAGAGGCGGTTCGGGCTGTTGTCCCACGGCGTCTTGTTGACAGTGACACGGCCGGCGTCGCCGAACAGCACGCCTTCGGCCACCGCGCCGCCGATCATGCCCAGGCGCTTGCGCAGCTCCAGCCGGGCCAGCACGCCTTCGTCACCGGCCGCTTCGCCCACCGGATAGGCGCGCACGCCGTTGGGGCCGCCCAGGCTCATCTTCTCGGAGGCGTCCAGGTTCTTGTCGGCCCATTGCGCCGACGCCGAGCCCAGCAGCGAGTAGCCGTTGCCCAGTTGCTGCAGGCGCGAGAAGCCGACGTTGACCTTCTTGTAGTTGCCGGCCGCCTTGGAGGTGATGGCATCCAGCGCGGCGTCGTTGGGCGTCTCCTTGTCCAGCGACCCGCGCCCGGCGCGGATGCTCCACAGGTTGCTGCCGCCGCCGAAGAGGCTGTCGCGCCAGTCGCCCGAGAGGCTGGCGCTCCAGAAGTTGGAGGATTTGTCGACGACGGTGGCCGAGGTGATGTCTTCAAAGTGGCGGTATTCGGCCGCCAGCCCCAGATTGATGTTGGCGTTGCGGCTGCGCAGCAGCGAGCTGTTGAGGAAGAAGGTCGAGACCTTGGCCGAACCGCTGGCTTGCGCATCCTTGAGGTTCTTGCGGACGTTGTATTCCAGTTCGGCGAAATTGGCGCCGATGGAAACGCCGCTGGCGCCGATCGGCATCGAATAGCCGAGCCCGGCGATGCGCAGGCCTTCGAAGGAGTTCTGGGTATTCAACGTGAAGCTCTCGCCCAGGCCCAGGACGTCGTTCAGGCCCAGCGCGGCAGACAGCCGGTTGGCGCCGGTGTAGTAGTTGCCATAGTTGTCGAAGGCGGCGCGTGCGGTCCAGGCGGTCGTCTCGGAGAGCTTCAATACGATGTCAGCCGCACCGGCCTGGGCGGAAGGGCGCAAGATGGCGCGCACCGACACGCCGTTGATGTCGGACAGGCGCAGCAGCACGCGCTCCAGATCCGCTTCGCGGATCACGCTGCCGGGCGTCAAGGCGTCGATGAAGTGCTGCAGGGTGTCCTTGCCCAGCCGGGTGTGCGGGTCGGTTTCCGCGCTGACGGTGCCGATCACGCCTTCGCGCACGCCGATCTGGACCACGCCGCCGGCAATTTCCTGCGCCGGCAGATAGGCGCGTGCCACCGGATAGCCTTCGGTGCGATACAGCGCGGTAATGCGGGCCGCCGCTTCGCGCAGGCCGCGGAAGTCCAGCTCCTGGCCGACCAGGCTGGCGAGTTCGGCTTGCAGGCGAGCGTCGGGCAGCGATTGGTTGCCCGACAGCCTGAATCCGGCCACATGCACGCGCACATCGCCTGCGGGCGCCTGGGTTTCGTCGCCCGGTTCGTTTTCCTTTTCGATGCGCACGCGCGATTGCGGTATGGCAGGAGCGCGTTCGACCGGCGAAAGCTGGGGGCGGTTGGTCTCGAAAATGCTGCCGGCGGAGGGCGGGGCGCTTTGCGCCAGTGCCGCCGTCGGCATGAACTGGATGATGGGGGCTGCCGCCATCAGCGTGAAAATGCGCCGCGCCAGCAAATGCCGCGCGGATCCGGAAAAACGGATCTTCTTCATGGTGTCTCGATTTATAGTTATTTGCCTCAACCGGTCTGATTTTTATTGGACTTGGACCGGTCCCTCCTCGTGGAGCGCTTTTGCGCTCCGGCCTTGCTTGCTATTGCCGGACGCTTCTTCGGCGTCCGGTCGGTATTGAGCGATAGATGCTGGTACTGCGATGCGTCATTGCTGCTGCGGGAAAATCCTGCGTACCGTGTCTTCCGAGTGGAACAGCTTGTCGGCCCCGTGGGCCGCGCCCTTGACCTGGAATTCAGGATGGTTCACCGGGATCTGCCATTGGGCCGACAGGAAGCGCTCGTAGCGCACGAAATTGAGCTGGCGCTCGACCCGTGTCGCGCCTTGTATCGAAGCGCCGCAAGCCTTGTCGAGATAGCGGTGGTTGGGATTGTCGTCGCGCGCACCGACCATGTAGGTGATGTTGCGGCCGGCGTAGCGGCGGAACAGCTGTTCCCCGTTCAGGTTCTGGTGCTTGAGGTAGTCCGGCGGATTCTCGATGCCGTAGCGGTAATTGTTATAGCCCGGGCACATGATCGATTTCGGCTGGGCGAAACCATCGCCGCCAGGCCGGCTGGCCTCGAAATAGACGTAGGACGAAGGGCTGGAGATCACATAGCGCACCCGGACCCCGGCCTGCTGCAGCGGGCCGTCGAGTTCGTTCAGCACCGCATAGCGCTGCATCAGCTGGGCGCCGGCGGAGTGGCCGATCATCACGATCTCCTTGAGGTCGGGAAACTGCCTGCGGTCGGCCAGGTAATGCACGATGTCGTCCAGCGCCTGGAAAGAAGTCACGCCGTCGACTCCGCGCTCGGAGGCTTCGCCTTGCATCCAGGTGCTGCCGCTCCACAGCGGCATGGCCGATGAGGAGCCCTGGTCGGCCTGGACCATGAAATTGGGCGCGATCAGCAGGGTGTCGGCGGCGGTGAATTGCGCCATTTTCAGCACGTGCAGCCCGATCAGGAAGTACTCGTCCGCGTTGCGCTTGACGCCATGCACGAATACGACCGCACGGGCAGTATGGGCGGGCAACTGCTGCAGGTTGCGGTTGGAATAGAGGGCGAAGGAATAGGGCTTGCCGGCGCCGATCTGGATGATCTGGCGCGATGCGGCTACGTCGGCCACATCGGTGACGGCAGTTGTTTCCGCGGCGCGGGCATGCGGCATCGGCAGCATCAGGGGGACGACAGAAAAGACCAGGGCGGCGATAGCAGGAGAGAAACGGGTGAAATCTTTCAGCCGCTGCGCCAGCTTGCTGCGCACCTGCAGCTCCTGTGCCTTGTCATTTCCGGAGTATTGTTGTGCCGTCATATTCCTGGGTCTGCCGTCGTCGATCTGCTGCATGAGATGGGCAGGATGCGGGCGGCAGGAAGGCGTGTGCTGCTGGGCGTCTCCTTCCGCATGCAGGCATCCTGCTGCGAATCGTTATTATCGTTGCAGCTGATTATAGGAGCGCGATTTCACTATGTAAAATATCTGGAACGCGCTAGCAGCATACTTTTAAGGTATTGAAAGTTGGGTTGAGAAATCTAGAATCTTTCGAGAAATAGTCTATAACGATATGAATTTAAATGATTTTTAATTTATTTTTAATGTTCGTTTCTCATGGAATCTCATGTAATACAGTAGAACAACCGGCTCGCATCGACATCGCCCAAACTCAATATATTGAGATTTGATGCTTGACGCTGCGTATCAAAATCGCTTTTAATTAACCATATGGTTAAATAATTAAATGGAATCGTAAAGATGGATTCGCTAAGCACGACTTTTGCTGCACTGGCAGACCCTACGCGGCGGGCCATTCTGGCGCGGCTGGCGCAAGGCGAAGCCACCGTGAGCGATTTGGCGCTGCCGTTTGCGATCAGTGCGCCGGCCATATCCAAGCATCTGCGAGTGCTCACCCGGGCTGGCCTTATCACCCAGGGACGGGACCGGCAATTCCGCCCGTGCCGTATTGAGCCGGCGCAACTGAAGCAGGCGGCAGACTGGACGCTGCAATACCGCCAATTGTGGGAGCAGCGCCTGGATCAGCTGGATGACTATTTGCAGCGATTGCAGCAGCAAAACGATTCGTCTGGCGGCACGTCAGGCAAGAAATAATTTTCCCAACCCATTGAATAAGGATTTGCCATGAGCGACAAACTTTCCGCCCCCTTCGTCATCGAGCGCACTTTTGCGGCGCCTCGTGAGCTGGTGTATGCCGCGCTCACTGAAGCCAGGCACCTGGGGCAGTGGATGTGCCCGCCGGGCATGGAAATGGCGCAATGTACTGTTGATTCGCGTGTAGGCGGCGCCTTCCACTACGGCATGAAACCGCGCGGCGTTCCGAATGCTCCGACGATGTGGGGCAAGTGGACTTTCCGCGAGCTGCATGCCTTTGACCGCATCGTCGTCGTCGTGCAATTCAGCGATGCCGAAGGCGGCGTAACGCGCCACCCGATGTCCGCAGAATGGCCCCTGTTCACCTTGTCCACGACAACGCTGGCGGAGGTGGCCGGCGGCACGCTGATGCGCCTCGAATGGCGTGCGCTTAATGCCAGCGAAGTCGAAGAGACGGTCTTCAATGCATCCCACGCCAGCATGACGCAAGGATGGAGCGGCACCATGGCCAGCCTGGACGAATATCTCAAGCAGCAGCAGGCAAGTCGGCCCGCTTGAATGGGGCAGCAATAGAAAAAGAGCCGCAATTTGCATTGCGGCTCTTTTCATTTGCACTGGCGCTGCGCATCGTCGTTCGAGGCGCAGCGCTCATTCACATCGGTGTGGAATCAGACCGCTTCCAGCGCCTTGTTGAATGTTTCGCTCGGACGCATGACGGCGAAGGTCTTGGCGCGATCCGGCATGTAGTAGCCGCCGATGTCGACCTGCTTGCCTTGCACGCTGTTGAGTTCGGAGACGATCTTCTGCTCGTTCTCGGCCAGTGCCTTGGCCAGCGGTGCGAAGTGCTTGGCCAGTTCGGCGTCGTCCTTCTGCGCGGCCAGTTCCTGGGCCCAGTACAGGGACAGGTAGAAATGGCTGCCGCGGTTGTCCAGCTCGCCGGTCTTGGGCGAAGGCGACTTGTTGTTGTCCAGCAGCTTGCCGGTGGCGGCATCCAGCGTCTTGGCCAGGATCTTGGCGCGGGCATTGCCGGTCTTGATGCCGACATCTTCGATGGACACGGCCAGCGCCAGGAATTCACCCAGCGAGTCCCAGCGCAGGTGGTTTTCGCCCACCAGCTGCTGCACGTGCTTGGGCGCCGAACCGCCGGCACCGGTTTCGAACATGCCGCCGCCCGCCATCAGCGGGACGATCGACAGCATCTTGGCCGAAGTACCCAGTTCCATGATCGGGAACAGGTCGGTCAGGTAGTCGCGCAGGATATTGCCGGTCACCGAGATGGTGTCCATGCCGCGGATCACACGTTCCAGGGTGTAACGCATGGCGCGTACTTGCGACATGATCTGGATGTCCAGGCCGTTGGTGTCGTGTTCCTTCAGGTAGGTGCGCACCTTCTTGATCAGCTCGGCTTCGTGCGGGCGGTACGGATCCAGCCAGAACACGGCCGGCATGCCCGACAGGCGCGAGCGGGTGACCGCCAGCTTGACCCAGTCGCGCACTGCCGGGTCCTTGACCTGGCACATGCGCCAGATGTCGCCGGCTTCGACGTTTTCTTCCAGCAGCACCTGGCCGTCCAGGGTGACGATGCGGGCCACGCCGTCCTGGGCGATTTCGAAGGTCTTGTCGTGCGAACCGTATTCTTCTGCCTTCTGGGCCATCAGGCCGACGTTGGGCACGGTGCCCATGGTGGTCGGGTCGAAGGCGCCGTTGGTCTTGCAGAAGTTGATGATTTCCTGGTAGATGCGGGCGAAGGTCGACTCGGGCAGCAGGGCCTTGGTGTCTTCAGTCTTGCCTGCGGCGTTCCACATCTTGCCGCCGGCGCGGATCATGGCCGGCATGGACGCGTCGACGATCACGTCGTTGGGCGCGTGCAGGTTGTCGATGCCCTTGGCGGAATCAACCATGGCCAGGCGCGGGCGCAGGGCTGCGTCGGCCTTCAGGTCGGCCAGCACTTCAGCCTTCTTGGCTTCCGGCAGGGTGTTGATCTTCTCGTACACGCCAGACATGCCGTTGTTCGGGTTCACGCCGATTTCGGCGAACAGGGCCGCGTGCTTGGCGAAGGTGTTCTTGTAGTAGGTACGCACGGCGTGGCCGAACACGATCGGGTGCGAGACCTTCATCATGGTCGCCTTGACGTGCACCGACAGCAGCAGGTCGGTTTCGAAGGCGTCCTGCATTTGCTCTTCGTAGTATTTGCACAGCGCCTTCTTGCTCATGAACATGCTGTCGATGATCTCGCCGGCCTGCAGCGAAACCTTCGGCTTCAGGACGATGGTTTCGCCGGACTTGGTGACCAGGTCCATCTTGACGTCGACCGCCTTTTCGATGGTCATGCTCTTCTCGCCGGCGTAGAAGTCGCCGCCGTGCATGTGCGCCACGTGGGTGCGCGAAGCCATGCTCCACTTGGACATCGAATGCGGGTGCTTGCGGGCGTAGTTCTTGACGGCGTTAGGCGCGCGGCGGTCGGAGTTGCCTTCGCGCAGGACCGGGTTCACGGCGCTGCCGGAGATCTTGGCATAGCGCTTCTGCAGCGCCTTCTCTTCGTCGGTGGTCGGGTTTTCCGGGTAGTCGGGGAGCTTGTAGCCGCGGCCTTGCAGTTCGCGGATGGCCGCTTGCAGCTGCAGCACCGATGCGCTGATGTTGGGCAGCTTGATGATGTTGGCTTCCGGCTTCTGGGTCAGTGCGCCCAGCTCGCCCAGCGTATCGGGCACTTTCTGCTCATCGGTCAGGAACTCGGAGAATTCCGCCAGGATACGCGCTGCCACCGAGATGTCGCTCTCGACGACGTCAATACCGGCTTGCGCAGTGAACTTCTTGACGATAGGCAGAAGCGAGTGGGTCGCCAGATAGGGGGCCTCGTCGGTCAGCGTATAGATGATGGTCGGGTTACCTGTAGTCACGATGGTGTCCTTGCTGTTGGTGTGTTGATGTGCTGTGCTGCATGTGCCGTCCTGTCGTCCGGTATGCGGATGCATCGTGTGCTTGTGGCTGAGGCATCCGCATGCCCTTGGCTGGATCGGCAATCTCCTGCCGGCGAAACCGTCATTTCCCTCGGGAAACCGTTTCTTCCGGCAGCGTCTCGTCTTTCCCTCAGATGCCGCGGCAAAAAACAGACGGTAGTTTACTCCTAAGCGAGCCGAAATGCTTCAACTCTTATATAAGACTTGAAGAATTTTTTGCATGTATGCTGATGCAAGTGTTGCCTTAATGGCATCGGAGCCAAAAAAAAGGGCCGCAGATGCGGCCCGATTCAATAGTGACTCACGGCGCCAGGTCAGACCGGTACGGCTTTGCCCGACTCCTTGTTGCCCTTGTTGCGGTAGAGGACGAAGGTGGCGATCAGGCCGCACACGGCTGCCGCGCTCATCCAGATGCCGGGCGCCGCCTTGTCGCCGGTGTACTGGATCAGGCCGGTGGCGATGGCCGGGGTGAAACCGCCGAACAACGCCGTCGCCAGGCTATAGGCCAGCGAGAAGCCGACGGTGCGCACGTCGACCGGCATCACCTCGGTCAGCGCCACCACCATTGCGCCGTTGTAGCTGGCGTAGAGGAAGGACAGCCACAGCTCGACGATCAGCATCTTGCTGAAGGTGGCGTCATGCACCAGCCAGTTCACGGCCGGGTAGGCAGTGAGGATGGTCAGCACGGTAAAGGTCACCAGGATGGGGCGGCGGCCGATGCGGTCCGACAGGGCGCCCATGATCGGCAGCCAGATGAAGTTGGACAGGCCCACGCACAGCGTCACGATCAGGCTGGCTTCGGTCGACAGCTTCAGCACGCTCTTGCCGAAGGTTGGCGTATACACGGTGATCAGGTAGAACGAGACGGTGGTCATCGAGACCAGCATCATGCCGGCGATCACCAGCTTCCAGTTCTCGACCATCGAGCGGAAGATCTGGCCGGTGGTCGGACGGTGCTTGCGGCGCAGGAACTCTTCGGTTTCCTGCAGCGAGCGGCGGATCACGAACAGTACCGGCACGATCAGGCAGCCGATGAAGAAGGGAATGCGCCAGCCCCATTCGCCCACTTCCGCCGGCGTCAGGGTGGTGGACAGCACGTAGCCGATGGCAGCGGCCACGATGATGGCGACCTGCTGGCTGCCCGACTGCCAGCTGACATAGAAGCCCTTGTTGCCGGGCGTGGCCATTTCGGCCAGGTAGACCGACACGCCGCCTAGTTCCACGCCGGCGGAGAAGCCTTGCAGCAGGCGGCCGACCAGCACCAGGAGCGGCGCCAGCGCGCCGATGGTGGCGTAACCGGGGACGAAAGCGATCAGCATGGTGCCCAGCGCCATGAGCGCCAGTGTCACGATGAGGCCCTGGCGGCGGCCGACGCGGTCAACGTAGGCGCCGAGGATGATGGCGCCCAGCGGACGCATCAGGAAGCCGGCGCCGAAAGTCATGAAGGTCAGCATCAGCGAGGCGAACTCGTTATCGCTGGGGAAAAACGCTTTCGAGATGTGGGTCGCGTAGAAGCCGAACAGGAAGAAATCGAACATTTCCATGAAATTGCCGCTGGTAACGCGCAGCACCGTGGAAAGCTTCGAATGCGAAGATGTGGATGTACTCATGATGTGTGCCTCATTTGTGTGTTTGGCGGACCGTGTATCCAGTCTTGTGCCTGTCTCGGCCGGCGTGGAACCGGTTGTAGTCAGGATCTTTTTAGGTATGTCAGCTATTGCGCCGCCGATTCTATCCCCGAAAACTGGCACGCGGATGGTGCAGCCGGGGCTACCATGCAGATTTCGGTTTTTTCGATGGCTGGATGAAAGGTTCGGCGCAGGAAATCCCATGAAATGGCTCACTTTTCCACCATCCGCAACAAGGCTGAGTTGCGTCAAGGCACGCTGGCCGCATCTGTGATGCAATGCGTCATGTATGCGTTAAGTTAACGAGAAGCTCGCTACAGGTTGCCTGCATCGTCCCGGAATCCAATGATCCATGTAACGAAAGTCCCACCATGAAGACTGCCGTATTCAGCGCTCGCCGCTACGACCAGACCCTGCTGACCCGCGCCAACGCCGGCGGGCGGCACCAGCTACTGTTCCTGCAGGACCGCCTGAGCCCGGAAACCGCGATGCTGGCCGCAGGCTGCGACGCCGTCAGCGTGTTCGTCAACGACGATGTCGGCGCCGGCGTGCTGGCGCAGTTGGGCCGGCAGGGCACGCGTTTCGTGACCACGCGCTCGACCGGCTTCAACCACATCGATGCCCAGGCCGCATCCAGTCTGGGTATCGCGGTGGCGCGCGTGGCTGATTACTCGCCGCATTCGGTGGCTGAATTCGCGGCCGGCCTGCTGCTGGCGGTCAACCGCAAGATCGCGCGCGCCAGCGTGCGCACGCGCGAAGGCAATTTCGAACTGGACGGGCTGATGGGCTTCGACCTGCACGGCAAGACCGTGGGCGTGATCGGCACCGGCAAGATCGGCGCCATCTTCGCGCGTATCATGGCAGGCTTCGGCTGCACGGTGCTTGGCAGCGATGTATATCGCAATCCCGAATTCGAGGCGCTGGGCGGGCGTTATGTCGACACTGCGGAGCTGTTCGCCGCCAGCGACGTGGTCTCGCTGCATTGCCCGCTGACCGAAGACACGCGCTACATCGTCAACGCACAGTCGCTGGCCGCGGCCAAGCACGGCTGCATCCTGGTCAATACCAGCCGTGGCGGCTTGGTCGATACCGAAGCGGCGATCGCCGCCTTGAAGAGCGGCCGCCTGCGAGGGCTGGCGATCGACGTTTATGAACAGGAAGCCAGCCTGTTCTTCCAGGACCTGTCCTCCACCGTGATCACCGACGACGTGATTCAGCGCCTGGTGTCTTTTCCCAATGTCATCGTCACCGGCCACCAGGCGTTCTTCACCGAAGAAGCCATCGGCCAGATCATGGACACCACTATCCGCAACCTCAACGATTTCGAAGACGGCCTGGACTTGGGGGAACGCAGCGTCGCCGGTTGAGGGCACAATGAAAAACGCCCGGCACATGGCCGGGCGTCGGTATTGCGAGGCGCGCTGCGTCAGCTTGCGGACTGGCGATCTTCAGCCGATGCAGGGCGTGCCGCCGCGTCTTCCCCTTCTTCACGGCGATAGGCCAGCTGGTACAGCAGCGGCAAGACCAGCAGGGTCAGTATGGTGGAGGACAGGATGCCGCCGATCACCACCGTTGCCAACGGCCGTTGCACCTCGGCGCCGGTGCCGGTGGCCAGCGCCATCGGGACGAACCCCAGCGAAGCCACCAGCGCCGTCATCAGCACCGGGCGCAGGCGCGCCATGGCGCCTTCGCTGACCGCGCGCGAGAGCGGTATGCCGTCTTCGCGCAGGCTGCGGATGAACGACAGCATCACCAGCCCGTTCAATACCGCCACGCCGGACAAGGCGATGAAACCCACCGCCGCCGAGATCGACATCGGAATGCCGCGTAGCGACAGCGCCAGCACGCCGCCGGTCAGCGCGAAGGGAATGCCGGTCAGCACCAGCAGGCCATCCTTGACGTTGCCGAACATCGCGAACAGCAGCACGAACACCATCAGGAGCGCCGCCGGCACCACGATCTGCAGGCGCTCGCGCGCCGACTGCAGGTTCTCGAACTGGCCGCCCCAGCTGGTCCAGTAGCCGGCCGGCACTTTCACCTGCTGCCCGATGCGCGTGGCGGCGTCATCCACGAAGGAACCCAGGTCGCGGCCGCGCACGTTGGCGCTGACCACGATGCGGCGCTTGCCGTTCTCGCGGCTGATCTGGTTGGGCCCGGGCGTCAGTTCCAGTTTGGCCACTTCGCCCAGCGGGATGAAAGCCACGCGCCGGCCGGCTTCGTTGGCCGGCAGCGCAATCGGCAGGCGCAGCAGGGCATCCGGATCGTTGCGCAAGTCCTCGGCCAGGCGTACCACGATGTCGAAGCGGCGGTCGCCTTCGAACACCGCGCCGCTTTCCTTGCCGCCGGTGGCGGCGGCCACCGTGTCCTGGATCTGGCTCACGGCCAGTCCGTAGCGCGCCGCCTTCTCACGGTCGATGGCCACCGTCAGCATCGGCAGGCCGGTGGTCTGCTCGACCTTGACCTCGGCCGCGCCCGGCGTGGATTGCAGCGCCTGGGCGATGGATTGCGCGGTGCGCTCCAGCACCTGCATGTCATCGCCGAAGACCTTGACCGCCACGTCGCTGCGCACGCCCGAAATCAGCTCGTTGAAGCGCAACTGGATCGGCTGCGAGAACTCGTAGTTGTTGCCGGGCAGGCGCGCCACTTCCTGCTGGATGGCAGCCAGCAGTTCGTCGCGCGTCTTTTTCGGCTTGGGCCACTCGCTCTCGGGCTTGAGCATGATGTAGCCGTCCGAGATGTTGGGCGGCATCGGGTCGGACGCCACCTCGGCGGTGCCGGTGCGGGCGAAGACGCGCTCGATCTCGGGGAATTTCTCCACCAGCGCGGCTTCGATCTGCTTTTGCATCTCCAGCGACTGGGTCAGGCTGGTACCGGGGATGCGCAGAGCCTGCAGGGCCAGGTCGCCCTCGTTCAGGCTGGGCACGAACTCGCTGCCCATGCGCGCACCCAGGAGGGCGCACAGCAGCACCACCGCGCCGGCGGCGGTCAGCATCACCGGCTTGTTGCCCAGCGACCAGGCTAAGAGCGGCGCATAGGCGCGGCGCGCGGCCAGCATCAGGCGGTTCTCCTTCTCGGCCACACGCTCGCCGATAAAGAGCGCAATGGCGGCCGGGATGAAGGTGACCGACAGCAGCATGGCGCCGGCCAGCGCGATCACCACGGTCAGCGCCATCGGGTGGAACATCTTGCCCTCCACGCCGGTGAGCGCGAACATCGGCAGGTAGACCACCATGATGATCAGCTGGCCGAACAGCAGCGGCCGGCGCGCCTCGCGCGCGGCGGCGAACACTTCGTGGAAGCGTTCCGAGCGCGTGAGCTTGCGGCCGGCGTGTTGCTGCGCATGCGCCAGGCGGCGCACGCAGTTTTCCACGATCACCACCGCGCCATCGATGATGATGCCGAAGTCCAGCGCACCCAGGCTCAGCAGGTTGGCGCTGACCTTGTTGGAAACCATGCCGGTGAAGGTGAACAGCATCGCCAGCGGGATCACCAGGGCAGTGATGACGGCGGCGCGGATGTTGCCCAGGAACAGGAACAGCACCGCGATCACCAGCGCCGCGCCCTCGACCAGGTTCTTCTTGACGGTGGCGATGGCCTTGTCCACCAGCACGGTGCGGTCGTACACCGTGATTGCGCGTACGCCTTCGGGCAGCGAGCGGTTGATTTCGGCCATCTTGCGGCCGACTGCCTGCGACACGCTGCGGCTGTTTTCCCCGATCAGCATGAACACCGTGCCCAGCACCACCTCGCGGCCGTTCTCGGTGGCGGCTCCCGTGCGCAATTCGCGGCCGATGGCGACCTCGGCCACATCGCGCACGCGCACCGCCACGCCCTGGGCATTGGCCACCACCACATTACCGATGTCGTCGATGCCGCCCAGTTGGCCTGGCACGCGCAGCAGGTATTGCTCGCCGCGCTTTTCGATATAGCCGGCGCCGACATTGCCGTTGTTTTTCTCCAGCGCGGCGGTAAGGTCGGCCAGCGTCAGGCCGTAGGAAGAGAGCCGGGCAGGCGAGGGCGCGACCTGGAACTCCTTGGCCTGGCCGCCGATGGTGTTGATCTCGGTCACGCCCGGCACATTGCGCAATTGCGGCTTGATGATCCAGTCCTGGATCTCGCGCAGGTCGGTCGAGGAATAGGGCGAGCCGTCCGGCTTGCGCGCGCCGTCTTCGGCCTCGACCGTCCACAGGTAGATCTCGCCCAGGCCGGTGGAGATCGGTCCCATGGCCGGCTCGGCGCCGGGCGGCAGCTTGCCGCGCGCTTCCTGTATCCGTTCGCTGACCAGTTGGCGGGCGAAGTAGATGTCGGTGCCGTCCTTGAAGATCACGGTCACCTGCGACAACCCGTAGCGCGACAGCGAGCGGGTTTGCTCCAGGTGCGGCAAGCCGGCCATCGCAGTCTCGATCGGATAGCTGATGCGCTGTTCGGTTTCCAGCGGCGAGTAGCCGGGCGCCTGGGTGTTGATCTGTACCTGCACGTTGGTGATGTCGGGCACGGCGTCGATGGGCAGGCGCTGGTAGCTGTAGAGCCCCCAGGCTGCCATTCCCAGCACGGCCAGCAGCACCAGCCAGCGGTGCTCGATGGCGAATTTGATGATGCGTTCAAACATGGGATATTTCCTTTATCGGTTCATGGCGGGCATCAGTGCGCGTGCTCGGCGCTGGCCTTGCCCAGCTCGGCCTTGACCAGGAAGGCATTCCTGGCGGCATAGCGCTGGCCCGGTTCCAGTCCGGACAGGATTTCGGTACGGCCGTCCTGGCTGCGTCCGGTCTTGACCGGCTGGGCGATGAAGCCGCCTTCCGCGGCGGTGAAGACCACGCTGCGGTTCTCGACCGTATGCACGGCGTCGTCGGGCACCGCCAGTACCTGCCTGGCTGCGCCGGCCGCCACCTCCACCGTCACGAACATGCCGGGACGCCAGGCGCCGCCGGGATTGGGCAGCACCACGTGAGCCTTGGCCGTGCGCGTCTGTTCGCCCAGCAGGGCACCGACGTAAGCCACCTTGCCGCTGGCCGAAGACGACAGGGCGCTGGCCTTGACCGTGGCGGCTGCGCCCACCCGCACGGCATCCAGCGCGCTGGCCGGCACATCGATCTCGGCCCAGACCTGGCTGAGGTCGGAGAGGGTGAAGACAGCCGTGTCTTCCTTCACCATTTCGCCCAGGGCGATGTGCTTCTCCACCACCACGCCATCGAAGGGCGCGCGGATTTGGAACGCGCCCGAGCTGCCGTCCCCGCCGGCTCCGAGCGCCGCCAGCTTCTGTGCGGCGTTACGCGCGGCGATCTCGGCTTCGCGCAAGGCGGCACGCGCCTGCAGGTAATCCTGCTCGGCCGAGATCTTTTCTTCCCACAGCTTCTTCTCGCGCGCATAGCCGTCGCGCGCCAGCGCCAGGCGCTGCTGGACGTTCTGCGCTTCGCTGCGCAGGTCGGAGATGGCGCCGCTGTCGATGATGGCCAGCAGTTGGCCCTTCTTCACGGCCTGGCCCAGACGCACCGGCGCCGCCTCGACCACGCCGGCCACGCGCGGCACCACGTGCGCGGTGCGGTCGGCATCGAAGCGGATCTCGCCCGGCAGCGGCAGTGTGCCGGTCATGTCGGACAGGCCAGCGTCGGCCAGCACGATGCCCGCCACGCGCATCTGCTCGGCGCTGAAGGCGATGCGCTCGCCCTCATCGTGTGCATCGTCGCCATGTGCGTCGCCGGCCTTGGCGCTCTTCCCGGCAGCATGGCCGTCATCGTTTTCCTTGTGACCGGCTTCCTTGTGTTCGGTGTGGGTATCTTCCTTGCCGTGGTCGCCATGTTCGTCGCTGCCGGACTTGCCGCCCAGCGTGATGGCGCCAGCGGCCAGCGCCGTGACGATGAGGATGGCGGCGATCGCCAGTTTCTGTTTCTTGTCCATGAGGTGTCCTTTCATTGGCCGGCGCCGGGCAGGCGCGCGAGTTCGGTGCCGAGCAGGGCCTCGAGGCTCGCGGCGGCGCGGTGCGCGGCGGAGAGCGCGCGCAGATATTGGGTTTGGGTCTGGAACAGGGTGCGTTGGGCGTCCAGCACTTCGGTGAAGCCGAACTTGCCCAGCTCGAAGCCGCGCGCGGCCGCCTCATAAGCCTGTTGCGCCGCCGGCAGCACGTCTTGCTGCAGCGCCTGCGCCTCGGCGCGGGCGTTGCGCAAGGTTTCGTAGCCCTCGGCGGCGGTGCTTTGCGCCTGCAGTTCGGCGGCCACCAGTTCATCGCGCGCGCGGTCGGTGCGGCGCAGCGCCTCCAGCAAGTTGCCCTGGTTGCGGTCGAACAGCGGCAACGGCAGGGACACGCCGATGACCGTCATGTTGCGGGCAGCCTCCTCGTCGCGCTTGTTGCCCAGGCTGACGGTGAGGTCGGGTATGCGCTTGCTGCTTTCGATATCGGCCAGCGCCTTGTTACGGTCAACCTCGATACCGGCCAGGCGCACGGACGGCGCGGCGGCGGCAAGCCGCACCACGTCGGCAATCTGCGGCAGCGGCGGCAGCACGGCGCCGTCGCCCTGTGCTTCACCCACGCAGGGCGAGGTGCGGCCCAGGAGTGTCGCCAGCTTGTGGCCGGAAATACGTGCATCGCTCTCGGCCTGGTTCACTTCCAGGCGGGCGGAGGATGCCGCCACGCGCGAACGCGTCTGTTCCACCGGCGACAGCTTGCCGGCCTGCACGCGGCGTCTGGTGGTGTCGCTCATGCGCTCGGCCAGGTCGGCGCTTTGCAGTGCCAGCGCCAGCCGTTGCCGGCTGTGCAGCACCTCGAACCAGGCTTGTGCAACGTCGGCGCGCAAACCTGCCTCGCGCGCTACCAACTGGCTGCGCGCGGCATCCTGGCCAAGGCGGGCAGCCGCTACGCGGGCGCCGCGCTTGCCGCCCAGCTCCAACGTCTGGGAGAGGGTGTAGGTGGTGGTGCGGGTGGCCTTTTTGGTGTCTTCGAGTTCCATCGAGAACGTCGGATTGGGCCAGGCGCCTGCTTGTTGCAGGGCGCCGTCGGTGGCGGCCAGCTCATGCCTTGCGGCTGACAGCGTGGGGTTGTTGTCGTGCGCCTGGCGCTGGGCATCGGCCAGCGTCAGCGGCGGGTTGACGGCCGGGCAGGCGGCACCGGCCAGTACGGCAGGGGTTTGCGCCAGGACGGGCGCGGCCTGCAAGAGCAGGGCCGTGGCCAGTCCCGGCACGAGGACGTGCTGAAACATAGGATGCATCGAATTCTCCGTGATGAAAGGAAGGATTCGGCGTGCGGACAGGCACTGACAGCCGACGGCATTGCCGTCAGGCAGAAGTGCTCAGGAAAGATGAACGAGGGAAATCAGAACCGGGCCGCAACGCCGCGCGAATGCGCGGCTGGCCAGTCGGGCTTTTCCGGATGCTCCGGAATGTGGGAGGAAAACGAGATGGTGAAACCGGCCGGCGCCGGCGATTCCGCACGCACGAAGCGTTGGGAGGTCACAGCGGGGTAACCCAGGCTGCCGGCCTGCATTTCGCAGCTGCTGCAAAAATTCGCCACATCCTTGGTGTCGGTTTTCTTGCCTGCCGGCACGGCATTGCCCTGTCCATCCGCTTGCGATTGCAATTGGTGGTGGCCGGCATGTTGCACCAGCGTTGCAGCATGTTCGCTGTACGGCCCGACCGCCGCCCAGCAAAGCTGGATCAGCGTAATCGAAAGCAACAAGGCCGTGAGCAGCTTTTTCATGCGGGCAAAGGATGGAAGGGCGGTGGGGCGAAATGGAGACTGCAGCGATTCTACCTGCGATTGTGCAGTGCTTCAATTATCTTCGCCGCCCCTGTTGAATTCGCCATTCAGTCCAGCGCGGCAGCCGGACCGAAGAACTCATAGCGGCTTTGCGCCTCGGGTACGCCGATCTCGCGCAGGTAGCGCTTGATCGCCTTCATGAAAGGTTTGGGGCCGACGAAATAAGCATCGACGTCGGCGCCGGCCGGCATCCAGCGCTGCAGCAGCTCGCGGTTGATCATGCCGGTGGCATCGGGCTGGCGGTCGCCGGCGCGTGTGCGCTCGTAGCAGAAGAAGCGGCGCAGTTGCGGATGGCGCTCGGCCAGCGCGTCGACGTGTTCCCGGAAAGCATGCACGCCGCCATCGCGCGCGGCATGGATGAAGTGCACGGCGCGGCCGCTTTGCAGGGCAGCATTGAGCATGGTCAGCATGGGCGTGATGCCGACGCCGCCGCTGATCAGCACCAGCGGCTTGTCGCCGGCAGCCAGCGAGAAATTGCCCGAGGGCGGGAACAGTTCGACCACCGAACCTTCCTGCACTTCGTCGTGCAGGTGGCGCGAGACCTTGCCGCCGGCTTCGCGCTTGACGCTGATGCGGTATTGCGGCGGCTCGCCCGGCACATTCAACGGCGCCGACAGCGAATACTGGCGGCGCTGCTCCTCGCCGTCGATGACGATGCGCAGGCCGATGTACTGGCCGGGATCGAAGTCGAGCAGGGCGCCGCCATCCTGCGGGCGGAAATAGAAAGAGGTGATCTCATCGCTCTCGGCAACCTTGCGCGCCACGATGAAATTGCGCGCGCCGCGCCAGCCGCCGGGAGCGTTGGCCTTGGCGTCGTATTGCTGCTTCTCGGCGCCGATCAGGATGTCGGCCAACTGGCCATAGGCCGCGCCCCAGGCGTCGATCACGGCATCGGTGGCGATCTCGGCGCCCAGCACTTCGCGGATGGCGCGCAGCAGGCAGTCGCCCACCATCGGATAGTGCTCGGGCATGACCTGTACTGCCACGTGCTTGTTGATGATTTGCGCGGCCAGCGGGCCCAGCGCTTCCAGGCGATCGATATGGCGCGCATACATCAGCACGCCGTTGGCCAGTGCGCGCGGCTGGTCGCCGCTGGCCTGGTGGGCGCGGTTGAACAACGGATGCACTTGCGGATAGTCGCGCATGAGCATCTTGTAGAAGTGCGTGGTCAGTGCCTCGCCGCCGCTTTCCAGCAATGGGACGGTGGATTTGACGATGGCAAGTTGAGCATCGGTAAGCATGGTTCGCCTTTCTGGAGGGAGTGAAAAATCCGGAGCGCCGGTTCTGCCTTCCCTATCTCAAATACCGTGCCAATGGCATCGTCCTTATGAATCAATGACTTGGCGATTGTACGTGTCAAACAAACCGTGTCAAAATGACCTTAATATTCATCAGTTAGAGTCAAAATGACTTCAAAAGCCTTGCTCGATGCCTTGTTGCCGCTAGTCGCCGATCTGTCGCGCGAGATGGACGAGCGCGAACGTTACCGGCGCCTGCTGGAAGCCATGCGCACACTGTTTCCTTGCGACGCTACCGCGCTCTTGCGCCTGGATGGCGAGGTGCTGGTGCCGCTGGCCATCGATGGCCTCTCGCGCGATACGCTGGGCCGGCGCTTTCGCGTGGGTGAGCATCCGCGCTTCGGCGTGCTGCTGGCCAATGGGGCGCCGACGCGCTTCCCGGCCGATTCGCCGCTGCCGGACCCCTATGACGGCCTGGTCGACGGGCTCAATGACATCCATTCCGGCCAACTGGAAGTACACGACTGCATGGGCTGCGCGCTCAACGTCAACGGCCGGCCGTGGGGATTGGTGACGCTGGATGCATTGGGCGCAGGGCGCTTCGACAGTGTCGACATGGCTTCGCTGCAAGCCTTTGCCGACCTTGCCGCCGCCACCGTGAATGTGGCCGAACGCATCGACAATTTATCGGCCACCGGCGAGCAGGAGCGCCAGCGTGCCGAGGCTTACCGGCTGGGGCTGGAAGAAAGCCAGGGCAAGCGCGAGCTGATCGGCCAGAGTCCGGCACATCTGCAATTGGTGCAGGAGATCCGCATGGCCGCGCCCAGCGACATGGCGGTACTGGTGACCGGCGAGACCGGCGTGGGCAAGGAATTGGTGGCACATGCCCTGCATGCCGCTTCGCCGCGCGCACACAAGCCCATGATCAGCCTCAACTGCGCGGCATTGCCCGATACGCTGGTCGAGAGCGAATTGTTCGGCCACGTGCGCGGCGCCTTTTCCGGCGCGGTGGCCGACCGCCGCGGCAAGTTCGAAATGGCCGACGGCGGTACGCTGTTCCTGGACGAGGTGGGCGAATTGCCATTGACGGTACAGGCCAAGCTGCTGCGGGTGCTGCAAAGCGGCCAGCTGCAACGGGTCGGGTCGGATCGCGAACATCGCGTGGATGTGCGGCTGATTGCCGCCACCAACCGTGACCTGGCCGACGAGGTGAAGCGAGGGCGTTTTCGCGCCGACTTCTATCATCGCCTGAGCGTATTTCCGATCCGCGTGCCGCCGCTGCGTGAACGCGGGCGCGATGTGCTGCTGCTCGCCGGCTACTTCCTCGAACAGAACCGGGCGCGGCTCGGGCTATCCAGCCTGCGCCTGTCCGCCGATGCACAGCGCGCCTTGCTCGGCTACGCCTGGCCCGGCAACATCCGCGAGCTGGAACATCTGGTCGGCCGCAGCGCATTGCGTGC
Organism: Herbaspirillum chlorophenolicum; assembly: GCF_001189955.1. Lineage (GTDB taxonomy): Bacteria > Pseudomonadota > Gammaproteobacteria > Burkholderiales > Burkholderiaceae_D > Herbaspirillum > Herbaspirillum chlorophenolicum. The sequence continues at coordinate 22,257 of NZ_LFLT01000031.1, read as the reverse complement.
ATTGGCTGCGCACAAGTCGCGTCCGGCCATCCTTACGCTAGGCGCCAGCGAGCTTGATTTGAAGGCAGATGGCGCCACTGCCGTGGCAGAACGCACGGAGGATGAGGACCAGCCCGGTGATCCGTCCGGCCCCATCATGAACCTGCGCGATGCCGTGGAAGACTACGAGCGTAAGCTGGTCGCCGACAGCCTGGAACGCAATGCCAACAATCTTGCGGCTACCGCACGCGAACTGGGGTTGGACCGGGCCAACCTGAGCCGGTTGGCCCGGCGGCTGGGCTTGCGTTAGTTGGCGCCCTGATCAGTCATCCGTCTTGCCCAGCATCATGCGCCGAAGAATCGGCTTCTTTTCCGCATACTGGTGCCATAGCGCGCCGGCGATATGCATGCCCACCAGAAAATACACGGCATTCCCCATCAATTCATGCAGATCTTTGACCGGGCCACGGATTGCCGGATTTTGGCCGATGATGCCTGGCAGCGTCATGCCAAAAAACACAACATCCTTGCCGCCGGCCTGGGTGAAAAGTATTCCGGATAGCGGCAGGCCGATCATCACGACATACAAGAGAAAATGAACGCCATGCGCCAGCATGCGTTGCAGCGGCGGCATCGGAAGCGCAGGCGGCACGCCAAATAATTGGCGTGCCAGCAACCGCAATATAACCAATATCAATACCAGTTGGCCTGCATGCATGTGAATCATTTGCAGTACATCGCGCAGCGGCTCGCCCTTGGGAACTTCACCACGATATTCAATTGTGGCAAGCGCGATGACGAAGAGAATGAAGATCAGCCAGTGAAGTATGACGGAGCTGGGATGATAAGCGGTTCTATTCACGATGATTCCTGAAATTGAGTGGCACACTGTCCATTTCTGAAATGGCCGGATCAAGCAGTCAAGCAAGAATTCCGCTCATTGTGCCTGACACAGCCGACCTGGGTTCCGACTTTTCGGTTTCGTCGGAGGCGGCTTCCGGTCGTAGAAAAAAGACCGTACCTGTTCCCGCTATTTTTCTGATGTTAGGCATCAAAACTTAGCTCTACCTTAGTCCCCGGATGATGACGCAAATAGAGAGGCAATCACGGTCTTGGTTGTCGTGTCGTTCCACAAGAGGCAATGAAAAACGCCCGGCGTATTTCCGCCAGGCGTTTTTCATTGCGATGCCATTAGCACTTGTTCAAGGTCTCAGAAGAATCCCTGGGTCGGCAGCGGTACTTCGTTGACGCTCAGGTTGCCCAATGCATAGGACTTGTGCGCAGTGTGGTTGTGGGTGGAGATGGTACGGATGTTGCGCCAGTGGCGATCCAGGTTCAGGTGCGCCAGGGTAGCCGAGGCGCCGGCGATGTCGAACAAGGCGGTTGCGGCGTGATGGGCAATACGGTCGACCGTGATCTTGGCCTTGGCGGCGGCCCTTGCGGCGGCTTGCAGATGCGTGTCGATATCGGCATCCTGGCGCTGCAGCGCGGCATAGGTGGCGTCGGCCACACGTGCGGCAGCCAGCACGATGGCGCGCACCGCGAAGGCATCGGCCTCGCGTTCGCCCAAGGCAGACAGCAGCAGCGGATCTTGCGCTCCCACCGAGGTCGGCGCGTAGTAGAAGTTGCGCTTGCGCTTGCCCAGCAATTCGGCGGCGTCGCGGGCGACGGCCGAGACCACGCCGGCAATCACGGCCGTCAGGAACAACTGCGCGATAGTCGAGCCGAACACGGTCTGCTTGCCGGGAATGTCGGCCGGCAGCAAGACTTCGTCGGCCTCTATGCGCACATTGTCCAGCAAGGTGGTGCCGCTGCCGGTCAGGCGCTGTCCCATGCCGAACCAGTCATCGACAGTGTCCAGGCCGGCACGGCCCTTGGGCGCGATGGCGATTACGCGGGTGCCGTCTTCCAATGACACCGGGATGTAGAGCCAATCAGAAAACAGCGAACCGGTGGAATAAAACTTCTTGCCATTGAGCACGTAGCCGCTGCCTTCGCGCACCAGCCTGCTGGCGAACGGACCGCCGCCGCCGATCTGGGCCTGGCCCAGTTCGGTGTTGGCCGCGCCGATCATGTCGCCCGCCAGCACGCGGTCACGCAGCCGCACCACCGCCGGATGGCCTGATGGCGTGTTGAGGATGCGCTCGAGCGCGACATGGTGGTTGCGCCAGATATGCGCGATGTTGGGGTCGGCTTCGGCCAGGGTGATGGCGGCGTCGAAAGTTTCCGTGAGGCTGGCGCCGCCGCCGCCATGTTCGGCAGCCAGGCGGCGCGCACCGAAGCCGGTGGCCTTGATTTCATTGATCAGGGCGAACGGCTGCTCGCGCTGCGCATCGCGTTGGGCGGCACCGTCGGCGATGCGCTGCAATAGTTTTTCAGGGAAGGCGGTCATTGTGCTGTTGTGTATCGGTTATTCGTATGCCGGGTTCAGTTGGTCACCCAGGCGTTCTTGGGGAATGGCCAACTGGCCGTTACAAGCGGTATCCTGCTTCCGAGGCATCTCCCACCAGCTCCGGCAGGTCGGCTTCCCATTGCAGGTAGGCCGCACTGGCTTCGGCATTGCCGGCATGGCGGTCATGCAGCCAGAACAGGTAGTCGATGCGCTCGCTGTCGGCCGGCAAGGCGGGGGTATCGTCAAGCGGCAGGCCCGCCGCCTGCCAGCCGTCCAGTCCGCCCGGCAGTACCGCTATCTGCAACGCCGGATGGCCGTCGGCCAGACGTTGCAGCAGGGACAGCGCCAACAGGCGCGCCACGCCATCATCGTCGCCTGATACCACCACTTGGCTTGCGGCGGCCGCGCGCGCCAGCAGCGCCGGACCCAGTGCGGACCGGTTGCTCCACAACGCGCCTTGCGGGCGTACTTGCCCATAGCGCTCGCTACTGCCGGCATCCAGCACCAGCGCACCGCCTTGCACCCATTGCCGTGCAGCCTCTGCGCTCAACGCGGCGATCTGTTCCCAGCGGCGTGCCGGTGCGGCCAAGGGCGCGGCGGCGATGGTTTCAGGCGCGTCGGCCGGGGGCGCGAACAGCGCGACCTGCACACCCAGCCGCTGCAGCCAATGGGCGGTGATGGCGGCGCGGCTGCCATCGGTGTCGATCAGCACCACATGGGCATTGCGCACCGCGACCCATTCATCGAGGCACTGGATCAACTGCACGCCTTGTACCCAAATGGCGCCGGGCCAGTGACTGTGTTCATGTTCGGCGCGGGTGCGGATATCGAAGATGAACGTGGTGCGGCGCTGGTCGGCTTGCCATTGGCGCAATGTGACGAGGTCGATGCGCGGCAGGGACTCCCGCTGTTCCAGCGCGGCCGCGCGGCTGCGCGCAACGGCCTGGGCATTGGCAGACGCCGGAGCGCTTTCCCGGGCCGGCTGGCGTTCCAGCTCCAGTCCTGCCAGGCGCCAGCCTTGGGTGCCGCCGGCCAGCGCCAGCACGCGGTTGGGTACGCCGGCATCGATCAGGCTTTGGGCGCCGATGATGCCGCGGGTACGGCCGGCGCAAGTGACCACCACCAGGGTGTCGGGCGAGGGCACGATGTCGGCGAAGCGGGTGACGATTTCACTGCCCGGGCAACTGATCGCACCGGGGACATGGAAGCGCCGATGCTCTTCCTGGGTGCGGGAATCCAGCAACACCAGGTCGTCGCCCGCACGCTGGCGAGCGGCCAGTTCCTGTGCCTCGATATCGCCGGTGTGATAGGCCTTTTCGACGAATTCGGAAAATGCCTTGCTGGGTACATTGACGCCCTGGAAGGTCTTGAAGCCATGCGCATGCCAAGCCTCGGTGCCGCCTTCCAGCCAGTACACCGTGCGATAACCCGATGACAGGGCCGCAGCAGCGGCGACCTGGGCCAGCACGCCGTCGCCGGAGACCAGCACCAGCCGGGTGTCCAGGCGCGGCACCCGGTGCGGCAGATCCAGTTCGAAGCGGCTGAACGGAAGATTGGCCGCCAGCAGCAGATGGCTTTCGCCGAACTGGCCGGCTTCGCCGATATCGATCAGGGCGATCTCTTCGCCATCGCGCAGCCAGGCGGCCAGGGTGGGTGAAGAAATAGGTAACGCGGAGATAACGGGAGTCTGGGTCATAGTGTCAGGCGGCGAGGGAAGCGTAAGGGGAGGCGGGAACACGCGCTACCGGATGGCGCAGGCCGGCCTGTTCCAGCAGCGGGATGACACGCTGGCCGAAATAGGCCAGTTCGGGCTCGTAGTCGAAGAAGCAGATCTGGATGCCGTCGCAGCCCGCGGCCTTGAGCTGGAGCAACTGGTCGACGATCTGCTCGGGCGTGCCAATCAATTGGATGTTGCCGCCCACGGTGCGCTCATCGCGCTCATGGCCGCGCCAGGATTGGCTGTCGCCGGTGGCGTGCGAGTGGAAGAAACCTTCCACCGCGCCATGGTCGGCGCGATCGAGGATGGCCTGGTAGGCTTCGCGCGCCTCGCGCTCGGTATCGCGGCAGATAATCATGGGATTGATCAGCGTGCGGACATCGCGCCCGACGGCGGCGGCTTCGCGCTTGACCCGTGCGTTGAGTTCCGGCAGCGCGGCGATGGCCTTTTCGAAGCGCGCACCCACCGGGCTGGTGATGAAAATCAGGTCCGAATGGCGTACCGCGCTGGCGATGCCGGCCGCCGAACTGGTGGCGCTGACCAGGATCGGGCGGCCATGCTGCGGCTTGGGGCTGACGAAGGCCTGCTGCAACTGCCAGCGGCTGCCTTCATAGTCGAGGTTGTCCGTGCTGGACCATAACGCGCCGAGCACGTCGACGAATTCGTTGGCGATCTGGTAGCGCTCGTCATGCGCGATCTGCTGCTGGCCGAACATGGCCCATTCGTCCTTGCGGAAACCGGTGACGATGTTCAAGCCCCAGCGGCCCTTGGCGATGTGGTCCAGGGTGGCGCCGAACTTGGCCAGGTGCAGCGGATGCCACGGCCCGTACAGGATGTGGATGGTGGAGATCAGCAGGATGCGGCTGGTGATGGCGGCCAGCGCGCTGGTGGCGATGAAGGCGTCCAGCGAGGTTTCGCGGTAGCGGGTTTCGCCGCCGAAGCCGCCCTTGCCCAGCCAGTGCGCCGGGCCGAATGCCAGTTCGAAGCCGAGCTGCTCGGCCTGGCGCGTGAGCGCGGCATTGTAGTCAAAACTCCAGTCGGTGCCGCGCGGCAGGCTGGACATGCTCCAGCCGCCGTTATGGATGGGCAGGAACAGGCCCAGCAGCAGGGGTTGCGTCAGCGCCTGCCCGAGCGGGCTGGTGGCGGGCAGCGACGACAGGGGACGTGTCGTATCGGTCATGGTGGCTTGGCGTTCAGATTTTTGAAGTAATGGGCGGCAGGTTGCCGTTGAGGTAGTAATCCCCCACGGCCTTGGCCTTGTAGGCCACCGGATCGTGGGTGGTATGGGTGCGGGCATTGCGCCAGTGGCGATCCAGGTTCAGGCCGCGCAGGGTCGCGCCGGCGCCGCCGACGCGATAGAGCATTTCACTGACGCGTAGCGCGGCATCGTTGGCGGCCATCTTGGCTTCGGCCACGGCCACTGATGCCATGCCGAGTTCGGTTTCGTTGGCCTGGCCCGCCACGGCCTTGGCCGCTACCGCGTCCAGCGTGCGCGCGGCGCGTTCCAGCAACGCCTGGGCGCCGTGCGCCAGCATCGCCATCTCGCCGACGGCATGCTGGACATACGGATCGTCGCTGGCCCGCGCGACACCGGCTTCGGGTACCGGCCGGGCGCGTTCGCGGCCATAGTGTGCGGCGTCTTCGAACGCGGCCAGGGCGATGCCGACGTCGATGGCCGCATGCAGGATCTGCGCGAAGGCGCCTTCGTGGGTTCGCACCGTGCCGGATGGCGGCAAGGGCATGTGCTCGTCATCGGCCACCACCACCTGCCGGAAGCGCACGGTGCCGCTCGCAGTGGTGCGCTGGCCCATACCGTCCCAGTCGTCGAGGACGGCCACGCCTTCGCGCTCGCGCGGCAACAGGGCGATGCTGCGGCCGCCGTCATCACGCCGCACCAGCGCATAGAAATGGCTGGCGAACAGGCTGCCGGTGCAGTAATGCTTGTCGCCATCGAGCCGCCAGCCGCCGGTTTCGGACTGGCGCGACAGCAGTACGCGGATATCGCCCACCGTGCCGCCGCCTTTCTCGGCCGAGGCATTGGTGATCATGGCGCCCTCGTGCAGCAGGGCGAAATAGCGGCGCTGCTGCGCCGGCGTGCCATACAGGCGGATCTTCTCGACGCCGCAGGCATGCGGCTGGATGGCTTGGGCGATATTCGGATCGGCCTTGCCCAGCGCCACGTAAATGCCGGTCAATTCGGTAATGGGCAAGTCGATCCCGCCGAACTCACGGGGCACACGGGCGGCCAGGATGCCGTGGCGGGCCAGGGCCTGGATTTCGGCATGCGGTAGCTCGCGCCCGGCATCGCGCCGCGCTGCGTCTTGCGCGAACTCGCCGGCCAGGCGATGGGCGGCGGACAGCAAGTCCGCGCTGCGTTCCTGATGGCTCATGATTTATAGTCCGGTTCGCGTTTGTCGAGCAGGCGGCGCAGCGCTTCAAAATGCAGCTCGCAGGCCGGCTTGCCGGCCCCGTTGCCGCCATTGTGCAAGGCGGTATGGTGGATTTGATCCTGCACCTTGGCCACCTGGGCCGGCGTCAGCGAGCGGGTGGGGCGGCCGGTCCAGAGCGCGTGGATGTGCACGCGGGCATAGCGCTCCAGCGAATACAGGCGATCGTAGGCTTCGGCCACGGTGCGCCCGGTCACCAGCACGCCGTGATGCGCCATGAACAGGATGGTCTTGTCGCCCAGCACCTTGGCCAGCCGTTCGCCTTCGGTGCGCTCTCGCGCCAAACCGTCGTAATGCTCGTCATAGGCGATCTGGTCGATAAGCAGCGCCTCGGTCTGGCCCAGCGGCTGCAGGCGTTGGTCTTCCAGCCTCACCAGCGCGCTGGTGTACGCCATGTGGGTGTGCAGTACCACCGCATGCTTCGGGTTCGCGGCGTGGATGGGAGCGTGGATGCAGTAGGCGGAACGCTGCAGAATGCCATCGCCCTCCAGTATCCGTCCGTCGAAACCGACGGTCAGCAGTTCGCTGGCGCGCACTTCGCTCCAGTGCAGGCCGAACGGCGGCACATAGAAGCGATCGTCGTGGCCCGGCACGGCGGCGGTCAGGTGGTTGTAGATACCTTCGGTCAGGTCATGCCAGACCGCCAGCCGATGGGCTGCGGCCAAATCCTCGCGCACGGACCGGGCGCGGCTGGGGAGTTCGGTGTCTGTGATGGTCATCGGGATGGGATGGATTGGACGCCGGATCACCTGGCGGATTGTTTTTTCAGGCGCGGATTGAAATAGTCGTTCAAGCCATTGCCCAGCAACATGAAGCTGATCACGGTGATGAAGATCGCCGCACCGGGCAGGGCTGTCATGTACCAGGCGGTACGCAGGGTCGAACGGCCCATCCCGATCATGCTGCCCCAGGAAATCACGCTGGGGTCGCCCAAGCCGAGGAAGGACAGCGAGGCTTCGGTCAGGATGGCGTTGGCCATCAGGACCGAGGTCGCCACCACTACCGGCGCCAGGCTGTTGGGCAAGACATGCCGCAGGATGATGCGGCGCCCCGGCAAGCCGATGGTGCGGGCCGCCGTCACATATTCTGCATTGCGCACCCGCATAGCCTCGGCACGCACCAGGCGGGCGATCTGGGGCCAGGCGGTGACGCCGATGGCGAAGATGATGCTGGCGATGGAGGGCTCCAGGATCACCACCAGTACGATCGAGAACAAAAAACTGGGCAAGGTCTGGAACATCTCGGTGGCGCGCATCAGCGCATCATCGGCCCAGCCGCCGCAGTAACCTGCGACCACGCCGACGGCGATACCGATGGTGACCGACAACAGCGCGGCAAAGAATCCCACCGCCAGCGATACGCCGGCCGAGTGCACCAAGCCGGAGGCCATGTCGCGCCCCATCATGTCGGTACCGAGGAAATGCCCGGGCGTGCCGGGCCACAAGTTGGCCGCGGCCACGATATCGAGCGGGTCGCGCGGATACAGCCAGTTGGCCAGCAACGCCGCTGCCAGCATCACACCCAGGATCAGTGCGCCCACCAGCAAGGGCCGGGAGCCGCCCAGCGGGCGCACCAGGCGTTGCAGCCGGTTCATTGGCAGGCTCATGTGCGGCCTCCGGCGATGCGCGGATCGAGAAATGCATAGAGGATGTCGACCATCAGGTTCATCAGTACCACCAGCAGCGAACTGAACAGGAACACGCCCAGCAGCAGGTTGATGTCACGCTGGAACACCGCGTCGAAGGCCAGCCGGCCCAGGCCGGGCCAGGAGAAGATGGTTTCGGTAACGATCGAGCCGCCCAGCAGCGAAGCCAGTTGCAGGCCGGTCAAGGTGACCACCGGCAGCAGCGCATTGCGCAGCACATGGCGCAGCGATACGCGCAGCTCCGACAAGCCCTTGGCGCGCGCGGTGCGCACGAAGTCCAGGCCATACACTTCCAGCATCGCCGAGCGGGTGATGCGCACATAGATCGAGAGGTAGAAGAAGGCCAGCGTCGAGGCCGGCAATATCAAGTGCTTGCCCCGTTCCAGCAAACCTTCGAGGCTGGTAGCCGGCGGCCCGCCAATGCTGCTCATGCCCGCCGACGGCAGCCAGCGCAGGTGGATCGAGAACACCACGATCAGCACCAGGCCGGCCCAGAACACCGGCGTGGCGAAACCGATCGTGGAAAACGCCGAAATCACCTCGTCCAGCCAACTGCCGCGATAGCGCGCCGACAATACGCCCAGCGTAATGCCGCCCAGGGCGGCGATCAGGATGCTGCTGAGCATGAGCAGCAGGGTAGGGCCTACGCGCGTGGCGATCAGGTCGGCTACCGGCATGCCGTGGCGGAAGGAGTAGCCGAGGTCGAGGTGCAGCAGGTTGCGCAGGTAATTGATGAAGACGGTGCTGGCAGGCAGGTTCAGGTTGAACTGGCTGCGCAGCTCGGCCATGTATTCCGGCGTGGCCGAACCGGATTCGCCGGCCATGACATCGGCCATGTCGCCCGGCGCCAGACGCAGCAGCACATAGGTGGCCAGCACGATCAGCAGCACGATCGGTATCAGTTGGAGCAAGCGCCGGCCGATATAGTGGATAAGCGATGAAGACATTGGAGCGCCTTGTACGGAAGGGAATTCAGATCACGGGGCCGGCGCCGCCATGCACGGGGACGATGGCCCCGACCACGTAGCTGGCCCGCGGGCTGGCCAGGAACAGCGCCACTTCGGCAACTTCTTCCGGGCGCCCATAGCGGCCCAGCGGGATGGCCGACTGGCCTTCGGCCAGCGCCTGTTCGCGGCTGATGCCGCGCCGTTCGGACTCGAGCTGGAGCGCCTGCTCGATGCGCCCGGTCAGGGTGAATCCCGGATTGATGCCATTGATGCGGATGCCTAGCGCCGCGTAGTGCGAAGCCAGGCCGACGGTAGCCAGCATCAGCGCGGCGTTGGCGGCGCCGCCGGCCAGGTGGGTGCTGGTGGGCTGTTTGCCGCCGGTGCCGATGATATTGACGATGGCGCCGATTTCCTCATCGGCCGAGCGGCGGCCTGCAGCCCGCGCGGCCAGGCGTTGCAACACGAAGTGCTGCACATGCAGGCTGGGATAGAACTTGGCATCGAAAGTCTGTTGCCACAACGCCGGCGTCAGGTTTTCCGGTTCGTGGCGTTTGGCGGCGCCGGCGCTGTTGACCAGCAGGTCGATCGGACCCAGGGCGTTTTCCAGGGTATCGATTGCGGACTCGCTCTCGGCCACATCCAGCAGGTCAGCAGCCAGGCCGTAGACTTCCAGCCCTTCGGCGGCCAGGCTGCGGCGGGCGGCATCCACATTGTCTTGCGAACGCGAGACGATGCCTACGCGGGCGCCTTCCTGCGCAAAGCGGCGCGCTACCGCCAGTCCTATTCCCTTGCTGCCGCCGGTGACCAGGGCCACGCGGCCTTCGAGTTCTTTCGCCATGATTTGGAGCCCTTCTTTTTCAGTATTGGAGTCAGCGGTCCAGCCAGACATTTTTCAGCGACGACAGCGCGGCGTCAGGCGCTTTGCCCAGCCCGTGCACGGCTTTGTTGTAAACAGTGAAGTTGGCCTGCTCGATCAACGGGATCACCGGCAGATCGGTTTCCGCCAGGCGCTGGAATTGATGGAACAGCTCGGCGCGCTTCTTGGCATTGGGTTCGACCTGGATGGATTCGATCAGCTTGTCGAACTTGGGGTTGGAATAGCCGGAGGCGTTGGTCCAGGCCACACCCGGTGCGATGGACTTGGTCCAGTAATGGCGGAAGCTGCCCACCTCCGGGTCCAGCGTCGGTACCCAGCGTCCGGTGTTGATATCGAAATCGTGGTCGGTATAGACCGCCTTCAGGTGGCCGGCGATATCGCGGTTGCGGATGTCAACTTCAATGCCCACGCGCTTCAAGGCCTGGCGGATGAATTCGGCATTGTTCTTGAAGGCTTCATGGAAGTTCTGGTACTCCTGGCGCAGTCTGAAGCGCACGCCGTCGGCCTTGCGCGGATAGCCGGCCTCATCGAGCAGCTTCTCGGCCTTGGCCACATCGAAGTTGTATTGCGGTACGCCGTCGACGGTATAGAAGGCCTTCAGGCTGGATGGGATCGGCCCGGTGGCGGGCTTGCCCAGGCCATACCAGACTGTATTGATCAGCGCCTGCTTATCGATTGCATGGGCGATCGCCTGGCGCACCTTGAGGTTTTGCAGGATGGGATTGCGCAGGTTGAATTCCAGGAACACGAACGCCGACTGCCAGGCATAGCCATCCAGGCTGACTGCGAGGTTGGGGAGGGCGGCGATGCGCTTCACATCCGACAGCGGGACCTGGTCGAACGGCGCGTATTGGGCATCGCCCGTTTCCAGTGCCGCCGCACGCGAACTGGCATCGGGAATCACGCGAAAGACCAGGCGGTCGAGATAGGGCTTGCCGGTATCCCAGTAATCCGGATTGCGCTCGAGCACGATGTACTGGCCCTTTTGCCATTCCTTGAAACGGAAGGGGCCGGTGCCGACCGGCTTGAGGTTGTACGGGTTCTTCAGGATATCGGTGCCCTGGTACAGATGGCGCGGCAGTATCTGGCCCTCGTTGGCATTGAGTGAGCTGAAGATCACCAGAGAAGGATGCGACAGGCGGAACACCGCGGTGTATTTGTCCGGCGTGTCTACCGCCTGGATCGCGGCGAAGGTGTTGCGCCCGCGCGGATGGATCTTCTTCCAGATTTCCAGCGCGCTGAACTGCACGTCGGCGGATGTGAACTCCTGGCCGTCATGCCATTTCATGCCCTGGCGCAATTTGAAAGTGACGGTCTTTCCATCGTCGGAGATGTTCCAGCTGGTGGCCAGGCTGGGTTGCGGCCGCTGTTGTTCATCGAAAGTGATCAGGCCGTCGAACACATTGGTCGCGACCACGCCAATGGGGAAGCTGGTGTTGAAAGCATTGGTGAGTACCGGCGGTTCGGGCTGCACGATGGCTTGCAGAGTGCCGCCATACTTGGCTTGGGCTTGGGCCTGGCCTTGCAGCGGCAACAGGAATAACAGGCTGCCGATCAGCGGCAGGGCGATGAGAGGGTTGAGGAGGTGGCGGCGTGGCACGCGAATCGACATCTTTTTGCTCCATGAAAGTCCATCGTGGTGGACGTGATGGGGCGGATGATAACGATTCATCAGGTGGCAAAAAACTAATGTTTACATACTTGCTTATGCGGTTGACATGCTTAGGCTGGAATCGCCCGGTGGCGCGGCCTGGAGGCTAGTTGTTTATATGAATAAGCTAATTCACTCTAAAAATAAGAAACTTCGCGCAATTAATGTAATTTGCTAATTCGGAAAGCCAGCTTGTCTTCGCATTTCAGGCTGTGGCAGGATATGAAACGTTTCACAAAAACTTAATTTTTCGGCTTTCGCGATAACGCTGCTGATGGCAATCGTAAAGCCGCTTCTCCCACCTGATATGTCCCTTTCCGACGACTCCCTGATGATCCCCCATGCCGCTGAAGAACGCGGCCGGCCGACGGTACGCGAAGTGGCGCAACTGGCCGGCGTGTCGATCGGCACGGTGTCGCGCGTGGTCAATGAGATACCCAACGTCAGTCCGGCGGTACGCGCCAAGGTGAGGGAAGCCATCGGCATTCTCGGCTGGAAGCCCAGCACGGTGGCGCAGAACATGCGCGGCCAGGCATCGCGCATGATAGGTTTCATTTTCTCTGACCTGGAAAACCCGCTGTACGCCTCGATGATCAAGGGCGCTGAAGATGTGCTCACCCAGGCCGGCTACCTGTTGATCGTCGGCAGCAGCAATGACCGGCCGGAACAGGAGTGCAGCCTGATCGAGCTGTTCGGCCAACGCCAGGCCGATGGCCTGATCTTCACCATCACCGATGAAAGCCATGCGGAGGTGCTCGACAGTTTGGCGCGGGCACGCTTCCCGGTGGTCATGCTGGAGCGCGATGTGAGTGTGGCGACCGCCGGCGCCGTCACCGCCAATCATTACGAAGGCACCTTGTCGGCCACGCGCCACCTGCTGGACCTGGGTCATCAGCGTATCGCCCTGGTTTCCGGCGGACGCCATAACCGCGTTGGCCGCGACCGCCTGCGCGGCTTCACCGATGCCTATCGCGAGCGCGGCCTGACGCCGTCTCCCAGCCTGCTGCGCATCGACGAGCGCATTGCGGAAGATGCCTTCGGCCTGCGCCAGACGCAGATACTGCTGTCGCTGCCCGAACCGCCTACCGCGATCCTCGCACTGGGGCGGCATCTGTTGCGCGGAGTGCTGTCGGCTTGCCGCGCGCGCGGTGTGCGCATCCCGCAAGACCTGTCCCTGATCACGACCAACGACAGCGAGCTGGCCGAACTGGTGCAGCCGGCAGTGACGGTGATTCGCTACTCCGCTTATGAGCTGGGACGTGAAGCGGCGCTGTTATTGCTGCAACGCCTGGAGCGGCGCAATGACTGGCATTTCAGCAGCATCCAGGTGCCGACGGAACTGGTTTTGCGCCAATCCTGTGCGCGCATCTGACCCGGTACTTCCATTTCCCTATGGCGGCCTGGCCGCCAGTGTCCGAAAGACGTTCATGTCCACTGCACCACATTCTTTGCTCAAGATCGACAGTCTCAATATCCACTTCGGCGCCAAGCAGGTGGTGCATGGCGTTTCCTTCGACGTTAAACCGGGCGAAAAGCTGGCCCTGGTCGGCGAATCCGGTTCCGGCAAGAGCGTCATCGCACTGAGCACGCTCAAGCTGATCCCCGGCGCCACCTTGTCCGGTGGAATCAGTTTCGACGGCGTAGACCTGGCCCGCCTGCCCGAACGGGATCTGGTGGCGGTGCGTGGGCGCGGCGTCGCCGTCATCTTCCAGGAGCCCATGACGGCGCTCAACCCGCTCTATACCGTGGGAGAACAGATCGCCGAGGTGTATCGCGTCAAGCATGGCCTGGATGCGCGCAGCGCCTGGGCGAAGGCGGTCGAACGCTTGGCCGAGACAGAAATTCCTGAGCCGCAGCGCCGCGCCCGCGCTTATCCGCACCAACTGTCCGGCGGCCAGCGCCAGCGCGCGATGATCGCCATGGCGCTGGCCAGCGAGCCGCGCTTGCTGATCGCGGACGAGCCGACGACTGCGCTCGATGTCGGTTTGCGGTTGCAGATCCTCGACTTGCTGGACCAGTTGCAGAAATCCCGCGGCATGGCCGTGCTGATGATCACCCATGACCTCAACCTGGTGCGCCGCTTCGCCGATCGCGTGGTGGTGCTGCAGCATGGGCGGGTAGTGGAGCAGGGGCCCGTCAGCCGGGTGTTGCACCATCCGCAGCATCCATACACCCGCAAGTTGCTGGACAGCAGGCCAGTGCGCGCGCTGATCGAGGACAATGGAAACGGCGTTGAAAAGAACAAGGTCTTGCGCGCACGGCAGGTGCAAGTCGATTACCGCGTCCCCGCCAGCTCCCTGCGCGAACTGTTCCGCCAGCGTTACTTCAACGCCGTGCGCGACGTCTCATTCGAGCTTGCGCCGGGCCGCACACTGGGCATCATCGGCGAATCGGGTTCGGGCAAATCCACCCTGGCGCAGGCGGTGCTTGGGCTGTTGCAGGCCAAGGGCGAAATGACGGTATGCGGCTCCAACTGGGGGGCCGCCAAGGCCGCCGGCTTTGGGGCGCAGAAGGCACTGCGGCGCCGCATCCAGGTGGTATTCCAGGATCCTTATGCCTCCTTGAGTCCGCGCCTGACCGTGCGGCGTATCGTCGGCGAAGCGCTGGCCTTCCATGAGCCCGACCTCGACGCCGGCCAGCATAACCAGCGGATATTGGAGATGCTGGCGGCTGTCGGGCTGGACGAAGAACAGTTTCCGGGCTTGCTGGAGCGGCATCCGCATGAATTCTCGGGTGGCCAGCGCCAGCGCATCGCCATCGCGCGCGCACTGATCACTCGCCCCGACGTGCTGGTGCTCGATGAGCCGACCAGCGCGCTTGACGTTACCATTCAGAAGCAGGTGCTTACGTTGTTGCAGACCTTGCAAAAGGAGCATGGCCTCAGTTACTTCCTGATTACCCACGACATGGATGTGATTCACGCGATGGCGCATGAGGTCATCGTGATGAAGAACGGCGCGATTGTCGAACACGGCCGGACGGAGGAGGTGCTGGGCGCGCCGCGCCACCCTTATACCCGTGCGCTGATCGCTGCCGCGGGCCTGGCGCCGGAACTGGCGGCCGAGGCGCAGGCTGCATGAGTTGCTCAAACTGCAACAGGTTCGAATAATCTGTTGCAGTGTCATCTCCCTAAGGCTCCCCTAAGTTTGCGCGCGTAGCGTTATACCGTAGGAGCTCCAGGCCATTTCGCTTTTATCGAACGGTGCCTGCAGGGCTCTTTGCTGAAGCGGTCCTATCCAACAATGGAGTTCTTTTCAGGGGGAAGTAATGAACGTCAACGCAATCGCATCACGATCCGCAGCAACGGAAACTCAAGACGCCACTGCTGCAGCGGCATCCAAATCGTCACAAGCCATTCGCCAGGATGGCGCCACAACACCTTCCTCGACTACTGTCCCTGCCAAAACCGACACGGTGACAATCAGCGCCGCCGGCAAAGCTGCATTGGCCGAGGCTACTGAGACTGCAGCACAAACGGCAAAAGAAGCACAGAACGGTGACCGCCAGGCGATGAAGCTCGTCGCCAAACAAGCACAGAATCACGCTCAGCATTAAGTCGCCCGTTACATGGCGCCAGATGGATCGGCCTCAATACGCCGATCTATCTGGCTCCTGGTTCTAGGATTCGGTTGCTGAGACAGGTAACGAGGTGAGCGATCCTTGGTTGGACAGCAGCAATGACAGCACGCCGGCCAATGCGAGAAGTGCCACATTGCAGCCAAGGGCCAAGATGAACGCGTGGGTATAAGCCTCGAGATCCTGGCTGACTCCAAGTGCGTTGTAAAAAACGCCGCCAATCATCGCGACACCGAGAGCGGCGCCAATCTGCAAGCTGGAAATCACCACCCCCGACGCGAGACCCGCATGGCGTTGATCAACGCTGCCGATGACTGCCTTGATGACGGAAGGCACCACAATGCCCCAGCCAAGCCCCGCGCAAGCGAGACCGATATGCAGCCCGCCTGACGCTGCCTTGCTGGCAGCGAGCATCACAATTCCAAATCCAACGACCTGAAGCGCGAAGCCCAATGTCAGCGCACGTGCGCCAAGCCGCTGCATGAGATGGGATGACATCAGGGATGCGACGAAGCCGCCGACGACGTAGGGTAATGTTGCCATGCCGGCGTTGAATGGCGTCATGCCTACGCCGCTTTGCAGCCAGACAGAAAAGGTCAGGAAGAAAGACGATTGCATGTAGAACGCCATGGCCATCACGATCCCCATGACGAATCTGCTGTTGCGAAACAGTGAGAGCTCCACAAGCGGCGAGCCGGCATGGGCCGCAAGCCATTTCTCGAAACGGATGAACGCGATCAATGCGACAGGGGACCCGGCAAGCATGGCGATAATCCAAAGCGGCCATCCGTTCTCGCGTCCTTCGACCAGCGGATAGACGAGCAGGCCCAGCGTGAGGGACAGCAGCGCGACGCCGCCCACATCAAGTTTCTGCGTTTGTTGCGCCCGCGAGTTGTCGAGAAAAAACAGGCTGCCGATGAAAGCGGCGAGGCCGATCGGCACGTTGATGAGAAAGATTGCTTGCCACGCGAGGCCGAAGGGATGGGCTGAAACCAGCACGCCCCCTAATATCTGACCAAAAATGTTGGCCAGGCCAAAGGTCGCGCCGTACAGCGCGAGGGCACGGCCTTGCTCGGACGCCGGAAATAAAATACGGATCGACGCAAGAACCTGAGGCGCCATCGCAGTTGCCGTGAGCCCCTGCAGAATGCGTCCGGCGATCAATGCATTGGGCGACCATGCCGTTCCGCATAGCACGGACGCAAGCGTGAAGCCCGCCACACCGGTCATGAACATCAGACGCCGGCCGAACAAGTCGCCCAATCGTCCCCCTGTAATGAGAAACACCGCATAGGTGGCTGCGTAGGCAGAGATAACGAACTGCACGGCACTCGATGTGGCGCCGAGATCCTGCCGGATTGTTGGCAGCGCGAGATTGACTACGGTGAAGTCCAGCGGCGGCAGGAATGCCCCCAGCAGCAATACCAGGAGGGCAAGCCAGCGTCGTGGATCGGTTGCTGGTGTTTCTGTCGACCCGATGCCTGTTTTTTTCGCCTGCTCGTTCATTGTCTATTCCTGGTTGGTGGCGCAGCGATCATTCGCTGGTGGCCGGTTTGATTCCAGGACAGTATGTTGCGGACGGATTAGGCAGACCAGATACGAATCAGTATTTCAGACATAACAATATTAAATGCTGGTAGTCCGGGCGACCTGCTTTGGGCCAGCAGCCGTTTTCGGATTCGGAGTTTCAAGAATCGGATGCGTCCGGTCCATCATTGGCATGATGAAAGTGATGTTCTTCATAGTGGATATTGTAGGCATGCCGGTGGCCGTCGTGAGACAAGAGCACCCGTGCCATGAATGCATGCGGCTCCGGAATTTCATCGATCGACTCCAGAAAATCGCCCCGGTCGACGAACTTGAAGGTTTGCCTGGCGCCGTTCGGACGAATCGTGCGTATTTCCATGCCGTCGGAAGGCCAGCAATGCTGGCCGTTTTCGCCTGACAGCCTGAAGCGCGGCGGCACATTGTCTTCGACGATATCGACGCTCAGCATGCCGTGGCCGGTATCGATCCATTTGGTCTCATGGCTGTGATGGCGACGGCTTTGGGCCTTTTTGCGGGGGCGCTGCCAAGCCCGCCATGCCAGCCAAAGCACCACGCCGATGAGCAACGCGCCGAAGGCGATCTGGACGTAGGGTGCAGGCGACTCTGAACTCCAGCCGCTGCCGAAGTACATGCCAGTCAAGACCGCCAGCCTTGCCACGGCGGTATGAGAAAACAGTGCAGAGCTCCCCAGCAGCATCGCCCGCGAGACCATGCCGCGCATGGCCTCGATGAACGTGGTCATCATGGTTTTCGAATGCGCGGGTTCCAGGCGGTGCAGCGCGCCCAGGAGAATGGTGCAGGGGATGAGCAGCCAGAGGTTTCCGGCTCCTTGCCGGAGCAGGCTTGCAATATCGATCATGTGATTCCTCAACGGTACTTTGTAATTTTTTTGAATTCG
The DNA here is from genome assembly GCF_001189955.1 of Herbaspirillum chlorophenolicum. Lineage (GTDB taxonomy): Bacteria > Pseudomonadota > Gammaproteobacteria > Burkholderiales > Burkholderiaceae_D > Herbaspirillum > Herbaspirillum chlorophenolicum. The sequence goes on along the minus strand of NZ_LFLT01000031.1, from coordinate 4,580 downwards.
CGGAGCGCGTCTACGAACTCCTTGCCCTCCGACGATACGGGGGCAGCCGGACGATGGGGCGGCTATGTATGGGGAAAGTCGGTCAGGCATCCCCGCGAGGCGGGGATGCCATCAATCACACCAGGAGGAAAACCGAAGGCCGCGAGAGTGGGCCTGCAGTGATACCGCCATCTGCTCGCAGCAAGATGACGGCAAGAGAATTCTTGACGGATCTTGCTGTTACAGCATCAGAAGTGATTTCCAACAACTACAACAGTCTGAGTTAGTGCCCACGAAAGGACTCCATCGATAAGTGAATCGACGCACACTGGGTGATTGCCTGAATCGGCACGCCAGATGCGAATTTGCTGCTGTCCTGCTTACCAGCCGGAAGACGGTTTCACTACCAACACGCCGTAGACGCCGGTGTTGCCGGTTCCAGGATGCTGGGACAAACTGCGACGGCCTTCAATTTGCGCATTCACGGATGATGCCGACCAGCCAAATTTCCAGTTGGAGGGCTGGGTAGCCGGTTGCGCTGTGGCGGCCAGATGGAAGAACTTGGATTTTTTCATAGCGGTTCTCTCGATAAGAAACATCGTTGCCAATTAAGGAAATTGCCGCCAGCAAGCCGGCATTTTCCAACCATCCGCACCGGATGCCGGGAGCGGCATCTCGGAAACGGCACCGATAGGCAAAGAATGGACCCGCCTTTGCGAAAAACTTCGCAAAGCGACAGCAACCGCGCAATCAGAACAACCGGCCTGCCAGATAAAAGGCGTGCTCAGCCGAACCGTGCGTGGATCACGCAATGGAACAAACAAAGATGGGGGAGGGACGACGAATGTCGTTGAAGACAAGCGCTACAGCCAAGGTCGCGGCTGCAGCAAGAAGAGAACTGCGGAGCTCAGGCGATATTGGCTGGGGTCATTCCCCAAGTACGTAAGTCACTACTGCAACTGTCCAAGATCAACTCCATGTTTTTTCGGTGAGCGAATGTTAGTTCCACATACAAATCTGCGTCAAGAAAAAACGTCATTTATTCATGAAAAAATCATAAGTAGAGCATTTCCAGCGTAGCTGAACCGTCCAGCGGCACATCTTGTGCCAGAGGCAGGTTTTCCGGCTTGTTCAATGTGGTTGCTACATCGATAGTTGTATTCAACACAGTGAAGCCCAAAGCTTGGAGGCCATAATTTCTGTCGTAGTGGCCGAAGGAGAAAATATGGTCCACGTGTTGCAGATAGAAAGCCCCTGGTTGCCAGGTTCTACCATTATTCCAAGAGTAAAAATTGTGTATTGTTTCGCTGCGATCCGTTGTTGTTGGACCAAGCTTCAGCGAATAACCACCTACGTTTTTGCCATTGACGGTACCCAATCCATAGTTGTACGCATCGGAACGGACGTCGCTGACAATACCTGCAATACGGGACGAAGCGCGATTGTCAGTTAAGCGAATAGCAATCTTTGTCACGCTGTTGCAGGAAATATTCATGCTGATTTGCCTTGTCTCGAGCTTTTTGTATTGACCAGCCGGCAAGGAGCTGGCCGGAATGACGCCGTAGTCGACAACGCCGCCGCCGGAAAAGGTCGGGATGCAGGCGGCGGGCTTGATTGCGCCTTGTACCGTCAGTTCGGTGGTGTCGGCAGCATGAACCGCGAAAGAGGCCAACAGGGATGCCGCCAGAGCCGAGATTGCAATTGTCTTGTTCATGATCTGGATACTCAAAATGGTCAAATCGGTGCTTGGCTTCAAGCAATGGAGCCATTTTAAGTATCGAGGGAGGGTATTGATATGAGAAAACTCTCAATATAGAAATAATTCCCCAAATTACCGGACCGAGTTCGACGTCATTTTCCAGATTTCATCCGGTGTCTATCGACGCTGGGCCAGGGATGCAGACCCGCGTCGACATGAAACGGGATCGCGGCTTACTTGGTGGTGTAGCCGCCGTTGATCAGAACGGTCTGGCCGGTGATCCACCAGCCGTCGCTGACCAGGTGGCGAATGAAGGGCACCACATCCTCGATGTCGGTCAGGCCGGTCTTGGAGAAGGGCGACAGCGCCGCGGCGGTCTTGTGATAGGCCACGGCGTCGGCCCCCTCTGCCGGGTAGAAAAACGGGGTGTCCATCGGACCGGGGCCGACAGCCGTCACCGAAATGCCGCGCTCCCCCAGTTCCTTGGCCGCTGCGCGAGTGAAATGCTCGACCGGTGCCTTGGAGCCGGCGTAGGTTGCGTAGAACGGGGGGAAGGCGCCCAGCAGCGAAGTGACCAGCGTCACGATCTTGCCATTGTCGTTGACGTGCCTGCCCGCTTCCTTGAGGAAGAAGAACGCCGACTTGCTATTGACGGCGGCCATCTCGTCGTATTCGGCTTCGCTGACATCGGCCATCGGCTTCTTGAGCACCTTGCCCACGGTGTTGATAGCGATGTCGGGGCGGCCTACGGCCGCGACGGTATCGGCGAACAGCTTCTCTACGGCACCCGCGCTGGTGAGGTCGGCCTGCAGCGCAACGGCTTTGGCGCCGGCCTGCTCAATAGCCGCGACGGTTTTGTCCGCATCAGCCTTGCTGCTCATGCTGTTGTAGTGGATGACGACTGCCTTGGCGCCATGCGCGGCGAGGTCTCGGGCGATCAGGCCGCCCAGGTTCTTGGCGCCGCCGGCGATCAGGACGATTTTGCCTTGGATGCTGTGTTTGGACATGAAGAACTCCTGCTCAAGTTAAGGGGTTCCGTTACTGTATTTGAGGTTGTCATCTGAATAAATCCGTTATTTCGATATAGACTAGACAGAAATTATTACCAATAGGATGACGCCTTCATGGACCGGATTGACCAGTTGCGCATCTTCATCCGGGTGGCCCAAAGCGGCGGTTTTTCCGTTGCGGCTAATCAACTCGGCTTGCCGCGGCCGACGGTCTCGCTGGCGGTCCAGCAGTTGGAGAGCAGGCTCGGCACTCGGTTGTTCAGTCGCACGACCCGCAGGGTGAGCCTGACCTTGGATGGCGAGACGCTGTTGGAACGCGCCATGGTTCTGGTCGCCGACAGCGAGGAACTGGAGCAGCAGTTCCGGCCGTCAGGCCAGGCCCTGCAGGGGCGATTGCGAGTGGACCTGCCCAGCCGCATTGCGCGCAGACAGGTGGCGCCGGCGCTGCCCGAATTCTTTGCCCGATATCCAGGCATCGAGGTCGACCTTGGCTCCAGTGACCGCGCCATCGATCTGGTGCTCGAAGGAATCGACTGTGCGCTGCGCGTGGGAGAGCTCGAAGCCAGCAGCCTGGTGGCGCGGCCGCTCGGCACGCTACGGTTGATCAACTGCGCGAGTCCGGCTTATCTTGCGCGTCAAGGCGCGCTAGCGACGCCGGCGGATCTTTCTGGCCACATGGCCGTCAACTACGCCTCGCCCAGCAGCGGGCGTGCCGCGCCTTGGGAATGGCTGGAGGACGGCCGGCTTCAGTCACTGGCGATGCCGGCACGGGTATCGGCCAACAACGCCGAAACCTATATCGCTTGCTGCCTGGCAGGCCTGGGATTGATCCAGATTCCGGCATTCGACGTGAAAGAACACCTGGAGAGCGGTGAACTGGTAGAGGTGCTGATGGACTGGCCGGCGCCGTCAATGCCGGTACAAATCGTCTACCCGCACCGGCGCCACTTGTCCAGGCGCGTGCAGGTCTTCAGCGAATGGCTGGCTGAAGTGATGCATGCATGCCTGGAGCAGCCAGGTACGTAGAGAGCCGTCGGTTGACGATGCAGCCCAAGAACGGCACGCTATACGCTCGAAGAACAAAGGGCTCTACCGATGCGTAGCCTGCATGGCGCTGGGGAAGATGATGTAATCACATAGCAGGCAAGCGTCAAGATATCTTGCCTCAATAACGATACTTGATGGGGGAGGGGGAAGAAATGGCTAAAAAATTTGGCCCTGTTAGCGCACGAGGTTCTGTATGGCATCGGCGGGATTCTCATATTCACACGCCCGGTGCTGCTCCAAACAAAGGCTATTCCGGCAATGATCCATGTATCGAGAAATGCCTCGGAACTGTAGCGAACCATATTGTCCGTTTTCGCCGTTTCCTGTTTCTACAGACGGCGATTTTCGGACTTGTCTGCGCGACCTACGATATACCGACTGCAAGTGCGCAATCGGTGAGCAGTACCGGTGTTTTAAGTCCAGGCCCAGCGTCGACGCCGGTCTGGGTAGTTGGCGGCGATCTCACTGTCGGCGATGGCGCCGGCGGCACGCTGACGCTCACAGGTGGGGCTACGGTGAGCAATGAGTTCGGCTTTGTCGGGAGTAATGGTGGTACTGGGGTGATTACTGTTTCTGGTGGCGACGCCCTTGGAAATCCTTCGACCTGGACCAGTTCCTTTCCAATTTCAGTCGGTTACTCCGGCACGGGTACCGTGCTCATCAATGGCGGTGGCTTGGTGCGCAGCGACCAAGGCCTTATTGGCAATGATAGCGGCTCTGGGCCGGGTACCGGTACGGTTACGGTTTCAGGGCGCGATGCCAGCGGCAGGGCCTCAACTTGGGCTGCCGAAAATAATATCTATGTGGGTTTCTTGGGTACCGGTACGTTGAATATTCTCGATGGC
>NZ_LFLT01000030.1 GCF_001189955.1 Herbaspirillum chlorophenolicum | reverse complement strand
GCTACCGCTATGGTGGGGTGGTGCTGGGCGGCCCGGGGGTGCCCGCTTGCCACACCCTGCGGGCGCGGGAGGTGGGGGGCCTCGGCGGCGCCCGCCTGTATCCGGGTTCATGGAGCGAATGGAGCTCGGATGCCAAGCGCCCGGTTGCGACCGGCGCCTGAATTCTTGTCCGATCAACCGCGCTGGAATTGGGCCCTAGCCCCCTTCCGGCGCGGGCAAACCCGTTGCTCTCAGGCCCTCGATGAAGGCCTGCACGAACTGGTTCACCATGGCCGGCGCATCGCGCCGCCATAGCAGCGCCACCTCCGAATAGAAATCGGCATCCTTCACCGCCGGAAAACTCACGCCCGCCGCCAGCGAAATGCTGGCCATGCTCTGCGGCACCACGGCGATGCCGAAGCCGGCATTGACCAGGCTCAGGAGTGAATTCTTGCGCGAGGTCGCGCGCGCCACGCGCGGATAGAAACCATGCGCGATGCAGCGCTCGGCCACCAGGTAGCTCAGCCCACCGCGGTCGCGGTGCGGCACCGTGACGAAATGCTCCTCGCGCAGTTCCGCGATTTCCACCTGGTCGCGCTGCGCCAGTGGATGTGTGGCCGGCACCGCCGCCACCAGCCGCTCGCGGTACAGTACCGCGCTTTCCAGATTCGGATGCTTGCGCAGGATGGGCAGGCGCGCCAAGCCGATGTCGGCACTGCCCTCGTCGATTTCGCGCGCCTGGTATTCGGAAGGCGCCTGCGATATCTCCAGGGAAATGCCGGGAAAGGCCTTGAGCACTTCGTTCAAGGTCGGCCCCAGCGGCGCCGACAGGGGCACCGAACTGGAATGCAGCAGGCGCAACGCGCCATGCTCGCCCTTGCCGATGGTGCGCGCCTGGGCGACGGCGCGGTCGATGTCGAGCAGGATCTTGCGGCTGCGTTCGTAGAAATCCTGCCCGGCATCGGTGAGCTCGAACTGCTTGGCGTCGCGCCGCAGCAATACCACGTCGAGGCTGCCTTCCAATTCCTTGATTTGCCGGCTCAGTGCCGATTGCGCAATGAACAGGCGTTCCGCCGCGCGCGTATAGCCGCCAGCTTCGACGATTTCGACGAAGTACCTGAGCTGCCGGAATGAAATCATGTCTCCTCCAGAGTCTCCATATCGTTTTGAGATGGCGCCTCGCCCCATTTGATATTGGCGTAGCGGGCACCGGGCGCATACAGTGAAGCCATCCACAACGCCCGCGCCATGCGGGCCCTTTTCCCAAGGACCCATTGTGCTTGACGACCTGTTGCTGTTCCTCGGCCTGCTCGGCCTCGTCTTTAGCATCGGCTTCCGCTGGACGATGCGGCGCGCCCCTCGCGAGCGCGACCGCAACGACAATCCGCGTTAAACCGCTCCGTAGCTGTAGACGTGGTACGCCGGTACCGGCATGATCGAGACGGACGTGGAATTGATTTTCTGGCCTCGTAACGGATTCGGGGCAGCGCCATATGGCGATACCCAAACGCGTCATTTTACGCCGGGCATGGCATCAGCGTGAATTGTGCCTTGCCTCCACCTTCTGGAAGCCGTGCATCTCGCAGATGGAATGTGGACAGGGTCTAAGAACCTGTTCAGGATTTCCCGGGAATCGGACAAATGGTCATTCAGGATGGGATGCAAGGCGCAAAACGCAGCCGGGCCGGTGGCCCCGCGAGGCTTTGCAACGCCGCAGACCGCCTGAAGGGCCGTTTGGACGGCCCCGGGGAAATTCTGAACAAGTTCTAATACAAGACATCACTGAAGTCATCTTCCGCACGTCCGCTGGCATCGCTGGTGAAATGCCTGATCAGTTCCAGCAGTTGCTCGTCCTGGTAAGGCTTGCCCATGTAATGGTTGACCCCGACTTCCATCGCGCGCTCGCGGTGCTTGGCGCCGGTGCGGGAAGTGATCATGATGATGGGCTTGCTGCGTGTGGACTCGTTGTCGCGCAGGTGGCGCACCAGGGTATAGCCATCCATGCGCGGCATCTCGATATCGACCAGGAAGATGTCCGGAGTCAGGTCGTGCAACTGGCGGATAGCGTCATAGCCGTCAGTTGCAGTCGCCACCGCATAGCCTTCGCGTGCCAGCAGACGCTGCATCACCTTGCGCACGGTGAGCGAGTCATCGACGACCATCACCATCTTCTGTTCGACGCGCGGCGCGATTTCAGCAGGCCGGCTTGCCAGCCTGCGAATGCCGGTACGGCGCGCCAGCAGCAGCGGGTTGATGATCAAGGCGATCTCGCCGTTGCCCAGCACGGTGGCGCCGACCACACCGACCAGGGTGTCGAGCTGCGGCCCAAGCGGCTTGGCAACTACTTCCCGGTTGCCCAGCACCTGGTCCACCAGAATCGCCACCAGTTCGTTGCCGCCCTTGACGAACAGGACGTAGCTCGATAGCTGCGGCAAGCTGCTGTCTGCCCGCGGCTCGTCGAGCAGCCGGTCCAACGGATGCAGCACCACCATGCGCCCGCCTTCGGGCAACGCTTCTTCGTCCAGCGCCTGCCGCATCTCCTTGCCGCGCAGCTGCACTACCTTATCGATCAGCATCGATGGAATCGCGTAGGTTTGCTCGCCCTGCCGCAACAGGCAGACCTGCTTGACGGCCAGCGACAATGGCAAGTGGATCGTGAAATGCACGCCTGCGCCGGCCTGCGACTCCACCGTGACGCGCCCGCCCAGCGCCGTCACTTCGGAGCGCACGACATCCATGCCCACGCCACGCCCGGCCAGGGTCGACACTTCCGACGCGGTGGTAAAGCCGGGTTCGAAGATCAATTCGCTCACCCGCGCATCGCCCAGCGCGGCGTCTTCGCTGATCAGCCCCTGCGCCGCTCCCTTGCTGCGGATCGCGGCCAGGTCCAGGCCGCGGCCGTCGTCGGCGATGCGGATAATGGCTTCGCTGCCCTCCTGCGCGGCCTGCACACTGAGCCGGCCGGCCGCCTGCTTGCCCGCTGCGGCACGTTCGGCGCCGGCCTCGATGCCATGCACGGCGGCATTACGCAACAGGTGCTCGAAGGGCCCGATCATCCGTTCCAGAATGCCGCGGTCCAGTTCAACGTCGCCGCCGCCGATCTCCAATGCCAGCGCCTTGCCGGTTTCATTGCCCAACTGCCGCACCAGATGATGCAAGCGCTGCTCCAGGCTCTTGAATTTCACCATGCGGGTGTACATCAGTTCCTGCTGCAACTCGCGCGTCAGGCGTCCTTGCCGCCTCAAGCCTTCCTGTGTCTTGCCGGCGGAATCGATCAATTGCTTTTGCAGTGAAGCCGCGTCGTTGACGTTCTCGGCCATCATGCGCGTGAGTTCCTGCAGGTACGTAAAGCGGTCGAGTTCCAACGGGTCGAAGTGCATGCTTTCGCCGCTGGCCTGATGGGAAGCGGCCATCTGGATCTCCGCCTGGATTTCCACGTCGCGCAACTGCGCCGACAACTTGGCGATGTTCTCCGCCAGTTCTTGTGCGCTCTTGTGCAGCGCCTCGACTTCATTCTCCAGCTGCGAGCGCGCGATCGACACTTCACCCACCTGGTTAAGCAATTTGTCGAGCGCGCTGACCTTGATGCGCACCAGCGGCGAAGCCAGCTTACGTTCGCTCTCGGACAGGCGCTGCAACGGCGCGGATGCGCCATCGCCGGCACCCAGCGCGCTCAATTGTTCCAAGGCTTCGAACTGCTTGAGCGCCTGGTCGTATAGCGCCAGCAAACCGGCCACGGCATCCGGCCCTTCTTCCTTGCGCAGCATGCGCTGGACGCCGCTTTCCAGTTCATGCATCAGATGCCCCAGGCGCAAGGCGCCGGCCATGCGCGCACTGCCCTTGACGGTATGCAACGGCCGCTGCAATTCGGAGATGGCCGCGCTATCGGAGGAGTCGCGCTGGAAGCGATGCAATCCCTCGCCCACCGCGGCCAGCAGATCCTGGCCCTCTTCCAGAAAGACCGGCAGCAGGTCGTGGTCGATTTCGTCGCGCAGCTCGCCGGCTTCATTGCCAATGACGTGTGAGGTCGCAGCTACATCTGGCATAGGGCCGGGTACACCTGCGGCATTTGCGCTCGCATGCGGCTGGCGGAAATGCTGCAGTAGTGCCGATAGTGCTTCGCTCTCCGGCACCGGCGCCGCCGGCAGGGTGCCCTGCCGGTACTGATCCTGCATGGCGTTCATGGCATCGACCGCGCGTTCCACCGTCGCCAGTTGGTTGCCGTCGAGCCCGGTCGCGGCAGCCTTGATCTGTTCCAGCAAGTCATCGAGCAAGCCTGCCAATTGCTGCATGCCGGCAAATCCGGCCGCAGCGCTGCAACCGCGCAAGGTATGGATGGCGCGCATGAACAAGGGCGGCGCCGGCACAATCAGGCCGCTGTTTGCCTTGGCGCGCCAACTGCTGCCATGCTGGCGCAAGGTCTTGAACAGTTGGCGGGCCTCGTTCAGATAAATATCGCGCAACTGGGGATCGGCATTGGCGGCATCGGAAGAAGGCTCTTCCGGCCGGGCAACGGCAGGTACGAATACCGGCGGGGCAGCGGCGACAGTGTCCACCTGCAATTGCGGCGTCGCAGGGGCGATCTTATTTTCATGCGCTGCCGGCTCCGCTGCCACCACATTCTTGCGCAACACCAGCGCCGCGGCGACCAGTGACGGCGCGGTACGGCACGAGCCGCCTTGCGTGGAGAGATCCCCGATCCATTCTTCCAACAACAAGCGGCTGTTTTCCAGCAGCGTCAGAACCGGCTGCGCCAGCGCTACGCACCCGGTCGCGCGCGCTTCGGTAAGGCAGGCGTTGAGCAGGATTTCCACTGCGTGCGCCGCATCGGAAAGCGCCACCAGTCCAACCATGCGTCCGCTGCCCTTGAAGGTATGGAAGCAGCGGCGCACGCTTGCCAGCAATTCCGCATCGGCAGATGCGCCTGCGAGCCTGGGCAAATCCTCCCGCAAACTGTCGAGCATCTGGCGCGCCTCGATCAGGAAGATCTCGATCATCTCCTGGTCGCGCTCCTGCGGCTGCCACTCGCCAAGGGCATCCTGCGCGAAATGGCCCGAGGCAGGCGCCGTCGGATCGGACGGTACAGGCTCGCCTCCCTCCTGGTCGAGTACGCGCCGGATATCGGCAACCAGCGCCGGGTCGGCCGGGGCCACCATCTTTTCATCCTGGCGCTGATCCCAGTGATTGAATGGGGATCTGCATGCCTGCGCAATCAACTGCCCCAGGAGGGCGATGTCGCGCACCATCACCGCGCGCAATGCATCACCGCGCCGCTGCGCCTGCAAATCGCCATCCGGCACACGCAAGGTGTCGGGCAAGCGGGCCACTGCCTGGATGCGCAACGTCCGCGCCAGCTCACGTATTTCAACCGATCGCAGTTGGGCCGCCAGCCCCTCGATCTTGGCAAAATCGGTGTTGATGTCCGCCATCAGGGCTGCCAGTGTGGCGCCGGAAGCGGCATCGCTCTCTTCCGGGTCATCTCCCGCTACCGGTACTGCCTGCGGGTAGTCCGGCGACCACAATGTCTCCAGCGCTTGTTCGATGCCGGCGAGCTTGCCTTGTATTTTGCGTTCCACCACACCCTGCATCCGACGCGCCATGTCTGAGCGCAATTCACGCGAGAACCAAGGGAAAGGCTCCGGCTCGGTTTCTCCACGGGCGAGCATGGCAAGATGGTCGACGATGCAATCGACCTGCCCGATGAAATCCTCCTCGTTGTGGATGCGGCGGCGCAGGCCTTCGTCGAAGAAGATCAGGCAACTGCTCACCTCCCGATCGCGGCCATCGGTACGCGGCGACATCGCCAGATCCAGGGCCAACCGGCTCAACGCTGCCAGAAAACCCGAAACGCCCGGGACACGCAGGCGCGGCCAGATCCTGCGGCTCACCGCGAAGGCGCGCAATACGATCTCGCACCACTGCCAAGCGGCACCGACACGTCCGGCGCCTCCGCCAATGCCGACACAATGGTCCCAGACTCCCAGCAACTCGTCAGCCAGGAACATCAGTTTGAGCATCTGTTGCGGTTCTTCGCCCGGCCGCTGCTTGCGCGATGCCTCTTCATCGGCCATCGCCTGCAGGAAAACGATGCGGCGCAAGGCAAAGGCCGTGCGCAAGACGATGCTGGAAGGATCCGAGTGCATCGCGGCCAGCAAGGCTGCCAGCGATGCCAGCACCGACAGCGCATGCGTATCCAGCGGCTGGACACCGGCGGCAATGCGGCCGATGAAGGCCCGCGCCGGCGCCAGTTCGGGCATACTGGACAAGGCGGCTTCCATCGTCCGCACGGCAGCCAGGGTCACATCGAAGCCTCGGTCTGCCTCGAGTTCGCCCAAGGCATGTGCAAACGCCGTGCTGCGCTCATCCTCGTTGACGGGTACCGCAACCTCGATATCGACTGCATCGGCATGCGCAGATTGCAATCGCCGGCTGGCCGTGAACAGCGGCCAGTCGCATATGTCGCTGCTGCCGTCCTTGTCGTGCAAGGCATCGAGATAATCGTGCATGCTCCACAGCGCCTGCACGACGGCGGCACTATCGGCAGGAGGCCAGACGAGTGGATGTTGTTCGGCGGCCAGCAACAAATGCCGATGCGCCATGGCCATCAGCCGCGCCGCGGCATCGGCTCCGGCCAAGGTGAGCACGTGCGTCAGCTCGGACAAGCGGGCCGCCGCAAGCGCTGCCTGCTGCGCCGGCGGCGCTTCACTTTCGGCACCATTCAGGCTGGTGAGAAGCTGGTCGAGCGAATCATGCAACGTCGCCGCCAGCATCCTCAGATTGTCCGAGATTTGCGCGCGCGGCTGCGGCCCGGTGGCCGGGGCAGTTGAAATGGCAATGGAGGCATCCATCGATAAGATTCCAGCCTGCAAAAGCTCAGGACACCGTCACGCGGAAGCGTGACACCGAGCTTTCAAGTTGCCGGGCCGCATCCCACAGTTCGTTGTACAAGGTAGTGACCTGCTCGCGGCTTTGTTCGATGATTTCGTTTTCGGTCAGGATGCTCTGGATATTCTGCGCCACGCCATTGGCCGAAATCGCCTGCTGCTCAGTCGACAGCGACATGCCCTGAATCAGTTCAGCCAATTGGTTGGAAACGCTGCGGATATCCGACAGCGCGGCGCCGGCCGCATCCGACAGCACGGCTCCTTCCACCACGCCGGCAGTGGAATTTTCCATCGCCGCCACGGCATCGTGGGTATCGGTCTGGATCATGCGCACCAAAGCGCCGATTTCACGCGTAGCGGCGCTGGATCGCTCGGCCAGGCGCTGCACCTCTTCCGCCACCACCGAGAAACCGCGCCCGGCTTCGCCTGCCGACGCGGCCTGGATGGCGGCATTGAGCGCCAGCACGTTGGTCTGTTCGGTAATATCGGAAATCAGTTCGGTGATCTCACCGATCACTTGAGAGGACTCGCCCAGCCGCTTGATGCGCTTGGAGGTTTCCTGGATCTGCTCGCGGATTTCATTCATTGCCTTGACCGCATCCTCCACCGCCTTGGCCCCGCGCTCAGCTACCACCACCGAATGGCGGGCCACATCGGCCGACTCGCTGGCAGAGACGGAAACGTCGGTGATCTGCATCGACATCTCCAGCATGGATTGCCCGGTTTCCTGGATACGCCGCGCCTGCATGCGGGCCGCGCTGGCCAGTTCGGTAGTGGTGCTGCGCACATGGTCGGACGACGCTGCCACTTTCGATGCCATCTGCGTCACCTGCCCCACCAGGCCGCGCAGCGCCTCCACCGTGTAATTGACCGAATCGGCGATGGCGCCGGTGATGTCTTCCGATACGGTGGTATGCACCGTCAGGTCGCCATCGGCGACCTTCTGCAATTCGTTCATCAGGCGCAGGATGGCCGCCTGATTGGCGACATTGGTGCGCATGGCCTTTTCTTCCTGCTGTTGCGCCAGCAGGCGTTGCGCTTCGGCTTCCTGGCGCCGCGCTTCGGCATCGGCGGCATTGTTGCGGCTGTTTTGCAGCTGTACCAGCGCAATGCCGATGGCGCTGATCAGCGCGCAGACCGTCGCGGCCAGCATTGCCCAGAACGTCCAGCCGCGCGACTCCTGGACGATGCGATAGTCGGTCTGCAATATGGTCAGATGCTTCTTCAGCAGCTCGTTCTCAAGGAAGACCAGTTGCTCGGATTGCTTGGCGGCGATGAAATTCTGCAGGTTGCCAAGGATGCCGGCCACCTGCGGCTGGTATTCCCCGAAGACCTTTTCCAGTTCAATCAGCTTGTCGCGCGTGTCCTTGTCGGAGACCGGTTTCAGGCGCAACAGCTCACTGCCGTTCAAGAAACCGTCGATGATGTCGTGGAAGGTATTGACGTCCTTGCCGAGCAGGAATGCGGTTTCGGGATTGACGCCTTCGGATGTCAGGAACTCATTGGCGCTGCGCCCCAGCCGCAGCGTCAGCAGCACCAGTTGCCCGGCCGCGGTCATTTCGCGCGGGCTGGCCGATCCTTGCGACTGCAGCATGGAAATCTGCTCGCTCAGGTCAAGCATGGTCGGCAACAAGAGGTTGAGGCGCTTGAGGGTGACGCCGAAACCGGTCAGCTCCTTTTCCAGCTTGAGAATGGTGTCGGAAGCGCGGTTGGTGTGTTCCCAGATCTTTTGCACTTCGCCCAGCACCGGCTTCATCGCGGCATCGGGAAGGCTGATCCGGTAGCCCTGGTAAGAGCCGCCGGCCGTCAGCAGGCCCAGGTCCCGATTGAATTCGTTACGGCTTTCGGCGAGTTGGGCGAACGCCTCCTTGTTGCCCTGGATGGCATTCGGCACGGCCTTGCCGATGCGCTGCGAGTGCATGACCAGGTCGGAGGCGATGTGGGTCTGGAATGTGGCGTGGATATAGTTGCGCGAACCTTGCCACAAGAAAAAGAAGGTGCTGGCCAGCGACAATGCCAGCAGGCCCAGCAGAATACGGGTCTGACTGCGCAGCGAAAAACGGTTGATCAAGGGCAGCCGGGTCCGGCGCGATGGCGGCACGGCGGCATTCTCCTGCTCCTTCCCGGCTGCTTGTGTTTGCTTTTTCGACAGACGCGGCAAACTCAGTGCCATGACTGGTGCTCCTTTTTAATGTCAGATCGGCATATCCCTTGCTGCGGCAGTCCGCCGCAAGCCCCCCCCGCCGTGCTACCGGCCGATATGCAAGAAAGCGGCCTCTTTCAGCAGCGTCGCCAGACCGATTTCACTCCACTCGATTCCAGCCTTGTCTTTATAACGCCCAACAATCCCAATTAATTCATTTTTTGCATCGTGATTTTTCGATATTTGCGTCATTTCAGAGATATGCCGCAAACCCAGCACGGATGACAACAGCAAACCACAGTTTGGCGCCAGCGCAGGAGAAAACACCAGTACGCGGCTATCGCGCTCACGCGCTTGGGCTTCGCACCCGCTCAACACGGCAAGATCGACAATGCCGACCAGATTGCCGCGGAGATTGACCAGGCCCAGGTACCAGGGCTGAGTCAAAGGAACCCGCATCGGTGCGGGCAAGCTGGACAACGGCAGGATCTCGCCGGCATCGGACAGGCGGATCAGGCAATGGGCTTGCCCGATCGTCACCGCCAGCCGACGGGCCTGCAATTCCTCGCTGCTGGCCGCCTCCATGCGGGCCAGCAGCGAAGCCTGGAAGGCCTGCAGCCCCCCGCCCTTCCTGCCGGCTTCGACCAGCCCCTGCACAGGCGTGGCGGCGGCACCCGCTGCCGGTGTGCCTGCTTCGCCGGAACCGGTATTGTCCTGCCCCGTTGTCATTCGATAGCGCCGATCTTTGCCAGTAATTCGTCCGGATCGACCGGTTTGACGATGTAATCGCACGCGCCCTGGCATAACGCCCAGATACGGTCGGTTTCCTGGGCCTTGACGCTGCACATCATGATCGGCAGATCCTTCAGGCTGGGGTCGCGCGTGATCTGGCGCGTGACCTGGTAGCCGTTCTTCCCGGGCATGACCACATCCAGCAGCACCAGTTGCGGCTTGTCTTCGCGAATCTTTTGCAGGGCATCTTCACCGCTCTCGGCCGTGGCAACGGAAAAGCCGTTCTTTTCGAGAATATGACTCAACACATACCGGTCAGTCGGAGAATCGTCGACCACGAGTACCTTTTTTATTCTCATGCTTCCCCCATGGCTACGAAATGACAAACCCCGGTCAGGCGCCATCGACGCCATCGACATACGCTCTTACAATTTGCAGCAATCCCTCTTCGGAAAACGGCTTGGCCAGATACGCATCTGCCCCGGCCATGGCGCAGCGCGCCCTGTCGAACAGCCCCTCGGCATCGGATAGCATGACAATGGGCAAATTGGCATGCCGCGCATTGCGGCGAATCAGCAAACAGGCGCTCAGGCCGTCCAGGCGCGGCAAGGCGATGCCGCACATGAGCATATCGGGCGCATCCCGGTCCAGCACGGCCAACGCTTCGATCCCGTCGGCGGCCGGCAACACCCGATAGCCGGCGGCGGCCAACACTTGCCCGGCCGGACTATCGTCGGCGATCAGGATTTTCTTCACTGGCTGGAGCGAGGGCGCCATCTCTCTCTTCCGCAAATCGTTGGAGCGTATCGAGCCACTTTAGCAAATGCCCAGCCCATCTAGCACTGAAACAGCAGCAACTTCACAGCTTTATTGAAAACACTGGAATGATGCCTTCCAGCAAATTAAGTTTCCATACAAACAAGTTTGATACGAGAAGCGGTAATCCCCGTGGCAAACAATGATTGCCGAAAAAGAAAATTGCTGGCAGCAGGCGCCGGCAATGAAAATCCCGAAGGAAATTGCGCCTCGGCTTGATCCAGATCAAACGCGCAAAAAAGAGAACAACAGGGGGATATGTGCGGCGGCTGGCGGGAAGAAACAGGCCGCCGCATAGAGAAGGGGGAAAAAATTTAGATTTCGACCATTTCGAAGTCTTCCTTGCGCGCGCCGCACTCGGGACAGGTCCAATTGATGGGAACCTCCTCCCAGCGGGTACCAGGAGCGATCCCTTCTTCCGGCAGACCTGCCTCCTCGTCGTAGATCCAACCACAGATCAGGCACATCCAGGTTTTGAATTCGGTTTGGCTATTGCTCACGGCTGACTATCCCTCAAATCAATTCAAGTAAAATGCTTGAAACCCGCTTCATCGGGAAACCCCGGCAAGCCCCGAAACGGCAGCCATGAAAAGTCAAACAGCCGCTCTGCGAAAGCTTGATGAAACGAGTTCTAAACGCGCTATCTTAATATACTCGACGTGCAAAACCAAACCTCCCCTCTCATCCTGACCTTCGGCGCGGCCGACCCGGTCGGCGCCACAGGCATCCAGGCCGATCTCGCCACCTTCGCAGCCATGGGCTGCCATGGCCTGTCGGTAGTGACGGCACTGCTTATCGGGGATACCGCCCGCGTGGAAGACGCGCAGATCATCGAAGTCGACTGGGTGGCGGACCAGGCGCGCGTCATCCTCGAGGACATGCCGGTCGCCGCCTTCAAGGTCGGCGCCGTAGGCAGCATCGAGAACATCTCGGCGATTGCCGAGATCGTCTCGGATTATCCCGACGTGCCGCTGATCCTCGATCCATTTATCTCTTCGCTGTCCAATCTGGAGGAAGAGGAAGAACGCCTGATCGCCATCCGCGAGCTGCTGGTGCCGCAAACCACGCTGATGCTGGTTTCCGCGGCCGAACTGACGCGGCTGGCCGAAACCTGGCGTGAGCCTACCCCCAGCGAAGCGTTGATGCTCGATGCCATGCGCATTATCGAGATGGGCTGCGAATACCTGTTCGTCACCAACACGCAAACCGATCTGCAAGAAATCGGCAACACCCTCTTCGACGAGTCCGGCCTGGTACGCCAGGATGCCTGGCAGCGCTTGCCGGGCTCCTTCACCGGCGCCGGCTCCACGCTTTCGGCCGCGATTGCGGCGATGCTGGCCAACGGCCTCGAAATCCCTGAGGCGGTCACCGAAGCGCAGGAGTTTACCCTGGCCTCGCTGGCCAACGCACAGCGCTTCGGCATGGGCAAGCTGGTGCCGGACCGCTACTTCTGGGCACGCGAAGCAGAAGATCCCAGCAACCCCAGCTAACGTATTTAAGTATTTGAATCGGTAAGGAATATGTCCCAGACTAGCAATGAATCCCTGTTCGCCCGCGCCCAGAAAACCACGCCGGGCGGCGTCAACTCTCCAGTGCGCGCCTTCCGTTCGGTCGGCGGCACGCCGCGCTTCATCGAACGCGCCGACGGCCCCTATTTCTGGGATGCCGAAGGCCGCCGCTACATCGACTACATCGGTTCCTGGGGCCCGGCCATCGTCGGCCACGCCCATCTGGACGTCATCAAGGCCGTGACGGAAGCGGCCGCGCGCGGCCTTTCCTTCGGTGCGCCGACCGAGGCCGAAATCGAGATGGCCGAGGAAATCATCAAGCTGGTGCCCTCGATCGAACAGATCCGCCTGGTGTCCAGCGGCACCGAAGCCACCATGAGCGCGCTGCGCCTGGCGCGCGGCGCGACCAAGCGCGACAAGATCGTGAAGTTCGAAGGCTGCTACCACGGCCACGGCGACTCGCTGCTGGTCAAGGCCGGCAGCGGCTTGCTGACCTTCGGCAACCCGACCTCGGCGGGCGTGCCGGAAGATTTCGCCAAGCACACGCTGGTACTGGACTACAACAACACCGCGCAGCTGGAAGAAGCCTTCAAGGCCTCCGGCAACGAGATCGCCTGCGTGATCGTGGAACCGGTGGCCGGCAACATGAACCTGGTGCGCGCCAGCGACGAATTCCTGCAGGCGATGCGCCGCCTGTGCACCGAGTACGGCGCCATCCTGATTTTCGACGAAGTGATGTCGGGATTCCGCGTGGCGCTGGGTGGGGCGCAAGAGCTCAATGGCATCAAGCCGGACCTGACCGCGCTGGGCAAGGTGATCGGCGGCGGCCTGCCGGTGGCAGCCTTCGGCGGCCGTGCCGACATCATGAAGCACCTGGCGCCGCTGGGCGGCGTGTACCAGGCCGGCACGCTCTCCGGCAACCCGGTGACAGTGGCGGCCGGCATGGCCACGCTGAAGATCATCCAGCAGCCGGGCTTCTACCAGAAGCTGGGCGCGCAGACCCAAAAGCTGGCCGACGGCCTGGCGGCAGCGGCCAAGGCAGCCGGCGTCACCTTCGCCGCCGATGCCGTGGGCGGCATGTTCGGCCTGTATTTCGCCGCCTCGGTGCCCGACAGCTACGCTGAAGTGATGAAGGGCGACAAGGAAAGCTTCAACCGCTTCTTCCACAAGATGCTGGACGCCGGGATCTACTTCGCGCCATCTGCGTTCGAAGCCGGCTTCGTCTCCGCGCAGCACGACGATGCGGTCATTGACGCCACCATCGCAGCCGCCGCCAAGGCATTTGCAGAACTGGGCTGAAACAGAAAGGCCGCCGGTGCATGCGCGGCCTTTTCTTCCCGCCAATAAAAAGGACGCCGAAGCGTCCTTTTTATTGGCTAAAACTTCTTCCTGGCGATCAGGCCGAGAACGACGAACCGCAACCGCAAGTGGTCGTGGCATTCGGGTTCTTGATCACGAACTGTGCGCCTTCCAGATCGTCCTTGTAGTCGATCTCTGCGCCAACCAGATACTGGTAGCTCATCGAGTCGATCAACAGCTGCACGCCGTTCTTGGACATGGTGGTGTCATCTTCGTTGACGATTTCATCGAAGGTGAAACCATACTGGAAACCGGAGCAGCCGCCGCCTTGCACGAATACGCGCAGTTTCAGGTCGGGGTTGCCTTCTTCTTCGATCAGTTGGGCCACCTTGGCGGCGGCACTGTCGCTGAAGTTGATCGGGGTCGGCATTTCGGTTTGTTGCAGTTCGGCTACGGCATTCATTTCGGGCTCCTGCTTGGCTTGGGCGGACAATGATTCATTATAAGCCCTTGCGGATTTTCATGCTTCGGACGACACGGCCAGCTTCAGCAGCGGCGTTTCTTCCGTCTGGTCATGGCTGAGCTTGCCGGAAACCAGCGCGCCGCCATGCATTTCCAGCGCCTTGTAATAGACATTGCCAGTAATGCGGGCTTTGGGTTGCAATTCAAGCAATTCGGTCGAATAGACGTCGCCGACGATCTCGCCGTTGACGATCAGATGCGCCGCGCGCACCTCGCCAACCACCTTGGCATGCTCGGAAATCACCAGCACGCTGGATTGTCCGCTTTCGCCGCTGATGTTGCCATTGATATGGCCGTCAATGCGCAGGCCGCCCTTGAAGCCGATCTCGCCCTTGATGCTGGTCGACATGCCAATCAGGCTGTCAATCGTGCTTTTGGTCTTGCGTCCGAACATGAAATCACCTCACAGGTCTACCGACTGCTGGGCGCGCACCTGGCCGCGGTCGAGAATACGAACTGCAACCGCTTTGATGGTCGCTCCCTCCGGCAAATTCAACACGCCTTCAACCCGCTGGTAGTACTTGAATGCGAGCCTGTAACGCGCAAGATCGGTCGAGTTGGATTCCGGAAAATTTATAATAGCACTCTTACCCGCCTGCCAAATCGTGATACTGAGCTGTAAATTCCCGGCAAATTGCTGGGTACCTCCCCCCCCTTGCATGACCAGAACACGATAACGCACCTGGCTGGGCCCGGCCAACTCAGCCTTGAAGCGCTGAATGGTGATACCGGGCGCGCCAAGATTGGTCGGCAACAGGCTGTCGAAAAAGGCAAGATCCTCCTTCTGGCGGTTGTTTTCCGCTTCCAGGTTCTTCACCTGGCTTGCCAGTTGCGCCTGGGCAGCCTGGGCGATCTTCAGCTCGTTCTGCGACGCGTTCGAGGCGGTTTGCAGCCGCTCGTTTTCCGCCGACAGCTTTTTGACCTGCCCGGAGAGCGTCGATAACTGCTCGCCGGCGTCACTCTGGATCCCGGGCAGGTTGTTACGCCCAAGTTCATAAGCCCATACCGCCAGCGCTCCACCACCGCCCAGCACGATCGCCCACAACAGGGCCTGCAGCGGCCACGGCAGATGGCGCTTGATGGTCATCTTCGGCGCCGAAATCGTCAGGCGCCGTTGCCATAGCTTGTACTTCACGGCAGGACGGGGACTTGCAACAGACCGGTGGTTTCTTCCAGGCCGAACATCAGGTTCATACACTGCACTGCCTGGCCGGACGCGCCCTTGACCAGGTTGTCCTGCACCACCAGCACTACCACGGTGTCGCCATTGTCCGGACGATGCACCGCCAGGCGAAGCATGTTGGAAGCGCGCGTGGTGCGGGTTTCAGGATGCGAACCGAACGGCATCACGTCGACGAAAGGCTCATTCTTGTATGCGTCTTCGAACAAGGCCTGCAGCGCAGCGTTGTCGATATCCTTGGTCAGGCGCGCGTACAGCGTGGAATGCATGCCGCGAATCATCGGCACCAGGTGCGGCGTGAACAGCAGGCCGACCTTATCCTTGGTCAATTTGGAGAGGCGCTCGATGGTTTCCGGCGAATGGCGATGGCCGGATACGCCGTAGGCCTTGAAGTTGTCCGAGGCTTCCGAGAACAGCAGCGACAGCTCGGCCTTGCGTCCCGCGCCGGACACGCCGGATTTGCAGTCGGCAATCAGGTGCGAGGCATCGATCACGCCGGCCTTCAACAGCGGTGCGAAACCCAGTTGCATGGTGGTCGGATAACAGCCCGGATTGCCCACCACGCGCGCCTTGCGGATCTCTTCGCGATTGAGCTCCGGCAGGCCGTAAGCGGCTTCCTTCAGCAGCTCGGTGCAGCTGTGCGGCAGCTTGTACCATTTTTCAAAGGCGGCGACATCCTGCAGGCGAAAATCGGCGGCGAGGTCGATCACCTTCACGCCTGCGGCCACCAGTTCAGGCGCCTGGGCCATGGCCACACCGTGAGGGGTGGCAAAGAAGACCACGTCGCAGTCGGTCAAGCGGGCCTTGTCCGGCGAGGAAAATGCCACGTCGACGCGGCCGCGCAGGGACGGATACATTTCCGCCACCGGCATGCCGTCTTCCTTGCGCGAGGTCACGGCCTGCACGCTGGCTTCCGGGTGACTGGCGAAAATACGCAGCAATTCGACGCCGGTGTAACCGGTTCCACCGACGATACCTACCTTGATCATGTCTTATCCTTGCGAAAAAAAGCGGACGAGAAACGTCGCAGAAGCGAAGTGTCTCAAACTTTTTCATTCTAGCAGGAGAATATTTCCCACTGATTTCTGTTCGGGAAGTTATTTCGCCAGCAAGCTGCAGGAAATCCCACCTCGCGGGAACGGCTGTGCTGGCCTGAAAATCACTATGCCCCCCATCGAACACCCTCTCCAGGCGCCGCAAAAAGCAAAAAGCCGCCAGCAAGCATGCCGGCGGCTTTCTGTGATGCGAGAAACGATTAACGCTTCGAGAATTGCTTTGCGCGACGTGCCTTGCGCAGACCAACCTTCTTACGTTCGACTTCACGCGCGTCACGGGTGACGTAGCCTGCGTTCGACAGAGCTGGCTTCAGGCCGGCGTCGTAGTCGATCAGGGCGCGGGTGATGCCGTGGCGCACTGCGCCGGCCTGGCCGGACTCGCCACCGCCGTGCACGTTGACCATGATGTCAAAACGCTCGACGTTGCCGGTCAGTTCCAGCGGCTGACGGATCACCATCAGGCCGGTTTCGCGGGAGAAGTATTCAGCGGCGGGCTTGCCGTTGACGACGATATTGCCAGAGCCTGCCTTGATGAAAACACGAGCCACAGCACTCTTGCGACGGCCGGTTCCGTAATTGTAGTTACCGATCATGTCTGTTCCTTAGAGCGCGAGGGGTTTCGGTTGCTGGGCGGAGTGCGGATGGTTGCCATCTGCGTACACCTTCAGCTTCTTGATCATGGCATAGCCCAACGGACCCTTGGGCAGCATGCCCTTGACTGCCTTCTCCAGCGCACGGCCGGGGAAACGCTGCTGCATCTTCAGGAAGTTGGTTTCGTAGATGCCGCCCGGATAGCCGCTGTGACGGAAATACGTCTTTTCAGTAGCCTTGGTGCCGGTGACGCGCAACTTGCCAGCGTTGATCACGACGATGAAATCGCCGGTGTCGACGTGGGGAGTAAATTCCGGTTTGTGTTTGCCGCGCAGTCGGAGTGCCACTTCGCTGGCAACACGTCCGAGGACCAAGTCCGTCGCGTCAATCACGAACCACTCGCGCTGAACCTCATGGGCTTTAGCGGAAAAGGTCTTCATGTTTGACTTCCTAAATGAAAAATAACGCTCAAAGTGGCGGTTCCGTTCGTCCGTGCCGACCGTACCTAGATGCTCTAGACGGGCCTTCACGCCTTGCGGACTCATCCTTTTATCTTCCCGAGCGCATGGGAAAGCCGAGAATTATAGCCTTTTCAATGACTTAGCGTCAAAAGGTTTGACGGCTTTTGTCGTATTCCGAGACTCCGGGACACGAAACAAGCGGCGGGCATGTCTTTTTTGATGTCAAAGTAGAAATTTTTCGACGGATCCGACTGGGATTGCGAAAAAGCGGGCAAAAAAAAACCCGGAAACAGTGGTTCCGGGTTTAATCCACACCAATGAGGAGGGTGGAGGAGACATCGTTACGTGCTGCAAATACATCCGTTGAAACCAATATAGCAAAGCATTTTGTGCATTGCAATACACCCTCGGATATTTTTCTTCACTTCTTTAAAAAGCACGCCACTGTTGGGTTTACACGACTCGAGTGCATTTTCAATACAATAATAAACAAACAATTTTTCTGCACCGCAAAACAACCTGCCCCGCCGCAGCCGCACGCCTGTGGATCGCTACAGCAGCGGCCCTGCCCGCCAAAAGCTACAATACGCAGCTCTTTCAACCAATTTGGACTACAAGATGGAATGCACAGTGCGCTGGACCGGATTGTCCGGCATGACCTTTACGGCGGAAACAGGTTCGGGACATCTGGTCACCATGGACGGCGCGCCCGACGGCGGCGGCCGCAATCTGGCCCCGCGTCCGATGGAAGTGGTGCTGGCCGGCACCGGCGGCTGCACCGCTTATGACGTGGTGGTGATCCTGCGCAAGAGCGGCCAGGATGTGCGCGGCTGCGACGTCACGCTCAAGTCCGAGCGCGCCGAGACCGACCCGAAGGTGTTCACCAAGATCCACTTCCACTTCACCGTGCGCGGCCGCAATCTCAAGCCCAACGTGGTCGAACGCGCCATCAAGCTGTCCCACGAGAAATACTGCTCGGCCTCGATCATGCTGGAAAAGACCGCAGAACTGACCCACTCCTTCGAGATCATCGACGATCTCGCCGAAGTGGCGCCGACGCTGGGCCAGCAATAAGAAACGCTTGCCGTTCGCCGCACGGACGGCCATCAAGACAAACGCCGCACCGGCTTGCACCGGATGCGGCGTTTGTTTTTCCCTTGGCGGCGTGGACGTACTCAGACGTAATACGCCACTCCCGTCATCACCTTCGACATCGCCTTCATCAGCCCCTTGATGGGCGCAGGCATCTCGGCTGCGCCCAGATCCTTGGCGGCCTGGCCATGTTCGACCTCATCGATGCGCATCTGCTCGACGATGGCGCGCGACTTGTTGTCCTGCGCCGGCAGCTTTTCCAGGTGGCTCAGCAGGTGCAGCTCGACCTGGCGCTCGGTCTCGGCAACAAAGCCTAGGTTGCGCGCATCGCCCACGCGGGCCGCAATGGTACCCAACACGTAGGAACCGGCATACCAGACGGGATTCAACAGGCTGGTGCGCGAACCCAGCTCGCGCAGGCGTTCGGCGGTCCAGGCCAGGTGATCCTCCTCTTCGATGCCGGCATGCTCGAAAGCCTGCTTGATCTCGCGCTTCTGGGCGAATCGCCCCTGTGCGTCATACAGCGCCTGGGCACATACCTCGCCGACATTGTTGACCCGCATCAGGCCGGCCGCATGCCGCTTCTCGGCCTCGTCCATCACGCCGTCCGCCAGGCCGCGCCCGGGATTGGGCCGGCTTTCGGACACCACGCCGCTGACCACGCGCAGCGCCTTATCGAGATCGGTAATCAGTTGGTCGACGAATTGCATGCTTACCCTTCCCAGTGGTGGCTCAGGCCATCTTCCAGTTGATCTGTTCGCCGGCCGACAGCGGCACCACGGTGGTATCGCCCATCGGCAATTCGGCCGGGATAGTCCAGCTGTCGCGCTTCAAGGTGACGGTGCCCTGGTTACGCGGCATGCCGTAGAAGGCCGGACCGTTGAAGCTGGCGAAGGCCTCGAATTTGTCCAGCGCGCCGGCCTGGTCGAAGGCTTGCGCGTACAGCTCCAGCGCGTGCAGCGCGGTGTAGCAGCCGGCACAGCCGCAGGCGTGTTCCTTGAGGCCCTTGGCGTGCGGCGCCGAATCGGTGCCGAGGAAGAATTTGTCGTTGCCCGAGGTGGCCGCCGCCACCAGCGCCTGGCGGTGGGTCTCGCGCTTCAATACCGGCAGGCAGTAGTAATGCGGACGGATGCCGCCCTTGAAGATCTCGTTGCGGTTGAACAGCAGGTGGTGCGCGGTGATGGTAGCCGCGGTCGGGCCCTCGCCCGCCAGCACGTAATCGGCGGCTTCCTTGGTGGTGATGTGCTCGAACACTACTTTCAGCTCAGGCATGGCCTGGCGCAAAGGCTTCATGATGCGCTCGATGAACACCGCTTCACGGTCGAACAGGTCGATCGCCGGATCGGTCACTTCGCCGTGGACCAGGAACGGCATATCCAGCTCCTGCAGCACTTCCAGCGTCTTGTAGCACTTGCCCAGGTCGGTCACGCCGGCATCGGAATTCGTTGTCGCGCCGGCCGGATACAGCTTGACGGCCTTGACGAAGCCGCTGTCCTTGGCGCGGCGGATTTCGTCAGGCGGGGTGTTGTCGGTCAGGTAGAGCACCATCAGCGGCTCGAACTGCATCCCCTCCGGCAATGCTGCCAGGATACGCTCACGATAGGCCGCGGCCTGCTCGGTGGTGGTGACCGGCGGCTTCAGGTTGGGCATGACGATGGCGCGTGCGAACTGGCGCGCGGTGTGCGGCAGGACATCCTTCAGGGTCGCGCCGTCGCGCAGGTGCAGGTGCCAGTCGTCCGGGCGGGTAATGGTCAGTTGGTTGCTCATTCGATGTTCTTTCTGGTCTGGAATTGGCGGATGGCAGGCATCACGGCGGACGCGCCCGGACGCATGGGCCGGGGCTTCATCATCAAGAACGGTATTCTACCGTAGCCGTCAAGCCCCCTGCCTGCCCGGCGCACACCGGTTTGATGTCGGACAAAAAGAAAAGGCCGCATCGTCGCCGATGCAGCCTTTTCTTCTTCGGATGCGCCCAAAGCGCCACCGGGACAGGATCAGTGGGTAATGATCTTGGCCAGGAAATCGCGTGCACGTTCCGAACGCGGCGAGGCGAAGAATTCATCCTTGGCGCAATCTTCCACGACCAGGCCCTTGTCCATGAACACGACGCGGTTGGCGACCTTGCGGGCGAAACCCATTTCGTGGGTCACGACCATCATGGTCATGCCTTCCTGCGCCAGGCCGACCATGACATCCAGCACTTCGTTGATCATTTCCGGGTCGAGCGCCGAAGTCGGCTCGTCGAACAGCATGGCGATCGGGTCCATCGACAGCGCGCGGGCAATCGCCACACGCTGCTGCTGGCCACCGGACAACTGGCCGGGGAATTTGTCCTTGTGCGCCAGCAGGCCCACGCGGTCGAGATACTTCAGGCCCTTCTCGGTCGCTTCATCCTTGCTGCGGCCCAGCACCTTGATCTGGCCGATGGTCAGGTTCTCGCGGATGGACAGGTGCGGGAACAGTTCGAAGTTCTGGAACACCATGCCGATGCGCGCGCAGTTTGGACAAGTTGGTCTTGGGGTCGCCCACCGAGACGCCGTCCACGGTGATGGTGCCCTTCTGGAACGGCTCCAGGCCGTTGACGGTCTTGATCAGCGTCGACTTGCCCGAACCGGACGGGCCGCACACCACCACCACGTCGCCCTTTTTCACCGAAGTCGTGCAATCGGTCAGGACCTGGAAGCTGCCATACCATTTGCTGACGTTGTTGAGTTCAATCATTTGTTTCTCCTGGATTTCTGGATTCGTTGGGCGGCCGGCGCGTCATCCGCGCCACGCCGCCGTCATTGGGCTTAGCGGATGATGGCGATCTTCTTCTGGAAGCGCTTGACCAGTTGCGACAGGCCAAAGCTCAGGACGAAGTACACCACCGCCACGAACAGGTACATTTCCACCAGACGTCCGTCGCGCTGCGCAATCTTGGATGCGCTGGTAACGAAGTCCGGCACCGAGCCCAGCACGTACACCAGCGACACGTCCTGGAACAGGACAATGGTCTGGGTCAGCAGGATCGGCGTCATGTTGCGGAACGCCTGCGGCAGCACCACGTTGCCCATCATCTGCCAGTAGTTCATGCCGATTGCGTAGCCGGCGAACACCTGGCCGCGCGGGATCGACTGGATGCCCGACCGCATGATTTCGCAGTAATAGGCCGCCTCGAACAGGATGAAGGTGATCAGCGCCGACTGGAATGCCCCCACCTGGATGGGTTCGGACGCGCCGATGATCCACGCGCCGATGAACGGCACCAGGAAGTAGAACCAGAAGATCACCAGCACCAGCGGGATCGAGCGGATCAGGTTGACGTAGCTGGTGGCGATGAACGACAGCGGCTTGTTGCTGGACAGGCGCATCATCGCCAGCAGCGTACCGATGATGATGCCGCCCAGCATGGCCGAGAAGGTCAGGACAAGCGTGAATTTCAGGCCCGTGGTGAACAGGTAGACCCACGAACGCTCGATAACGTCGAAGTCGAAATTGCTGAACATGGATTAATGCCCTCCCGCACTGGTGCTACCGCTGGAGATATAACCAGGGACAGCCGTTACCTTTTCCAGCAGGCGCGCCAACACCAGCGCAATCGCGGAAATAGCAATGTAGATGATGGTTGCACCGGTCAGCGCCTCAAAGGTCTGGAAGGTGAACTCGCGCATCGAGTAGGTGGCGGCGGTCAGTTCGATCAGGCCGATGGTCAGTGCCACCGAGCTGTTCTTGATGATCGCGGCGAACTCGTTGGTCAGCGCCGGGATGATGATGCGGAACGCCATCGGCAGCAGCACATAACGGTAGGTCTGCACCGGCGTCAGGCCGAGCGCGTGACCTGCCATACGCTGGCCGCGCGGCAGTGCCTGGATGCCGGTCGAGACCTGCACCGCGACACGGGCAGATGTAAAGAAGCCCAGCGCCAGGGTGGCAGTGACGAAGGAGGCGTCGGGCAGGCCCTTGAGCCAGTTGCCGATCGCACTGGGCATCAGTTCCGGCATCACGAAATACCAGAGGAACATCTGCACCAGCAGGGGAATGTTACGGAAAAGCTCCACGTAGCCGTTGGCGAGGCGAACAGCCCATGGTTTTGTTGTTGTACGGATGGTGCCGGCGATGGTGCCGAGGATCAGCGCCATGATCCAGGCGGATATCGCTGTTGCGAGGGTCCATTTCAGGCCCGCCATCAGCGTATCAATATAGGGGACGCCGTCGGGAGACATCTCCCAGAAGATTCCCCAGTTCCAGTTGTAATGCATAAATGGCCTCGTCTCTTGTTTCGAGTCAGTCTGTCAGGCGCGATCACCAGGCAAATGCCGCGCCATGGATATTCCGGTCAGTCACCGGCCGCTGTGGATAAAAGCAATTGCACCGCGGCAACCGCCTTTGCCAGCCGGTTAAACAAAACGGGGGACAAGGCCCCCGTTTCGTCACTCATTGCCAAAGGCAATCAGCCTATTACTTCTTCTTGGAAGAAGATTGCTTCTGTGCTTCCGGAACGGCAGCATAAGCAGCCGGTTCGCCCGAATCGGTCGGCTTTGCCAGCACAGCTTGCAGCTGCGGGCTCATCGGCACATTCAGGTTGACGCCCTTCGGAGGAATCGGCGACTGGAACCACTTGGCGTAGATCTTCTTGATCTCGTCACCCTTGTAGACCACGGTCAGTGCATCGTCGACCACCTTCTTGAAGGCAGCGTCGTCCTTCGGCAGGATCAGGCCATAGGGCTCGACCGACAGGGCTTCCGAAGAAACCTGGTAGTCGCCCGGCGCCTTGGAGTTGGCAGCCAGCGAGGACAGCAGGATGTCGTCCATCACGAACGCTGCGGCACGGCCGGTTTCAACCATCAGGAAGGCTTCGGCGTGGTCCTTGGCGGCCAGGATGTTCATGCCCAGGTTACGCTCTGCGTTCAGGGAAGTGATCTGCTTCAGGTTCGAAGTGCCCGAGGTCGACACGACGGTCTTGCCCTTCAGGTCGTCCAGAGTCTTCAGGTTGGCTGCCTTTTTCGACAGGAACTTGTTGGCGGTCACAAATTCGGTCACCGAGAAGGACACCTGCTTCTGACGCTCCATGTTGTTGGTAGCGGAGTCGCAAGAGATGTCGGTGGTGCCGTTGGCGATCAGCGGGATACGGGTAGCCGAAGTCACCGGAACCATCTTGATGTTCAGCGACGTCAGGCCCAGCTTCTTCTGGATCGCGGTAGCGGCCTTCAAGCACAGGTCGATCGAGTAGCCCTGGTAGGACTGCTTGTCATCCAGATAGGAGAACGGGATCGAGGAATCGCGAACGCCCAGAGTCAGGGTGCCGGAATCCTTGATCTTCTTCATCCGGCCGGTGAACTCTTCCGCATGGACAGAGCCCATCAGAACGCTTGCGCCGACCAACACCCCTGCTAGCTTCAATAACTTCATTGTGTGACCTCCTGGAAAAATTTTTACGTAGTGTACCAAAAGCCCTATTCCAAAAACAGCCTGAGCAGTCCATGGAGCAAGGCTTACCGGTCCTGTTGCCATGCCTCTTTTTTATTGTTAAAGCCATATCTTTGCAGGCTTTTTTTCATCTACTTGCAGCCGTTGCCGCCAACTTTGCGGCGGCACGCAACCCACAGCAGTGATCCAGATGCGCAACATGCGGCGGCGGCATTTTACGACAGATAGCCAAGCCAACGTCCCGCAGTGCGCAATATTCCATTCCCGGTGTGACTTCCATCATCTGCCGCACCGCAGCGGCCGATTCCCTCGATAGACAGCCAACACATCTTACATGAGCATCCAGCTTGGCCGGTTATGCTTTCGCGGCATTATTCCCAATTCATTCCCAAAATCACCGCCATACCCTCTTCTCCGTCAGCAATATCCATGCCAGAAAAGCTAATTTGCGATCTTATCCGAAGGGAAGCGAAATGAGTCCCGCAGCACATATCCCATCGGCAGATCCAGCGCCTTCTTGCGCCCTCCCGCCGGCTGCATGAACCAGCGGTTGTACATGCCATTGATATCGCCATCGGAAATCATCCGCACCATCTCGCGGTCGACCAGCGCCTTGAAAGCCCGGTCGTCCTTGCGCATCATCATCGCATAGGGATCGACCGACAATGCCTCACCAACGATCTCCAGCGCCTCGGGATTCTTTATTTCGGTGCGATACGAATACAGCAGCACATCATCGTCGGCATAGGCATCGACGCGCCCGTCCACCACCATCGCCACGGCATCGGCATCCCTGGTCGCCTCGACCCAGCGCATATCGAGAACGCCGCTGGCATCGCGCGCCTTCACATAAGGCAGGATGGAGCTGCCGCGCAGCGTCACCACGCGCTTGCCGCGCATGTCGAGCCACGAGCGGATGCCCGAGTCCTTGCGCACCATCATGCGCGTAGTCGTATAAAAGTGGGGAATGGTGAAATCGAAACGGCTTCTGCGCGAAGCGTTGCTGGTTGTCGAGCCGCACTCGATGTCGGCGGAGCCGCTGGAAATGGCCTCGAAACGGCCATCGGTATCGACCTGCAGGAACTTGAGTTGCAGCTGAGGCAGCCTGGCCTCGCGCCGCACGGCGTCTGCGATCCTCTGGCATATCTCGATGGAATAGCCTATCGCCTTACCGTCGCCATCTGCCTCGGCGAAAGGGAAATGGCCGGCCGGAAAAGCAATCACCATCGTGTTGGTGCGGCGGATCTTGTCCAGCGTATTTTCGGCGTGCGCGAACAACGGCGCCAGGCACAGGCATGCCAGCACCGCCATCATCAGTTTTGCGCACCGCACGGCATCAGCGCCGCCGGTGCGCACGCGCACACGAACCACGTCTCCTCCCTTACCGCTTTTCTGCAGCCGACGATCTTATGCTGTCGCCTTGGCTGCCCATGCTACGAATAAAGCCCTATTACGGGTACAACCCTCGCATTTCACGCGCCTGCAGCACGCGTGTACAAGCCACGATGAACGCCGCGGTACGCAGTGAAACCTTCTTCTCGTCAGCCAGCTGCCACACGGCTGTGAAGGCTTCGCGCATGATGCGGGTCAGGCGCAGATTGATCTCGTCCTCGGTCCAGAAGAAGCTGGAGAAATCCTGCACCCATTCAAAGTAGCTCACCGTCACACCACCGGCATTGGCGATCACGTCGGGCACAATCAGCACACCCTTGTCGCGCAGGATATCGTCGGCAGCAGGCGTGGTCGGGCCGTTGGCGCCTTCCAGGATGATCTTGGCCTTGATGTTGTTGGCATTGGCTTCGGTGATTTGCTGTTCCAGTGCAGCAGGCACCAGAATGTCGCAGTCCACCGACCAGAATTGGGCGCGGTCGGTAATCTCGTCGGCGCCGGCGAAACCCTTCACGCTGCCATTCTGCGCAACATAGGTCTGCAGCGCGGCGACGTCCAGACCACCGGCGTTAAACACAGTCGTCACGTGATCCTGAACCGCCACTACCTTGGCGCCGGCTTCCGCAAACAGGCGTGCGGCGATGCCGCCGACGTTGCCGAAGCCTTGCACGGCAACCTTGGCATCCTTGATGTCGAGGCTGCGCTTGGCAGCCGCTTCGCAGCCCACCACGAACACGCCGCGGCCGGTCGCTTCATGCCGTCCCAGGCTGCCGCCCAGAGAGATCGGCTTGCCGGTCACCACGCCGGAAGAGGTACTGCCCTGGTTCATGGAATAGGTATCCATCATCCATGCCATGATCTGCGAATCGGTGTTCACGTCCGGCGCCGGGATATCCTTGTTGGGGCCGATGATGATGCCGATTTCGCTGGTGTAGCGGCGGGTGACGCGCTGCAGTTCGCCGCGCGAGAGGGTCCGGGGATCAACGCGGATACCGCCCTTGGCGCCGCCGTAGGGAACGTTCACCGCCGCGTTCTTGACGGTCATCCAGGCCGACAGCGCCATCACTTCCGACAGCGTCACGTCCTGGTGGAAACGCACGCCGCCCTTGCCGGGGCCGCGCGAAGTATTGTGCTGGACACGATAGCCCTCGAAGTGGGCGATAGTGCCGTCATCGCGCTCGATGGGAACATCGACCACCAGTATGCGCTTGGGACGCTTCAGGGTTTCCACCCAGCGCGCCAGCGATCCCAGGTAGGGCGTCACGCGGTCGATTTGCTCAAGGTAGACGCCCCACGGGCCGATGCCGTGCGGGACGAGGTAGGAAGGCACTTCGTGGTTAGGTACGTTCGACATGATGCAATCGCTCCTTTTGTTTGCCGTGCTGTTCAAGACGCTGCAAAGAAATCGAGACCTGCCGAGCATAGTACTCCGCCACAGCTAACGATCAAGGTGCACTGCCGCTTGCAGTGCGCAAGAGCGTGAAAATCTTCTCCGTCCGAATCAGCGACGCAATCGTAGCCAGCCGGCTAATACAAGGCTAATGCTTTGTGAGCATGCAACTATGCATGAGATGCATAACAACCGGCTCCCCCTGATGGGAGCGGGATTAAGGGGAATTCGCACCGTCGCCAGATGGTTTTCACGGCTCCCTGCCGGCCGCGCCGGGCATGCATGCAATCACGCCCCGCCAGGCTCAGGATTCGCGCTTTTCGGCGGTGCGGGCAGCCTTCGATGCCGCCCTGCCGGAACCGACCGCCACCCCCTTCTGGCGGTCGGCCCGCGTCGCATTCAGTTCTTCCAGGTATTCCCACAAGCGCGCCACCAGCGCCTTGCCGACGCGCTGCGCAGTGGGCCGTTCGCGGTACAGGCGGATCTCCATCTCCACCTCCCATTCGCCGGCCGGCCCATCGGTACGCGCCAACTGGCGATTGCGCACCTCGCGTACCACCGACGATTCCGGCAGGAAGGCCACGCCGTGGCCCTCCAATGCCATCATCTTGAGGCTTTCAGACATGTCGGTCTCATAGTGCTTGAGCAGGTGCAGCGGACGCTTCACATCCGACATCATCAACTCCACCATTCGGCCCAGATAGGCATTGCTGGTGTAAGACAGGAACGGCACCGGCTCCTTGGAGGTGCCGGGGAACAGGTAATCGGGCTTGCCGTTGCGGTCGCAGCGCGAATACGGGCGCAGCGTCTCGGTTCCCATGGTCAGCATGTCGTAGCGGCTGGCGTCGAGCTGTACCGGCTGGCGCGGATGGTGATAGCACAGCAGCAAGTCGCAGCCGCCTTCGACGATGGTCATCACCGCATCGTGCACGTTCAGCGCGATCAGGCGCGTGTTGATGGAGCCGAAGCCTGACTCCAGCGAACTGAGCCACTTGGGCATGTAGGTCAGCGAGAGCGTATGCGGCACCGCAAAATCGATTGTGGTCTGGGCGGTCGGCCGCTTGCCGCGCAGCAGGGCGCGGGTGTTGTTGATCTGCCCCAGCATCTCCACCGCCTGCTCGTAGAACACTTCGCCGGCCGCGGTCAGCCTAGTCGGATAGGAGGTGCGATCGATCAGATCGGCGCCCAGCCAGGCTTCCAGCGACTGGATGCGGCGCGAAAAGGCCGGCTGCGTGACATGCCGCAAATCGGCGGAACGGCTGAAACTGCGGGTTTCAGCCAGGGAGACGAAATCTTCAAGCCATTTGCTTTCCATTGCCCGCCCACTTCTCGTTCTTGTAAGAATTTATGCGAATGGATGAATTGTGCCGCCGCGCCAGTCGCGGCGCAAGCGAGCACTGCAGCGGATAACCCTTAGCGCCGCCCCCGGAGAATCGGGAGCAGGTTCTCAGCGGCTGCCCGCGGGCATCAGCACCGTCGGCTCGTCACCCGGCCCGGCCGCCACCGCCACAACATCGGCAACGTCAGCCTCCGGCGACGGCGACCCGCCCTCTTCATCGGCGCCAGCCTGCTGGCGCAGCCACATCTGGGCGTACAGGCCGTTGGCCATCAACAGCCCGGAATGGGTGCCGCGCTCGACGATGCGGCCGTGATCCAGCACCAGGATCTGATGGGCGTCCACGATGGTCGACAAGCGATGGGCGATAACCAGCGTGGTGCGTTCGCGCGCGATTTCCGCCAGCTGCTGCTGGATCGCCTGCTCGGCGCGCGAATCCAGCGCCGATGTGGCTTCATCGAAGATCAGGATGGCCGGGTCCTTGAGCAGCGTGCGCGCGATCGCCACCCGCTGCTTTTCGCCGCCCGACAGTTTCAGTCCGCGCTCGCCCACCATGGTGGCGTAACCGTCCGGCAGCGATTCGATGAACTCATGGATATAAGCCGCCTTGGCCGCCGCCACAATCTGCTCGCGGCCGGCGCCCGGCTTGCCGTAGGCGATGTTGTATTCGATGGTGTCGTTGAACAGTACCGTGTCCTGCGGCACGATGCCGATGGCCTGGCGCAGCGACGCCTGGGTCACTTCGCGCAAGTCCTGGCCGTCGATACGGATGGCGCCGCGATCGACATCGTAGAAGCGGTACAGCAGCCGCGACAGCGTCGATTTACCCGAACCGCTATGGCCGACCACCGCGGTAGTGGTGCCGGCCGGCACGGTGAAATCGATGTCGAACAGGATCTGGCGCTTGCTCTCGTAGCTGAAATCGACATGCTCGAAACGCAATGCCGCACCTTGCGCCTTGAGCGGCGCGGCAGCGGGGCTGTCGGCCACTTCGCGGTTCTCTTCCAGCAGCGAGAACAGGCGTTCCATGTCCGCCAGGCTCTGCTTGATCTCACGATAGAGCACACCCAGGAAATTGAGCGGAATGTAAAGCTGGATCATGAAGGCATTGACCAGCACCATGTCGCCCAGCGTCATCGTGCCGTTGATCACGCCCACCGTGGCGCGCCACAGGATCAGCGTGACCGCGATGGCGATGATGGCCGACTGGCCCGTGTTCAGCAGCGACAGCGAACTCTGGGACTTGACCGCAGCGCGCTCGTAGCGCTGCAGGCCTTCGTCGTAGCGGCGCGCTTCAAAACTCTCATTGCCGAAATACTTGACCGTCTCGTAGTTGAGCAGCGAATCGATGGCGCGGGTGTTGGCGCGCGAGTCCAGATCGTTCATCGTGCGGCGGAAATGCGTGCGCCACTCGGTCACCGTGATCGTAAACAGGATGTACAGCGCCAGCGCGCCGGCGGTGATGATGGAAAACCAGATATCGTAATGCAGCACCAGGTAAGCCAGCACCAGCAGGATCTCGATGATGGTGGGCAGGATCGAAAACAGCGTGTACGACACCAGCGTGGAGACGCCGCGCGTGCCGCGTTCGATGTCGCGCGTCATGCCGCCGGTCTGGCGATTCAAGTGAAAGCGCAGCGACAACGCATGCAGGTGCTGGAACACCTGCAAGGCGATAGTGCGTACCGCGCGCTGGGTCACGCGCGCAAACATCAGTTCGCGCAGTTCCGTGAAGACCGAGGTCGCCAGCCGCAGCGCGCCATAGGCGGCCAGCAAACCCAGCGGCAGCACCAGCAAGGCTTGCGGATGCGCAACTGTGGCGCTCATCTGGTCGACCAGTTTCTTCAGGATCAGCGGCACGCCCACATTGGCCACCTTGGCGCCAACCAGGAAGGCCAGCGCCAACATGACGCGCCACTTGTAGATCCACAGATAGGGCAGGAGCGTCTTGACGATAGCCCAGTCGCTGCGTTGCCGCGGTGCGGCGTTGGCTTGCGGGGCGGAGGTATTCGGATAACGGCGCATGAGATGGCTGGAAAATGGCTGGCGGAGCACGGCCGCGAAACATGCCGCTAACGGCGGCAAAGCCCGCTGCGGCGAGGAAACATCCGATAAACTATGGTTCTCGCACTATTGGTGCGAGAACCATTCATATATGCTTTACGTGCCTGTTTGACAAGTGAGGACGCCTTCAGCGCACCTCGCCGTCATCCAGGCGGCGAATCTGGGATTATAAGAACCTATTCGGAATCTCGCCGGGAGTTGGGCAAATGTCATTTCAGGATGGGATGCAAGGCGCAAAACGTAGCCGGGCCGGTGGCCCGGCGAGGCTTTGCAACGCTGCAGACCGCCTGAAAGGGCATTTGGACAACCCCGGCGAGATCCCGAATAGGTTCTAGTCCGCAGGACTTCACGCTTTCAAGGGAGAAGCAATGACCACACCGCTCCGTACTCAACTGCCTGCCGGGAAATCCCCGCAACTGCGCGTCATGCCCATGCCGGCCGACGCCAACGTGTACGGCGACGTCTTCGGCGGCTGGATCATGGCCCAGGTCGACGTGGCCGGCTCGCTGCCCGCCACACGCCGCGCCAATGGCCGCGTGGCTACCATCGCCGTCAATTCATTCCTGTTCAAGAATCCGGTGTTCGTGGGCGACCTGCTCTCCTTCTACGCCGACATCGTCAAGGTCGGCAACACCTCCATCACCGTCAATGTCGAGGTGTATGCCGAGCGCAACCGCCTGCAAGCCGAAGTCGTCAAGGTTACCGAAGCCACGCTCACCTATGTCGCCACCGATGAAAGCCGCAAGCCGCGCGCACTGCCGCCGCTGGGGCCGGACGACAATATCGGCGAACTCAACACCATGCAGGACCTGGGCGGCGGCTGGCAGGCCATTTGATACACCCAACGCTGCCAACGCATCCCGCGCGGCCGCAATGTTGAAAAGAATTCAGCACGCAGGCTGCGCTTAATTTGTATTGTTACGTTCCTCCATCCATCGTTCCCCGAATCTTCACCATGTCCCCATCCATGCCTTCCCGTCCCGATGTCCTGATCGTGGCACGCCTGCCGCAGCACCTGATGCAACTGCTGCATGACAATTTCAATTGCCACAACCTGCTGGACGGCCTGAGCGAAGAAAAGCTCAGCCAGATCGCCCCGGCTATCCGCGCCATCGCCGCCAACGGCGAGGCCAAGGTGCCGCGCGAATTCATGGCGCGCTTCCCGGCGCTGGAGATCGTCTCGGTGTTCGGCGTCGGCTATGACGGCGTCGATGTGCCAGCAGCGCGCGAACGCGGCATCCATGTCACGCACACGCCCGACGTGCTCACCGACGATGTCGCCGACATGGCCATCGCCCTGATGCTTGCCGCGGCCCGCAACGTGGTGCGCGCCGACCGCTTCGCCCGCAGCGGCGAATGGAAGAACGGCCCCTTCCCCTTCACCACCAAGGTCAGCGGCGCCAGGCTGGGCATCGTCGGTCTGGGCCGCATCGGCGAAGCGATCGCCCGGCGCGCGGCCGGCTTCGACATGGACATCTCGTACCACAACCGCTCGCGCAAGGACGTGCCCTACACCTACTACGGCGACATCAAATCGCTGGCGGCGGCAGTCGACTTCCTGGTGATGATCACGCCTGGCGGCGCCGGCACGCGCGCCCTGGTCAATGCCGAGGTGCTGGAAGCGCTCGGCCCCAAAGGTTTCCTGATCAACGTGGCGCGCGGCTCGGTGGTCGATGAGGCGGCGCTGACCCAGGCGCTCAAGGAGGGCAAGATCGCCGGCGCCGGCCTGGATGTGTTCGAAAACGAACCCAATATCCCGGCCGAACTGGCGGCGCTGGAGAACGTGGTGCTGACCCCGCACATGGCCAGCGGCACGCTGGTCACGCGCACCGCCATGGCCGACCTCGCCTTCAATAACCTGCAAACGCATTTCGCCGGCAAGCCGGTGCTCACGCCGGTGCCGAACTGAAAACGGCGATGGATGATTCCACCAAACTGATTGCGCTCGACTGGGGAACCTCCTCGCTACGCGCCTATCGGCTGGGCCACGGCGGCGCGGTGCTGGACAAGCGCGCGCTGCCTTGGGGCATCATGAACCTGCCAGTGGTCGAAGCATCGGCCGCCGGTTCGCAGGCCGGTTTCGAGCAAGCCTTCAGCGAGGCTTGCGGCGACTGGCTGCGCGATGCGCCCGATACCCCCGTGATGGCTGCCGGCATGGTCGGCAGCGCCCAAGGCTGGCGCGAAGCGGCCTATCTCGACGTGCCGCTGCGAGTTGCCGACATCGGCGCCGGCCTGACGACAGTACCCACCCGCAGCGGCGCCATGCTGCACATCGTGCCCGGCCTGATCGAGCGCGGAGCGCTGCCCAATGTGATGCGCGGCGAAGAAACACAGGTGGTCGGCGCGCTGGAAGACGGCGCCGACGATGAACTGCTGATCGGCCTGCCCGGCACGCATTCCAAGTGGGTGCGCATCGCCGGCGAACGTTTCATGCACTTCGATACCTTCATGACCGGCGAGGCGTATGCAGCCCTTTCCTCGCACACCATCCTTGGGCGCACCATGCAGCGCGGCGCGAATTTCAATCCGCAGGCCTTCGAACGCGGCGTGCGGGTGGCCACCGACAGCGCCGGCATCAACGGCGTGTTGTCGACCATTTTCAGCACGCGCACACTGGGCCTGACCGGCGCACTGGATGGCGCGGCCCAGGCCGACTATCTCTCTGGTTTGCTGATCGGACACGAAATCGCGGCGTTGCGCGGCAGCCGAGCCGCAGTCAAGCTGGCGGACGACCCGCGCATCGTCCTGATCGGCGACGGCAAGCTGTGCGAGCGTTACCACCGGGCGCTGGCGATTTACGGCTACACCAATGTCGGCGTATCGGCGCAGGCTACCGAACGCGGCCTGTGGAAGATTGCCGTGCAAGCAGGGCTGGTGCGCCAAGACTGAGCGCGCCGGCCATTTAGACGAAAACGAAAGACGCCATGTTCAAAGAAGCCATGAAGAAATGCCGGCTCATCGCCATCCTGCGCGGGGTACGCCCCGACGAGGTGGAGGCGATCGGCCGCGCCATCTACGACGCTGGGTTCCGCATCATCGAAGTCCCGCTGAACTCGCCTGAACCGCTGGAGAGCATCCGCATCCTGCGCAGCACCCTGCCGGCCGACTGCGTGGTGGGCGCCGGCACCGTGATGTCGCCAGCCCAAGTGCAGCAAGTGGCGGATGCCGGCGGCCAATTGATCGTGATGCCGCACAGCGACCCGGCCGTGATCCGCGCCGCCACCGATGCCGGCCTGGCCAGCGCGCCAGGCGTCGCCACGGTCACCGAAGCCTTCGCCGCGCTGGCGGCCGGCGCCGACATCCTCAAGATGTTCCCGGCCGAGCAGTTGGGGCCCGCCGTGGTCAAGGCCTGGCGCGCAGTGATCCCGGCAAGTGTAGTGCTGGCGCCTGTGGGGGGCATCACGCCGGACAGCCTGCAGACATTCATGCAGGCCGGCGCCACAGCCTTCGGCCTGGGTTCCGCGTTGTACAAACCCGGCATGAGTCCGCAGGAGGTCGGGGCAAATGCCAAGGCGTTCATCCATGCATTGCGCGCCTGCGAAACAGCCTGACCTGCCCCCCTTCCGTCATCCCGCCGCTCAAGCCGGGATGACGGCAAAACAAAAGCGCCGCTGCGAATCTCTTCACAGCGGCACTTTTTGCTTGAAGCCGGAATGCGGTATCAGGCAGCCTTCTTTTCTGCCTCCGGATTCTTTTGTTCGTCGCGCAGCTCGCGGCGCAGGATCTTGCCGACGTTGGTCTTGGGCAGCTCGTCACGGAACTCGATGTACTTGGGCTTCTTGTAGCCGGTGAACTGTTCCTTGCAATAAGCCATCAGTTGCTCGGCGGTGAGCGACTTGTCCTTGCGCACCACGAACAGCTTGACCGCCTCGCCGGTGTGCTCATCCGGCACGCCCACGCATGCGCATTCCAGCACACCCGGATGCTGCGCCACCACGCCTTCGATCTCGTTCGGATAGACGTTGAAGCCGGACACCAGGATCATGTCCTTCTTGCGGTCGACGATCTTGGTGTAGCCGCGCTCGTCCATCACGCCGATGTCGCCGGTCTTGAAGAAACCGTCATCGGTCATGACCAGGGCAGTCTCATCCGGACGCTGCCAGTAGCCGGCCATCACCTGCGGACCGCGGATGGCGATCTCGCCCGGCTGGCCCAGCGCCACCGGCTTGCCGCTGTCATCCAGGATGGCGATGTCGGTAGCCGGCAGCGGCAGGCCGATAGTGCCGGTGTATTCGTCGATGGTGCAGGGATTGGCACTGGCAATCGGCGATGTTTCCGACAGGCCGTAGCCTTCAATGATGGGACAGCCAGTCAGCTTCTTCCACTTGTCGGCCACGCTCTTTTGCACCGCCATGCCGCCGCCCACGCAGCAGCGATAGCCCGAGAAATCCAGCTTGGCAAATTCGGCGTTATTCAACAGCGCGTTGTACAGCGTATTGACTGCCGGGAAGGTATTGACCTTGTACTTGGCCAGTTCCTTGACGAAGCCGGGAATGTCGCGCGGGTTGGGGATCAGCAGGTTCAGCGCGCCTTCGCGCGTGCCCAGCATGTTGCATACCGTCAGCGCGAAGATGTGGTACAGCGGCAGTGCACAGACGAACACCAGCTGGTCGATCGGCTTGCCGGACTTGAGCGCAGGGTTCAGCCACTCTTCAGCCTGCAGCACGTTGGCCACCAGGTTGCGGTGGGTCAGCACGGCGCCCTTGGCCACGCCGGTGGTGCCGCCTGTGTATTGCAGGAAGGCGATGTCCTCATGCCCCAGCGACACCGGCTGCAACTGCTTGCCGGAAGCCTGATGCAGCGCCTGGCTGAACGTGATGGCGTGGGGCAAGGACCAGGCCGGCACCATCTTCTTCACATGGCGCACCACCATATTCACGATGGCGCCCTTCAATGTGCCCAGCAACTCGCCCATGCTGGCGACCACGATGTGCTTGATCCGGGTCTTCTCCACCACCTTCTGCAAGGTACTGGCGAAGTTTTCGAGTACGAAGATGGCCTCGGCGCCCGAGTCCTTCAACTGGTGCTCAAGTTCGCGCGCGGTGTAGAGCGGATTGACGTTGACCACGGTATAGCCGGCGCGCAGGATGGCAGCGATCGCAATCGGGTATTGCAGCACGTTGGGCATCATGATCGCCACGCGCGCGCCCTTTTGCAGGCCCAGGCTTTGCAGCCACGCACCCAGCAGGCGCGACAGGCGGTCCAGCTCGGCATAGCTCAGGTACTTGCCCATGCAAACGTAGGCATTGCGGTCGGCATACTTGGTGAAGGCCTCATCGATCATCTGCACCAGCGAGCCATAGCGGCCGGGATCGATGTCGGCGGGCACGCCCGCGGGGTAGGAAGCAAGCCAGAATTTTTCCATGTTGTTACCTCTGTCTCCGGTCAGAACTTGCGCTGGGCTGAGCGTTGATTGGACATCATTGCTTTGGCACGCACAGAAAAAAAGCACGAGTGTTTTTTTATTTAGAGCAGATGCTATCCAGCATTGGCCGCTTGAGCAAGTAGTTTAGGAGGATTTTTACGCAAAACTTTCTACGCCCCCGGCATGGCTCGTATTTGGCCCGTCTTGCTTTTCGGACAAACCCTCAAGCTTTTGCATCATACCCTTGGGCGCCATGCTCGTGCGCCTTTGCATGCCTGGCGGAAACTCCCCTCTCCACCTCACAGCGGCGTGCGCTCGGTCTTGCGATCCCGCCGGCGCCGGCCCGGCTCCCCCGCCGGCAGCGGATCGCCCAGGGCAATGTGGCGCGCGGCCTTGTCCATCTGCGCCAGTTGCTTCACCTTCGCATAAAAGTCCGGGAAACCGCTGCTCTGCGCGAACAGCGCCTTGAATGCCGGCACCAGGTCGTGATACGCACCGACCAGCGCCAGGTGCGCATTGGACAGCGGCATGGCAAACCAGCGGTCGTAACCGGCATAACCGTCCCAGCGCTGCGCCTTCATCTGTGCATACTCCGCGCGCAGTTCACCGAAGATCTGCTGCTTGCGCTCGCGCTTGGCATCGTCCGGCGCATCGCTGTCGTAATTGGCCTCCAGCTTGTCGCGGTATTTGTCCAGCAAGGAGAGGAAGTCCTGCTTGCGTGCATCGAAGCGGCGGTAAGCCTCGATCAGCTTGTCGTCATGCCTGGCCGACAGCCAGCGGTCGACGCCGATTTCTTCGACCGCGACGGCGAAGCCTTCGTTGAACGGCGTATCGTCGCACGCGTAGACGGTCTGGTGCGCCAGTTCATGGAAGATCAGGCGCGCCAGCTCGCCATCAGGATAATTAATGAAGGTGGAAATCACCGGGTCGTTGAACCAGCCCAGCGTCGAATACGCAGGCACGCCCACCACCTGCACGTCATAGCCCTGCTGCTGCAACTGCGCGCCATACGCTTGCGCCGCCTGCTGGCTGTAGTAGCCCCGATAGTCGACACAGCCGGCGACAGGGAAGCACCACTGGTGGGCCTTGAGCGAAAGCTCCGGCGCCGCCACCACATTCCACAGCACGAAGGGACGGTCGAGCTGGGCATAGGTCTTGTAGCTGCCGTTGTCAGGCAAACCCAGTTCATCGACGGCGAAACGC
The DNA here is from genome assembly GCF_001189955.1 of Herbaspirillum chlorophenolicum. Classification (GTDB taxonomy): domain Bacteria; phylum Pseudomonadota; class Gammaproteobacteria; order Burkholderiales; family Burkholderiaceae_D; genus Herbaspirillum; species Herbaspirillum chlorophenolicum. The sequence goes on along the minus strand of NZ_LFLT01000030.1, from coordinate 22,542 downwards.
CGGATTTCACGGACGGTCTGCAATTTGGTCTTCAACCCCGGTTTGGCATCCGGGTCGGCGATCCAGTCATCGAATGGCTTGGCCTGGGCCAGCAAAGAAAACTGGCCGTGGGCTGCCTGCGCATAATAGGAGAGCGAGGTGCAGCCGGCCGTCGATGCGGCAACCACAAGCAGCGCCGCCATGCGCAGCGCACGCCATGTCATGCGCAACGGCTCAGGCAGCGGCGGCCGCATCATCTCCGGCCATCCTTTCAACCTGCACCAGCACATCGTAGAAAGTCGGCGCGTTACCCATATCGGTCAGGCGCTGGCTGGTGACTTCGTTCGCATTCTTGCCGTCGGCGGCGAACTTCTTCCACCAGATCGACAAGCCGACCACCAGGCCGAGGCGCGCCTTGTCCGTCACGCGCACACGCGCCTGCATGCTGCCGCGGTCGTTGAAGATGCGCGCCATGTCGCCGTCGGCGATGCCGCGTGCGGCGGCGTCATCCGGGTGCATGTCGAGATGCGGTTCGCCTTCGGTGTCGCGCAGGCTCTGGACGTTGACGAAGGACGAATTGAGGAAATTGCGCGCCGGCGGCGAAATCATCGCCAACGGATATTTCGCGCCCAATTGCGGGTTGCTGGCCACCGATTCGTAAGGCGGGGTATAAGCCGGCAGCGGATCGAGCCCGGCCACCTTCATCTGTTCCGAATAGAACTCGCACTTGCCCGATGGCGTGGTGAAACCGCCTTCAGCGAACGGCGCGGCCGGCATGGACAAGCGCTGCCAGCCTTTCTCCTTCAATTCGTCCCAGTCGTAGCCGGCGCTGCGCGGATGGTCGCGGCGGAAGGCTGCGGCGGCAATCGCGTCATCGCACTCCTTGAAACAATCCTCCCCAAACCCCATCGCGGCGGCCAGCAGGCGGAAGATCTCGGTGTTCGGCTTGGCCTCGCCCAGCGGCGCGATGGCAGCGTTGTTGGCCATCATGTAGACGTGGCCGTAGGCGCTGTGCACATCCACGTGTTCCAGTTGGGTGGTGGCCGGCAGCACGATGTCGGCGTAGTCGGCGGTATCGGTCTGGAAATGCTCGAGCACCACGGTGAACAGATCTTCGCGCGCGAAGCCTTCGGCCACCTTGGCCGATTCCGGCGCCACTGCGACCGGGTTGGAGTTATAGACGACCACGGCGTCGATCTTCGGACCGAATGCGGGCGACGCCGGCTTCAGCAGTTCATCGCCGATGGTGCTCATGTTGACCATGCGCGCCGGCGCGCCGTGGCGAGCGGCCAGATCGGGGCGTGACAGCGCGGCGCTGTCCCTGGGGAAGGAGTCCGAGGTCGACATCTGGATGCCGCCGGACGGATGGCGCCACGCGCCCACCAGCGCCGGCAGGCAGGCGATATTGCGCGCTGCCATGCCGCCGCCGCGCACACGCTGCAAGCCGTAGTTGGCACGGATCATCGCGCCTTCACCCGCCAGCGCCACGCGGCCGTATTCGCGCGCCAGGCCCTGCACTTCCTCAACGCTGATGCCGCAGATGTCGGCGGTGCGGTGCGGCGTCCATTCCGCGACGCGCTCCTTCAGCTGTTCGAAGCCCAGCGTGTGGCGCGCGATGTAATCGCCATCCAGCAGGTTTTCGGCCACCAGCACATGCATCATGCCCAGCGCCAGCGCGGCATCGGTGCCTGGCAGCAAAGCGATGTGCTGATGGCATTTCTCGGCTGTCAGCGAACGGTAGGGATCGATGGCGATGATGCGCGCACCGTTGCGCTTGGCGGCCTGCACGCGGGTCCAGAAATGCAGGTTGGAGGCAATCGGGTTGCCGCCCCAGATCAGGATCAGCTTGGCGTTGTTGACCTGCTCAAGATCGGTGCCGATGCGCGCGCCGACGGTATAGCGATAGCCGACGCCGCCGGCCGAGGCACAGATGGTGCGCTCCAGTTGCGAAGCGCCCAGGCGGTTGAAGAAGCGCCCCGCCATCGACTCGCCCTGCACCAGGCCCATGGTGCCGGCGTAGCTATAGGGCAAGATCGCCTGCGGATCGCGCAGCGCGATGGCGCCCAGGCGGTCGGCGATGGTTGCGATCGCCTCGTCCCAGCTGATGCGCTCGAATTTTCCTTCGCCTTTCTTGCCCACGCGGCGCAGCGGATGCAGCAGGCGGTCCTTGTGGTAGGTGCGCTCGGTGTAGCGCGCGACCTTGGTGCACAACACGCCGGAAGTCGGCGGATGCTCGGGATCGCCGCGCACTTCGGTGGCGACGCCGTCTTTGACGGTCACCAGCAAGGCGCAGGTATCGGGGCAATCATGCGGGCAGGCAGCGCGGACTATCGTGGTGGACATGGCAAATCGGCAAGAAACATCAAGAAAAGATGAGCTGCAATCCGTGGCTGGCGCCCCGCTTGCAGTAAAGCGGATACTTTATCTTAAAATGCACTTCCCGAGCCTCAGCATGCTCGCAACAATGCCATCATCCATGCAGCCGTCCCTCCATTTTTGGCGCGACCCCGCCCTGCCCTTCCTGGAAGGCCGGCGCGCCACCGGCAGCCTGTCCTGCTATGCGCCGCATACGCATCCGACTTTCTCCATCGGCATCGTCGACGCCGGCCGCAGCACCTTCGCGCTGGCCGGGCGCAGCACGCCTATCGTTCCCGGCGACGTGGTGCTGGTGCGCGCGGGCGACGTGCATAGCTGCAACCCGGAAGACCTGCAACGCTGGAGCTACCGCATGTTCCATCTCGACGCCGCCTGGCTGCGGGACTTGCTGGCAGAGTCGCCGGAGACATGCCGCCTGCTGGCCGCAATGGAGTCCCAGGTGATTCGCTCACCGCAAGCGGTGCAGCTGCTTGACCGCATGACGGCGGCGCTCGACGGCAGCGACGGTCCGGCCAAGGAAGCGGAAGTCATCACCTGCCTGCACGAGCTGATGCTGCTGTGCGCCGAAGCCGGCAGCGAGTCGCCTGCGGAAGAAACCGACAATACCGATGGCCTGCAGCAGGCCCACGACTATCTGCAGGCGCACTGCCGCGAACGCGTCGGCATCGACACCCTGGCGCAAGTCGCCGGCACCGGCCGCTACCAGTTGATCCGCCTGTTCCGCCGCCGCTACGGCCTGACGCCGCATGCGCTGCAGCTGGACATGAAAATCAACCAGGCGCGCACCTTGCTCAAGCAAGGCGCCAGTGCCGCCGACGCCGCCTACGACACCGGCTTTGCCGACCAAAGCCACTTTCACCGCGCGTTCAAGTCGCGCGTGGCAGCCACGCCGGCGCAGTATCAAAAACGCTAATTTTCTTCAGGCCCTGGACAGGGCCAATGCCGCAGCGGCCACCATCAGCAACAGGCCGGCTCCGCGTTCGACCATCGGCAAGCTGCGCACCAGCCATGCCATCGCCCGGCGCTGCGATACCGCGCACACCAGCATCGCATCCCACACGAACACCGCGGCAAACATCCACACGCCGTAAAGAAGCTTCAGCCCGAATCCGGTCTGCGCCCCTACTATCAGCGTGAACAAGCCGAAATAGAAGATGCCGTTCTTCGGGTTCAATACCGCCGACAAAAAACCCGCCCCCATACCGGCAACAAATCCTGAGTAGCTGCGTAACGCCGCAGGCTCCGCGCCCGCCAATGCCTGCGGCTTCAAGCTGGATTGCATGAACAGCCACCCCAGCCATGCGAGGTAGATGCTGGCCGCCCATTTCATGGCCGTCAACAGTGCCGGGCTCTGCTGCAGCAAACTGAATCCGGCCAGCGCCAGCGCGATGTACAGGCCATTGGCCAAGGCGATGCCCAGGCTGGCGCCGATACCGTTGCGTCGCCCATGGCGCAGCGAATTGCGCACCAGCAGCAGGAAGTCGGGACCGGGGCTGGCCAGCGCCAGGAAATGGGCCGAGGCCAACAGGAAAAATTCAGAGGTCAACATGGGGGCACGCGGATCATGGCAATGATGAAGAGCCGCATGCTAGGCCAGCCGCATCGGGCTGTATTGAACAAAATTGCGGAGTGCGATGGGGCGACATCGCATGCAACCGAAGGAAATTCGATTGCCCTTCGGCATTTCCTTAAGGAAAATGCGCTGACGCGGCAAGCAGCATGCCTCGTCAGTTCGTCCATTATCTATAAGGAGACCTCCCCCATGCCATCCCTTCCCTCTTTGCGTCCACACAAGCTGGCCTTGCTGATGGCGGCTGCCGCGCTGTGCGCCGGCGCCTCTGCCCAGCCAACCGCACTGACGCCCGAGCAGCAGCGCTTCCATGACATCTACAAGGAACTGGTGGAAATCAACACCACCCATTCCGCCGGCAGCACCACAACCGCCGCGCTGGCGATGCAAGCCGAACTGGTAAAGGCCGGGTTCAGCAAGGACGACATCCAGATCATCGAGCCCTTCCCCAAGAAAGGCAACATGGTGCTGCGCTGGAAAGGCGACGGCAGCAAGAAACCGCTGCTGCTGATCGCACACATCGACGTGGTGGAGGCCAAACGTGAGGACTGGAAGACCGATCCCTTCAAGCTCAAGGAGGACGACGGCTATTTCACCGCGCGCGGCTCGATCGACGACAAGGCCATGGCCTCGGCCTTCGTCTCCATCCTCTCGCAACTCAAGCGCGAGGGCTACCAGCCCAAACGCGACATCATCCTGGCGCTGACCGCCGATGAGGAGCGCGGCGACATCGACAGCAACGGCGCCTGGTGGATCTTCAAGAACAAACCCGAATTGCTCAAGGCCGAACTTGGCATCAACGAAGGCGGCGGCGGCGAGCTGTACGGCGGCCAAGGCAGCAAGCCCAAGCTGCACCGCGTGCAGGTGGCCGAAAAGCTGTACACCACCTACCAGCTGGAACTGCGCGATGTCGGCGGCCACAGCTCGCTGCCCACGGCCAGCAATCCGATCTATGCGATGTCCGCCGCGCTGGCGCGGCTGGGCGCCTACCGTTTTCCGGTGAAGCTGGCCGATGTCACCAAGACCTACTTCGCACGCAGCGCGCAATTCGCCAGCGGCCAGCAGGCGGAGGACATGCGTGCGGTCGGCAGCGGCAGCACCGATTCCGCGGTGACCGACCGCCTCTCGACGGTACCGCTGTACAACGCCCAACTGCGCACCACCTGCACCGCCACCATGTTCAACGGCGGCCACGCCGAAAACGCCTTGCCGCAATCGGCCAAAGCTACCGTCAACTGCCGCATCCTGCCATTCGACGATCCGGACGAAGTCGAGCGCCAGCTGAAGCAGGTGCTGGGCAACGACAAGATCGCCATGCGCCAGGTGGCGCCGCCGACGCGCAGCCCGGTCTCTCCGATGACGCCGGAAATCGCTTCGGTCGTGGAAGGCCTGACGCAAGAGATGTGGCCGGGCGTGCCGGTGATCCCCTTCATGAGCACCGGCGCCACCGACAGCCGCTTTGCGCGTAACGCCGGGGTGCCGATGTATGGCGTCTCCGGCCTGTTCACCGACCCGGCCGACCTGCGCACCCACGGCCTGGATGAGCGCATCGAAATCCCGCGCCTGTATGAAGGACGGGAATTCATGTACCGCCTGGTGAAACGACTGGGTTCCTGACGCAACCCTGCCCCATGCGCCATCCCGGTCCGCGCCGGGACGGCGCATGGGGAGTAAGATAGACAGACTCTCGCCGCAGAACCAAAGCACCATGAAACTCATCGATCCCATCGTCCAGTTCCACGCCGAACTGCAAAAAATCCGCCGCGACATCCACGCCCACCCCGAGCTCGGCTATGAGGAAGTGCGCACCGCTGAGGTTGTGGCGCAAAAGCTCACCGAATGGGGCATTCCGGTGGTGCGCGGCCTGGGCGTGACCGGCGTGGTCGGCATCATCCGCCATGGCGACAGCCCGCGCGCCATCGGCCTGCGCGCCGACATGGACGCGCTGCCCATGCCCGAACTCAACACCTTCCCGCATGCCTCGAAGAACGAGGGCAAGATGCACGCCTGCGGCCACGACGGCCACACCGCCATGCTGCTGGGCGCTGCGCATTACCTGTCGCAGCACCGCAATTTCGACGGCACCGTGTATGTGATCTTCCAGCCCGCCGAAGAAGGCGGCCGCGGCGCTGAGCGCATGATCCAGGATGGCCTGTTCGAGAAGTATCCGATGGATGCCGTGTTCGGCATGCACAACTGGCCCGGCATCCCGGCCGGCCATTTCGGCGTGACGCCGGGGCCGCAGATGGCCTCCAGCAACGAATTCGAAGTTACCGTCAAGGGCAAGGGTTCGCACGCAGCCCAGCCACACAAGGCAATCGATCCGGTAATGACGGCGGTGCAGATCGCGCAAAGCTGGCAGACCATCGTCTCGCGCAACGCCAATCCGAATGATCCGGCGGTCGTCTCGATCACGCAGATCCATACCGGCAGTGCCACCAATGTCATCCCTGACATCGCCACCATGATCGGCACCGTACGTACCTTCAGCACACCGGTGCTGGACATGATCGAGCGCCGCATGCGGGAGATCGCCGAACACACCGCCGCAGCCTTCGACGCTACGGTAGATTTCCGCTTCTCGCGCAACTATCCACCGCTGATCAACCATGAGAAGGAAACCGCCTTCGCGGTCGAGGTGCTGACCGAGCAGTTCGGCGCCGACCATGTCGATGCGCGCACCGAGCCAACCATGGGCGCCGAGGACTTCGCCTTCATGCTGCAGCACAAGCCGGGCTGCTACGTCTTCCTCGGCAACGGTGACGGCGGCCACCGCGACCACGGCCATGGACTGGGCCCGTGCAACCTGCACAACCCCAGCTACGACTTCAACGACGACTTGCTGCCTATCGGCGCGACCTACTGGGTGCGACTGGCGGAGAAATTCCTGCAGGCGAAATGATTCCTTGCATCGCAATGACAACGGCGCCGGCCTCCACCGGCGCCGTTTTTCATTGCGGCATGACGGTCAATCTCAATGCGCCAGGATCGCCACCGCCTGCGTACCGTAGGCGATCAGGTAGCCGCCGTGTTCGCGCTGCCAGCCTTGCGCAGTCTCCATGTCGGGGAACCAGTTGGTCTCGAAATCGCGAAACATGCCAAGCTCAAGACGATAGCGGTCCAGCAGCGACGACGGTCGTGCATCGACCTGGCGTGCGCAGAGCTCCCAGCTGGCGAAACCGACTTCGCGCGCCAGCGTATGCAGCACATGCTTGAGTTGCAGGCTGCGGCGCAAGGGATGGAGTTCAGCCACGGAAATTTCCGGCGTCACCTGCATGGCGACGATGCGGCGCAGGACGGGCAACGCCTCGCTGCTGCGCTCGGAATGTACGGCGCGCAGCAGCCGCTTGGCATAACGGCGCAGGAAATCGCCGTTGGCGAGGCTGCTGCCGAAACCAGGTTCGGCGATATGGATGGCGTGGGGGAATTGGGTAGACCACATTACGTTTGTTCCTTTCAAGCGTCGTCTCCCGCCACGACTATCAAGGTTCAACGTCTGTGTTCAAGCTGAAGGTGTACTTCCGCAGACGGCAGGTGCATCGGCTTTCGCGGGAATGGGCGCCCTGCCGCGCCCGAGGCCGCATTCTATCCCCTGCGGCGCAAGTCTGCCAAGCCGGCGGTGGCGGCGATGCGACAGCCGCGCCGGAGCGCATCAACAACGCATCGACATTGGCGGGGCCGGCGCTTTCGGGCATGATCGCGAAAGCGCCGGCCCCGCCCGAGCGCTCCCCATAACGACAAAAGGAGAATCCCTTGCAAACGCTCGCCACTGCCCTGCTCATCCTGATCGCCATCGAGCATGTCTGGATCCTGGTGCTGGAGATGTTCCTCTGGACCAAACCCATCGGCCTGAAGACATTCCGCCAGTCGAAAGAAACCGCAGAGGCTTCGCGCGTGCTGGCAGCCAACCAGGGCCTGTACAACGGCTTCCTGGCCGCCGGCCTGTTCTGGGGAGTAGCCGCGGGGGACCGTCCGGTACAGTTTTTCTTCGTCGCCTGCGTACTGATCGCCGGCATCTACGGCGGGCTCACCGCGAAACGCTCCATCCTTTACATCCAGGCCTTGCCTGCCCTGCTGGCCTTGCTCGCCCTGCTGGCCGTGCGATGACGGGCCGGCGCCGGGTTTGCCCTTTGCATTATTAAACAAGCCACCTCAATGAAGAAACTCGTCATTGCCCTACTGGCGCTGCTCACCGCCGGCACACTGCACGCACAGACTTCCGACAATGCCGAATGGTGGAGCTACGTCGCCGCGCACGACGGCAAACCCGGCACCACCCGGCTGGACATGGGGCTGCGCAGGGTGGCGCCGGTCTCCGGCTATCCGTATGTGATCGTGACCGGCGTGGGCTACCGCTCAAGCCGCCCGGACGGCCTTCCCGAGCCGGGCGATACCGGCCGGCTCGACGCCATATCGGAAGCGGTGGCAACCGCCATCGGCCGCAAGACGCGCAGCATTTATGCCGGCACCGTCATCCACAACCTGGAACAACTCAACTACATCTACGTGATCGATCCCAACGGCCTTGGAGAAACCGTCGCGGCGGTCTATGCCAAGCTTTGCCCGGGCTGCGAAATTCATACCGAGATCAAGGCCGATGCCGCCTGGTCAACTTATCGGGATTTCCTGTACCCGGACGAAGAGACACGCCGCCGTTACGGCCTGCTGTCCTATTGAGCCTGCCCCCTGCAACAGGGAGTTTCCGGCCAGCGCCAAGCAAGGAGCGTTATCGGAATGGGAACGAAAATTTCCAAAAATAAAGTTTTCCTTCAATTTGGCCGATAATCATTAATCACGGTTGCCTCTTCGCACAACCTGTAAAGAAATGACAACCATCGGCCGGCCTCCTTCGATGCCGGCACGACAACATCAAACACGCTCGGGGAAGGGCAATGAAACAGATCAAACTCAACCTCAAGGATGAGACATACGAATCGCTGCAACGCGATTACAAGAACTTTGTACGCCTGTCGACGAAAATCGACTCGGGCTTTGTCTCCCCGACATTCGATGGCTTCTTGCTGGCCAAGGTCTCCGAAAACCCTCATTTCCTGACCGAGGACGGCGTGCAGCACCTGATGCTTTCGGGCCAGTACGCCTGGGCTAAACGCGCGCTGGACAAGGATTTTCCGGATGTGGTGGAGATCCTGATCTCGCAGGCGTCGAACTACGGCTTCTACATCGCAGTACGCCATGACTGGGGTCCGGACGACCTGCTGGCTGCTTCCAAGGCCTGGGCCGCATCCATCGTCAAACAGGCCAAGGGCGACGAATCGCAGATCGACATCCTGGCTGCGCAGATCAAGAATTCGGTCACCAGCATCACCGTGGTGCAGGAAAAGCTGAAAACCCCGGCGTCGCAGCTGGCGCACGCATTGGTGCAGGAACTGCGCGAGACGCACATCGCCATTGAGCATGCCTCTGGCGCGGTAGCGCGCGAAAAGCTGGGCGCGCTACGCAGCCTGCTGCGGCTGGGACGCGCCTACGGCAATGTCTCGGAAAAGGCGGAGCAGGAAATGATCGAACGCCTAAAGGCGCAGAAGCCCTGGCTATTCACGGAAGGACCGAAGGGATTCTGGGGCCATGTCGCCGCATGGTGGCGTGGCGTATGACGAAATAGATGCAATAGAAACAAACAAGGCCTGCCGGTGCACACCCGGCAGGCCTTGTTTGCTTGGAGCCTGTTCGCGCCCGCCCTCTGGGCCGGACTCACTCGCCGCCGTCAACCTCACGCATCAGCCTGATGTCGCCATACCAGGCCTCCACCTGTTGGCCGGTGTTATCGGTATCGGTGAGCACGCCCACGCCAATCAGCCGCCCCGGCTTTTCACCGAAGGCCTTCTCGTAATCCTCCGCCACATTGCGCTTGTATTCCACCCATTGCCCGACATTGGCCGGGCCGCTTTCGGCCACCAGCATCTGGATGCGCCCGGTACGGGTATTGGCGATCACGCTGCCCACAGGCGCCTTGTTTTCCCAGATGTACATCAGCGTGGCATAGGGCAGCTCGTGTCCGGTCAGCAGCTTGGCCGTGTCGAACAGGATGGTGTCCATCAGCGACAGCTTGTCATGGTCGCCATCGAAAGCCAGCACGATGCGCACCGGCGAATCCTCGGTCTCGCGCTGGGTATTGTCGGCGGTGGGAATCAGGGCCGAGGTCTTCCAGCTCCATGACAGCCAGGGTTTCTTGTTGATGTCGATATTGACCTGGTGGCGCAGGCCGGACGATGCCTTGTCCGCATACGCACGCAGCACCGTGCGGCCGGCATCTTCGACCAGCTGGTATTCGGTGCTCTTCTTCCTGCGTGTAAACAGCAGCGGCTCCCATTCTGCCGGCAGCCCGCCCGGGGCATTGGCAGAGAACAGCGCCAGGGCCTTGTCCAGTCTCGCCTGTTTGGCCGCTGCTTCAGGCGCCTGCTTTTGCCCCGCGCAGCCTGCCAGCGCCAGCGTGGCAATAGCAAACGCCACTACCTGCAACGGACGGCGCAAGCGTGCCAAAGAGCCGGGGCCCGGAATGAAAAATCCAACAGCTGGGGAACGCAATGTCATGGAGAACAACCAGAAGAGCCGGCCTGGCTTGGCCGCAATAATGGAAACTGCTTGAAACCACGGCTGTCGCCATGCGAGAGCGGTGAACATGCAGGAAGGAAATCGCACCACATCATACGCGAAGCCGTGTCCGGCCCGGCAGCAACGTCAGTTCTGCTGGCGCAAGATCTGGATGAACATCTTCGATAACGAAGACAAGGTCGTATTTTTTCGCGTGACGATGCCGTAATGTTCGATCCGGGTTTTCAGCCCCACTGGCAAGATGCACAGCATCTGCTTGGCGGCGAAGAAATGGGCAATGTCCAGCGGCATGACGGCCACCATGTTGGACTGCGCCAGCAACGTCACCGTCACGAAGGGCGATGCCGTTTCGATCACATTGCCCGGGACTTTCAGGCCATCCAGCTTGAACTCGTGCTCGATCCAGATGCGCATGGGCATATTGCTCGAATACAAAATCCAGGAGGCGTCCGACAGTTCCTGCAGCCGTACCTTCTGCGCGGTCGCCAGCGGATGGTCGATGCCGCTGACGATGCACATGGGCTCGCCGCGCAGCATTTCATAGTTGTACAGGTTGGGTTGGGAACTGACCGAGGAACGCCCGATCATCAGGTCGATGCGCCCCTGGTCGAGCAGCAGCAACTGGCGCGCGCTGGTGTCTTCGGTAATTTCAATGGAAACGTCCGGCTGGATCTCGCGCAAGCGCGACAGCGCGCGCGTCACGAAGGGCGCTGCGCCCATGATCGTACCGATGGACAAGCGCCCGCCGCGGCCGCTGATCATGTTCTGCAGTTCGTCGCGCAAGTTGGCAACGTCGCTTTGAATCAGGCGCGCGTAGCGGATCACGCAGCGCCCAAGTTCGGTGGCCTCGATGCCGCGCGGCGAGCGGTCGAACAGGGTGACACCCAAGGCATCTTCCATTTCATGCAACGCCTTGGTCGCGGCCGGCTGCGTCATGTGCATCACTTCGGCCGCCTTGTGCAGCGAACCCTGCTCATCGAGCGCCGTCAGCAGGGCGACCTGCCGGAAACGCAGGCGGCTGACAATAGAACCGACCGAGGGCAGTTCCCCCCCGGCAGTCTTGAGTTGGTTATCACCCGATGAATTAACCTCATTAGACATCGTTTTGTAAGCCTCTTATATTCGGTGCTGCGAAAAACCACAATGCTAGCGCATCTATCGTCCAGCCAAAGCGATGCGTGAAAAAAGCAGGAGACTTTTGCGAAATTGACCCGGCGGCGCACGAATTCCCGCCGACTGCGAATCACTGCTCTCCAATTGCCATTGTGCCTATCGTGCACTGCAGCGTAACGGAAGCGGGTGAAGAACCGGTCTAATTCCGCAACAGCCGATACGACATGGGAGTCGCGCTGTTCAAGCAACAAGAATGACCATCGGAGACAAGGTGAGGCTGATTCAATTTGCAGATCGCGAAGGTGCGCGCCGCGTCGGTATCGTCAACGGGACGAATATCCAGACGCTGTCGCAGGTCGCCACTATGCGCGAACTGGCGTTGCTGGCCATGCGCAGCGGAAATGGCCTGGAACGCCAGGCCCAGTTGCTCAATGGGAACCGGCAGGAAGACTACGCCGCCATCCTGAAAGAACAACGCATCCTGGCCCCGCTGGACCATGAAGATCCGGCGCATTGCCTGGTGTCCGGCGCCGGCGTTACGCATCTGGGCAGCGCGTCCACGCGCGACAAGATGCACCGCAAGGTCAACTCCGAGGAGATGGCCAGGACCGACACCATGTACATGTTCGAATGGGGCCTGGAAGGCGGCCGCCCGGACGCAGGCGAGATCGGCGTGCAGTCGGAATGGTTTTACAAGGGCGATGGCGACATTGTGGTCGCCCCCGGCCAACCCGTTCCCAGCCCCGACTTTGCGCTGGATGCCGGCGAAGAACCCGAGCTGGTCGGCCTGTACGTGATCGACGACGAAGGCTGCCCGCAGCGCCTGGGGTTTGCCATCGGCAACGAATTCTCGGATCACGTGATGGAGCGCAGGAATTACCTGTACCAGGCGCATTCGAAACTGCGCCATTGCTCCTTCGGGCCGGAACTGCTGGTGGGTACGCCACCTTCGCACCTGGTTGGAATGACCCGTATCCGCCGCAATGGCCGCGTGATCTGGGAACAGGAATTCCTGACCGGCCAGGACAACATGTGCCATGACATCAGGAACCTGGAGTACCACCACTTCAAGTACAACCAGTTTCTGCGTGCCGGCGACGTGCATGTGTATTACATGGGCGCGGCCAATCTTTCGTTCGCTTCCGGTGTACGCACACAGACCGGCGACAGCTTTGAGATCAGCATTCCGGACTTCGGCGAGCCGCTGGTCAATGGCATTGAAAAAGTCGAAACGAAATTCGGCGGCGTCAAGACCTTGTAAACCTTGCGAGCACCGTCCGTGAAAAATCGCCGCAAGGCGCATGCAGTACAGCAGTAACAAGCCACCCTGGCACATGGGCCGACAAGAGCCCGCCCACCGGTAGCCGGATCCTTCTCCGCAACCGGTGGCACGCCAGGCGTCAGACCTCAGGTAACAAGAAAGGAGACCACTTCATGCCAGCAACCCATCACTTCCGGCCAGGAACGGCGCACATCTGCCGCCGCCACACGTAATCCTGCCACCCGCCCCGTTTCACCGGAGTATCAATGAATTACACATTTGATTTCATGAGTGTGTTCGCCAACTGGGAGCGCCTGCTGTACGGCGCCTGGCTGACGATCCAACTTTCCGCCCTGTCCATCGTGCTCGGCTTCGTGGTCGGCACGCTGTGCGCGATCGCCTACAGGAGCAAGAACCCGCTGCTGCATGGCCTGGTGAAGGCTTACGTGGAGATCATCCGCAATACGCCGCTGCTGGTCCAGGTATTTCTGGTGTTCTTCGGCCTGGCCAGCATCGGCTGGAAGCTGACCGCCGAAACCGCCGCCGTGATCGCGCTCACGCTCAACGTCGGCGCCTACACCACCGAGATCATGCGCGCCGGCATCAACTCGATCCATCCCGGCCAGATCGAGGCGGCCGAATGCCTGGGCATGTCCAAGCTGCATGTCTACTGGCATGTGGTGCTGCTGCCGGCGGTAGAACGCGTCTACCCGTCGCTGACCAGCCAGTTCATCCTGCTGATGCTGGCATCCTCCATCACCTCGCAGATCTCCGCCGAAGAACTGACTGCCACCGCCAACCTGGTGCAATCGGAAACCTTCCGCAGCTTCGAAGTGTATGTGGTGATCGCGGTGGCCTATCTGGCGCTGTCCTTCCTGTTCCGTGCGGCATTCTGGCTGATCAGCCAGGTCGCGTTCGTCCGCAAGCGCAAGCTCGGCACCAGCCTATAAGGAGACAACGTGAATTCATTCAGTTTTTTGCACGTTGAATACCTGCTGCAAGCTGCCGTCTGGACCGTGGTGCTGTCACTGGTGGCCTTCGTGTTCGGTGGCGTCGCCGGCATCGTGATCGCACTGTGGCGCGTCTCGCCCAACAAGGTACTGCGCACCATCGCCAGCTGGTACATCCAGATCGTACAGGGCATTCCGCTGCTGGTGATCCTGTTCGTGGCCTACTTCGGCCTGGCGATCGCCGGTTTCAAGCTCACGCCGCTGGTGGCAGCCGGCATTTCGTTTGCGATCTACTGCGCGGCCTTCCTCGGCGAAATCTGGCGCGGCTGCATCCAGGCGGTGCCCAAGACCCAATGGGAAGCGTCGGAATGCCTGGGCTTCAACCGCTTCGAGCAGTTGACCAAGGTCATCCTGCCGCAGGCGACCAAGATCGCCATCCCGCCGACCGTAGGCTTCATGGTGCAAATCGTGAAGAACACCTCGTTGGCCTCGGTGATCGGTTTCGTCGACCTCGCGCGCGCCGGCCAGATCATCAACAACTCGACTTTCCAGCCCTTCACCGTTTTCGGTTGTGTGGCGCTGATCTATTTTTGCCTTTGCTATCCGCTGTCGGCGCTCTCCAAGCATTTCGAAAGGAAATTGAATGTCAGCAATCGTTAAGATCAAGGACCTGCACAAGAGCTTCGGCACCAACAAGGTGTTGAACGGCGTCTCGCTGGATGTGCAGAAGGGCCAGATGGTGGCCATCATCGGCCGTAGCGGCTCGGGCAAGAGCACCCTGCTGCGCTGCCTCAACGGCCTGGAGAAGGTCGATGCCGGCGACATCAACGTCTGCGGCCACGACATCCACCATCCGGACAAGCTCAACCTGCGCGAACTGCGCAAGCAGGTCGGCATCGTGTTCCAGAGCTACAACCTGTTCCCGCACCTGACGGTGGAGCGCAACATCACGCTGGCGCTGACGACGATCAAGAAGATGTCGTCCGACGAAGCCAAGAAGATCGCGCAGAACGTGCTGCAACTGGTCGGCCTGGAAAACAAGAAGGAAGCCTATCCCGAGCAGCTCTCAGGCGGCCAGCAGCAGCGCGTGGCGATCGCCCGCTCGCTGGCAATGGCGCCGGAACTGATGCTGTTCGATGAAGTGACCTCGGCGCTGGACCCGGAACTGACCTCGGAAGTGCTCAAGGTCATGGAAGACCTGGCCAAGCAGGGCATGACCATGGTGCTGGTCACGCACGAAATGGCCTTCGCCCGCAAGCTGGCCGACGTGCTGGTGTTCATGCATCAGGGCAAGGTGTGGGAAGTGGGTCCGCCGGATGAGCTGTTTTCCAACCCCAAGACCGCCGAGCTGCAGAAATTCGTATCCAGCGATCTGTAATCACGCTGCATCCCGATCGCACCAGTCGCATCATCAAGACGACGTACCCAAGCAGTACCTTTCATCTCAGGAGACATCAATGAAAAACCTTTTGAACTTCACCAAAAAAGCCGCTGCCGTGGTGCTGGGCATCGCCTGCTTTGCACAGGTCGCACACGCCGATGCGCTGGCCGACATCAAGGCCCGCAAGAAAGTGCTGGTCGCCATCGACCTGGGCGCGCCTCCGTTCGGCATGACCAGCGCCAAGCTGGAGCCGCAGGGTTCGGACGTGGAAACCGCACGCGCCCTGGCCAAGGACCTGGGTGTGGAACTGGAAATCGTGCAGGTTACCGGCCCCAACCGCATCCCGTTCCTGATGACCGGCAAGGCCGATATGGTGATTGCATCGTTCTCGATCACACCGGAACGCCAGAAGGTGGTCTCGTTCTCGCAACCGTACGGCGCCTCGCAGTTCGTGGTGGCCGCCCCCAAGGGTGAGAACATCAAGGGCCTGAACGACCTGGTCGGCAAGCGCGTGGCCGTGGTCCGCGGCAACATGCAGGATTCGCTGCTGACCCCGATCGCTCCCAAGGGCGCGACCATCGTGCGCTTCGATGACGACGCCACCGTGACTGCAGCCATCGTCTCGGGCCAGGTAGATGCCTTCTGCACACCCAACTCGCTGGCGTCCGCCGTGTCCAAGCAAAACCCGTCCAAGAACATCGAAACCAAGTTCGTGATCAAGGACATCCCTTACGCCATCGGCATCCGCAAGAACGAGCCGGCGCTGGAAAAATGGCTTAACGACTGGATCGGCGCGAACCTGAAGAACGGCAAGCTGGCCGGCATCTACCAGCAATGGGTGGGTAGCCCGATGCCTGACCTGTCGCAATTCGCAGCCAAGTAATTCCCGAAGTCGCAACCTGAATGCAAGCCGGACCGGCACGCCGCACGCGGCGGCGCTTTGCAGAACCGGCTTGCATGTCGCCGCCAGCATGCCTTTTGCCAGCGGACTGTTTGAAACGCTCTCACTGAGATCATCATGAAACCTATTTCTCCCATCATTCGATTGAATCCGGTCGATGATGTCGTCATTGCGCGCCGGCAGCTCATTTCCGGTACCGTGCTGGAAGAGGAAGGCGGCCTCAAGGTCGTCGGCCTGATCCCTGCCGGCCACAAGATGGCGACCCGCGCTATCGCGGCCGGCGAGTCGGTCAAGCGCTATGGCCAGATCATCGGCACCGCCAGCCAAGCCATCGAGCCAGGCCAGCACGTGCACACGCACAATCTGGCGATGGCTGAATTCTCCCGCGAGCACCACTTCGGCGCCGACGTCAAACCGGTCGACTTCGCCGCACAGCCGGCGACCTTCATGGGCATCGTTCGCCCCGACGGCCGCGTGGCCACGCGCAACTACATCGGCGTGCTGACCTCGGTGAACTGCTCGGCCACGGCCGCACGCGCGATCGCCGACCATTTCCGCCGCGACATCCATCCCGAAGCGCTTGCCGATTTCCCCAACGTCGACGGCGTGGTGGCGCTGACCCACGGCCTGGGCTGCGCGGTGGACTCGCTGGGCGAGCCGCTGCAGATCCTGCGCCGCACCCTGGCCGGCTACGCCAAGCACCCCAACTTCGCCGCCGTGCTGGTGGTGGGCCTGGGCTGCGAGACCAACCAGATCTCCGGCCTGATGGAAAGCCATGACCTGAAGGAAGGCGAATACTTCCACACCTTCACGATCCAGAGCACCGGCGGCACCGCCAAGACGGTGGCGCTGGGCATCGAGAAGATCAAGAAGATGCTGCCCAAGGCCAACGACATCAAGCGCGAACCGGTACCGGCCAAGCACCTCACGCTGGGCCTGCAATGCGGCGGCTCCGACGGCTACTCGGGCATCACCGCCAATCCGGCGCTGGGCGTGGCGGTCGACCTGCTGGTGCAAAACGGCGGTACCGCGATCCTGTCGGAAACGCCGGAAATCTACGGCGCCGAACACTTGCTGACGCGCCGTGCGGTGTCGTCGGAAGTGGGCCAGAAGCTGCTGGCACGCATCGACTGGTGGGAAGAGTACTGCCGCAAGAACGACGCCGAAATGAACAACAATCCTTCGGCCGGCAACAAGGCGGGCGGGTTGACCACCATTCTGGAAAAATCGCTGGGCGCGGTTGCCAAGGGCGGCACCACCAACCTGGTGGACGTCTACAAGTACGCCGAGACCGTGACGGCCAAGGGCTTCGTGTTCATGGACACGCCGGGCTACGACCCGATCTCGGCCACCGGCCAGGTCGCCGGCGGCGCCAACATGATCTGCTTCACCACCGGCCGCGGTTCGGCCTATGGCTGCGCACCGTCGCCGTCGCTGAAACTGGCGACCAACACGGCGCTGTGGCAGCGCCAGGAAGAAGACATGGACATCAACTGCGGCGAAATTGCGGATGGCACCGCGACGCCCCAGGAGATCGGCGCACGCTTCTTCCAGATGATCCTCGACACCGCATCCGGCAAGAAGACCAAGAGCGAATTGCACGGATACGGACAGGATGAGTTCGTACCCTGGCATATCGGCGTGTACACCTGAGCTGCATCCCCTGCTGCCGTTGGCGTCGATGCCAACGGCAGTTTTGTTTGCGCCGTCCGTCGTCCACCATCAGATGCGCAGCCGCCGGCAAAGCGCCCTTCCCCTTGCATTCGTGCATGAGGGTGCTTTGCCAGCGGTTACGCCAACAAGCCAAGTCTGGTCCGCTTCATGCGGCCTCAACAACCTAGGAGTCAAGAATATGGCACATGCATTCACCATCCAGGCGCACTTGCCTGAAGACCACGCGCAAGCGACGCTGATCGGGCGTGTCTGGCAGCCGAATGTCGGCCCGGTGCTGGTCAAGGTCAACGCCGATGGCGTGTATGACCTGAGCACGGTTGCCGCTACGTCCAGCCAGTTACTGGAACTGGATGATCCGGCCGCAGCCGTGCAGGCCGCGAGTGGATTGCCACGCCTGGCTTCGCTGCAAGAACTGCTGGACAACGCCGACACGGCCAGGCGCGACACCGGCAAGCCCTGGCTGCTGGCGCCGATCGACCTGCAAGCGGTCAAGGCCAGCGGCGTGACCTTCGTGGCCAGCATGTTGGAACGCGTGATCGAGGAACAGGCACGCGGCGATGCCGGCCGTGCGGAGTCGGTGCGCAAGGCCATCACCGCCGTGATCGGCGACAACCTCTCCAGCGTGGTGCCCGGTTCGCCGGAAGCGGCCAAACTGAAAGACGTGCTGCTGGAACAAGGCGTGTGGTCGCAATACCTGGAGGTGGGCATCGGCCCGGACGCCGAGATCTTCACCAAGGCGCAGCCGCTGTCGTCGGTCGGCCTGGGCGATGAGGTGGGCATCCACCAGAAATCGGCCTGGAACAACCCCGAACCCGAGATCGTGCTGGCCATCAATAGCCGCGGCAAGGTCGTCGGCGCGACGCTGGGCAACGACGTCAACCTGCGCGACTTCGAGGGCCGCAGCGCCCTGCTGCTGGGCAAGGCCAAGGACAACAATGCCTCCTGCTCGGTCGGGCCTTTTATTCGTCTGTTCGACGCAAACTTTTCAATTGACGATGTGCGCCGCGCCGAACTTACAATGCGGGTCGACGGTACGGAAGGCTTTACGCTCAAGGGCAGCAGCTCGATGTCGATGATCAGCCGCGATCCGCTGCAACTGGTGGAACACGCGATCGGGCCCAACCACCAGTACCCGGATGGGCTGGTACTGTTCCTGGGCACCATGTTCGCGCCGACCCAGGACCGTTTCGGTCCGGGCCAGGGCTTCACCCACCAGGTCGCCGACATCGTGACGATCGCCACGCCCAAGCTGGGCGCGCTGGTCAACACCGTGAACTTCAGCGACAAGACGGCGCCCTGGACTTTCGGCCTGACCGCGCTGCTCAAGAATCTGGCAAAACGACAACTCATCTAAAGGAATAGAAATGGCCTCATCCACTGGACGCCTCGCCGGCAAGACCGTTCTGATCACTGCCGCCGCCCAAGGCATCGGCCGCGCCTCGACCGAATTGTTCGCCAAGGAAGGTGCGCGCGTGATCGCCACCGACATCAGCAAGCCTCACCTCGACGCGCTGGCCGGCATCGCCGGCGTCGAAACCCACTTGCTGGACGTGACCGACGACGCCGCCATCAAGCAACTGGTGGCCAACATCGGCACCATCGACGTGCTGTTCAACTGCGCGGGCTATGTGGCCGCCGGCAACATCCTGGAATGCGACGACAAGTCGTGGGACTTCTCCTTCAACCTGAATGCCAAGGCAATGTTCCACACCATCCGTGCGGTGCTGCCGGGCATGCTGGCCAAGAAGGCCGGCTCGATCGTCAACATCGCCTCGGCCGCCTCCAGCGTCAAGGGCGTGGCCAACCGCTTCGCCTACGGCGCCTCCAAGGCGGCGGTGGTCGGCCTGACCAAGTCGGTCGCTGCCGATTTCGTGGCGCAGGGCGTACGCTGCAACGCGATCTGCCCGGGTACCATCGAGTCGCCGTCGCTGGAACAGCGCATCGCCACCCAGGCCAAGGAAACCGGCAAGAGCGAAGCCGAGGTGCGCGCCGCCTTCGTCGGCCGCCAGCCGATGGGCCGCATCGGCAAAGCAGAAGAAGTTGCCGCACTGGCGCTGTACCTGGCGTCCGACGAGTCGAACTTCACCACCGGCTCGATCCACATGATCGACGGCGGCTGGTCGAACTGATCGCGACATCGCAGGGCCGGGCCTGCCCGGCCTGAATGCCTGCAAAAAGAAAACGGCATGTGCTGAAGCACATGCCGTTTTTCATTGCTGGCGCAGCTTGCGGTACAGGTTTGTGAATCGGCGGCTGCGGCGCATAATGTGCCTTTCCGTCATCTTTTTCCCTCCCATGACCGACACATCCTCGCCATCCAAACAGATCACGGCTGCCTTTGACCAACCGATGCTGCTGGGCGAGTCGCCGTTGTGGCATGCCGAAGAGGCGGCGCTGTACTGGATCGACATTCCCGGCAAGGCGGTGCATCGCCTGCATATCGAAAGCCGGCAGCACAAATCCTGGCCCATGCCGCAGGAGCCCGGCGCCATCGTCAAACATGCCCAGGGCGGCCTGGTGGTCGCGCTACGCACCGGCATGTCGCACCTCGATACGCAGACCGGTGCGCTGTCGCTGCTGCTGGAGGCGCCTTACGACACCAGCCGCATCCGCTTCAATGATGGCCGTTGCGATGCCACGGGCCGTTTCTGGTGCGGCACCATCTACGAACCGCGCGACCGTGAAGCCGGCACATTGTACTGTTTCGAACGCAACAGCCTACGCGATGCCCACCATCCGGTGACCACCTCCAACGGTGTGGCGTTCAGCCCCGACCAGCGCCTGCTGTACCACTCGAACACGCCGGCGCACCGCATCAACGTCTACGACTATGACCTGGCCACGGGCACGGCCGACAACTGCCGTCTGCTGCGCCAGTTCGACGCCGACAAGAGTTCGCCCGACTACGGCGGCCGCCCGGACGGCGCCGCGGTGGATAGCGAAGGCGCCTACTGGTGCGCCATGTTCGAGGGTGGACGCGTGCTGCGATTGTCGCCGCAGGGTGAGATCCTGCAGGAGATCCGCTTGCCGGCGCGCTGCCCGACCATGGTGGCCTTCGGCGGCGTCGACCTGCGCACGCTGTACATCACTACCGGGCGCAATGGCCGCAGTGACAGCGAACTGCAGCAATATCCGCTGTCGGGATGCGTGCTGTCGGTGCGCGTGGAAATACCGGGGCGCCTGGAATACAGCTACCGGCCCTGATTTTCCCGGCGCACCGGATTACAAGAAAACCAGCATCGGGAGACTATGCCATGAGCCGTTACCTGCTCGCACTCGACCAGGGCACCACCAGTTCACGCGCCATTCTGTTTGACCGCCAGGGCCGCATCGCGGCCATTGAGCAGAAAGAGTTTGCGCAACATTACCCGCAATCCGGATGGGTAGAGCACGATGCCAACGACATCTGGCGCTCCCAGCTCGAAGTCGCCCAGGCCGTGCTCAAGAACAACCACGTGAAAGCCGATGACATCGTCGCCATCGGCATCACCAACCAGCGCGAAACTACTGTGGTGTGGGATCGGAAGAGCGGCGAACCGGTCTGCCCCGCCATCGTGTGGCAGGACCGCCGCACTGCCGGCCTGTGCGACCGACTGCGTGGCGAAGGCAAGGAAGAGCTGTTCGCCCGCAAGACCGGCCTGGTGCTGGACGCCTATTTCGCCGGCACCAAGCTGAACTGGATCCTCGAAAACGTGCCGGATGCCCGCGCGCGCGCCGAGCGCGGCGAACTGGCTTTTGGCACTGTCGATTCCTGGCTGGTCTACAAGCTCAGCGGGGAACATGTCACCGACAGCAGCAATGCCTCACGCAGCCTGCTGTTCGATATCCATCGCTGCGAATGGGACGACGAACTCATGGCAGTGCTGGAAGTACCCCGCTCCATGTTGCCACGTGTGGTGGCCAGCAGCGGTGTTGCCGCGCAGACCAAAGCCGAATGGTTTGGAAGTCCCCTTCTCATTGCCGGCATCGCCGGCGACCAGCAGGCCGCCACTTTCGGGCAGGCTTGCCTGCGTGAAGGCATGGTCAAGAATACCTACGGCACTGGTTGTTTCATGCTGATGCAGACCGGCGCGCAAGCCGCCGTGTCGAAGAACAAGTTGCTCACGACAATAGGCTGGACGCTGGCGGCAGAAGATGGCGCCGCGCCCCAGACCTCGTACATGCTTGAGGGCAGTATCTTTGTCGCGGGTGCGGTAGTGCAGTGGCTGCGCGATGGCTTGGGCGTGATCACGAAATCGTCCGATATCGAGGCGTTGGCAGCACAGGCGCCGGACAACGGCGGCGTGTATTTCGTGCCGGCATTTACCGGACTCGGCACGCCGTATTGGGATCCTTACGCACGCGGCAGCATCAGCGGACTCACGCGCGGCTCGACCAAGGCGCATCTCGCGCGCGCCGCACTGGAAAGCATCGCCTACCAGACTGCAGATGTATTGGAAGCAATGCAGAAGGATGCGGCTATTCCGCTCAAGGAACTGCGAGTAGACGGCGGCGCTGCACGCAATGACTTGCTGATGCAATTCCAGGCTGACATGCTGGGTGTGCCGGTAGTCCGTCCGCAGGTCACGGAAACGACTGCGCTGGGCGCGGCCTACCTGGCTGGGCTGGCCACCGGATTCTGGCATTCCCAGGAGGAAATTTCTGCCATGTGGCAAGTCGATCGCTTGTTTGAACCGGGAATGGCGGCCGATTTGCGCGATGAACTCCTGATGCGCTGGCATAAGGCGGTCGGATGCTCCCGGGGATGGATGCTGGACTGAAATCCAT